>CAZXFJ010000075.1:0-1658 GCA_964640435.1 uncultured Gammaproteobacteria bacterium | reverse complement strand
TACTCAAATAAGAGATAGGTTTTTAACAGATCTTAATCGCGCTCGTATAAATGAGGCAGCAACAAATTCGCTCCTTGAGGAACGATCCGCAACTCCTGAAAGATATAAAAATTTCTTCTTATCCCGTGCAGAATTTGCTCTCAATGAATTCGCAATTACCAAGGGTAAAGTTATCGTACGAAGCTAGATTTAGCTTATCAGAATCCCCTTTAGCTTGACTTATAGCCTATAATTTGTTATACTCGTGCCTTCGTGATAATTAGTTCTGCCTTAAAAGCAGAACTTTTTTTATGTCGAAGGCAGGACGACTCGGTCGTATCATGCTCCTGGTTCTCACTATATTGTCACTGACAGGAGCAACGCAGATAGCCCACGCACAAACCCTTAATGGGTTTACCGCTGTATATTCTCACGCATGTTATTCAAGTAAAAACATTAACAATAGCTGTCTTTCTGACAACAAAAATTGTAGTCTTCCAGTTAAAATCGAGCCTAAACAGGTTCAATCAGCAGTAGTAGTCGCTACAACAAATACAACTCCAGCAAGCACCGCTGTAGCAGCAAATCTACCTGCTGCACCAGCTCTCACAAGCGCATACGCATCAGATTCTGCTGTACTTGATTCTGACAAGATATTTAACCTAGTTAACGAATATAGAGCATCTCAGGGTCTTGCCGCATTTCAGAAAGAAGATAGTGTTTGTTCTTTGGCTCAAACAAGATCTAACGAAATTCCAGGTGAAATCCAAAGCGGAGTTCTTCACTCAGGACTCTACAACAGAAACCTTCCATATTGGATATGGGAAAACGCAAAAATAGGCACAAACGAAGAAGGTACTGTTGCCTGGTGGCTTGCATCCCCTATTCATCACCAATCAATAGTTGGTGACTACAAATACTCCTGTGTACGCTGCACCGGAAGTTCCTGCTCACAATTATTTACAAGTTTCGTCCCTAAATAGTAAGTGTTATTAATAAGCCCCAAACGAACATGAGGGGTTGTCCTAGTTTGTACCAGAGCGGTATAATATACACTATTATGGTAGTCAAGAAGAAAGTAATCAAAAAAGAAAGTGCAGTTGAAAAAGCAGCAGTTCAGCTAACTGAGTGGGTCGGGACGCCAACTTCAATCATTGTCCACACCATTCTTTTTGTGTTGGCTTTCTCTTTTTATCTTGTTGGCGTTGATTTCACAACTATTCTTCTAGTACTCACAACCATCGTCTCCCTTGAAGCAATTTACCTTTCTCTTTTCATTCAGCTTTCAGTTAACCGTACACACGAAAGTATTGAAGATGTTGGAGAGGATATTGAAGAGATTCAAGAAGACGTTCAGGAACTTGAAGAAGCATCTGACGAGCTTCAGGAAAATGTTGAAGGGCTTGAAGGAAATGTTAAAAAGATGCGTCGCAATGTTGAAGAACTTGAAAGCGATGTTGAAAACATTTCAGAAGATATTGACCGCTTCTACCTTGAAGAGGATAAAGAGCAAACTCAAGAACAACGTGCCCATGTTGAATCAAGCAAATCGCTTCAGAACGTTGAAAAGGAGATTATTGCTCTATCTAAGGGAATTATTGCACTTCGTGACGACCTTGAAATACTCAAGAAAAACCTTCCTTAAGCCTGATCCATTAAGAATTTCTCAACCTCAAGTG
>CAZXFJ010000074.1:0-1826 GCA_964640435.1 uncultured Gammaproteobacteria bacterium | reverse complement strand
AGTGCAGTAGCAGTTCTCTTATACGAAGAGAATACATAATTAATTCCAGCTTGCATTTTTTCCATAAATTCAAATGCCTATAAATGGCCTTAATTTAGCATAGGCAATTGCGTGAAAATTGTCAAATTGCTGATTTTTCCGATTGTTGTATAATGGGTGCATGGTTTTATCCGACCGAGACATCAAGAAAGCTCTCAAAGACAAGAGAATCGTGATTACTCCTGCTCCAGATTTCAAAACACAACTTGGATCAAATTCAATTGATCTAAGGCTTGGATCAACCTTTAGAATTTTTGACCATTCAAAATATCCATTTATCGATCCACATAGGAAAAATATAGGTGAGGAAATAACGCGAGAAGTAAAAAAGAAAAAAGATGAGCCTTTTATAATCCAACCTGGGGACTTTGTATTGGCAACAACAGTTGAATATGTTGAAATACCAGACGACATGGTTGGAAGTTTAGAGGGAAGATCAAGTATTGGACGACTTGGAATTATGGTTCATTCAACTGCCGCATCAATTGAATGTGGATTTAGAGGAAAAATAACTCTGGAGCTTACTAACATGGGTAAAATGCCAGTGGCGCTTTATCCAGAAATGAGAATTTGCGCACTTTCTTTTATGATGCTCACAAGTCCCGCTGAGACACCATACTATAAGAAGAAGAGTGCAAAATATTCTGGTCAGTCAGCGCCACTAGAATCAAAACTTGATAAAGATAGGTAAGCTATCTATGTATTGCTAAAAGATGTTTTCCAAAACCTCCAAGCTCTTCTTCTGGAGTCATTTCAGCCCAAAGACGAGCAAGATATAGATCAAGATTATGCATATTAAGAGTTCCATCATGGGATGATTCTTTTACTGCCTGTTCAAGATCGACTGGTCTTCCTATAGTTGCAGTAACTATTTCATGAGGAACCATTGGTACTGTCGCTTTAATAACTGTTTCGGTTGGAACTTTATAATCCTTAGGAATTCTCCCTGGTCTAAATACCTTATGGGTTCCTGTTAGTACTACTGGGACTAATACTGGGTCTTTTCCTTGTTTCTCAGCCCATTTCGCTGTTATATAGATAGATCCGGGTTCAGGAAGACGTAGTCCAATAAGTTCTCCGCTTTCAAAGTTTCTACCACCTTCAACGGTTGCTTCCGGTAGTAGAGCAATGCCTTCATTTGCGGCCAAATGATTTTTCATTTCTCTTAAATATTCTCTAGTGTTATCCTTCATCTTAAATTCTACTTTATCTTTTTCCCGTACATAATCAATTAAATAAAATTGATCTTGTTCTTCACTTAATCTTGAGAACATTCCAACCGCTTTTTTAACTTCTTGTCCTTGGTGTCCGGACGCAATTGAAGCAGCAATTGGCATAGCAAATCCCTTAAGTTGATCATTTTCGGGAAGATAAGGATTAACTAATTCTCTTAATATTCTTGTTGCTTTTCCTAGAGGACGACCATCGTAGTGAGATTTATGGGTTGCATACAGAATGAAGAACTTGCCTGCATTTGCTTTACTCACAAGTTCTTCTTTTGCGCCATCAACGAAGCTTACAGTTGTTGCATCATAAATTCTTTGTTTCCCGCGCCTAACAAAACTGTCAGATAAAGCAATTTCCTTTGATCCGACCCGTATTCTAAATCGGCTATCTACCTCAGTAACTGAAGATATTTCTGCACTCATAAAATATGTTTTTTACCAGAAAATATTATATAACATTCCTGATTGATTTATCTTGTCAGTATGCTATATTTATAAAAAATGAAAGGTAAATTATCGTAATCGAAGGCAATGATGGTTCAGGTAAATCAACTCAAGTAC
>CAZXFJ010000073.1:0-1831 GCA_964640435.1 uncultured Gammaproteobacteria bacterium | reverse complement strand
TTACATTAATTAACAAAGATCTTAAGTCAGTTGCATCAGCAATAGAGCTATCAAGAAAAACAATGAGAACGATTAGAATGAATCTATTCTGGGCATTTGGCTATAATATTCTGTTGATACCTGTAGCAATGGGAGTTTTATACCCAGTATGGGGCATTCTTTTAAGTCCAATATTTGCATCTGTTGCAATGGCAACAAGTTCAATATCAGTAGTTAGTAATTCGTTATTATTAAAGAAAGCTAAAATATAAATATGAATCTTTGGGTAATATTTTTAACAGGATTAACAGTTGGAGGATTGACATGTCTTGCTGTGCAAGGAGGACTTCTCGCATCTGTTATAGCTGCTCGAGAAGAAGAGGAAGTAGAAGAAGGCGTAAATAAAAGAAATACGATTTTTCCTACACTTGCATTTTTAGCAACAAAAATTATTGCATACACATCGTTTGGTTTTCTCTTAGGTGCATTTGGTGGTGCGATAGGAATAAGTCAAACAATGCAAATAACCATGCAATTTATAGCAGGGCTCTACATGATTGTTATAGCACTGAACCTATTAAATGTTCATCCAATATTTCGATATGCTGTAATCCAGCCACCAAAGTTTTTAACAAGAAAGGTAAGAAATCAATCTAAGAGTAAAGATTTATTCGCCCCCGCATTCCTTGGAGCAATGACAATTTTCATTCCTTGCGGAACCACTCTTGCAATGGAAGCATTAGCTATAAGCAGCGCAAATCCGTTTATAGGAGCAGCTATCATGGGTGCATTTGTCTTAGGAACAACACCTTTATTCTTTGGCGTTGGTTGGCTCACCAGTGTATTGGGAGATAATTTTAGAGCTAGATTTTTAAAGATTGCAGCTATAGCTGTGATTTATTTAGGAATAACCTCAGTAAATGGTGCTCTAGTTGCGGGGGGCTCTCCTTTGACTATACAATCAGTCACGGGTAGTATTCAGAATGCCAGACAACCTAATACATCAGAGAAGCTTTATAGCGAAGCACCAACAAGTCAAACAGCAGAGATAATAGTAACATCAAGAGGCTATTCTCCAAATTATATAAGAGTAAAGAAAGGATCTCCGGTAACACTTAGACTTACAAGTAAAGATGCATATAGTTGTGCATCTGCCTTTAGAATTCCCTCCCTTGGTATAAGTAAGAATTTGCAGGCAAATGAAACACAAACAATAACATTTACACCGAAAGAAGCAGGTAATATTGCCTTTTCCTGTTCAATGGGAATGTATCGGGGGGTGATTGAAGTCTTATGAGTAAGATTACTAAAAAGAAACTAAAAATTGAAGGTATGCATTGTAGCTCTTGTGCTATGAATATAGACTTCGATTTAGAGGATCTGGAAGGTGTTAAGTCAGTAAAAACTAGCTATGCGAAACAAGAAAGTGAAGTTGAGTTTGATGGAGAAAAACTGACGATAGATCAGATATTTGTGCAGATAAAAAAGACCGGGTATAAAGCTCAAGCAAAAGATGACTGATGGGCGTGAAGTCATATTATTTTGCTTGTTTTTTGCTTTCTAGCCACTCATAGAGTTTTAGGGAAAAGTAGCCTAAAACTAGAGTGCCAACTATTGTAATGATATATTCTCCTACTGCGTAGGTAAATTTTCCAAAAGAAAATGGTTCAGAAGGAGTAGGCTCAGAAGGGAAGACAAATATTTTTATTATTACTACTCCAATAATGATAAAAAGCCAAGTAAAATTTGATAATGATTGAATTATTTTCATTTGATCTCTTTCTCTATAATTGCAATTTTGTTATAAATCTCATTTGCTTGATCCCCAAAGGTTTGTAATGTGTTCTTAAAT
>CAZXFJ010000072.1:0-1890 GCA_964640435.1 uncultured Gammaproteobacteria bacterium | reverse complement strand
TACCTGTAGCGGTTAAGAATGATCCACCTGTTGAACCTGATAATGTAGCAACTGGTGAGTTTGTTAGAACTCCTGTTACAGCAAACTTTGCTGAATCAGTTGACTGACCACCTATTGCAAAGTCAACTGTTGTGTTGTTTGGATATAGAATTCCATTTGTTTGATTCCAGAAGACATCTGGAGCAGCTTGACAAGCTCCCCATGTTGGTCCTGATGCACCAGATACTAGACAGAGTCCTGTTGTATTTGTTGTAGCTGCTGCAATTGCGCCTGTTCCAGATACTGCGTAAAGTGCTGCATTATTTCCTGTAGAAGCTCCAAATGCTGGGTTATTTAGAACAATATTTCCTGTTGTTGATGAACCAAGAGTTAAGCTCTGGAAGTTGGTTGTTCCAAGGTTACCAGCTCCTGTTAGGTATGTGTTGTTACCTGTTGTGCCAGCTGAAATAGAAGCTGTTGGAACACCTGAGTTAACATTGATGAAAGCAAACTTAGCAGCAGCGCTTGATACGCCACCGACTAACAAGTCTACTGTTTGGTTTAGAGGAACAATTGCTCCATTTTGAACTGTAAACGGTGAGTCTGTGTTGCCTGTTGCACATGATCCCCATGTAGGTGTTGTTCCACCAATCAAACATTGCGTGTTTGTACCTGAAGCGGTTTGTGCCAAAACTCCTGAAGCGTTTGTAAAGAGAACTCCACCTGCGTTTGTGAAGAATGGCATTATGATGTCAGTATCTGCATCATTAACAAGTCTGATGTCACCTGTTCCGTTTGGAGATAGTGATAGATTGTCATCAGATACTGTTGTTATTGTTGCTGCTGCTCCACCACCAAGGTTTAATGTTGTTGCTGAAATTCCAAGTGTTGCAGCAGTTGTGATTGTGTCAAGACCACTTGCTGTCAATGTTGTATCAGAAGAATCTATTGTTAATGTGTTTGATCCAGAGTTAAGAGTCAATCCTCCAGTTGTTGTCTGAAGTGTAGCAGCTGATCCATTTCCGAGTGTTAATGTTGTAGCTGAAACACCAAGCGTTGCTGCTGTATTGAATGTTGCAAGACTTGGAGCATTAACTGTTGTAGTTCCTGTTAGGTTTGCAGTTGCTGCATTAACTGTGAATACTCCTGAACCATTCAATGGTGAAATAACAATGTTGCCTGTGCTTGTTCCACCTAGTGTTAATGTTTGGTTGTGGGTTGTACCAAGGTTACCTGTAGCGGTTAAGAATGATCCACCTGTTGAACCTGATAATGTAGCAACTGGGGCGTTGTTGTTAACACCTGTTATTGCAAATTTAGCAGATGTTGTAGATGCTCCACCGATAGCAAAGTCTACAGTTGTGTAGTTAGGGTAAAGAAGACCATTTGTTTGGTTCCAGAATACATCTGGTGCTTCCTGACATGCACCCCATACAGGGCCAGATGCTGAAGACATAAGACAAAGACCTGCTGTGTTTGTTGTTGTTGAAGCAATCGCGCCTGTTCCGGCAACTGCATAAAGCGCTGCATTGTTACCAGTGGAAGCTCCGAATGCTGGGTTATTTAGAACAATGTTACCGGTTGTTGATGAACCAAGAGTTAGGCTTTGGAAGTTTGTTGTTGCTAGATTTCCAGCACCTGTAAGGAATGTGTTGTTACCTGTTGTGCCTGCTGAGATTGATGCTGTAGGTGTACCGCTGTTAACGTTTACAAAAGCGAATTTAGCAGCAGCAGTTGAAGTTCCACCTACAAGAAGATCTACTGTTTGGTTCAAAGGAACGATTGCTCCATTAAGAGTTGTGAATGGTGAGCTTGTAATACCAGCTGAACATGATGTCCATGTTGGTGCTGCGCCTGCTCCATTTGATGTGAGACATAGACCACTTGAAGTTGTTTCTGCAACGTTTACTA
>CAZXFJ010000071.1:0-1914 GCA_964640435.1 uncultured Gammaproteobacteria bacterium | reverse complement strand
GTCTTATTCGTGCAGTTGAAAAATATGACTGGAAAAAAGGATTTAAATTCTCAACATATGCTACGTGGTGGATTCGTCAGGCTATAACACGTGCAATTGCAGATCAAGCAAGAACAATTCGTATTCCAGTTCATATGGTTGAAAATATTAACCGCTTTATGAGAGTTCAGAGAAAACTCATGCAGGAACTAGGTCGCCAACCCACACCTGAAGAAATCTCAGAAATCCTAGAAATTGAACCTGATAAAGCGCGTGAGATTATTAAAATTTCACAACAACCAGCTTCTCTTGATACTCCAGTTGGAGATGAAGAAGATTCATATCTTGGTGACTTTATTTATGACATCACAGCGCCAACGCTTTTCGATACAGCATCCCGCGGTCTTCTAAAAGAGCAGCTTAGTGCAGTTCTTTCAACTTTATCAGACCGTGAAAGAAGAGTTCTCGAAGAGCGATTTGGACTTCGTGATGGAAAACCAAAAACACTTGAAGAGGTTGGAAAAATGTTTGCTGTTACTCGCGAGCGTATTCGTCAGATTGAGGCAAAGGCATTAAGAAAATTAAGACATCCATCTCGAGGAAATAAACTTCGTGACTACTTAGAGTAAGGCTTACCCATTAAATATCCACCAAGTCCTAAAATCCAGATTGTTAACGGATAAGCAACAAAACGTTCTGTTCCCCCATTTCCTAGAAGTGATACAACTCGTGTTGGTAAAAATTCTCCTGCAAACAAGAAAGACAATGTTATTAACCCTAAAATTACTGATAAATATTTAAATGGAGAACTTAAGAATCTAAAAGAGAGAATTGCTGCAACTCCACCTGCAGCAAATGAGAAAAAGGCAGAAACCAAATGAGGCAAACCTGTATTTGCTGGAAAAACCCCAACCCCAAGAGTCCCTACGCCCATTAGAAGAAGAAAAACAAGTAAAATATTGTCTTTTATTTGTTTTCTCCCAAGAGCACACGCAGCGATAATTGATAATCCTGCGACGATCATTGCAAAATTAAAAATTGAAGCCGATGGTTGAATAATAATACTATCTGGTGGGGGACTTGAGGCAAGAGTACTAATAAAGTCACTTCGAACACTATATCCCGGGTAAAAGATTTCAGACGTAGTAATTCCCATTAGTATTACAAAACCAGCAACAAAGAAAAACAAACCTGAAATCTTTCCCATACAGAAAGTATATCAACTATTTAATTCTTTGGAGCAGAAAATAAGGTCAGAACCTTAGATAATATTGAAAAACTCAACCCGAACTTCTTTTATCTTTAATATTTCCGTCTTTGTCCAAAACAACGGCAGATATGGAATCTTTTATTTTAACCGTGTCTCTAAGCTTTATCTCGATCACCTTCTTTTCCACATTAACAATTGAGTAAGAAACAAATCCGGTAAGTAAGCCAGCAATTAAGCTAATAATTGATACATCATAGATACCAAGATGTACATTCACTTTTATAAGCTCGAATATCCAAGTAATTATTTTTACAAATAGGGGGTATGCAACAATCATGGTGGCAATAGCGGTAAGTATTAACATGGCTATTTGCAAACGATAATTTGACAATTCAAGTTTACGACTCTGTTCGTCTGAATCTTTGATATTTTGACTCAACTCTCTTAGCCTTGCTTCAACGTTTTTGTTAGACTGAATAGTAAGAAAATTGGACTTTATCAGTGGCTTTAGTGATCTAATAAGATGAATTGTGGGTCCATTTGCTTGCTTTGCTCCGTTTTCTATCTCCTCAAGAAGCTCTTCTGTTTCAGTATTGTAGTTCATTGCTAGTTAAAATATTGCTCCACTTAATGGAAATGTCAGAATTTTTTATATGTCTTCTGAAAGTCTTTCAAGTCTATCTCTTAGTTGTCCCACGGTCACTTGAAACTCTGGATTAACAACT
>CAZXFJ010000070.1:0-2110 GCA_964640435.1 uncultured Gammaproteobacteria bacterium | reverse complement strand
CTGATTGATTTATCTTGTCAGTATGCTATATTTATAAAAAATGAAAGGTAAATTTATCGTAATCGAAGGCAATGATGGTTCAGGTAAATCAACTCAAGTACAACTTCTTTTAGAATATTTAAAAAAGAAGAAAATCCCCACAAAGACATTGGACTTCCCTCAATATGAAGAATTCTTTGGAAAATTTATTGGCGATTATTTAAAAGGAAAATATGGAGAATTAAAAGACGTTAATCCATATTTAATTACTTTTCCTTATGCATTAGATCGATTATCAGTTGCTGAGAAAATTCGTAAATGGATTAAGGAAGGGAATATGCTGGTTTTCAATCGTTATGTTCCATCAAATCTTGCTCATCAATCAGGGAGACTGCCTAAAAAAGATAGAAAAAAATATGTTGACTGGGACGTTGAACTTGAATATAAAATCAATAAAATTCCAAAAGAAGATAAGGTTATTTTTCTTCACGTGCCATATAAGTTTTCGTTGTCGCTTATGGAAAACAAGGATCGTGGTGCGAGGAAATATTTAAAAGGCGCGAAAAAGGATATGGTAGAAAGTAATGTTGATTATGTTAAAAATTCTGAAGAAGCATACCTTGCACTAGCAAAAAGATTTCCCCATTGGGTCACAATAGAATGTGTTAAAAATGGTAAAATGAAATCTCGTGAAGAGATTCATGAGGAAATTAAAAAAGCTTTAAAAATATGAAAGTAAAAGTAAAAAGAATAGATAAAAAATTTGAAATTCCAATATTTCAAACAAAGGGTGCGGTTGGTTTTGATTTTCACGCTAGGGTTGAAACAAAAATCGCACCTGGAGAAATGAATTTTATTCCACTAAACATTGTTATGAAAGTTCCAAAAGGCTTCGGTCTTTTTATTTTCTCGCGCTCTGGAACTCCATTCAAGCGGGGTCTTATTGTTGCAAACTCAGTAGGAGTTATTGATCAAGACTATAACGGAGAAGAAGATGAATTGAAGCTTTGCGTATTAAACGTCACAAAAAAAGTTGTAGTAGTTGAAGCAGGAGAAAGAATAGCGCAAGGTGTAATAATGAAAATTGAAAAACCTGATTTTGTTGAGGTTTCAAAAATGTCAGCAAAGTCTCGTGGTGGATTTGGTTCCACTGGCGGTCATGGATCAAAGAAAAAATAAGTACTTGAATTGCTGATAAAACATGCTATAGAATAGGGCGTAATGGCAAGACAAACAAAAATACCGCTTAAAAAATTTGCCCCAATATTTGAAGCTCCAGATCTTACTGATAAAGAAAAAAAATTAGTTCATTCATTTTTTACAAATTTAAATAAGAACACTTTTGCTGTTTCTTTTTTACCTCCTGAAGTCATCGGTGCATTATGCTCCCGAACGTCAAGAGCAAAAGATGATCTTCGTGCAATATTCTTAAAAGAATTTGTTCAGCCCTTTATTGGGGGACGCGATGCATATGGAAAGGCATTTAAAAAGTTAATTCAGTTCTTTGATAAATATCCAGTAGAATTGATTTTCTCAAATCCTAAAGGTCGAGAATTTTATGTTAAATGGCTAGCTCAGTATGGAGACGATTCAATTGCTCAAATGGCGGGAACACATCTTATCTATTCATCAGTATCTCAACTTGTCATAAAGCATTTCGAGGATATGAGGCTCGGACTTGCACCAATTGAAAAATCTACAAGATATGTTGACTATTCTAAAAAAGTAAAAGGAAAATATAGATACTATACAGATCCAAAACTTGAAAAATTAGGACTAGATAAGGAATACAGGTCTGCAATGGATGGACTTTTCGATGCATATACTCAGATTGTTAATGGATATTTTGAAAAATTAAAAGAAACTTTTCAAACAGAAAGTGAATTAGTTCTTAAGGCAAAATCATTTGATACCGTAAGAGGACTTCTTCCTATGTCAACTCTTTCCCAGGTTGCCTTTTTTGGTAATGGACAAGCCTTTGAATATCTACTTGCTCGTTCACTTGATTATCCGTTAGGCGAAATACGTTGGGCAGCAGAAGAAGCAAGAGTAGAATTGTCAAAAATAATTCCTGCTTTTTTAAGGCGTTCTGAAAGTGATGCTGCCGCAGAATACAGACAATATCTAATGA
>CAZXFJ010000069.1:0-2377 GCA_964640435.1 uncultured Gammaproteobacteria bacterium | reverse complement strand
CGAAAGGGAGCATGCAAATATCAGAACAGGATTTTGTCCAATATCTAACAATTAAGAAAAAGCTCGCACCGAAAACTGTGGATACTTACAGAATAAGGTTTCTCGTGGTAAGAAGGTGGCTAGTAAAAAATAGTGCAGAATTAACAAAGCACACGTTTGAGAGCTTTCTTTACGAGTTAAAAGAAAAAAACCTAAGCAATGCTGCGTTAAATACCTACATACAGACAATAAAACACCTAGAAGGTTTTTGTAAAGACAGAGATTTGCCTACCGGATTTTCTGATGGAATAGAGAGTATGCCCAAAACTCAGCCTGAGATATATCCACTTACCCCAGAGGAGGTTGAAAGACTACTCTGCACACATAATGAATATAAAAATCGCAACGGGGTTAATTGTGATGATTTAGATAAAAAATATCTAGCTTTGACTACCTTTTTAGCAATAACTGGTTGCAGATTTGATGAGGCAGTATCATTAAAAGTAAAACGGTTAGATATTGAAGGAGGACGAGCCTTTTTAGTGAATACAAAAAATAAACAGAATAGGTATATTTTCTTTAATGGGGATATAAAAAACGTTTTGAAAGAATTGATAAATGGAAAAAGTGATGAGGATTTAGTTTTTACAAATAGTAAAGGACAGCATATACATCCTGGCGATTTTAATACAGATTTACGGGTAAGAGCTGTGAAAGCTGGGATTACCAAGCGTGTCCATGCCCACCTATTGAGGCATTCATTTGCCACTCAACTATACAAAAATACGCATGATATTACACTTGTAGCAACAATACTAGGACATAAGGATATAAAGACAACAAATGATACGTATGTTCATTTAGATACTGAATTTTTGCAAAGAGCGGTGCAACGACATCCGTTAATGAGGAAATATGTAGAGCCACAGGAAATAATCCGAGAGCTAAAAGAACTTATTGAAACATACAAGCTAAATGAGGATGAACGATTTAGCTTTGAACTTTCTGAGAGGAATAATCAATTGAGTTTGGAAATTTCAGCAAAATAGTATGGATGATGCAGGGATGAAAAATAAAATCTGCGAGTATATAAAAGCGGGCATGCATAGAAAGGATGCAGCAGTCATGGCGGGAATTAGTGAAGCAACGTTTTATCGTTGGATTGAAAGCGATGAGAGTTTTAAGAGCCGTATTGAAGCTAGTTTACTGGAATATAAGCATTCCCTAATTAAGTGCGTAAATACATGTGCAATAAAAGATGGAAGGCTTGCGCTGGAAGTATTAAAACGTAGATTTCCTAATGAATGGGGTGAGAACTCCGGATTTGAGGAAACAAATGTTATACGAGAAGGAATGGACGAACTTGTAGAAAAGTTAGATGCGATTGTTTCTGCAAAAAAAGCAGGGACTACCTAGAAAGGTAGGAGTTTCCCCGCTGAAACCTTGAGAGCCTTCGCAATCTTTTCCATGAGCTTAATTGATGGGGTTTTTCTCCCCTGTTCTATATGACCCATGTGTGTTCTACTGATGCCTAGCTTTTCAGCAAATTCCTCTTGAGTAAGTCCAGTTTCTTTTCTGAGCTTTTGTATCTGGTGTCCTAAACGCTTGCTTGTTTTCATAAATAAATTATTGCTAGCTACAAGCAAGCAATCCACTAGCTTAAAGCGAGCATTTAGCTTCAAATAACCCTTGACATTCATTTTGTTTCAAGGTAGCATTAATCAAATGATTTGTACTAATTGTTATAACCAGGGAAAACCTAAAAGTGTGGCTGCTGGTAGTGCGGTGGTTGAATTAATTCTTTATATCTTTACGATACCTCTCCTCTGTATTCCTGGATTAATTTATAGTCATTGGAGAACTAAGAATGCCAGTAAAGTTTGCAAAGAATGTGGAGGAGCAATGATACCAGAGGATAGTCCTAGGGCTTTAGAGATATTAAGAAATTCCAAAAAATAAAAATTATGATTATGTGAACGTAGTGATATGATATACTCACTTTAATGGAGGAAAAGACGCATCACTTCCTAAAAAATGAAATTCTTTCTCATGAAAGAAACATCTTTATATCAAGCATTCTCATTACCTCTATTGGATACTTTGCTATAAGTTTTTTTCTTAATTCTATTCGTGCTAACGCCAATATTATCATCCTGTGGATATTGATAATAATTCAGTTTACACTTTATTTCTCAATTTTTTATCTATCTTATAAGCGTTCCAAAATCATTGGGTGGACTTGGTTTGCGTTTCCTTTATTTATCTTGCTTGCAGTGTTAGGACGCGTTGAGGATTTGGAGATAATACTAATTCCCTTTGTGGTTATTATTATGATTATACTATCCTTTAGAACTAAAAATATTCCTGACAATATGAAGGGGATATTTAAATAAACACA
>CAZXFJ010000068.1:0-2484 GCA_964640435.1 uncultured Gammaproteobacteria bacterium | reverse complement strand
AAAAAGGGTTCATATTCATACACTTCTCCCGGGCCGCTTGGAAACCTTGGCAATACATGGAATGATGAAATGGGATACGGCATAATAAACGCAAACTTAGCCCTGCTTTCAGTTGTGCCTCCATCTGCAAATGCATTTGAATCATTGAAATTTGATCTGTATCTTTCTTGTCTTTTGCTATAACCTGCTGAATACCTCCATTCTCGGTTTTTTTAAAGACGTGTGTTGTTTTACTCAAGTCAAAAGGCATTACGTGTGAACCACCTTCATGTATCATGTTCTGTCGAGCCGCAAGCGTCGTCTGGTTGTTTGAATACAAGTAAAATCCCGCAATAATCATAACTACCGTAATGATAGCTACGAAAAAGTGCTTTATAGAAAGATTTGCTATTTTCTTAGTAAGTTCACTATTCATATCGTATTTCTATTTTATCACCATCACGCATTAAGTAATTCTCAAACTGGTCTGTTTCTACTCCGTTAACCATCATTCTTACTTTCCCTTCCTCTCCGCTCACATTATCAAATATTTCAGTTGATGAGAATTTTTTACCCCAAATTTTGAAAAAATTCGCAAGCCGTGTTTCATCTTTAGTAACCAAACCATTCATTTCCATATGAATTACACCATCTTTTGCATCCTCGTCGTGTGTGTGCGTCTCTTGATGGACACTACCTGCTAAACCAACCCCTGGTGGGATTTCTTGTTTTTCTCCTTTGATATAGATTTCAAGCTTAGGGTGCCAATGCAGTCCATTACTTGAAACTATTTGCTCTTGTGGAATAGAAGAATCCGCTTTATTCTGATTTGAAAGAAGCAAAACTCCACCAACTAACACTACTACAGTAAAAATTGCAATAGATCCAATAACCTTTGCTTCTGTGCTAATTTTATTCATCATGCTCTATATGTCCGCTGCCTCCGCAGCCATCTTCTAAATCCCAAATTTCGGCAATTTGTTCGGCTGTATAATTATGTTTGGTTATTAAGTATTTTGCCTGTCCTTCAAATGCCGTCCAGCGCCAGCATTTGCAGCAACAAGGACCACCCTCGTGAGACATTTTCATTGCTTTATCATAAGTTTTCTGCTGTTCTTGGGTTAAAACAATTGTCTTTTGATACTCAAAAAGTTCTTTTGCTAACGTAACTGGTATATTATACGGGTCTTCTGGGATTTGAGAAATATTCTTGTACTTTTTTAAACCTTTCACCTGTTCTTGGTAGCGGTGGAAGTCCATAGCTCCACAACATGATCCTTGAATATTGTCTTTATCGGAAAAACCATCTACAGTCTGGGGTTGCAAACCACAAAAACTACTCGTGCTCGACTTGGTTGTAGATAGATAATCAAACGCTTCTTTGCTACCAGCTGCAAATGCATTACCTGTTAAAGTTGGTGTTTTTCCATTCCAAAAAAGGGCCAGATACCCAAGTGTTATTGTTAAAATTAATAGTAATGCTAATAATGACTTATTTTCCATAATTTTTTGAGGGTATTGCACAATATTCTTTTTCAAAAACTGATCTTAGTAGAAGATAGAAAGATATAGAAAGTAGTGCCACTGCCAAATATGAAATTTCGGCTCCTCTAAGAGGTAGATAAATTATACTCCCTGAGAGACCAATCAAAGCTAGAACGGGGAGACCACACGCAGCACAACCACTTCCTACTAATCCTAGTACGGTATTACCACCTACAACAAAATGAAGATTTTGAGCATGTTTTAATAATTTCAACTGTTTAAACAGAAGGGTAAGATTTGCTCCGGTAAGAACCGCAGTTAAGAATAGAACAACAAGTCCAGCTCCACTCATTGCTGTCCACATACCGCCGAGTAAAGCGATCATAAGATCTAATTTATAGGTGAGAGAAAAAGCGCCAATTAGAGTATCGAGAACTATTCTGGAATTCATAAGGTAGGTGGTAAATATAATGTAGATGATAGCTATAATAATCGTGGGTAGTAAAAAGCTAGCAGAAGTTAATAATTTGCGCATACATATTTGTTATTTCAATTGTTCATCGATAATTGTTTTAAATGCTGTAAATGGTTGAGCGCCAACCAGAATTGTACCGTTAAATGTATCCCCTGAACCTGACTTCCCTATAAAGAAGGATGGGGTTCCGGTCGCACCGTATGTTGCCGCATCGGCTAAATCCTTATCAACTTCTGCTTTATATTTTTCTGAATCAAGACATGATTGCAGTGCGGAACCATTCAATCCAATGTCATTTGCAATAACTGAAAGTTGGTCTAGCGCAAGTCCTGTACCGTTTGAAGTCGTTCTCTTAAATATTTCATCATGATATTGGAAATATGCAGCATCTCCGCCTTGTTCTCTTGCACACTCGGCAGCCTGCGCTTCAGCATGGGCATTTTGGTGAAAAGAAAGTGGCAAGTCTCGATATACGTATTTCACTTTTCCTGTGTCAATATAATCTTTTTTAATTTGTGAAAATGTTTCGTCAAAATATCTTTTGC
>CAZXFJ010000067.1:0-2501 GCA_964640435.1 uncultured Gammaproteobacteria bacterium | reverse complement strand
ATAATAAATAATACATAAGGTAGTCTGGTTTGTTAATAATGATACACTTTGGTATAATTCCTTTCATGAAAAATCGTGAAACAAGAAATATGAGCATTACACCTGAGGAATATGAAGATTATCGCTTAATTTCAAGCAGAGGAAGTTTTCATCCTTTAGTAGATGCAGCAGAGCCAAATCCGGTAACTCCCGCTGATGGTACATATCCAACATTCAGCGAAGCAAAAAATTTTATAGCGAAATCACCATTTGATGGGGTTGAGGCAAAAAAATTTTTCGATTTTTTCCTTGCAAAAATGATGGAATCTAGATTAGCTGGTTCTATTCTACAGGCTAAAAAATATAATAACCCAGCAACTGTTGATAACTTTGGGGCTTCAGTTTTTGAATACCTTTCATATATTTACCTGAGAGAAAAAATTGACCCTTCTAGACGTCTTCTATCGCCAATACAAACCGATCACGTCTATAAATCGGGCCATCATGGAGAACTTACACCAAGTGGAATAATTTTAAAGGTGACAGAAGATGGAACATACATAGAAGGCCTGGCTTCTTACGCAAGAACTGGTGGTAGCAGAGAGTCCAGAAATAAACGCAAAAAATACATTGGTAAACAACACTTATCAAGCTTTGACCCAGAACAAGAGGGCAACTCTCTATTCAACCAAATGAAAAACGATCTTCAAACTTTATTTCCTGATCTACCACTGTTCAAAGGACCAGTAAAAGATAAACCATTTAACGTATTTACAGAGCTTAGAAAGAATAAAGATTATAGCAACTCACCTTCTGATGGAATGGTAATTCCAGTTCCAATTAATCCCGATGCACTTAAGCAATTTTCACAAACATTAGTAAATTACTATGACTCTACTCATTAACTCTAATCGTTAGCGGGTAAAGATAATCAATTTTGGGCGCATATTAACTACTATGCAATTGGTACTTATTACCTGCAATTATTGAATTTCTGTTACCTTCTCTGTCTATATTAATTGCAAAGCCAGCACTATAATCAACACCTAAAGGAACTTCCTTCCCTGCAGACAAAATCTCTCTTTTAACAAAAGGGCTTATTGTATCCGAATGAGTTACAGCCCAGATTATCAATCTTCTATCAGGATGACTTTTGTGATAGATATTTGCATATCTTGCAAACACACTTGTTGAAAACTTTAGTCTGTCAGCGAGATCATCAGGACCTTCTGCCTTCATTTCTTCTCGAGCTTCCTTTTCTTTATCCTGCTCAAAGGCAATCCAAAAATCACTATTTCTGTCACCGTACTTATCAGCTAGAAACTTGACAAAATCAGGAGAGCTTACAAACATATTAGGCTCTTGAAGTTTTTTCATCGGTCTTGGACCTGTATCACCTCTAAAATTTCCTGAATTATTTAATAGCTGTGACGGATCAAGTCTTCTCTGTTCAATTTCATCATTTACGGCTTTAATTACTTGTTCAGCTGTCTCCATTGATCTATATCCTCCAGATTCATACCTTGTATCACTTGCGACAACTAAAATGTCTACACCTTTTCTTTGATCTTCAGGAACGGCATTAAAAAGCTTATCGAAAAAATCTTTACCAATTGAATAACTATCTGAAACTCCTTCTGCTGTTAAACTACCCGAGTTTTTGGAATCGAATGAACGTTCAAACTTACCATGTCTTTGTAAAACAATTTTTGTACCATCTATTTCTGGCGGAGATGTATCTAAATCTTCTCTTTCTAATACCCTTGGAAATTCTGCGTTAGAATCTATCATTATTCTTCTTTATAATCTTGAGTTAATTCATTTACTGCTTCCTCAACAGATTTGTAAATTTTAACGTTTTCTTTTTCCCATCTGGACATCCATTGTCTACTGCTTTTTATTCTATCCACCTGATCACTTGTTAAACCCCCATCATAATTTGAACTTTCTCTTTTTTTTATATACCCCAGATGAGTTTCCCAATCGGGAATCACAACGCCTTCAGGCTTTAACCAACTATTAGATGCACCAATAATCCAGAATCCTAACTTTTTTGCTTCAACTGTAATCACATCACATCGTTGATCAATTTCATCAATTACCTCAACTGGCTTGCGCCACCATTCACCATATGGATGTGCATGGGCTGCTGCCCACAAGTCATCCCCATCGAGCCAATGCTGATCAGTTTGATTTGAAATAAAATGAGTTTTTCCCACACCCGAGGGAGCAAGAATAAAAAATCCTTTTTTATGTCTAATATATTTATCTGCCAAGTTCTTATATACATCTGTTCCATCTGTAAAAACTAAGGGAATATCGGGCTTAAGTAGATTGGGGTATTTACTAACAAACTGTGGTTTCATCAATAAGCCAATTGTAACAGAATTTTAATTTTTCTTTAAATAGCTAAATCTAATTAATTCTTTTGCCTTAGAAATGCGGGGTTTCATTAGGAAGAAACCACTTTTAGCTTCGAACCCTTCAGAAATACCACTTAATTAGTTTGGCATTTCTGTGTC
>CAZXFJ010000066.1:0-2512 GCA_964640435.1 uncultured Gammaproteobacteria bacterium | reverse complement strand
GGCCAGGCCTTTTTTCTTGCTATAACATGTTAAAATACCCTTACAATATTCCCATGGACGACGTTGAAAAAGTAAAACAAAAACTTGATCTTGTAGACATTATTGGAGAAAGACTTCAGCTTAAAAAGGCGGGGCGTAACTTTAAATCACCTTGTCCATTTCACAATGAAAAAACAGCTTCATTTGTTATTTCTCCAGAGCGACAAATATGGCACTGCTTTGGATGCCAAAAAGGTGGAGATGTTTTTACGTTTGTTCAAGAATATGAAAACATAACCTTTGCAGAAGCCTTAAAGGAACTTGCTGCAAAAGCAGGAATAAAACTTTCTTCTCCCGTTTTCAGATCAGACCGAGAACGAAAACAGGACTTAATTTATTCCTTAAACCATTTAACTTCCCAATTTTATAACTATCTTCTACTTGAGCATCCTGCTGGAAAACGTGCCCTTAAGTATCTAACTGAAGAGCGTAAGATGACGCTTCCTCTAATAAAAACATACATGCTTGGGTTTGCACCAAATAATGATGCTCTCGCAAAATACTTAATAGGCAAGAAAAAATATACAGAAGATGATTTGATTTTGGCTGGTCTTGGGTTTCGTAAAGGACGATATGTCTCTGACTTTTTCCGTGATCGAATAATGTTTCCCATAATTGACCACCGTGGTAATGTTGTTGCATTTTCAGGCCGTCAACTTGTTACAAATGCTGAATATGGCGGAAAGTATGTTAATACACGCGAAACACCAGTATATGTAAAAGGTGATACTCTTTTTGGCCTAAACTTGGCCAAAGAAGGGATAAAAAAAGAGGGGAAAGTAATAATTGTTGAAGGAGAATTTGATGTAATAACTGCATACAAAGAAGGGATAACAAATGTTGTTGCCGTTAAAGGAACAGCATTAACAGAAAATCAAATAAAACTTCTCAAGCGTTTTACTCAAAAATTCACATTCTGTTTTGACACAGATTCTGCTGGGACCGAAGCGCAACGCAGATCAATTTCTATGATCGAAAAAGAGGGGATAACAGCAACCGTTATTGTTCCCCCACAAGGAAAAGACCCGGATGAACTACTAAACGAAAATCCACTCGCATTTAAAAAAGCTTTAAAGGAAGATAAAAGCGTATATGAATTCATTATTGAATCAGCTGTAAAGCAGTATGATCCAGCAACTTCTGAAGGGAAAAAACAAATACTTTCAAAAACTCTTCCATATATTGCTGTTATTGATAACGAGGTAATTCGAGAACACTATCTTAAGAAACTTGCTGAATCCCTTGATACTTCATTTGATGCAATTAACCGAGAAGCAGATAAAACTATAAAGCCAGAAAAGGCAGTTCCAGCTGCAACTCCTAAAATCCAGCTTCCTCGTGAGGAAATTCTGGAAATTTATCTTCTTTCTCTTATTTTCCAGTCCAATCAGCCCAAAAAAAACCTTAGTCTTGTAAGAAATGAGCTTTCAGGCGTAAAGCTTGCAACCCCAGTTCTTGAAAAAGTACTAAAACACCTAGATGAATACCAGCAGCCAGGAGTTGAATTTGAAATAGCTAACTTTACAACCTTCCTTCCATCAGAACTTCATGTCCCATTTGATACAGCATATCTTTCTCCAATTCCAGAATTTGATCGTAAAGATCTTTTCGAAAAAGAACTCTTAAAAATTACAAAACAAGTAAAAACAGGGTCTGTCAAAAAAAGTCTTAAAATGCTCGGAGAGGCAATAAAAGAAGCAGAGCGTGAGAAAAATGAGGAAAAAATTGAGAAACTTGAGGGAGAATTTAGCTCCCTAACGCAACTTTTATCAAATAAACTATAGTACGCCAAACCCTGCTTGCGTTACGCACAAGATAAGAGTAAAATAGGATACTATGGCAAAGCGAGTATCTTCTGTGGCAAAAACCGAAACAAGCGCAAAAGCAAAAAAACCCAAAGAAATCGAAAGCAAAACAAAGGGAACTCATGCAACAAATAAAAGTGATGAGTTATTTGCGACAGCTAAAAAGCGTGGGTATATTTCTCAAGAAGAAATCCTTACTGCTTTTCCAAAACCTGAAGATCACATAGTAGAACTTGACCATCTCTACGACCAGTTGCTTAAAAAAGGAATCGATATTTTTGAAACTGTTGAAGAAGAAAAAGATTCTCAACGCTCAATTGAGGATCTAGAGCGAGAACTTGAAGCACTTAACATTATCCAGGGCGGAGCTGTTACTGATCCTGTCCGAATGTACCTAAAAGAAATTGGAAGAATTCCACTTCTTACATTTCCTGAGGAAGTTGATCTTGCTAAAAAAATTGAAAAGGGTGACAATAAAGCTCGCCAAAAATTAGTTGAATCAAACCTACGTCTTGTTGTTTCTATTGCTAAAAAGTATGTAGGACGAGGAATGACACTTCTTGACCTTATCCAAGAAGGAAACCAAGGTCTTATTCGTGCAGTTGAAAAATATGATTGGAAAAAAGGATTTAAATTCTCAACATATGCTACGTGGTGGATTCGTCAGG
>CAZXFJ010000065.1:0-2776 GCA_964640435.1 uncultured Gammaproteobacteria bacterium | reverse complement strand
GCAACATTTTTATCAAGCGGCGAAGGTAAAATATTATCAATTGTTGGGTTTTTTACACAGGAAGCAAGAGCAAAAGCTGCACCTATTTTCATTCCATTTGAGATTTGTTTAGCTCGAGCCTCAATTGCTCCTAAAAATACCCCAGGAAATGCTAAAACATTATTAACTTGATTTGGGTAATCGCTTCTGCCAGTGCCAACGATAAAAGCACCTGCTTCTTTTGCTTTTACAGGATCAATCTCTGGAGTTGGATTTGCCATCGCAAGTATTATTGGTTTTTCAGCCATTCTTTTAATTAGTTTTGGATTTAAAACATTTCCTTTACTTACTCCAATGAACGCATCAGCTCCTTCTAATGCCTCTTCTAAGCTCCCAGACACGTTATTTTTATTTGTAATATTGGCAAGTCTTATCTTCCAAGGACTTTCCATAATATCTGGTCTTTCTCGGTTAATTATCCCTTTAGAGTCACAAATTATTATTTCTTTTACTGGTTCACAAACACGTCTATCTTGACCAACGCAAAGAAGGAGATTAGCAATAGCAGTTCCAGCAGCTCCAGCTCCATTAATTACAACCTTTAAATCTGTCATCTTCTTTCCAGCAAGCTTTGCAGAGTTTATTAGTGCTGCGAGAAGAACTATAGCTGTACCATGTTGATCATCATGAAATACTGGAATTCCAATATCTTGAAGTGCTTCTTCAATTTCAAAGCATCGGGGAGCAGAAATGTCTTCAAGATTAACCCCTGCAAAAACAGGCTCGATATTTTTAACTAAGTTTATTATTTCAAATGAATTTTGAGTATTAACTGTTATTGGAAAGGCATCAATTCCTGCATATTCTTTAAAAAGAAGAGCCTTTCCTTCCATAACTGGAATTGCTGCATGTGGTCCAATATTTCCTAAACCCAAAACTGCTGATCCATCAGAAACAATTGCCACCATATTATTTTTTATAGTTAAGTCATATACGCTTTGAGGGTCTTCATGAATTTTGCGACTTACTTCTGCAACTCCTGGGGTATATACAAGGGATAAATCGTGCTTATCGTGAACCTCAACTTTAGGCTTAACTTCAATTTTGCCTTTTAGTTTCTTATGAAGCTTAACGGATTCCTGATAAATGTCCACCAAATTATATTAATTCACAAGTCTTCCTAATGCAACAAGTAGAGATGCCTCACGAAGAGTACATTTGTTCTTTTTTGAAATCTCCCAAACTTCACTAAATGCTTCCTTCATTTTTGTATCAAGAAGTTTTAGACCCTTTTCTTTACTATATTTTGCGTTCTCAAGGTTTTGTTTCCATTCAATCCAGGATCCTGTTACTCCACCAGCGTTTGCAAGAATATCTGGGACAATAATTACGCCATTTTTAGATAAATAGTCATACGCTGCTGGGCTTACTGGCCCATTTGCCATTTCAACAATTATCTTTGCCTTAATTTTCTTCATATTCGTTTCATTAATAACGTTTTCAAGAGCACTTGGAATAATTATGTCTACTGGGAGTTCTAAAAGAGCCTCATTTGTAATTGGTCGCCCCTTCGTAAGGTCACATACTCCTCCTACACAATAACAACCAGCTAGATATCCTTGTTTTTTCTTGCAATCCATAACAAGATCAATATCGAGCGGAGCATAGTTGTTATTTATTATTGCTCCTTTAGAATCGGATACACTTACAACTTGAAAGCCACGCTCTGAAGCAATTTTTGAGAAGAAATATCCAACATTACCAAATCCCTGAACCGCGATTTTAAGATTGTTTGGTTTGAGTTTAAGTTTTTTGACTAGCTCATCCATAATAACAACTCCTCCAAAGCCGGTTGCTTCTTCTCGCGCTGAAAGACCATGATTGCTTACTGGTTTTCCTGTAAATGTTCCCCAAGATGCAGTCGAATATTCTTTTTTTTCTTTTGCAATTTTTACGTATTCATCCACCATCCATTCAATAATCTTGGCATTTGTATTAACATCTGGTGCTGGAATATCTTTATGTGGTCCAATAACATCGTAGATAGAACGAGCATATGCCCTTGATAGCTCTTCAAGTTCCTTCTCTGTTAGATTTTTAGGGTCAATTATTACTCCTCCCTTTCCACCACCTAAAGGAAGACCTATTACAGCGCATTTCAGGGTCATCCATAGAGAGAGTGCCATGACTTCATCTCTTGTAACGTTTTGGTGAAAGCGGATGCCACCTTTGTATGGACCAAGACGACTATTATGTTGCATTCTAAAACCTTTTATTTTTTCTGTTACTCCGTTATGTGTGAGAGGAATATTTACTTCAACAAGTCTTTCATGCTTGAGAAATTCATCAATGGAGGTTTTATTAAACTTAAATTTTGCAGCAATTTTTCTTATTTGATCAGCTGAGGATTCGTAAAGTGAGCTATTCATTTTAAGATAAAGATTATTGTAGTCCGTGGCGTGTTAAGTTGCAAGTGGAGACAATATTGTTATGATTTTGTGAAGATTAGCCACATTAATATGAGTACAATAGCCTTAATATGAAAGGTACAGGAGGCGTAGCAATGAACGCAGGAGCAACTTCCGCAATGAGTGGGTCATTTGGATCTTTTGAAGCAGGCCCAAAAAGTACATGGCCAATTTCAATGCCAAAAGCAGATATCAAAAGCTCTGGACCAATAAACCTTAAGAACGGTCTTGATGGAAACCATGCAAGATCCGAAAGTTTAGCATTTAAAGCCAAAACTAACGAAAAAATATTTAACCTCGAACAGCCAGCGATAAAATTTAAAGATAAC
>CAZXFJ010000064.1:0-3031 GCA_964640435.1 uncultured Gammaproteobacteria bacterium | reverse complement strand
TTGCAATAACATACCACAGACTACTTCGAAAGAAAGCTTTAAATATCTAGTTTGTGCTAGAATTTAAGTATGAAAGCAATTGTTAGAAGAATTTTTGTATATACTTTAAGTCTTTTTTTAACTTCACTTTTGATGCCAGGCCTTGTTATAACGGGTGGCTTTGTTTCTTTTCTCTATGCTGGAGCAATTCTGGCGTTAATTTCCATTATTGTGGATCCCATTGTTAAAGTTGTAACACTGCCATTTAATTTACTTACTTTAGGACTTCTTTCCTTTTTAACAATTCTTGTTTCCCTTTTTATTTTGACAATAGTTGATAGTCATGTTGCAGTTATCCCATTTGTTTTCCAAGGTTTCTCTTTTTTTGGTGCGACAGTGAAGCAGATTAATTTCTCAGGATTTTTGCCAATAGTAGTCATATCTGTTACAATATACATCTTAAATCGTGCTATCGATTTTATTTTTGGAGAATGAATATATTAAATATTTTTCAGATGATTATTGCCTTTCTTCTGATTGTTGTTGTGGTTTTACAGAATAGAGGATCGGACTCAAGCATGGCATATGGTGGTGGATCAGGAACATCATACAGAAGTAAGAAGGGTCTAGAAAAATTCATGTTTTATGCAACAATTGTCCTTGCTGCACTTTTTGCTGGCCTTTCTATTCTTTCCGTTCTTATATAATTCTCAATATTAATGGCTATTGTTCGGCGTAGATATTACTTTTGGTTAGCTCGTGCATATTTCACGAGACTTAGGAAAACTATTATTTCCTCGCTTATCGCAGGAATAGTTGTTTTCTTTATTATCATTTCCTTTCTAAACTTCTATCTTCTCCCAAGAATTCAGAAGAAAGTACAAAGAATAGGGTATTATGGCGTATTTACAACAGCAAATTTACCAAGCGAGGTTCTAAACGACGTATCATATGGACTCACCAAAATTGCTCCAGATAGCTCTGTATCTCCTGGCGCAGCATTTGCCTGGCAGGTAAGAGATGGCGGAAAAAAATATCTATTCAAAATTCGCAAAGGACAGTTTTTTGGAAATAACAAAGAGCTAACTGCTGACAATTTAAATCTAAACTTTGCAGATGTTCAAAAGAATAAAATTGATGACTATACTATTGAATATTCGTTAAAAGAACCATATTCACCATTTTTAATTTCTGCAGCAAAGCCAATAATAGATAAAAACTTTTCGGGGCTTGGTGACTATAAAGCAAGTAAAATTGACCTTAACGGAGGATATATAAAATCACTAACACTATCAAACAAAAAAAACCCAAGTATTAAAAAGGAAATTTTCTTCTACCCAACATCTGATGCGCTAAAAACCGCATATGCTCTAGGTCAAATAGATAAAGCGGTAGGGGTTCAAGATAAAAAAATAGCTGACATGGATTTCTCAGAGTGGAAGAACACTAATATTCAAAAGGACGTTGATTATGGAACTCTTGTAACGGTTTTTTATAATAATGCTGACTCGACGCTATCTGACAAGAAGCTAAGACAGGCCTTAAGTTATGCAATTCCTGCTGAATTTACACAAGGAGAGCGTGCATATTCGCCAATTCCTCCAAAATCAATATATTTTTCAAGAACGCCAAATTATGGAATAAGTGACATTAATATTTCCCGTTCTTTAGTAGAGGATAATACTGATCTTGCAAAGAAAACCTTTGAAATATCTGTTTCGGATGAATATGTTAATGTTGCGAAAAAGATTGCTGCAGAATGGGAAAAAATAGGAGTTGAGACAAAAATCAGAACAATAACTACAGTTCCTTCTGACTTTCAGATATTAATTTATCCTATGAAATTACCAGATGACCCTGATCAATACACACTTTGGCACAGCGCACAGGTTAATAATATTGTGAATTATAAGAATTTAAGAATTGATAAACTTTTGGAAGATGGACGTGCTACAAGTGACCAAGAGACCAGACAGAATATTTATAGTGATTTTCAAAAATACTTGATTGATGATGCTCCTGCAGGATTTGTATACTTCCCATATAGATATACAATCTCTAGAAAATAGTTTAGCTTTTTATTCTTGCATCAAAAAGAATTGGAGATTTATTCACATTCGCAGCGATTTGAAGATCATTTAAAGTATTAACCATTGCATCATTAACGCCTAATTCAAATTTTTTTGTAGCTAAATTACTTTCTCCAACTAAAACAAACAGTTCTGCCTTAAGATTTCCTTTTTGAATTAACTTTTTATCTATATTCTCGAATTCTATGTTAAATCTTTCAGCAGTTTTTGAAGCAATTATTATTGGAAACCTCATTGAAAGATTGGGTGATCTTATACCTTTTTCATCAATAGTAAAAAATTGTCTAAAGTATGCCTTTTCTTTATTTATTGCTAAGTAACAACCTTTTATAACTTTTGGAGAGAGATTATCATTTACAAAAACAAACTCAAGCTGAAGTCTAGTTCTATTTGATTTGGGAGTTTTAACAATTCCCAAAAAGGGGCTAAGTATTAGATCGATTTTTGAAACTCTGCTTTTCCCATCGGATAAAAGCTCCTGTGTTTCCATAACTAGTGGATCATGATTTTGATCTGTTACTGTTCCTGAAAAAACCTGGTTAATAACGAGATTTCCTGAAACATTTAGTGTCTTTTTGTCACCACCAAATTTTAATGAAGGAGAAATGCTTGCTTTCTCTACTTGAATTGAAGGTTCTATTTTTACTGCGTTTACGTCCCCTGCCATGTGAGCCGTCAGGGTCTCGAACCCTGAACCTATTCCTTAAGAGGGAATTGCTCTACCAATTGAGCTAACGGCCCTTAATAAGTTCTAACTTTTTGTCTCTATTCCAACTTTTAATTTCAGCCTCACGCTTAAGTGCTTCTGAACGACTATTATACAATTCTGAATAAACTAAAGAAACCGGAAGTTTACCACGCAATGATTTTGAACCCTTTCCGCTATTGTGTGTTTTTATCCTATCCTCTAACTTATTTGAGATTCCTGTATACAAAGACTCATCTGAGCCTTTAACAATATA
>CAZXFJ010000063.1:0-3458 GCA_964640435.1 uncultured Gammaproteobacteria bacterium | reverse complement strand
GGCTTTATCCTTAAGCCTTTTCTCTTTAAGTCTAGTAGCAAGCTTTCCAGATACCGTATCTTCAAATGCTACGTATGGAGCAGCAAGCTTTGTAAATAGCCTTACAGGTGGAATACTTGATTCCCCTTGTGGTTCTTCCTCAATGATTGATTCTTTAAAGTCATCAAGCGTTAAAGATTTTGGCTCTGAAATGCTATCAGGTTTTGCTTCTATTTGATAATTTGAGAAGTGAGCTTCAGATCCTTTCTCAATTAGGTTTTGAGAGGAGAGATAGCCAAGGTATTTACGAATAGAAGAGAGTTTTCGATTTACCGTACTTTCAGAGAGCTCAAGAGAGTTAATGAGCCTATCTGTGTATTCGGCAATAACTTCTGCGGTAATATTATTGAACTCAATTTGCTCTGGATCCTGAAAGTGAGTTAGAGCAAGCCAAGTAGTGAAGGCGTTAATATCTAGTAAATAATTCTTGCTTGTTATGCTCGATGCACCATCAACATACAAGTGGTTTTTAAAGTCTTTAATCTTCCATGGATCCGTATTTTTTTCGACCTTTTGAGTATCTGATTGGGCGTTGTTATCAAACGGATTTTGACCTATAAGGTTTTCTTTTGCCAAAAACTTACCAAACCTTCTTAGGCTTGAGGTATATCTTTCAAAAGAGCGGGGTGATAGGTCAGATTTTAAAAGTGACTTTTCTGACGGGCCGTTTTGACCATTATCGCCTGTTATCAATCCCCCTCCTGTTTTGATAAAAAGTTCTAAAACGTCTGAGGAGAAGTAGTCTGGAGTAAATTCTTTTTGGAAGTTGTCGTGAAACCACTTAAAGAATTTATTAATGTCCGAAACATAGTTTTTAGCGGTGATAGTACTAACGCCGGACGCGATAAGGTAATTTTTAAAGGCAGACAGGCTCATAGATAAATTCTTTCCTGATTTTAGCCTCAGGTGGCTTAGATAAGTTAGTTTGCGGTAATTTGGGAAAAACTATTTAGCCTCAAGATTATACAGATTATACGTTTTATACCGCGAACTAGTTAAGCGTAATATATAATATATACATATGTCAATAGCCTATATACTTATTAATGAGGCTAAAAGTTACCTTTTGATATAGTTAAGGAATAGCAATTTATGAAAGTGAAAAGTGAAGCTAAGAGTACTTGTATACATTTTCACGCCTGTATTTATATTTTCACGGGCTACAAGGTGCATTTTCACAGTCAGATTATTACCGAGAGAATAAAGTTACTGGTAAGAACATTAACTTCTATCAATAAAGATTATCGCTTGTTGAATTAGTTTGCCTTTCGTCTTGCCTTTATGTAGATGCTTATGGCAACGAAGAATATAACCGTAAGAATAATAATCAAGGGTAGGGGTAGAACTATGAACTTTATAGAGCGTTCAAATATCTGACCCTCAGGACTCATCTTTATTCTCAAGTCTGCTGTGTATAATCCAAACATGAATGAGTCGGCAAAGGTTATGATTGGTTGATTTAGATTATACTTTTTTTGAAGCTCTACAAGCGTTTTTTGGTCAGGGAGTTTATTTACCTGAGTAATATATCGTTTAGAATCTGAAAGCACTATTGCAGGCCTTATTTCTATGGAGTCAACTTTTCGTCCAAACATATTCGATATATTGATCTGACCGCTTGGTATTATTGTATTTTTACTATCATTCTGAACGAGAAGAGTGAATGGAGCAGGGCCTGAAGATATAAAGAATGGAGAGCTGAATTCTAAGACTGAGCCATTCGCTGCTTCTTTTTGCCCAATCGTTAGTAGAATATTTGTAGCTACTCCTGGAGTGATCTGAGTTGTAGATTCTGCCTTTGACTGATCTGTTGCGTTTTTTGTAAAAATGACTGAGAAATAATAGTCTCCGCTACCGTGTGCTGCACTTAAATCAATGACAAGGCTAACTTGCTTCGTTTCAAGTGGTAGCAGAGTAATTTTATCAGTGCTAATATCAGCTTCAAAAAGCTTAATTTTTGACAATAGGTCTTTTTCGCTATTATCAAGTTCTCCGTCAGGAATATATGTTACCTCTCCATTGTGTTTGAATGAATCTTTAAAGAACGAATAGGAGGGTATTAATGTAACTTGATCCTTTCCTTTGTTTGAAAGAGTAATGTTTATTCGTGGTTGAGATCCATTTTCGGCGTTCACTTGAACCGTAGTGGGGTTAACGCTAAGACTAAATTGATTTTCCTGAGCGTAAACATAATTTGGGAACAGGAGATAAATGATAATTATTAACGCAAAGATCTTCTTCATGCATATAGTATCTTTAAATTAGGAAAAAGTATCAACCCCTAAAGTTCGTATAATCCGTTAGAGCCTTAAAAAGTGTGTGAAAATCGATTTCCATGATTACCGCAGGCTAAATACGCCGAAAAATACTAGAACGGTGATCTGTGAAATCCTCAAAAACGGTTTTCACATAAATCTTTGTTTTAATAACCGCGGGAAAAGAATTTCGCAGTAAACTATATCAAACTGATCATTTCATAAAATACCCCGAAATAGCAGAGTGAAGCATAAAATGATAATAAAATGACCGCTCATTTTGGACTGTTAAATCAATCTAAATTGAAATACAGCCTCAGATATTTTATGGGTAATTAATCTTTTTCTAGCCTCATTGTGAAAAGTGGCTATATTTTAGGCACAGCAATGTACTTGATAATGTTTTGATAAACGCCTTTTGCCTGACTTTGTGGAATATTTAGCTTCAAAACGTTTTCGGTAATTGATTTCACGGCCCCTGCGGAGACTACTTGAGGTGCTTGTTTCTTATCAAAGTTTGCCATAGATTTATAGTTTTGTGCTTCATTAAAATCTAATTGGCAAGTTGATCCTTCAATATTGTTGCACCTATAGCCAAAACCATAGGTTAGAGGGTTATCCCATATTGCAGCTGTGCCTGCAGAGCAGTTACCGCTGTCACAAGTTGTATCAGGGATATTATGAGACTCAAGGTTTTTAAGTTCATGGTTCTCTTGAGCCACTATCTGATAGCCTGCATCCGGAAAAGAGTTAACTTCAATCCTGACAGTTCTTGAAATAGGCTCACCCGGTGTTATATCTCCGAATGAAATGACTAAATCATTGATGGAAAAGTCTAGGCTTTGATCTTTTTTTTCTTGTGCAGGTTCAACTAGAACTTGATACTTTTCACCTGAATATGAACCTGGTAGTGGTGTAGGACTTGGTTTTTCATTAGGAGTTTTTGGTTTTTCAAATCCAACGTCACCTTGCTGGATAATATATCCGCCGTTTTCCATCGTAAAGGCCTTAACTTGGGGTGTTAATTTTAAAGTTAATATTGTTACAGGTAGAAAAATAACTATCGTGGAAAGGGCAATAGTCGCGTGAATTCTCATTTTAAGTTCTTTTTAATTTCCTCAGCCTTCTTCTGTATATCCTCAACTTCATCTAGGTTTTCTTTTT
>CAZXFJ010000062.1:0-3607 GCA_964640435.1 uncultured Gammaproteobacteria bacterium | reverse complement strand
ACCAACGAATAGTGTAATTCATTGTGCATGAACCACCTGCTGGAGGTTGTGCTGGAGCAGTTGAGATAGGTACAGGAGCTGGAACCGTTCCTCCACCTGTACTACCGGTTCCTCCACCGCTAGTTGTACAGTTTGCTAAGAAGAAAGTTCTTTCTGCATCTGACCTATATGTAGTACCCTGTATACATCCACAAGCAACCTTTGTTGGAAGAGATCCTCCAAACCTATCACCAGTTCCAGGACAAGTTGCAACAGTACCTCCACCTGCAGTACAAGTTTTAGAAGAAGAATTACAAATAAATCCGGTATTACAGTCGGAATCAACATTACAAGAGTTGGAGGACTTAACTACACAAGCTCCACTTCCTCAAAAACAAGTATAACTATATAAACAATCCGCGCTATCATTTCAGGTTCCATCTTCAATTGTGGAGCAGGCTTTTGCCTCACATGCTCCACTTCCTCCAAAACCAGGATCATTATAGGTACAATCTGCTCGAGTTTTACAGGTTCCAGCGTCAAGTGTGGAGCAGGCAGCTACTGCTGCAGGAGCTGTATTAATAAAATCTTCTTGTGTGCTTTGACCTGGGGCAGTGGAATTTTGATTTTGTGGCAAGTAGGATGCTCCTGTTGGGATTATTATTACTGCAACTAGAATTCCAAGAGTAATAAAGAGAGTACGGGCTTTAAGATCTTTTATTTTGAAGTTCACGATACCATTCTTCGCTCGTATTAGAATTGAGCGGGCAGAGGCTTGCATTCTCCTTATATTGGTATCGAACATAAATTCTACTCTTTGGCGCAAGAGTACTTAATATAAAGCATATGTTAGAAAAGAATGAGAAGTCAAGAGGTTAATCTCCTTGTCTTGATGCAAGACCAGAATAGAAGATGTTGAGATCAATTTCGTTAACTTTTCCATCAAGATTTAGATCAGCTGCTGCCTTCTGAGAACAGCTTTTTGTTCCAAAACAAGAAAGAAAAATATTGTAATCTGACAAATCCAGAACGTTGTCTTGATTTAAGTCTCCTGTTACTAGTTCTACAGGGCCTGCATTGTTTGCGCCTGATCCTATTGTTTTAAGACCAAGATCTTTAATTAGTGAATTATCTGTATGAACTTTTAGTTGGTATGTACCTGTGGGAACATTGATGCTTGAGGAGAATGTTCCAGAGCCTGCATTGTAGTTAAAGGTTGCTGAGATGCTTTGAGTTTTTTGTCCTTGCGCATCATATAGGTCCAGAGTTCCTGCTTTTGCAACTGGATTTGGGTTTGGATTGTCACCTGCTGCAGTACCTGTTCCAATACCAGGAAGATCAATTGTTAAAGATAGAGTATTTCCACTTCCTCCACCAGGGATGTTTGTAGGAGTTAAGGTGGCAGTTGCTCCTCCTGGAGGATTTGTAGGTGTTGCTGTTGGAGTTGATGTAGCAGTTCCGCCACCTGATGGTGGAGGAGTAGAGTTATTATCGTCTGTGCTGTTGTCAGTTGTGGCGCTGCCACCAGGATTAACTTTTGCAAAATCTGTTATCCAAACATATCCTGCTTGAACTTGTGATTTTGCTCTCGCTACACCCATAGCTGTGAAATCTCCGCGTATATTTTGCTCATGTCCTGGGGATGCTATCCAGGCGTCCATCATTTGTTGTGTGGTGGCGGTTCTTCCAGCATTTTCTCCCATTGCGCCCACAATCTCTATTCCACAGTTAGGGATTCTCACATCCATATTTTCGCCTTTTGAGTTAACGTGAGCAGAATATCCGTGAACTGCTTCATCTTCTGCTAAGTTGGCAGCGACTACATTTAGCTTCTGGGAAACAGCAAGTGGTGGTAGTCCCTTTGATGCTCTATATTGATTATGAAGATCAACCATCTTTTTCTCTTCTGTATCAAGGCCCGGATGATCAGCAGGACAATCTCCTGCTGCAGCTGGAACTATATTAGTTGCGTCAGTAGAAGGTGTAAGTGTAGCAGCCTCTCCAAGTTCTGCCTGTTCAACAGCAACTTTTTTCTCATATTGCATGTTTAATTGAGAGAAGGTAAATGGTACAGCCAAGACAATAGTTACGATCAGAAGACCAACAAAAATTCTTCTCCTCGAAGAGAAGTACGTTTCCAACTTTTCAGTCATTAACTTATGATATGAGTTTTGAGGGGAGTGTGTCAATTGAATTTGTGAAAAGTATTGACAGTATAGGGCGCATTGCTTATACTATTTTTTGCTCTTAAGCGTAACTGTTGTAGATGACTTGTTTTCCTCTACAACTTTTCCGATTCGGGTATCGGTTCGAAAGAATTGAAATAAGGTGTTTAGGATTATTCCGAGGAATAATTTTTACCCCCTCCCATTTTACAAGTCGGGGAAGCGTTATCTACAAATCGCTTAAGGGCAAGATCTTATTTTTTAGCTTTTATTTAGCTTCGTTTGATTTCCTTTTGCTTCCTTCTTTGGTAAAATTCAATATACTTTTTGCCGATGTAACTCAGTTGGTAGAGTAGCTCTTTCGTAAAGAGCAAGTCGTGAGTTCAAGTCTCACCATCGGCTCATGGAAGGCAGGAAATTATTTGGTCTTAAAGATGTAGCACTTGCTGCAGTTTTTACTGTGGGAATGGGAGTAGGATGTTCTGCAGAAGCTAAAAACTATGAAATGCCTACGCTTATCCCAACAGTAACTGATACTGTAACGCCAACGGCAACGCTCACCCCAACAGAAACTCTTACCCCAACGCCTACAGTTACAAATACTCCAGAGCCGACTAGTACTCCAGAGCCAACAAGAATTCCTGTAGAGACTGCAGTATCAAGAAAAGAGACTTCATTAAGTCAGGAGGAACTTCTAATAATTAATGAAATAAACCTTGAGAGAAACAGATATGGCCTTTCAAGTCTTTCTGTTGATCCAAAATTTATGGATTTTGCACGGCAAAAGTCACGTGAAATGGCAAACGCTCACCAAATTTATCATGGAGGAAATGTCACAGCTCAAGTTATTAATATATGTAACAATCAGGCAAATTTTGCAGAAGTTGCTGAAAATATAGGAGTAGTCAATTCAACTTTTAAGATAGATTATATTGTTGGTGCATGGATGGATAGCTCTGGTCATTTTGCAAATATTATAGATGGGAGTTTAAGAACAGTAGGTGTTGGAATTGCACATGGTAATGATGGAAAAAATTATTTCACTTACCTTGCAGCCGCAGCGCACTGCAGAGTTTAATTCTTCCAATAATAGGTTAATTTTGCTAAAATCTATTGTTCAAGCCGTCTTAGCTCAGTGGTAGAGCAGCTGTTTTGTAAACAGCAGGTCCAGGGTCCGAATCCCTGAGACGGCTCCACAATATTTTTAAAACTCCAAATCTTTGATTACTTACCCCATAAGAAATTGCTCTATTAAATTGTCTTTTTTATATATATTGCATCAGTTGACGGCATGTGAATAGACTTTGGTATAGTATTTAGAATTTATGTCATTAGAGACAGACTCAAGAGCTTTACGAGAAAACGAAACATTCCTCTCAAGGACTCTATTTGAACCCTCTCCAGAAGCACAAGAAGAAACTCATTTAAGACAGGCAACACTTTCTGCAATTGCTACAGATATG
>CAZXFJ010000061.1:0-3665 GCA_964640435.1 uncultured Gammaproteobacteria bacterium | reverse complement strand
GCAACACCTTGAATTTTAACCTCTTTTGGATATATAGGATCCATTTGGCTGTTTGCAGGTTTTAATACAACTTTCCCATCCTCCTTGTAGAATCTTTTGAGAGTAGCGAGAAAATCGTCAACTAACGCAACAACAATATCACCATTTTTAGCAGTTTCTGTTTTTTCCACAACTACGGTATCACCATCAAGAATTCCATCTTCTATCATAGAGCTACCTTTAACTTCCAAAGCATATGCCGTTCTTTTACCGGAGATTAGGTCAGAAGCTACAGAAAAAGTCGCTTCAGGGTCCGTGTGAGGCTCTAAAGGCTTACCAGCGGCAATATAACCCATAAGCGGAAGAGTAATGGTTGGACCGATTACTTTTGGAGCGGCACCCATAATTACTCCTAAATTTTCTTTGTTCAAAACTTTAAGAGTACGAAGATTTCCTTCAACTTTTTGAACGTAGCCTTTATCAACCATTGATCGAATAAGAGCATGAATTGTTGAAACACTGTTGCGTCCCATGGCATCTGCCATTTCACGCAAAGTAGGGGAGTAACCATGTTGCTCCTGGAATTGCATTATAAAGGTTAGAAGTTCTCTTTCTCGGCGGTATAAAACGGCAGTCATATATTTATTTTAGGTTAATATTTATTAGAAAATAGATCTAATAAACATTGAAACTAATTAATAATTTACACGAAAATAATACGAAGAACAATAATGTAATTTATGTCAAAGTGGATCAAGATGCAGTTGTTTAATATTGCTTGGGAGTGGTAAAATAAATAGTTTATGAAATTTGAATTGAATTCTAAATTTAAGCCTATGGGTGATCAGCCACAAGCGATTGCGAAACTTGAAAAAGGTATTATTAACGGTGCGCCTTTTCAAGTCCTTTTGGGAGTAACTGGAAGTGGAAAAACGTTTACAATGTCAAATGTTATAGCAGATCTTAATCTTCCTACGCTTGTTATGACTCATAACAAGACTTTAGCCGCGCAACTCTTTCAGGAATTTCGTGATTTCTTTCCTAAAAATGCTGTCTCGTATTTCGTGTCATACTATGACTATTACCAACCTGAAGCATATATTCCGACAACAGATACATATATTGCCAAAGAGACAGAGATAAATGAGGAAATAGACAAGCTTCGACTTGCAGCTACAACAAATATTCTCACTCGTCCAGACACAATTGTTGTTGCTTCGGTTTCTGCCATCTATAACTTAGGATCACCAGTTGAATACGGAAAGGTTAGTCTTGAAATTGCAGAAGGAGTTAAACTTGCACGAGGATCAATTTTAGATCGCTTACTTGATCTTCAATATGCTCGAAATGATTATGCATTTAAAAGAAGTACATTTAGAGTTCGTGGTGAGTCTATTGAGGTATACCCAGCTTATGAGGATAATGTAATAAGAATTGAGCTTGATGGTGATTATGTTAAAAAAATTGACAAAGTAGACCCCCTAAATGGAAATGTTATAGAAAACACTCGCTGGGTAACAATTTATCCAGCAAAGCACTACATAACAAATAGAAGTATGTTCGACGATGCATTCTCTCAGATGACAAAGGATTTGCATCAACGAGTAAAAGAGCTTGAAGCTGAGGGGAAAATGCTTGAAGCAAATAGACTTCAGAAGCGAACTGAATTTGATATGAAAATGATTCGAGAAGTTGGGTATGTTAACGGTATTGAAAATTATTCAAGATATTTTGATGGTAGAAAACCAGGAGATGCACCATACTCACTTCTAGACTATTTTGCTGCAACTAAAAAGCCCTGGCTTTTAATTATTGATGAATCACATATGAGTCTCCCACAAATTAGAGGAATGTTTAATGGTGATTTTTCAAGAAAAAAGCTTCTCGTTGATTATGGATTTCGCTTGCCATCAGCATATGACAACAGGCCTTTAAAGTATGATGAGTTTTTAATGAGAATTAAGCAGACAGTATTTGTTTCAGCAACACCAAATGAATATGAATTAGAGCTAGCCGGGAAAGATGGAGTTGCAGAACAACTTATAAGACCAACAGGAATAGTCGATCCTGAGGTTGAAATTCGTCCCACTGAGGGGCAAGTTGATGACTTAATAAAGGAAATAAATGCAGTTGTTAAAAAAGGAGAAAGAGTTTTGGTTACAACACTCACAAAAAGAATGTCAGAAGACCTTTCTTTTTACCTTGAAGATCATGGAATTAAGGTATCCTATCTTCACTCTGAAATTGATACACTTCAGCGTCAAGATATATTAGATGAATTAAGATCTGGAAAATATGACGTATTAGTTGGTATTAATCTTCTTCGTGAAGGATTAGATCTACCTGAAGTATCACTTGTTGCCATAATGGATGCGGATAAAGAAGGTTTTTTAAGAAGTAGAACCTCTCTTATTCAGATAATGGGTCGAGCTGCACGAAGAGTAGATTCCCGAGTCATTTTATATGCAGACGATGAAACTCGTTCTATGAAGGCTGCTATTGATGAGGTTAACAGAAGACGAAAAAATCAATTAGCATATAACAAAAAACATGGAATAACTCCAAAAACTGTTGAAAAAATAATTCGCGAGAGACTCGTTAAAAAAGTAGATGTTCTCGAGGATCTTAAGCCTATGCTTGAGAAAGAAGTATTATTACCAGATGATAAGGAAAAAGTAATTAAAAAACTTAGGAAAGAAATGGCTGAAGCAGCGAAACAATTGGATTTTGAAACAGCAGCGCTTCTTCGCGATAAAATTAGATTTATTCAACAACAATAATACCCCTTCAATTTAACTCAATTAATGCTTATAATACCTTCTTATGGAAAAATTGAAACTTGGTGATTTTGAATGCGCAAATGATTTGCTAGAGGGTGTAAGTTCTACTCCCATGCCAAAAAATGTAACAGAATACAGAATTAAAAGACTTAGAAGTATTGTTTGGAATGGTGATTACGATGTTAATTTTATGAGCAAAAAAATGTTGGATAAAGCAATTACGGCAATGGAAAGAGAAAAGGGAAGAGGATCTAGATAATTATTGAGTATTCGCCGAGCTTGATGCTGTGCCTTTGTAGGTAAAGTTTCTTTCCACATTTGCTGTATCTTGAGATACTGTACTCTGAACTCTTAGCTCAAATTTAACATTTCCACTTGGTACATTGTATAAACAAGGAGAATTACTATTATAATCAGACCAATTTCCGCCATTTATCCTGTATGACCAAACTACAGAACAATAATTTGCATCTGAATACTTAATGCTTATGCACACGGGGTTATCGGAAACTGTGGACCCTTCAGCCGGAGACGTAATACTTATTGGTCCAACTTCTTTTTTACAACTTGGGATGTCAGTAGGTGTTGAAGTTTTTGTTTGAGTTCCAGAAATTTCTATAATAATTGGCTTTTCAGATTGTGTTGGAGCGGGAGTTTGATTTTTATGAGCATTGTTTTGTAGGTTAATAATATTTAATGCAATAGCCGTAAGAAGAACCGGTACTGAAATAAGTCCAGTAACGTACTCAACATGATGTTTCTTTGGAAAAACTCGGATAAATTTCTTAACCTTGTTAATAGTTTTGTCCATAATTTTATTATATAGGCTTTAGTTTTTTTCATCAAGGCACTCCTCTATATTGGTTGAATATTGCTTCAAATTCGGAGTATAATAATAAACTTTAC
>CAZXFJ010000060.1:0-4220 GCA_964640435.1 uncultured Gammaproteobacteria bacterium | reverse complement strand
AGTCTTGTAGGGCCTCGCGCGTATTATCCTGATGAGCTTCGAGATCAGCAAAAAGAGTACCCAAATACAAAAGATGCTGTGAAAGTTGTGCTTTCTGTGAAGCCTGGAGTTACTGGAATTTGGCAAATTTCAGGCCGTTCTGAAATCAATTTTGATAAAAGAATACATCTTGACGCAGAGTATGCAAAGAGGCGCTCTATTGTTTATGATATAGCTATACTTTTACGCACGCCACACGCAATGATTTCAGGTAGAGGAGCTATGTAGTATAATCCTCTAGATTTGCATTTTGATGTCAAGTTTGGTTAAAATATATGATTGGCAGGCTTAATTAATGGACGATTCGGGTTTTAAAAAAATAGATTTTAGTAAAAGTGAAATTAGGCCAGAAATGAGTCAGTCAGAGGCGAGCGCGGAAACCCGTAGATCTCGTTTTACAGGTAATAATGGTCAGGTTGGTAATATAAATAGTATGACAAAAAAAAGAGGGTTTTTTAAATTCGGTAAAAAGGGAATTGGAATTGCAGGTCTTGTAATAATTCTTTTAGTTCTTCTTGGTGTTTACACCGCTGTTAACGTCTTCTTAATTGCAGGTCAAGCAAAGAAAGTATATTCTCAAGCAAAGCTTGTTTCAGCAGCAGCTAAAACTCAGAATATCGTTGTAGCAAAAGAAGAGCTTGTTAAGACAAAAGCTGCAGCTGAAAACCTAGATAAAGATATAAATAGAATTGGATTTTTAAGATTCGTACCTCTTCTTGGAGGATATGTCTCAGATGCTTCACATATGACTCGTGCGGGAATTCATGGAATAAACGCTGGGATTATTACAGTTGATTCGTTAATTCCATATGCAGACGTTTTAGGGCTCAAAGGACAGGGTAGTTTTACAGGAGGTTCTGCTGAAGAGCGTATAAGAACGGCTATTATGACTTTGGACAAGGTTGTACCAAAGATTGATGATATTGATGATGAGATGAAGCTTGCAAAGGCTGAAATGGATAAAGTGAATGTTAATCACTATCCAAATTTCTGGGTATTTAAAAATGTTAGAACGAAAATTGAGACTGCAAAGAACTTAGTTGATGAAGGAGTTTTAGCAGTTGATGAAGGTAAACCATTAATTAAGGTTTTGCCAGAGCTTCTTGGAGGAAAAACAGCTAAAAAATACCTTATTGTCTTCCAAAACGATGCAGAGCTTCGACCTACAGGAGGATTTTTAACATATTACTCAATATTTAGAGTTGACCAGGGTGTAATTCATATTGATTCCTCAAATGACATATATACTCTTGATGATTCTATTGCGTCTCATCCTAAGGCTGATCCTATAATCCTTAAATATCTTCCAAAGGTTCCAACTCAAAATATTCGCGATATTAATCTTTCCCCAGACTTTCAAAAATCTATGGATGACTTTAGAACATACTATGATAAATCAAGCCTAAAAACCCCAGTTGATGGAATAATAGCAATTGATACACAATTCTTAGTCGATATTATTAGAATTTTAGGGGGAGTTGATGCAGCTGGAATCCACTTTACTTCAGAGATTGACCCTGCATGTAACTGTCCACAGGTTGTATACAAACTTGAAGAAAATACAACAAAACCAGTTGGATATATAAGAACAAACAGAAAAGGAATTGTTGGAGATCTTTTATATGCAACAATGCAAAAGGCTCTTCAATCAAGTCCAAAAGAATATTGGGGTAATCTTTTCCAAGCAGCTATTAAAAATGCAAATGAAAAGCACGTTCTTTTCTCACTTAATAATAAAGATGCGCAGTCTGGTATAAAAGCACTCGGTTGGGCTGGTGAGATTAAGAACTTCAATGGCGACTACCTACATGTAAATGATGCAAACTTTGGAGGAGCAAAATCAAATATGTATATTCAACAGGATATAAGAATGGACTATGATGTTGCTTCAAGCGGTGAGGTTGTTAAGACATTAACCATTAATTACAGAAATCCTCAGAAGTATTCTGACTGTAATCTTGAGAGCGGGGGGCTTTGTTTGAACGCAATATTGCGTGACTATCAAAGAGTATATGTTCCAAAAGGTTCAACTCTTGAATCTAGCAAAGGATCATCAGTTAAGGTTACAACAGGTGAAGATCTTAACAAGACGTACTTTGCATCATTCTTTACAGTAAACCCACTAGGTAAAGCTACAATGATCTACAAGTACAAACTTCCATTTAAAGTTTCAGGTGGAAAGTTGCCTCTATACATTCAAAAACAACCTGGAATTAAGATCATTCCATTCGAAATTTACGTTAATGGTAAATTAACAGAAAAGTTTGATTTGGTTGCAGATAAATTATTAGACCTTAAGATGTAGGGCAAGCGTCCTTTTTGGGAGGATTATGCAGTATTTAAAAGATAAGGGATTTGTTTTGAGGCGCGTTAACTTCGGTGATTCTGACCGCTATATCACAATATTCACAAAAGACCACGGCAAGATTGAAGTAGTTGCAAAGGGAGTTCGCAAAATTACCTCTCGTAGAAGTTCTTCCGTAGAGCTTCTTAATCTGGTAGATTTTCAAGCAGTTCGTTCTCGTAAAAATTTTGTATTAACAGAGGTAAAGCTTATCAATCCTTTTGATACCCTAAAGCAGGAATTAGATGGCATTCAGAAGGCATTTTTAATGTGTGAGATAGTGGATCAGATAATGCCAGTAGGAGTGGCACATGATGATGTTTTTGATCTTATGAATCGTGCTGCATGCAAGATGCTTGAAAATGATAAGAATATGGCTTATTTTCAGGCCAAATTGCTGTCTTTAATGGGATTCTGGGACGGTAAGACTGCTTTTGAAAATTCGACACACGTGCAGAATGTAGTCGAGGAGACAATAGAACGAAAACTAAAAACTTATTCCTCGTTTGATATAGCAAGCTCCAAGTAGATTAATTTATCTTTTACGTTTCTTTTTAGTGGATGTGTGGGTGGCGTATCCCTTAAGCTTAAATCCAAGTAATACTAAAAATATTCCAAATACTACTGCATAGATTCCAATTATGTATGCGATAGCAAGTGCTGATATTGCTGGTTGAGCAAAAATCCAAGTTCCAAAGATTACTGATAAGAAACCAACTATAAGAAGGAATATTTCATCAGCAATATGCTTTCTAATCGAAATACCTGCAGCAATTTCAAGAATTCCTGTTGCAATTGCCCATAGTGCAACTAAGAATAAGAAGATGAGCAGAGCTTGGGCTGTAAAGAAGAAAATATATAAACCAACAAGTACTCCAACGGCACCCTCAAACATAAATGCAGCAGATTTTGAACTCATTCCTAAGAAGAAAGCAACAATTCCATCTACAAGCGAAAATGCTCCAAAAAGAAGAACTAAGAATTGGAGAGCAAGACCTGGAGCACTAAAAGCGAGGATTCCAAATAGAATAGCAATAACTCCTCTTATGAGGACGCTCATCCAGTAACGACTTAATTGCTTCATACAAATAGCGTAGAAGAATTATCAACTATTGTCAAGACTAGTAATAATGCATCACGTTTTGTATAATGATTCAATGAATTCAAAGAAACTTAGAGAGCTTGTGAGTGCAGACGTATATCTCGATTTAGAACACGCAAAAGAACACGAACTAAAAGTATATTACGATCCAGGAGATACTGAATCATGGTTTGTAATAGATCCAAAAAAGTTTGAAAAAGATGAAGTTTTAGCTGCAATTATTAATGCAAAGTCGCAAATAAAGCTTGCAAGCAAGGCTACAGCTAAAAAACCTGCAGGTGTTGTAGCGGAAACTCCAGTTGAACCTCAAACAGAAGAATAATTTTTGTCCTAAAATCTTTTTTTCTTGATAGCCTCAAGCTGCATAAAGGTTAAAGGATAATCTGGGCTAAAAGCTCTAGCAACCTCTTCTTTAAATTGTGAGAATTGTTCATCATTGTATCCAAACCTTTTCATATCCCCGGCAGAAATATCTCTAGCCGGTTTGATTGAAATTTTAGTGACATCGGCTTGTCCAAGTCTCGCGTTCTCAGCTGTTAGATAAACTGAAGTAAAATGAGGTATCCAGATCCCATGCCTAAGAATAGAGAGGGAAGAATTTCTTTGATATTGCTCAGCTTGAATTTCTTCGAGAGTGATAACTGTTAAGGTTCCAATATATTCTCCCGTTTGTTTTAGGCCCTCATAAAAGGAGAACAATTTACCAGCTTTTGCGTCGCCATCTAGAGACAATCC
>CAZXFJ010000059.1:0-4235 GCA_964640435.1 uncultured Gammaproteobacteria bacterium | reverse complement strand
AGAAACAGAACCAGTTCAAGTCCTGCAAAATCAATTTGGAATCCGAGCCACTTCTGAATATTCGGGGAAAGAAGCATGGTGGTTATGACAAACGGTAGAGTTATGAAAAAGCGTCTTTTGAATTCAAGTTCCATCGATGCATGCATTTCATGTCCTTCGTGCTCGGATGCGTTGAGGGGGACAAGTTTCATGCCGCACTTCGGGCAATTGCCTGGTTTATCCAAAATTACATCAGGATCCATTGGGCAGGTGTATAATTCTGATTTTTTCTCCTGAATTCCGTGTTGATTGTGCTCCATATTTTTATGGTTCACCTTCCCCTTTTGTTTTTCAAGATTCATGCCGCACTTCGGGCATTTTCCGGGTCTGTCTTGTTGCACCTCTGGGTGCATTGGACAAATGTATTTATTTGGTTCCATATGATTCTTTTCTTATAAATCTAAATTGGATTGTTCGTGCCCCTGTAAGAAACTCATACATCGGTCCCCAAACAAGCCCCCATGATAATCCCCAAAGCATTTCAGTCCAGGGGATGTGCTTAAATAGAATAACACCCTCGCTTGTCCCTGACAACTTCCATATTCTAAGCACCCAAAAATGGCTTGGAGGAAATAGTTCTTGTCCTAGAAAATATATTATGAACATTATTGCAGTTACAAGCGCTGAAGAGCCCAAGGCATGAATTATCAAATCTCTTCTTAGAGAAAGCATAAATAAAGCAACGACAATCATGGCAATTGAGCTAACAAAAATTGAATTTATGCCAAGCAGATTATTAAATACAATCATTGATATACCTAGGACTACAAAAAAAGCCAGCAAGAACCATTCTCTGTTTTGTTTTCTTTCTTCACATACACAAACCTTTCGTATAAAAATCGCCTCATAAGCAAATGCTCCTATGCCTCCTATAGAAAACCCAAAAAGCAAATCCTCAACACCACCTATAAGAGGTAATGGAAGTGCAATTTCAGGTTTCCAATAGTCGGCAAAGTACCAGATTTCTGAAAGAGGGCCAAAACTTGCCGCTATTAAGCTCATGACAAGCATAGGCCTTCTTAGATATTTAACGCGCCAAAAGATGACAAGCCATACAAACAAGAAAAACATGTTGGCAATTAAGTAGGCATATGTAAAATCCATATTTATTTCATTCTCGTAATATCTATATCTTTTGCGGAATCTTCATCCAAACAATTTTCTTCAATTTGAACCGTTGAAAAGTAAATCCTGAATTTCGTTTTTAACAATTTGTGAATATCTCCCTGAAGACTCTTTCTATATTTATTATCTCTTATATGAATGTGGGCAGAAAAAATATTTTTGCCCGATGTTAGACTCCACGCATGAACATGGTGCACGTCTATAACTCCTTGCAATGCTTTAATCATCCTAATAATCTTATTAATATCTAAATCTTTAGGTGTTCGTTCAAGCAGAATATTAACCGCATCTTTAATAATTTTCCACGATGCCCAAAAGAGGACTACGCCAAAAGCCATTCCAAGTATTGGGTCTATTGCTAAAAACCCCGTGGTTTTAATAACAACAGCCGAAACTATGATTATAAGACTGCCTACGAACGTTTGAAGAATATGCCAAAAGGCGCCTTTAATGTTTAGGTTGGTTTTCTGCTTTTGAAATAACAGCGCAAAAGAAATCACTTCAGTAATAAGTCCACCCGCAGCTGCTAAGAACATTGGCGTTGTGGGCAAATCGATTGGCTCATTTAGCCGCATAAACCCCATCCAGAATACAAGTAGAGCCATAGCTGTTAAAAATAGCCCGTTTACCAATGCTCCGATAATTTCAGCACGAATAAGTCCATATGTTTGAAAAGCATTTGAGCTTTTTTGAGCAAAGAAGTTTGCTACAAGAGCAATCATGACGCCACCCACGGCAGAAAATGTATGAAAGGCATCAGAAGTAACAGACACTGATCCTGTCCACAATCCAATTCCAAGTTCAATTACAAAATAAATTCCTGTAAGCCAGCCTGCAATTGTGAGGGCGCGAGTTTCCTTTGACAATGATAAATGACTTGTATGTGCATTATTTTTCATCACCTTTTTTTTCTACTAAATTCATCCCGCACTTAGGGCAGTTATCTGGCTTATCAGAAACAACTTCCGGGTGCATTGGACAGGTGTAGGTTTTTGGTTTGTCGTTATCCATCTAAATCATCTCCTTTCTCTTCCTTTTGTTTTGAAGGACATTTTGTATCTGCATATGAACAGAATACGCAACAATCTCCTTTCTTTGGTTTTATCATAATTCCACAGTGAATACATTTGTAAAAAAATTGACATGCATCAAGCGGCATTTCAGCAGTTTGTGATTTACCACATTCAGGACAAATAAGGTTAGCTCCTGTTTTGACTTGCTTACTCACTAAATTACCTTGAATTCGCTCATCATTCCTGCCTCCATATGCTCTGGGATATGACAATGAATAACCCAATCGCCAGGATTATCCATATCAACCAAGAGTTCTGCTGTATCACCATTTTTAATAAGAGCCGTATCTTTCCAAACCAAATTTGCATTAGAAACGCCATTAGTATTTAAGACTAGAAATTTTTGTCCATGGATATGAATTGGATGCTGCATAGGATGTTCTGACTTTGGATCGTTAAAGATCTTGATCTTAACCTTGTCTCCTTTTTTGAATTCCCAGTTAATATCCATGTTTTCTTTTTTTGTATCATTATCAACCAATTTCCACTTCAACGTTTTGTTAGTAGACACAGAATTCATCATACTCATGGTATCTTCCCATTCAATTGGCTCGTTATCGCCACCCATCATCATATTTCCTCCCATCATTGTTCCATCCGGCATCATATGACCTCCTCCTCCCATCATGCTTCCCATAGCGTCCAGCGTTAGATTAAGCGTCTTGTCAGGATTTTTAGCGAATAATGGACGAAAAGATGAAAGAGAATTAGTAATGTCTTGATTGACACGAGGAACCATAAGATAAGAGATCGTAGCCGATGAAGATTCGACATTAATCATTCCCATTGCATAAGTTTTGTCAGGAGTTGTGTGTTCAATTTCATAGTCTCCTGTTTTGTCAAACCAAACTTCAACAATTTGACGTTCAGAAGGACCAATAATTACGGAATCCACCCATTCTTCACGTTCGTATTTTCCGTTATCAGCACCAACTAGCCGCATTTGAGCATTGGGAATTGATATATTAAAAACCCGGGTGTTTGCGGCGTTTGTAAGGTAAAATCTGACTCGCGCTCCTTGCTTTACTGAAAGCTTGTAATTGTCATCCCCGTTGATAAGCATTACATTTCCAAACCTTCCCATAAGAGTATGGTCAACGACTGATGTGCTGAAAGGTGCTATTTGACCGTTTGTCATCAAAACATCATCAAGAAAAAGTGCCTCTTCTCGATCGACCTCAGCCCAGTAATTTGGAGTATTTGGCGTTACAAGGAAATTTCCATAAAGTCCATGTTCCTGAGCATAATCTTCTCTAACATGAGGGTGATACCAATAAATACCCGCATCTGGAAACTTTAATTTGTATGTAAAACTCTTACCTGGTTTAACTACGTCCTGCGTAACATCGGGAACGCCATCAAATTTATTTTCCATTCGTATTCCATGTGAATGAAGGGTAGAATCAACGTCGGTTTCATTTTTAAAATTAATGGTAACTTCTGCATTTTGAGGAACTTTAATTAGTGGCCCCGGGATTGAACCATTGTAAGCAAGCATTTTGACTTCACTTCCATTAATATTTTTCTTGACAATACTTGCAGTAAGATCATACTTATCTCCATTTTTTAAATTAACAATTTTAGAGGCTTTTGCGTCAGGATAGTTATCGGTAGCCTGTACAAATTCTCCAGTTTGTGTCTGAGAACTTAAGGAGGGTTTGTTGTTTGAATAAACATATGCACCAATAAGAACTGCACCCAAAATTGCAATAAGTGCAAATACTTGCTTAATAGTTATATTTGAAATTTTCTTTACAAGATTTTTATTCATACTTGATTTACATTTTATCAGTCTATAACGTTTCTATTGCATCATCGCCGTGGTCTAACAATTGTGCATCAAACCAAGCATGGATTGCATTTATAACCTCTTCCTCACTAGATGTATATGTTATTTGAGCACCGTATGGCAAAGTAGAATACTCAATTTTTATTTTTGATGAATTACTTGATAGCTCTTTTACTCCTGGCATATCTTCGCCATGTAGTTTTGTAGGG
>CAZXFJ010000058.1:0-4256 GCA_964640435.1 uncultured Gammaproteobacteria bacterium | reverse complement strand
AGCAAAATTAATCGAGCTTTACTAACTCATCATTTATTTCATCGATAAGTTCCGTATTATTCGCTCCACCCGCTTCAACAAATGCTGCATTCACATCTAGAAGCATATTAAGTTGCTTAATCACGAAGCCCTTCGGATTTATATCTTTAAAAGGAAATGCTGAATGTAAATAAGATTTTCTCATGAAGTCTATTAATCCATAATTTAACCTAACAGGTATCGGCTGATTAGAACTAACACCCCTTGGTGTTTCAATTGGATACACGCTTTTACGCCCAGAAATAAATCTATCTAGAAGATCTTTATGAATTGATTCATCATCCGCACCACTTATATTACCCATCCAAGCATTTGCTACACCAAAACTTGCACCCAAAACAACAACAGCCCCAAGAGGGATTTGGACCACATAGTCCTTGTTTATATCAATACGTACATCAGCGTTCTTTTTAAATAAATCTTCCGCAGCATTAACAGCGTTAAACTCGTCTCGCTCATTCATAGGCATAAATTATAACACTTTTAGCCTCGAGAAGTTAAAGAGTAGGCTTTCGGGAAAAATCAGGGAATAATTCATTTGAGTCGTTCCACTCTATAGAAATATCTTTTACTTCAGAAAGATATGATCCTCGTTCACATTTTTTAATAAGCTCTTTTAATTTCTCTTCTGTACCTTGCGCTAAAACTTCTACTCGACCATCTGAAAGATTACGAACCCAACCTGTAAGACCAAGTTTTTTTGATTCGCGCTTTGTATGCTCGCGGTATCCCACGCCCTGTACAAAACCTGAAATATATAAGTGAACCTGTTTCATAGAGGAAATTACGCAAAACCCATTTTCTGTTTGACTTCTGCTACGACTTCACTTGCAACTATACGTGCCTTCTCATTTCCTTCAGCAATTATTCTATCAACTAGCTCTGGGTTCGCTTCAAGTTCAGCACGCTTTTTCTGAATTGGTTCAAGTTCAGCAAAAATTGCTTCGGCGAGAGAATTTTTAAGATCTCCATAACGAATCCCATCTGCTTCATACAATGCTTCATACTCCTTACGCTTTTCAACACCTTGAAAAAGCTCAACAAATTTTAATAATGCAGCAACTCCTTCTGACAATTTTCCAAACTCATCTTCGTAATAGTATTCTTTTACTCCTTCTTTTTTGCGCACGGTTCCTTTTCCGCTATCTGTTGTTACTCGAGCTAAAGCTTTTTTAATTTGATCAAGGCTATCAGTAAGGTTGATATATGAACCCTCGACTGATTTACTCATTTTTCCTTCACCTGAAAGCGATGGAACATATTCTCCCTTTGTTGCAAAGCGTTTTGGCTCAGGAAAATCTGTACCATAATCTTGATTCATACGTCGTGCAATTTCACGTGCTACTTCAAGATGCGGTTCCTGATCAAGACCAACTGGAACAAGACCTGCTTTGTATACCAGAATGTCAGCAGACATTAGAAGTGGGTAGTTCAAAAGTGCCATTGTCGCATGCTCCGGATATTGCTTCACCTTATCTTTGAATGTTGGCAAATGTTGCATTTTTGCAATTGTTACAACAGATGAAAAAAGGAATGAAAGTTCTAAGTGCTCTGCAACCTCTGATTGCTGAAAGATAACTGACTTTTCAGGATCAAGACCTGCTGCTAAGTAATCAAGAATTACTTCGCGTCTATTTTTTCTTAATTCTTCAACACTATATGGAGTCGTGATCGTATGAACATCTGCAACCATATAATACGTTTCATATTCACTATTTTCCTGCAACTCAAGCATACCCTTAACTGCCCCAAGGTAGTTACCCAAATGGAGTCGTCCTGTTGCACGAATTCCTGATAATACTCTCTTTTTCATATGTTTATTATACACTTTTGCCTTTCTTTATCCTCTCTATCTTTGCAGCATCACCTTTTAAGAGATAAACACCATCTGGTAACATGCCAACTGACACTAGATAATCAACCCGAGCATTAGGCAGTTCCATAAACTTTTTGCCTTCAGGTGAATAGTCAAATCCACCGTCTGCAATAATTATTCTGTCTGTAATACATTCTTTTTTCATACGACCTCCTTTCTCACAAAAAAAACCCTTGCAAAATCACAAAAACATGTGATCTTACAAGGGCCTACAAAAGGCGGTGCCACCTTGTTTTACAAAAATGCTTCCCGAGTAGGAAGCATGTCATGTATCTTATTCATGACGAGCTCCGTTACCGACACTCGTTGCAGACTTTTACGGTTTCGCCTCCGTAGACTATTTAGATCTCTGCTTTCCCCGGTTCCAACCCTCCGGATCAACGCATTTAACTTAGATTATTATAGCAAAAGGAACTTTTGGGGTCAAATTATTTTAGGTTATTTACTGCCTTTTTGAATTGCTCTCCACGATCTTTGTAGTTCGTAAACATTCCAAATGAAGCACAAGCAGGAGACAGAATTACAATATCACCAAGCTCGGCGATTTCATGTGCCTTTTCAACTATCTCAGACATTGTTTCTAAATCTTCATATATCTGAATATTAAAACTCGAAATGGGTAATTGTTCTTTTATTCGATCCCACTCAGAACCAATTCCTATTATTGCTTTTATATTCTTTGCCTCACGGATTGTTTTTCCTAAAGCTTCAAAATTACTATTCTTACTTGATCCTCCCAAGATAAGGATTTCAGGATCCGAAAATGATTCAATTGCAGCTTCTGCCGTTTCGGGGGTTGTTGAGAATGAATCATCATAATACTTAACTCCATTGATGATTCTAACAAGCTCAAGTCTATGCTCAAGTCCTTTAAACTCCCTAAGAACACTAGCTATATTTTTAATACTAACCCCAGCAAGAATTGCTGCCATAGACGCGGCACAAACATTTTCAAGATTGTGACGGCCTGGAAGCAAAACATCTTTTTCCGCTATTATTTTTTCCTCTTTCTCGTCTCGCTTCAACCATACAAACCCGTCATGAAGATAACAGCCTCGATCAACTCCACGCTCACGAGAAACATAATACACTTGTCCTTCAGTATGAACATCGCTCTCATTTGATACTGGATAATCACGGTTTATTACAGCAAAATCAAGAGGACTTTGAAACTTTAATATATTTCTCTTTGCGTCAACATACTCAATTATGTCCTTGTGGTAATCAAGATGCTCGCTTGTAACCATCAAAAACACTGCAATTTGAGGACTTTTAGTTAGATCCTGTAACTGGAAGCTTGAAAGCTCTAAGACAACGCTTGAATCAGGCTTTAAGCTATCTAGAAAATCGAGAGGTGGCAAGCCTATATTTCCTCCCAGATATGCGTCTTTACCTTCCTTTTTTAACATCTCATAAATAAGTGTCGATGTTGTACCTTTTCCTTTTGTTCCTGTTACCCCGATTATTGGACATGGGCATAGATCAAAAAATATTTGAGTAGCTGATGTAACTTTGATGTTTTTTTGTTTTATCTTTTCCATAACTTTTGAAAGCGGACTTATTCCTGGAGATCTAACAACTAACTCAAATTCGGAAAAGTCAGATGGATATGAATCAAAAATAAACCTAATTCCCTTTTTTTCAAATGCCGAGATCTTTTCATCTTCAAAAGTATCTCTACTTCTTACATCTATAACAGTAATTTTTGCTCCACGACTATCAAGAAAGTTTAAAGCGCTCTCTCCTTCAACTCCAAAACCTAAAATTGCAATTTTTTTGTTTTTAAAATCCATATTATATTTTTACATTTTTTGCCCGTGGTGTTTCAAACCCCAAATGCGATGCTACTAAATCAAATTTTTGAGCATCAGCAGTCGTATAGAAGTGTTCAAATTCTTTTTTACTTGATGTTGCCTTGTTTTCTTCAAGTATCTTTTTGGTTTGCCTCGCGACTGCAGCAGCAGAATCATATACCATGAGTCTTCCAGATGCAACTTTCTCAATTTGTTTTTTTAGGAAGGAATAATGAGTACAACCCAAGGCTACACTGTCAACATTTTTTTCAACTAAAGGTTCAATAATGTTGCTAAGAGTTGAATATATTTCAGGAGTATCAAGTTCTCCGCTCTCGACTATATGCTCAAGCTTAGTGTCTCCAATAATATATACCTTTTTTCCAGACAAAAACTTTTTAATTAATTGTTTTAAATAATCGCTTTTTGCAGTTGCTGGAGTCGATAAAATTGCAACACTATCTGTTTTTGTCTTTTCTGAAAGCGTTTTAACAACAGGAACAGTACCAATTATTGGAACGTTAAATGATGCTCTTAAAAAGTCTATG
>CAZXFJ010000057.1:0-4335 GCA_964640435.1 uncultured Gammaproteobacteria bacterium | reverse complement strand
ACTTGCGTTAAGAATTAAGGGAAAAGTAGTCATAAACTGGCTTTTAATCTTGTCAATTTACTATCTAAGACCTCAGTATTACGTCTATAACAAAAATGATCTAACAACAAGAACTATTGGCTTTGTCGTAAAGAAAAATAAAGCACATGCCAGGGCTAGGGCAAAAGTAAAAGAAGTCGCGAAAACAAATAATCTATCGATTTCAGATCTCGTGCAAATTGAAACGGCGCTTGCAAACCCTAAAACAAGTTTTTCGGTAAAGTTTAGAAAATAATATGCATTTAAATAGAAACAAAGCATCATCAAGAAGGCAAATTCAGATAAAAGAAGTAAAGGATAATATTTTGGTACTTCCGGGAAATCAATACAGAACGGTTATTGAAACATCATCAGTCAACTTTGAACTGATGAGCGAAGACGAGCAAGATACATTAATTGATAACTTCCAGAATTTTCTAAATTCGCTTCCCTGTACTCTTCAAATATTAATTAGGGTACGTGAAGTTAATATAGAGGGTTATCTTGAGGAATTTGCAAAAAAGGCAGAAAAAGAACCGGAAAAAGTTTATCGGGAACAGATGAAAAATTATTCCGACTTTATACGAGAGCTTGTCTCAGGAAATAAGATTTTATCACGTAGGTTTTATGTTGTCATACCATATTCACCGGATGATAAATCACAAGACTTCTCACTAATTCGTGAACAAATTCTCCTAAACCAAGATATTGTGTCTAAGAATTTAGAAAAACTAGGAATGAAGACAAGGCAACTTAATAGCCTTGAATTGCTTGAACTTTTCTACAAATTCTATAACTTTGACCATATAAAGAGCCAGGAACTTAAAGCAGAAACTTTTAAAGCAATATTTAATAATACCTATGCTATTTAATTTTCAATTTAATAAAAAGTCAAAAACGCAAAGACGAGAGGAAAGACAAGCCCTAGAGCTTAATTTTGGCGACCAGGATATCGTTGACATGATTTCATACTCAGGTCTTGAAGAAGAAGCAACTTATATTCGTTTAGAAGATAAATTTGCCAGAACTGTATTTATATCAGGCTTCCCATATACTGCTTCAACCGGCTGGCTTTCAATGCTTGTAAATTTTAACCACAACGTAGATATTTCATATCACATTGAACAGGTCAATTCTCAACTTGCCCTACCAAAATTGAATAGAAAGATAACAGAACTTGAATCAACCAAACGAGCGATGCAGCAGTCGGGGAAAATAGTAGGTTCTGAAATTCTTGACCCCCTTAACTCTGCTATCGAACTTAAGAACAAAATCCAAAGAGGACAGGAAAAACTTTTTCAGGTTTCAATTTATACAACTATAATTGCTGATTCGCTGACTGAACTAAATAAGATAACCACCCTTCTTGAGACTGTTCTATTATCAAAGCTTTTCTACACAAAAATAGCAACTTTCCAGCAGCTTGAAGGTTTACAGTCAGTTTTGCCAAGAGGCGAGAACCAACTAGCACAGAAAAGAAATCTTGACTCTTCTTCTGCTGCTCTTACCTTCCCATTCACTTCAAGTGAGCTGGTACAGGAATCAGGAATTCTATATGGTATCAACAAATCTAACAATTCTTTAGTAACGGTTGATAGATACTCTCTCAACAACGCAAACAGCATTATTTTTGCCCAATCCGGAAGCGGCAAAAGCTATACCTCAAAAGTTGAGATATTACGCCAACTAATGCAGGGAACAAGAGTTATCGTTATAGACCCTGAGCGTGAATACAAACAGCTTGCAGAATCTGTCAACGGAACATATATAAAGCTTTCTGCAAAGTCAGAAGAGAAAATTAACCCTTTTGATTTTACTACTAATTCATATGGAAGTGAAGAGAATCTATCAGAACATATCCAGGATTTAACTGAAATAATTTCATTGATGGTAGACGGCCTAACTAGTGAAGAACTCGCAATTCTTGATAAAGCAATAATCTTAACCTACAAACAATTCGGATGGTCGCTTAGAAGAAAAAGCAAAGTAAAACCAAGAACGGAAAAAACTTACCCTTTATTAAAAGACCTGTACAAAACATTAAAGCAGATGAAGGCAAAAAAACTTACTACTAAGTTTGAGAAATATGTAAAAGGTTCCCTATCTAATGTATTTGACTCGCAAACCAACATAAAACTTGATAACAGACTTGTTGTATTTGACATTAAGGACTTATCGGAATCTCTAAGGCAAATTATTATGATGGTCGTTGCAAATTTTGTTTACAACCAGGTTAAGAGCAACCCTGCTAAGAGAATGCTTGTTATTGATGAGGCGTGGATGTTGTTGCAACACACAGAATCTGCAAGGTTTATCGCTGGTCTTACAAGACGTGCGCGAAAATACTATCTTGGTGTATCAATTATCTCGCAACAGGCAAACGACTTCTTGTCAAGCGAATACGGCCGCGCAATTGCATCACAAGCCTCACTTAGGATACTAATGCGCCAGGATACAACAACAATTAAGCAGGTGGCTGAAGAATTTAAGTTGTCAGAATATGAGCAGAAATTTTTACTCGGATGTGAAAGAGGGGAGGCGTTAATCATTGCCGATCAGAACCATGTTGCAATAAAAGTTGTAGCAGCAGAGCGTGAACATCCACTTATTACCACTACTCCAACCGAACGGCTTGATGTAAAGTGAACCCGACACTTTTCAAACTGATAGTAGGAGTCTTTTCAATGAAGACAGAGCTTAAGTATGTTATCTTTACTTTTCTTATTGCTCTTCTAATACCCGTTGCTGCTGTCATAATTCTTGCAAATACTGGGATTGATTTAATATCAGACCACCTTGCAACCCAAAACGTACAAAATAACACGGTCGAAATACGTGACCCTGCAACAGGCGAGGTAATAACAGAAATTAAGACTGAGGCAGCTTGGCCTGTGAGTGGCGTAATTACTGTTGAATTCGGTGAAATTCATCTTCCCTACCAACCTCTCCATACCGGAATTGACATTGCAAACCCAAATAGTGAAATAGGTGACCCTATTACTGCTTTTATGCCGGGAAAAGTTATTTATGCAGGTGAAATATCATGGGGATATGGAAAACACATAATTATTAACCATGGGAACAATATAACTTCAGTTTATGCGCACCTTGATAAGATTTTTGTAATTGACGGACAGGAAATACTAAGTACAAACCAGGTAATAGGATATGAAGGTAGTACGGGCTGGTCAACAGGCCCACATCTTCATTTTGAAGTGCGCGTATTTGGCATACCCGTTAATCCAAGGACATTTTTAGCGGGTAATCCATAATTTTAGTATAATTTGATATGGCAAAGAAAAAATCAGACAAAAACAGGACAATGGCAGCAATCCTAGCGATATGCTTAGGTGGAATTGGTATCCACAAATTCTATTTGGGTCGTGTGGGCTGGGGATTAATTTACTTCATATTCTCTTGGACTTTTATTCCTGCATTAGCAGGATTTATTGAAGGAATTATTTATCTCTTGATGTCGGATGACTCTTTTGAAAAGAAATATTCTTAGGCTAGACTATCCCAAATTTTTGGTAAATCCAAGTAAAGAGACCCTCAATATTTTTTGTTGATTTTGCGTTTAAGGTAACTTTACCTTCCTTTACTTTTTCTAGGAATAATCTTGCCAACAGTTCTTTTTTCCCTTCAGCAAGTTTAGAGTTTAGATCTTTTGGTCCACCCTTTGGAACAGCTTCATCTAATACAAAAGCATAGAAATCTTTACTATCAAAAATATCTTCTATCCCATTACAATCTTTTATTTTTAAGATATTCTCATGAGCAAGATCGTTGTCGCCTTCGTAGAACCTATCCCGAAGTAAGTTATAAGCTTTACGGCCGGATTGCGCGTCGTCATCAAATACTGCTTTATAGCTACAACCCCAACCAATTAGTACACTTACTAAATTATGTACATTTGAGACACCGCAAGCAGGAAGAAAAGCTAGTCTTTCATCCTTACCAAACAATTTTTGAAAAGCAGACAAATAATAATGGTCAGATATACCCTCTACAACAACATTTAAACGTTTGGTGTCTAGAACTGATGAAATACTATATATTCCCATTGCAGTAATAATTGGGGAAAATGCGTCTTTTGAACCAGAACTTGAAGCGTATTGCGCAGGGGTTTGAATAATTGTTCCAACCTTTTTAGTATTTGAGATAAGTCTTATTCTTGTAAATTCTTCTCCATCTGTTCCTATAAGTATTGGATGATGAGTGGAGTATATTATTTGTGCTCCTTTAGCTCCTAATTCTTCAATTACCTTTTTAACATCTAGCTGCGCCTTTTCATGCAGCCCCTGACCAGGTTCATCT
>CAZXFJ010000056.1:0-4335 GCA_964640435.1 uncultured Gammaproteobacteria bacterium | reverse complement strand
TTTCTTGTTGTTTAATCCTTTTAAGATTGTATAATTCCCTATATGAAACCTCCTGAGGGATATTCTCGACTAAAAACCGAAGCTTACGCTGGCTTAATGAAGCGATCAGATTCAAAGAAGTGGATAAGGATGGTTGAAGCAACTCCTTACGTTTTAGGTAGAAATAGAGGAAACTTACTGATTGCAGTTAATACTGGAATGAGAATTTTAGATGATATATCTGATAGAGATCGTCCATCACCTGAAGGATACACACCTCTTGAATATTTGGAAGAAAAACGAACATTTATTAAAAAACCAGAGCAGCCACGAGATGATTTAGATGCTTTATTTAAATACTGTTATGATTTGGCGGATAGAGAAGGGTTATCCATAGAAAATGAATTAGATGCATTTTTTGAATACTTTTTATTTGATGCTGCGAGATATGGGACTGGCGATACATTTACCCGTGATGAGCTTGATAAAGCGTATGACTCATGTGATATAACGGGAACAATTAGAGGTTCACTTATGTGTTTTGGTGATAATCCAGAAAAAGCTGAGCTTCTTATGCCACTTGGGAAAGCTGTAAGAACCTATTACAATCTTCGAGATTATGAAGCAGATATTGCTGCTGGATTCGTTAACATACCTATAGAATCAATAGAAGAGCATAGTATAAGCACTGAAGATTTACCTGATCGCTTTAGCAACCCAGTTAGAGCTTGGTTTCACGAAGAAGCCAGGTTAGGATTACAGAGACTTGAAGAACATAACGAAATGATGAAAAGAGAGAAGTTTAAATGGATTGGAAAGCTTGCGTTGCCAATTGCCTATACCAATCCAGCAAATGCATACCTACAATCTGTTCTCGCAAATGAAAAATAAAAACGCCCACTTTGATATAATAGTTTCATGAAGAACCCCATAAAGTTTGAAACAAAAATCATAAGTATAAATTCGTGGCCTATCCTCTTACTGCCAAATGAGGAGAGTGCAAAGCTTCCTTCTCGTGGAATGATAATGGTCGCAGGTAAAATTAATGATGTTGATTTTAAAGCTCTACTTGAGCCTGACGGAAAATATTGGCCAGGTAGAGGATCGAGTCACTGGTTCCGACCTGATGATGCTCTTCTTAAAAGAGCAAAGGCAACCGTGGGAGATACTGTAAAAGTTGAACTCGAGCCAACAAAAGAATGGATAGAGCCAGAAATACCAGCAGATATGGAAAAAGCTCTCAAGAATTCACCTAAAGCATACGAACTATGGAAAGATACTACTCCTCTGGCTCACTGGGACTGGGTAAGATGGGTTAGAGCTGTAAAAACAGAAGATACTCGTAAAAAGCATATAGAAGTTATGTTGGATAAACTCAATAAAGGAATGAGAAGACCTTGCTGCTTTAATCGCAATGCATGCAGTGAACCAGCAGTTTCTAAAAACTGGCAACTTATTACACCATCCTAATGAACAGGGCTATTCAAGAATATAATAACGATCAAAATAAAACTGACAAGGAGATTTGCGAATTACTCTCAAAGGAAATTTGTTCTATTTTACCTGAAGCAGAAAATAAGATTTGGCATGGTCATCCTGTATGGTTTTTAGAAGCGAACCCTATTGTTGGGTACGCAAAGCGCAAAAATGACATTCAGCTTCTTTTTTGGAGTGGACAAGGTTTTGATGAGCTAGATCTAGAAGTCGAAGGGACTTTTAAAGCTTCTCAGAAAAGATTTAAAAGCGTAGATGAAGTAAATATTGATGATTTACATCGATGGCTTAAAAAATCAAGAGATATTCAGTGGGATTATAAAAATATAGTTAAAAGAAAAGGTAAACTTGAGAGGTTGAAATAATTCTATTTAATCTTGACTACAACTTTTCCTTTTGGACTCTCTTTTTCTTGAAATTCAAATGCTTCTCGAGCTTCTTCAAGAGGAAATACTTTATCTACTCTTGGCTTAATTTTACCACTTTCAATCATTTCCTTTATTTTAGCGAGTTTATCAGGATTTGAATCTGTACCTTGACCAATTGAAGTTACTCCTTGTTCTTCTGCGAGTAGTGGGTTTGGCTGACCATTCATAGAAACAATAACTCCACCTTTTTTAAGTACCATTATTGAATCGTCCCAGGTCTGGGGACCGGCGGTGTCAAAAACTGCATCGTAATTATTTAATACGTCTTTTACGTTTTTTGTTTTATAGTCGATTACCTCATCTGCGCCTAATTGTTTAACGAAATCAACATCTTCAGTAGAAACAGTTGTTGCTACATATGCACCAATTGCTTTTGCAATTTGAACAGCAAAGCTCCCAATTCCACCAGCACCACCATTAATTAATATCTTTTGACCTCCCTTAAGTTTTATATGATCAACTAAAGCTTGCAGAGCACTAACTGCGGCGAGAGGAAGTGAGGCTGCATCTTCAAAGCGAATTTCTGGCATAGGTCCGATTTTGCTTACTGATGCTACTGCAAATTCTGCCATTGATCCGGAGCCACCATTTAATATCCCTGCTTGACCATAAACTTTATCACCCGCTTTAAAGTTAGAGTTTCCAGCATCTTTAATAACACCTGCAAAATCTCCACTTAGCGTAGATGGAAATGAAGAGGGAATATTTTGCAAATATCCCTCACGCACTTTGTAATCGATTGGATTTATACTGGCAGCACTCACTTCAACTAAAACTTGATTCTCTGAGATTTTTGGCTCATCAACATCATTAATCTCAATTACACTTGGGCCTCCATATTTACTAAATTGTGCAGCTTTCATAAATTAATTGTGAGTAAAAATTATAATAGCTTTGCTAAAAAAATGCAAAGGAATAGAAAGTTTACTCGATGACTTCACCCTCAATGTATTTTCTTTTCTTCGTTTCCTTAGACTTTTTATTTCGGAATAAACCCAGTAAAAACATTATTAATAGATTAAAACTCAACATTACAATTACCGAAGTTAGAGAGCCATTTGATTTTCTTGATTTGGAGATATTAAACATGCAGTAGTTATATATCATACTACATTTTCCAGCTCTATAGTCTTGTTATAAAAAAAACATACACTTATACTTAATAAGATGCTCTTTATTAATATTGCTTTGTACTTAATATCTTTTCTTGCCTTATGGTTCGGAGCAGGTCTTATTGTCTCATCTGTTGATAAGATATCTAAAAAACTTAAGCTTTCTTCATTTGCCTTCTCCTTTTTTATACTTGGTTTACTCACTTCAATTCCTGAATTTGCAGTTGGTATTACTGCAGTAGCAGAAAATAAGCCCGAAGTTTTTGTAGGAAATTTAATAGGAGGTATTCCGGTTATTTTTCTTTTTATTATTCCTGTATTAGCAATTTTAGGAAATGGAATAAAATTACAAAATAACCTTAATTCCAAAAATCTTGCCTTATCCTTCATAGTTATACTTTTACCAGCTCTTCTAGTGATGGATAGAAGAGTTACAAATCTTGAAGGATTAATAATGATCATCCTCTATCTTGTTCTATTCTTTCTTATTCAACGCGAAAAAGGGATATTAGACTCCGAACATAGTAATATTCTCGATATTAAATCGTACTCGTATAAAGATATTTTAAAAGTTCTTTTTGGTGTAGGGATTGTCTTTATTTCGAGTCATATAGTTGTTGATAATACTCTCTATTTTGCAAATACGTTTAACATTTCAACTTTTTATATTATATTTGTCTCTTGTTTCTATCTTTAGGAACTAATTTGCCAGAGTTTTCTTTAGCAATTAGAGCCATAATCTCAGGCAAGAAAGATGTTGCTTTTGGAGATTATGTTGGATCTGCAGCGGCAAATACGCTATTATTTGGTATTTTTACCATACTTAACACAGGTGAGGTAGTTACGGTTAATAATTTCTTTAGAACCTTTCTTATTATGGTCTTAGGATTAGGAATGTTTTTTGTGTTTTCTCGCTCTAAACATGATATTACTCAAAAAGAAGGATTTGTCCTATTAGTACTTTACGGTGTGTTTGTAGCAAGCGAGCTGGCTGAATTTTAGTCTACCTGTAATGCTTATTCAAATTCTTTTCTAAAAATAGTATAAAATTTTCAAGAATTTAAGCTAGTGCGCGCCCGGCGGGAGTCGAACCCACAACCTTATCGTTAGAACCGATTTGCTCTATCCATTGAGCTACGGGCGCTTGTGGGTTATATTTTACTATTTCTAGGCTCGAATGTAAAACTTGTTAAATGTTTTTTATGCTAGTCCTAGTTCTTTTTGCTCCTTAAGGTAATCCTCTTTAACTCTTTTGGCGATTACTTTGGCAACATTTTTATCAAGCGGCGAAGGTAAAATATTATCAATTGTTGGGTTTTTTA
>CAZXFJ010000055.1:0-4849 GCA_964640435.1 uncultured Gammaproteobacteria bacterium | reverse complement strand
ATCTTCATATTTGGCGGAATACCGTTCTTTAAAGGTGCAAAAGGAGAACTAACAAGCAAAAACCCTCAGATGATGACGCTTGTTGCGTTTGCCATTACTGTCGGCTATATATTTTCAGTTGCTGCAACATTTCTTTTTCCTGGAGAATCCTTATATTGGGAAATTTCAACTTTAATCTCTGTATTTTTACTTGGACACTGGCTTGAAATGAGGGCTGTTAGGGGTGCAACAGGTGCGCTTGCAGAACTCGCCAAACTTATTCCACCTTCAGCTCACCTGTTAAGAGACGGAAAAGTACTTGATGTACAGACATCGGCTATAAAGCTAAATGATGTTGTTGTGGTGAAGCCTGGAGAAAAAGTTCCAATTGACGGAATTGTTATTGGTGGTGAAAGTTCTGTTAACGAGTCAATGATTACCGGTGAGTCCCGGCCTATCGGTAAAGTCAAGGGAGATAAAGTTATCGGTGGAACCATCAACCAGGATGGATCGTTAACTATTAAAGTTTCAAAAACAGGAGCAGACACAGCTGTTTCTCAAATAATGAAGCTTATCCAAAATGCCCAGGCTTCAAAGCCCAATGTTCAGCATCTTGCTGACCGGGCAGCAGGCATTTTATTTTATATAGCAGTATCTGTTGGAACCTTAACATTTATCTCCTGGTTATTTATTTTCCCACAGGGCGCAGTTTTTGCCGCAACCGCGGCTGTTGCCGTTGTCGTTGTTGCCTGTCCTCATGCCTTGGGTCTTGCTATTCCAACTGTCACAACAATCACATCAACTCTTGGAGCAAAAAACGGAATTTTAATTCGGGAAATGAAAGGTCTTGAAATTGCCCGCAAGATTGATTATGTGGTGTTTGACAAGACGGGAACACTCACAAAGGGAGAATTTGGTGTGGAAGAAATCAAACTTACTTCCCAGCCAAAGCTAAATGAAAGTGAATTTCTAGCTTTAGCTAGTGCGGTTGAGATTAAATCACAACACTCTATTGCTCAGGGCATTGTTAATGAAGCAAAAAAAAGAAAGATTGCAATTTCTGAAGTTAATAACTTCAAATCTTATCCGGGAAAGGGGGCTTCAGGAGAAGTCAATAATAAAACGGTACTTATCGGAAACAAAGCGCTTTTAGAAGATTCAAAAATAGAGATTGGTGAAGAGTTGATGCAGGCAAACGATAAGACACCAGTCTTTGTTGCAATCGACAATGCGTTTGCTGGAATAATTTACTTAGCAGATATCATAAGACCTGAATCAATTGAGGCTATCAAAAAGCTTCATGCAATGGGGCTTAAAACCGCTATGTTAACTGGCGACACTCAGGACGTTGCAGATATTGTAGGCAAGAAGCTTAAAGTAGATACAATCTTTGCGCAAGTACTGCCAAATGACAAAGTAAATAAAGTGAAAGAATTGCAAAAGGAGGGACATATAGTTGCGATGGTTGGAGATGGAGTCAATGATGCACCCTCTCTTACACAAGCACATGTTGGCATTGCTATTGGTGCTGGGACTGATGTAGCTGTTGAATCTGCGGATATTGTTCTTATGAAAAACAACCCTCTGGATGTGGTTAAAGCTATATCCTTGAGTCGGAAAACTAACTCAAAAATGGTCCAGAACCTTGCTTGGGCAACAGGCTACAATGTCTTTGCAATCCCTCTTGCTGCAGGTTTTCTTTATCCAGCATATGGTATTCTACTTAGACCCGAATGGGCAGCAATACTTATGTCTGCATCATCTATTATAGTTGTAGCAAACGCTTTATTGCTTCGTAAAACGAAACTATAAAGGAAAGGAGGTGGCGTTATATGATGGGTTGGAATTATGGAAATATGATGGGCGGATTTGGTGTAATTGGTTCTTTGATATGGATTATTGTATTGGTAGACCTTATACTGCTTGGAATCTGGCTGTGGAAACAGATTAGTAAAAAATAATTATCCTGTTATGAACGAGTCGGTATCTAAAAAATGCGTGGTTGAACCCATTAGGGGAAGCGTAGCGATCCTTGGGCTTAAACTTGCACTAATGTTTTTTATTCTAGACGGTGTTTATGGAATCGTATATTACCTGATAGCACTTGGTATAAATCTTCCTCTTGACCTACATCATCACATAATGGTTGCGTTAACTGCTATATTTTTAGTCAAGGTTGCATTGCAAATATATTTCATTTTTTATGTTTTTCTGCAGTGGGCAAATGACGTAAGCTATATTACCGGAAATGAGCTCGTCAAAAGAAAAGGAGCAATTATGATTAAAGAAGAAGTATATAAATTTGACAGTATAAGATCTGTTACTGTTGTCATATCTTTTTTGGGTAAAATATTCGGGTACGGTGATATGTTAATAACTGCCATTGCTGGTGGAAATGAACGCGAATTGGTACTTTCGGGAGTGTCAAATCCTCAGAAATATGAAAAAATGTTAAGAGATTGTTGTAAAAAACTTGGAGACTGATAAGTCTATTAGCTTTTAAGACAAAGAAAGGAGGTGAATAAAATGGATAAAATGAGAGTTGCAAATACGCTAGCTCTAACAGCGGGAATTCTTTGGGTGTTATGTAGTATTGTTATATTAGTCCTTCCTGATTTTTCATTGAGTGTTACAGAGTGGTGGATGCACGGTATGGACATTTCAGTAATGGGTAGCTGGAACTTAGACCTTATGAATTTCGTTTTGGGAGGCATAGCACTTATTGTTTCGGCTTGGGTCTCGGGTTGGGTTTTTGCCTGGTCCTGGGATTTTGTCAAAAAACAAAGTAAGTAAATAAATCACTATAGTATTCTGCGTCTGGACTTCGTGAGTCTCCTGCGGTACCTTCTACCCTTGGAAATGGATTACAAACACCAGAAGCTTCTTCACCTTTATAGGAAAAATAAGCTCATATTAAGGGCTGCGCCCCTCTTTTGCAAGGGTAAAATAAACTCCTTTTACTCGCCCTTGCAAAATTCACCTTGCTTGTAAAGTCTCAACTATCAAAAGCAGGCAGGCTGCTTTTGAATAACTATTTTCAAAAGTGCAAAAGAAAGGGGGTGAATATTGTGAAACTTTTAACAGATGAATTAAGAAAAACTTTACCGCCCTTGTATTCGCAGGAGAATGTTAAAGATCCGCTAATTGTATGCAAGTTCTTTTTACCTGCAACACGATGGACATGGTATGCGACAGAATTTGACGGTGAGGACTTGTTTTTTGGGTATGTTGCAGGAGAATTCCTGGAACTCGGATATTTTTCACTCGCAGAACTTGAAAGGCTTGACGGACCGTTCGGGGTCGGCGTTGAAAGAGATTTGTATTTTGAAAGTACCCGATTATCGGAAATAAAGAAAATGCACGAGCAACAAATGTACTATTAAAACTTCCAGCCTGCCGTCTAATAAACGGCAGGCTTTTCCTCAATTTTCCGCCAGACTTCTTTTTTCACTCCGCCCGCTTTTATATAATCGCGAGTTGATACAAAAATCTGAATATCCGAAATTTCATCCTCAAGAATATTCTTCGCGTAATAGTAAATTTGGTTTTTTATCTTTTCTGTTGGTGCAATAAATAGGAAAGTGGGAAGAGAATACCCTGTATTTGCTTCCCAATCTCCTTCCCCAGAATAATCAATATATGTATTTATTATTTTTTTCCTTGCCTCATCAGATAGCCAATCATTAAATACTTTTACAAAATAACGCTTTACGACCTGTCTTTCATGCTGTATTGATACATAAGCGTCGGGCAATTTTTCAGGCAGAAATTCACGGTCTTTTATCATTTCAATTTCTGTTAAAAACTGTACAGTATCTCCAGCTGCAAGTTCTAGAAACTTGATGTATAAAGTTGCAATGAAAAGACAGTGGCTGATAAAAGGTTTTGTCTTTTCCCTTTCACGGTTTAACCTTTTAAACGAGCGCTTAAAAATATCTTTACGTTTAATCTTTAGATATTTAATTCCGCGCGGAGTCAGAAAATATGCAGCGGCAGTACTGGCAAATTTACGTGAATAATTCCGCGATATTAAGTCATGTTTAATAAGGTCTTTTAACCAAACGTCTATTCTATGGTGATTTTTGTGATTCAGTAATTTTAGAAAATGAAAAACCGTTAAGAAGCGAAATTTATATAAGTAATATAGAATAAGGTTTTGTTGTTCATTGAGTTGTATGTTATCCATATGCTGTAAATACATATGGGCAGGAGAAAGTGAAGATTATTTTATCCCTCGACTTGATTATACTACCATACCTTTTATTTATATATAGAAAGGATGTATAGAATTGGAATATTTTAGCTTTGAAATTGGCCTTTTTGAGTATCAGTAGGTTGATACTATCTAGACATATTGTGTCATTGTTTCTTGAGTATTGTTTGGAGTCTGAATTTTAGGTTTTCTGTCGTTATCTATTTGCTTTGTTGACTGAATTATTAATTCTCTTGTGTATCGTTTCCTTGATGAATTAATAATTTCGGTGAGCTTCTTTTTATCGTCTTTAACTTCAACGGGAATTGTTGTTCCAGAAAACGGCTCCTCCGGACTTATGGCATTTACCTTCATATAAAAATTGTATGAGGGAAGGTTGGTTATTTCGCCTTTATCAATATAAGGTGTAAATTGCGGCAATATAAGTTTTTCGTCTTCAGGGTTTGCGGTCCTGAAACAAATGATGGTTCCCGTATTGGCAAGTGTAATATTCACCAAATCCTTATCTTCAAGCTGTGATATTGTCTGGTGGGCAAGAATTGCATTTAGCCTGTATTTTCTTGCTTCCGATAAAATCTGGGCAAAAGAGGGAGTCGCAAAATTCTGGAACTCGTCAACGTATAAATAAAAGTCCCGCCTTTTTGATATATCGACTCT
>CAZXFJ010000054.1:0-5419 GCA_964640435.1 uncultured Gammaproteobacteria bacterium | reverse complement strand
TTATTATATAGGCTTTAGTTTTTTTCATCAAGGCGCCCCTCTATATTGGTTGAATATTGCTTCAAATTCGGAGTATAATAATAAACTTTACGCAAAATACACATATGACAGACAAGATTATTGTAAAAGGAGCACGTGAGCACAATCTCAAAAATGTAGACCTTGAAATACCAAAGTACAAACTTGTGGTATTTACTGGGTTATCAGGTAGTGGTAAAAGTTCGCTCGCTTTTGACACGATTTATGCTGAAGGACAACGTAGATATGTTGAATCTCTATCTTCATATGCTCGTCAATTCTTAGGAATAATGAAGAAACCTGATGTTGACCTTATTGAAGGTCTTTCGCCAAGTATTTCAATTGATCAGAAATCAACATCTCATAATCCTCGTTCGACTGTTGGTACTGTTACGGAAATTTATGATTACTTCAGGCTTTTATTTGCTCGCGTTGGTCATCCTCATTGTCCAAATGATGGAACAGAAATAACTAGAACTACAAAAGAAAGAATTGTTGAAGATATTATCACAAAGTTTACAACTGGAACACCCGTTCGTTTAATGATATTGGCACCTATCGTTAAGGGGAGAAAAGGTGAATACACCGATTTATTTAAAGATCTTCGAAAACGTGGTTTTCAACGAGTTCGAATTGATGGAAGAGTTTACGGACTTGATGAAGATTTGGTTCTTATAAAAACAAATCAACACACAATTGAAGCAATTGTTGACCGTTTAACCCTAGATAAAAACTTTGAAAGAACAAGACTTGTTGATTCAGTAGAGCAGGCATTAAATCTTGGAAGTCGTGAGCTAGTTGTTGCAAAAATTAATGATAAAGGCTTTTCTATGCCTGATAAACCAACAGAAATGGAAGACTTCTTCTATTCTGAGAAATTTGCTTGTCCTATGTGTGGTCTTGCACTGCAAGAAATTGAACCCAGACTCTTCTCTTTTAATTCTCCATATGGAGCATGTTCAAATTGTAATGGTCTTGGAACAATTCAATCAGTTGATGAAGAATTGGTATTAAACCCACATCTTTCAATAAGTGAAGGAGGAATTTTAGCATTTGCAAATATTGGTGAGCAAGATACTTGGATTGCAAGAACAGTTAAGCAAGCGCTTGAGAAAAACGACATTCCATTAAATGTCGAAATAGGTAGATTAACTGCCGACGACAAAAAAATTATTCTTTATGGAACAGGAGATCAGCTTTATGAAGTAAAAGGCACAAATAGATTTGGCGAAAGAACAAAAATCTATGAGACATATCCAGGTGTTGTTAATTATCTTCTTAAACGTTATAACGAATCAGGTTCAGAAATTGTTAAACATGAGATTGAAAAATTCATGACTCAACTTGTTTGTGATGTTTGTCACGGGAAAAGATTAAAGCCTGAAGCGCTATCTGTAACTATTGAAGGAATTTCAATTGTGGATCTTGCAGATTATAGTATAGAAAAGTCTTACGACTTCATTTCTAACCTCTTTGACAAATTAAATTCTCGAGAACAGCAAATTGCGAGAATAATACTTCGAGAAATTACAATTCGTATGAAGTTTTTGGTTGATGTAGGTCTTTCATATCTAACTCTTGGAAGAACTGCAATGACTCTTGCAGGAGGAGAAGCGCAACGTATTCGTTTAGCCTCTCAAATTGGTTCAGGTCTTTCAGGAGTTTTATATGTTCTCGATGAGCCATCAATTGGTCTTCACCCAAGAGACAATACAAAACTTGTTAATACTCTTAAACGATTAAGAGATCTTGGAAATTCTGTAATTGTTGTTGAGCATGATAAGGAGATGATGCTTGAGTCGGACTATATCTTCGATATCGGACCCGCCGCTGGAGAACATGGAGGGAAAATTGTTGCTCATGGGACGCCTGAGCAAATTATAAAAGATGAAAAATCTATCACGGGAGTCTATTTATCTGGAGAGAAAAAGATTGTTGATAAGAATAAAAACTTTAACATAAATAAAATTCAAAACTTTTTGGAGCTAAAAGGTGTTACAGCTCACAATTTAAAAAATGTTGACGTTAAATTTCCCCTTGGGTCACTAATTTGTATAACAGGAGTTTCAGGAAGTGGAAAATCTACTCTTATTAACGATGTTTTATACCATGTTTTAGCTCTACGAAAAAATCCTTTCCACAAAGAAAAACCTGGAGCATTTAAGGAAATAATAGGTGACGAGCAATTAAAAAGAGTATTTATGATTGATCAGTCACCAATTGGTCGAACTCCTCGCTCAAACCCTGCAACATATACGGGAGCATTTACATATATACGGGAGCTTTTTGCAAACTCTCGTGAAGCACGAATGCGTGGTTATGGTCCAGGAAGGTTCTCCTTTAACGTGAAAGGTGGACGTTGTGAGACATGTGAAGGAGAGGGAACAATAAAAATTGAAATGCAGTTTTTACCTGATGTTTTTGTAACCTGCGAAACATGTAATGGAACTCGTTATACGCAAGATACATTAGAAGTCGATTTTGACGGTAAAAATATTTCTGAGGTATTAAACATGAGCGTTGATGAAGCACTTTCTTTCTTATCTTTCCATGAGGGATTATTTAATAAACTCGCAACTCTTAAAGAAGTGGGTCTTTCATATATTCGTCTTGGTCAATCTGCAACCACGCTATCCGGAGGAGAGGCACAGCGTATTAAACTTGCTTCAGAATTATCTAAAAAAGGAACTGGAAATAGTCTTTATCTTCTTGATGAGCCTACAACTGGACTTCACTTTGCAGATCTTCAAAAACTTATTGGAGTTATGAGAAGACTTGTTGAAAAAGGAAATACAGTTATAGTTATTGAGCATAATCTCGATATTATTAAAAATGCTGACTGGATTATTGATCTTGGACCTGAAGGTGGAGATGGGGGAGGGCAAATTATTGCCACAGGTACTCCTCGAGAAATAGCAAATAATCCAAAGTCATATACAGGTCAGTATCTTAAAAAAGAACTGTAGTTAGTTCGTTAATATTGATGGTTTAGTATTTTCTCCTCAATCCTATCTCTAATAGTACTTCTAATACTGTTTATATTTCTTCTAATAATTCTTGAATGATTTGAGGAAGTCAATGCGTCAGAAATATTCGCGGAAACTTCAATTTGAAAATCTGCTGATTGACCAAACATGCCTACATATTCTTCGGCAATAAATAATACGCCTATTATTTGCTGCGCATATTTTTGTTGTCTATTTCTCTCAATAACGCTTTCGCCTCTCACATAACGTCTTGTTTGTTCTTTTTCCATTTGGTGATTATAAAACATCTTATCATTATTTGCTAAAATTAAAATATGAGATTTAAATTTCTCTTGATTTTATTTTTATTCATCATATTTACCTCAAAAGCTTTTGCAAGTCAGGATTTTGATATTTCAAGTAAGGATACATATAAAATTTTAAATAGTGGCGATACAGAGGTTAAACAAGAGGTAACAATTACTAACAAGACTCAGTTTATGTATACGCCTACATATACTGTAAATGTTCCATATCCTGAAATATCAGATATCGTTGCTACAAGTTCTGCTGGAATTTTGGAAATAGAAACAGAAAAGGTTAAGGGGGTTAACAAAATAGTTGTTCTGTTTCCTAAAAAAGTAGTAGGAAAAGGAAGCAAGAATAAATTTACGCTTACATATAAAACTTCAGATGTGGTAGAGAAAAAAGAAAATGGATGGGAAGTTGTAATACCAGGATTTAGCGGTATAGACGAATTTAAAAGCTATTCGGTTTCTGTTGCAATTCCTCCAACTTTTGGTCATGCAAGCATAATTACCCCCACTAAAAAGACAAAAGTAAACAATACGTATACATTTCAAAAAGAAGATTTTGCACGAAGTGGCATATATATGTTGTTTAAAGATGTAAATACCCCTGATCCAAATATTATAATTTCCTCAAAATTTCCAAATAACGTTATCTTTGGTCTTCCAATTAATGGTGCTGTTTTACTTCAAAATACAAGCGATGAGATAATTGAGGAAAAGACTTTAACTATTGAGTCTGATGCTACGCAAAAGATTCAAACATATTCAGTTTCAGAAATACAACCATATCAAACTCTTGAAGTTCCAGTGACTCTAGGAAGTACGCCTTTTTTGACAATGGGCACGTTTAAAGTTAAAATTTCATTTGATAATAAAGTTACCGGTCAAGATATTCATGTAGGATTTTTGCCGGACTTATTTCTAATATTTTTAGGAGGTGTAATTATAGTTGGATCAATCTTTGTGGCGCTCGTTGCCTTCAAAACCTGGCGTATATATTTTCAAAAACGCAAATAATAAAGTAATCTATGTCGGAAAGGCGAAAGATTTACGCAAACGTGTCAGTAACTACTTCTTAGGAAAAGATTTAGCATCAAAAACATTAAGAATGATGCAGGATGCAGCATCACTTGACCATATTGTAGTTTTATCAGAGATTGAAGCATTTTTACTTGAATCTAACTTAATAAAAAAATATACACCGGAGTTTAATGTTAAGCTTGTTGATGATAAGTCGTATACATCACTTGAGGTAAATAAAAAACCAATCCCATATGTTGTTTTATCTCGAAGATTTGGTAATAAAGACGCAGTATATTTCGGCCCATTTACTAGTGTTACTGACTTAAAAACTGTTCTTAGAATATTAAGAAGAATTTTCCCTTATCAGTCTGTAAAAAATCACCCACCAAAAAGATGTCTTTATTATCATATAGGTCTTTGTCTTTGCGTACCTGCATTTCCACAGAATTTACCCGAATCACAAAAGAATATAAGACGGCTAATTAGTTTTTTTGAAGGAGGAAAAGATGGTGTTGTAAAAGAGCTTCAGAAAGAACAAAAAGAATATGTAAAGCTTGAAGAATTTGAAAAAGCAGCTGATATTCAAAAGAAAATTGAGAAGATTGACTACATAACGGGTGAAAATTATGACCCATTTAAGTATGAGGAAAAACCTGACTATTACTTTCAAAGAATTAAGGACGAAGTTTCATCTCTTTCCGAAATAATGAATAAATACGGACTTGATGTCGGTGATCTTCATAGAATTGAGTGTTATGATATTTCAAATATTTCTGGGACTAATGCAACGGGATCTATGGTTGTATTTACAAACGGTGATGTGGATAAAAGCCAATATAGAAAATTTAAAATTAAATTTAAAAAAACTCCAGATGACTTTGAAATGCATAGAGAGGTTGCAAGACGTCGGGCGAAGCGAGTTGACTGGGAAAAACCAAATTTAATGGTCATTGATGGCGGCAAAGGACAGGTTTCATCAGTCTTGCAAGCTCATGCAGAAAAAGGTTTTAGTGTCCCAATAATCGGACTTGCTAAAAAAGAAGAAACGATTGTTATTCCAGTTAAAACTGGTTTAGGCACAGATTTTTTAGAAGTAAAACT
>CAZXFJ010000053.1:0-5447 GCA_964640435.1 uncultured Gammaproteobacteria bacterium | reverse complement strand
CTAACTTATTTGAGATTCCTGTATACAAAGACTCATCTGAGCCTTTAACAATATAAACAAACCAATTCATTAATGCGCCTTTGGAGAGAATCGAACTCTCATCACTGGTTCCGAAGACCAGCACTCTATCCGTTGAGCTACAAAGGCTTAACTTTTTGATGCCAACCACGCTCTTTGGCAGTTTTCCTTCGGTGACAATTCGCACAGCGAATTTGACACTTTTCAATCTCCTTTATCACTGCATTTAAGGAAAAATTGCGATGCATGCGTGATATAGCTGATATTTTATCAAACATATGGTCAAACTCCAAAACAATTGGATCATTTTCTCCACAATCCACGCAGCTATTGTTGTTTAAATAGCTCCATACCCATTTCTTTATTTCAAGTCTTCTAGCCTTATTTCTTTCTTTTGCCTTTTTTATGTAATAAAGTCTATTTTTATAATAATGATTTCGTACGAACCTTCTTGAGCAAATCTTGCAATTAGACGATCTTGTTCCCTTAGATAAATTTCTAAAATTAAATTCTTGTAGAGGTTTATCTTTGCCGCAGTTTTTACAATTTTTCATAATTAATGAGTAATTACCATTTCCTTAATTCTTCTCTCTGCCAGCGATCAGCCATAAATCCATTGGGCTTAGTATGAAGTTTGGGTGCATCAGTTAAATACCCTCGTCTTAAAGTGTGATGACCAAACCTATCATTAACTTGATCAATAAGTCTTGTGACAACTTCTTTTTTTGGGGGATCAAACATAGAAATTGTGGTATATTTCTCTTCAATTAAATTAGACGAGTAAATACTAATCTGTCTTACATATTCAGGATTCCATTGATTATATAGATTTGAACAAACCTCAAAAATCTCTTTTCCAAGATTTGTATAGTTAATGATCGTTCTTCGCTGACCATAAGATTCATTTCCTCGTAAGAATAGGCCAATTGTTCGAGCACGCATTTTAAGTCTTCTAAGTTTTACTGCAATTTCCTCACATAGCTCATAAATATTTTTCAGAACCTTTTCTTGATTATATTCATTTTTAGGCAAACAATAATTTCGACCTACTGATTTTGTTTCAATTTCTTCTAAGTATGAAACAACCGGTGACTCATCGATTCCCATAGAAAGAGCCTTAAGATTTTGTGAAGCTACATTTCCAAATTCTGCTTTAAGTAAATACATAGGATAGTTCTCAAGCTCTTTAAAAGTGAAAATGCCCATCATGTTGAGGCGTCTTTCATATCCATGCCCAATACCCATAATATCCGTTAACTTAAGTCCTGCAAAAACATTGGCCTTATTATTCTTATCTATCATTCCTATTCCGTCTGGTTTATTAAGGCTTGTGGCAAGTTTTGCGACTAGCTTGTTAGATGAGATACCAATAGAAACTGTAATTGCATCTCCAACCTCTTCTTTTAAATGTTTTTTAAAATCTTCCGCAACAAATAGAGGAGAGGGGTATAAATTTAAAACTGGAGTAAGATCAATAAATACCTCGTCGAGAGAAAATAATTCTACAACCGGGGAATAACGATTTGAGATTTGAAGTAACTTTTTTGTTATCTCAAGATATCTTTCAAAGTCCGCTTTAACAAATTCAATTTCAGGACAAATTCTTTTTGCTTCCCAGGTTGTATTAGGACTCTTTACGCCTCGTTTCTTTGCTTCACGAGATGCAGCAATAACAGCATTTCTTCCGTTTTCAGCAGTTACTCCAATTGGTTTTCCTCGAAGATTTGGGTTGAAGTGTTGTTCGCATGAAGCAAAGAAAGAATCAAAATCTATATGAAGGATCGTTCGAAGCATATGAATAATATAATTGAATATTAATCGAAAGTAAACCGAATAAAATACGAAAGTAATATATCAAAATTGATCAGGAAGGTAATCCTGTGTAAGAAAAGCTATATTGCGCTTGACGTGTAAAGATTTATTATCATATGATAAAAGAGCAGCAGAGTTTATCTTGCTATGAATCAAAAGACTTTATTAATAATCGGAGCAGTAATTATCGCTTTAATTGGTGTAATGGGATTATCCTTATACCTTCTCCAGAGTCAGCAAGATACACGATCAAACGCAGACAATACCAACGCTAATCCTACAGCAATTCCAACTGCTGGTGCTGGTCAGTCAGTGGGAACAAATCAGGCAAACTGTGCACTTCCAGCTCAAGTTCAGAATGTAAAAATCGATTTCCCAAACTGTGTAGGAGATCAGTGCAATTTTACTCAAGCAGGTTGCTCTTGGACATCAATTCAGGGTGCAACAAAATATCAAGTTACTATTACTCAAGTAGATGACGGAACAAGCATTGCCAATGAGCAAGTTGATGCATCCGTTACAAACAAAATTTTTGATGTAAAAGATGGATTCACATATAAGTGTGATATTGCTGCAGTTAATTCTTGTGGAACTGCTGGTGCTGCTGGTTCAAATACACTTCTTTGTAAAGTAGATGCAGCTGTTGATACTCCTCCACCTACCGCAACTCCTATTCCTCAAGTTGCTTGTGGATCACCATGTACAGACTCTTCACAATGTCAATCAGGATATGTTTGTGCAACAAGTGCTAGTGGTCAAGGAAACTGTTCCTTGCCGGCAGCAACTGCTGCATGTCAAGCTTCTCCATCACAGGCTTCATGTTGTAGTGTTGCAACAACACCTACACCAACCGTTGCTCCAACTGTTCCACCAACTGGTGAAATAAGCACAACAATAACACTTGGAGCAGGTGCAGTAATTATGGTAATAGTAGGAGCTCTATTGTTTGCTCTATAAAATTATGGAAGATCAAAAAGTAAATTCAGTTGCTGCCCAAACAGAAGTACCAGTAAGTAGTATTCAAGATCGACCTGATAAAAAAAGTGGTATGCCCAAAATTGATAAGAAAATTCTACTCGGTATCGGTGGCGCCTTGGTTCTTATTGTTATTATTCTTGGAGGGGTTTCTTTATTTGCTAAAAATCAAACACCTGCTGCTGTAAACGCAGAATATAACACCGCATTTTCTGCAGGAGACTATGAGAAAGCAGAAGATATAGCAAAAAAGGCTTTAAACAGTAATAAAACAAATGCTGCATTGAATAGTGGCGTAATAAATGCAATTGCCTCCCAAGGAAATCAAAATGGTTCTGAAAAACAAGCACTAGAACAATCGCAGCAATACATTCAGCAAGCACTTAAAACAGACCCTAATAACATAGATGTCTTACTTTCTGTTGGTTATGCTTATGAATCAGCTGGAGAATACGAAAAAGCCCGTGAATATTATGAGAAAGCAGTAAGACTATATCCGAGCTCCCCCGCTGCCTGGTTTCATTATGGACATGTATTACAATTTTTAGGCAAAAATAACGATTCTAAAAAAGCGTACGAAACTGCAGCGAGCCTTGAACCAAACAACCCTCAGATCCTAATTGAAAAAGGTAATGCTGAATTTATGGCAAATGACTTTGAATCAGCCAAGCAAACATATATTAAAGCATCAATTCAGCCAGGGATTGACGCAGGAACAAAAGCTGAGGCATTATCTGCCGCATCAACTGCTGCTCGTAGCCAATGGAGGATAAATGAAGCGGTAGAGCTTGGGCGTCAAGCTATTGAAGCAAGTCCAACATTTTCTCCTGCTCTCGGTGCTTATGGATATGCACTTGCCATGTCAGGTAAAAATGATGAAGGGATAGATAATCTAAATAAAGCATTAGCCGCAAACCCTAGAATTACAAGAAATATGTATATGTTTGGGATAGTTTTGCGTGCCAATAAAAAATATGATGAATCCATAAACATGTTTAAGGATGCTATAAATAAGGTTTCAAATGACAATACGATTGTTGGGGTCGATATGCAAAATGCTTGGAAGGGTATATATGAATATCAACTCGCAAACACATATTCATTCTCAAATATAAATACTGCTCAAATTATTCCTCTACTTCAGGAAGCAATATCATTAAACCCAGCTGTAAAATCTACACTTAAAACTGATTTCGAAAATAATGGGTATTTTAAGGCTTTTGCAGCTGACCCATCTTTTTTGGCATTAATAAATTAATATGTTAAAGGTAAAGTTATTGATAATATTTTTAAGCTCATTTTTATTTCTGGGTTTATCCGTTTCTTACTCATATGCTCTAACAGCTGATGAACAGGCGGTAAAAGACAGTTTAGTTTCACAAGGTTATCCAAATGCTGAAAATGCTCAAATAAGCACAGATAATACTGGAACAATAAATGTATCTATTCCATGTACGAATGGTCAAGGAAGTTCACATTTAACATATGGAGGTACTGGAGAGGTTCCACAAGAAAGTTATTGTAAAATGTGCGGCTGCACAAGTTGTTTATATGCAGGCGCTAACAAGCCTTATGCTTGTAATGGTCCTAAGTGTATAACACCAACTCCATCCAATTCTCCAACACCATCATCAACGAGTACACCAACTCCTGGATCATCTCGTACTCCTACCCCAAGAAATAGTAGTACGCCTACACCTACAAAACCACAAACAAGCAATACTCCAACTACAACTAAGACACCAACTCCAAGTGCAACTTTAACACCAACAAAAACACCTACTCCAACATCAAGTCCAACGCCAACGAGTAGTCCAACACCTACATTTACGCCTACTCCTACGCCATTTAACCCTGCCGCATGTACCTGTGATGGTATAACATATACATCCATTGGTTCAGGTAAGCCATTAACTGTTACATCTTTTGGTAAAGTAACTGGCGCTGATACATCAAAAGCTCAAATTGTAGATCAAAAATTCTTCTTGGCTGAAGGTGCTGATACACTTGCAACAATTATTGCAAGATCTGATGCGATTCCAGCAACTGTAGTTTCAAGCACATCTGATCTTGTTCGTTATCAATCAGTTTGGAACTTAACACTCCCACAACTTAAATCTGGAGCAACATATAGAATTTGGAGTCAAATTAACTGTCAACCAAAAACTACAGCAATGACAACACAAAGTAATGCTAAAAAAGTTGTTCTTGCGGCACAAACACAGAGATCCTTCATAGACATTTTATTATCTCCATTCACATGGCTATTTGGTGGTCGTAACAATAACTTTGGCGGAACTCAGCCTACAGTAACACCAGCTTCTGTCGGAGGAAATGCTGCAGGGGGAGAAAGTGTTGTACCACAAGCACAAGACTCGTTACAGCTTCAAACTATTCAACCTGTGGAAGTATATCAAAAGACATGTTCCTTTATTAAATTCCGCTACAACTTCACAGCTAATTAAAACTTTAAACTTGAAGCTAATTTTGGTAAAATGTATTCACATGGTGGTTGTAGCTCAACAGTAGAGCGCCAGGTTGTGGACCTGGAGGTCGCGGGGGCGGCACCCGTCTTCCACCCATTTTCTTTCTTGTTGTTTAATCCTTTTAAGATTGTATAATTCCCTATATGAAACCTCCTG
>CAZXFJ010000052.1:0-5584 GCA_964640435.1 uncultured Gammaproteobacteria bacterium | reverse complement strand
AATGTGATTAGTGACTATATCCCTCGAGTTGAAATAACTCCTCACAATACTGGAGATCAGATCCCGAGAGAATATAATGAAACTCACACCGAGATGCTTAAAGAATATCTCCTCCACGTTCTTCAATTTGGAACCCCAGAGGAGAGGCTAAAAATCCTTAAAGGAGTAAACTCAAAATTCAGTCTAAGAGACAGACAGCTTAATCTCCAATAAATCTTCCCGCTTCTTAAAAAGAACGAGATTCGAATGAAGATATTTCATTAAATTAGAGCTAAAAGTGCCTCTTTTCTCCAAAAGCTTAGAACCGAGAACAAATACCTTGAGGGTCTTTTCGGCGATTTTGCACATTACAGGCTATGTTTGAGGTACTTGCGATTTCTCTCACCTTTTTAGCAAGCCACATAGGGCTAATCGAGCATAGTAGACGGGTCTTGGAGCAACCGAAGACCTTATGCGGAGAGGGCGGGATTCGAACCCGCGGTGAGCTTGCACCCACAGAGGTTTTCAAGACCTCCGCACTAGACCACTATGCGACCTCTCCAAATACAGTCTCAATATTATATCCGATAGACAGCCTCTCAACAAGCTTGAGTTATTAAAACCTAGCCTTGAATAGGAGTTTGGCAAGTAGAACAAATATCATATTAATCGCAACAGGTGCAGCAAGAAGCCAACAAAGTAGAGTAACCACATTTATTACTGGGGTACTTAATATTATTCCCTCTACTCCACTTAACAGATTTATATTTAAAAAATAAGTAAAAAGAGTAATAACTAAAACAATAAATGCGATTATTGCAGAAAACTCCAGTAATCCTTCAAGGTCTTTCTTGCTTGAAAACATTGTGTTTGAAATAGTGAACACCAGATATGTTAGGAAAATGATGGTAAGTATTCCGATGGGAGTCGTAAAAAGCTTTGAATAATCAATTAAATGAAGAAAACTATATATGCCTCCAGATAAAATTGCTACACCAAATATAATTGGAGCTATTCCAATTAGCATCTGCCTGAAAATATCAGATTTATTAACCTGAACGCTTCCCATTTTTAAATTTCCGTTTTCTATTTTTGGCCATATCTCAATATCGCGTGCTTTCACAAGTAGAATTTCAGCCATAATAAAATGCGCAAGTTCATGAATGATTACACCTGGAATAAAAATTATAAAAACAGGAATTATTGCACGTTTTTGACTTCCTAAAATTTTATAAAAGACAATAAATAAAGCTTGTGAAACAAATCTAGAAGTAAAAAATAAAACTAAGAGTTCGGAGAAAAAAATAAACCAGGGCATTATGGTTTTATTATAAATGAAAGCAGGATTATAAATCCTAGACCAATAACATTTACTAGAGCTGAAAGTTCTATGTACTGGTACTTCTTGAGTTTTCCCGTACCCATTAGTTTAATTCCAACATCGTGAGGCAAGGGAGTTAATATTAATATTGCGCCTGCAACATGATGTAGCCATTTGTAGTGTTTTGTTTTAACACCATTTCCGCGAATAAAATCTCTGAAGGCTGGTTTTTTTGAAAGATCTTCTGCTACTTCTCCAACTTCTTCGGCAACATCTTTTGCAATTGGTTGAATTTCTTTTCCGAGACCGTCCTTTATGTAGTTAAACATTAGAAAATCTGATACAACTGCTCCAATAGCAGCCAAAAGCCAGAGTTCAAGTATAGGAAATTTTTCTGCCAAAATAAGAAGAGTTACAGCAGAAATAGGCGCTGTAAAAGTTGATATAAAAAGACACCCGGCAAAAAAAGCAGTCAATGCGCCCGCTTGAAAAATAAAATCATGATATGGTTGAAACCAACCCAAGAAAAAAGAAAATGAAAAAGTAATTATTAAAAGAGTTAAGTTTTTATATTTCCAGGATCTCCAAGCGTGCATGTGTCTAGTATAACAACAATGCCAAGCTATGTTAAACTACCAACATGGCTGGATACTCAAGAACACCTTTAATAAAAAAGCTTGGGATAAAGCCGGACTCTAATATACTATTTATTAATGAACCGGCAAGTTTTTATAAAGAACTTGGACAAATACCCTCATCTGTCCAAATTTCAAAAAATCCCGACTCTCAATTCGACTACATTCATTATTTTGCATTTAACTCTGAAGAGCTAGAGATGCTCTTTGGCGAGGTAAAAAAGATTTTGAAAAAAGATGGCATGCTATGGATCTCATGGGTAAGCCCTACAAGGGACAAGAGCGCAAAGCTAAATGAAAATATAATTCGTGATATTGGTTTAAAAAGTGGATTGGTTGATGTTAAGGTAGCTGCAATTGACGACAAATGGTCTGGATTAAAATTTGTATATAGAATTAAAGACAGAAAATATCATGCTTAAAAAAACTATTATATTTTTATTACTTATTACTGTTGGAATATGGAGTAAGGTTTTAATTAATGAAGTTCAACCGCAAAAGGCAGCAGTGGAAGGCGTTAGCAGTTCAGTTGTTGAGACAGTTATTCCTACTCAGTCGATTGATGTAAAAGAGCTTGTAACCATTGCGCCCACAAGTTCGCCTACTCCTGTTGCGACTTATGCTCCGCCAACATTCACTCCAACTCCCACGATAGTAAATACTATAAATCAGCAAGGGCAAGGTTTAAGCAACGACAATTATTACACGAACACTTCAGGTAATCAGGTTCATTCACCTGCATATTCTAATTCTGTTCCTGCGGGAGCGACGGCCATTTGCGGAGATGGAACATATTCTTTTAGTGAATCAAGGCGAGGAACATGTTCTCATCATGGAGGAGTATCTCAGTGGCTTTAATTTAAGGTTTAATTTTCTCAGCAATAATAATATAGTTAGATGCGCCAAATATTGGAATAGTCATATTATCAACATAGGTAACAATATCTGATAAAAAAAATTTTATAAATCTAACTAACTTTCCGGCAGGCTGATTTACATACAAAAAATTTCTAATAATTCCTTCTGTTTCATTTATCTCCTTAATTTTAAATCCGGATTTTTTAATTAGACTGATTAGTTCTTTTTTGTCGTATCTTCTTATATGTCCAACTCTTTTATCAAATTCCTTAGCTAATCCTAATCTGTGAAGTGGAGCATGTTGAGAAGGAGTACTTAAAAATAATAAGCCGTTTTTGCTAAGCATTTTGTTCATTTTTTTAAGTGCTAATTTATCATCTTCTAGATGTTCTATTATTTCGGTAAAAATAATTAGATCAAATTTTCCATTAACTATTTCTTCAGGAAAATAGCGGATGCTGAAATTAACATTTTTAATTCCTAAATTTCTTTTAGTTGCGTTGCACGATGCCACGGCTTTTTTAGAAATATCAATGCCTTGAATATTTTTCACTTTACCAGCCAGGTAGAAGTCTAAAGTGCCTGCGCCGCAGCCAATATCTAAAATTTTCATCTCCGGTTTTATATATCCAATAATTACATCTATTAAGTTTCTATATGTAAAATTTTTTGATGATATTATTTTAGACTGAGATTTTATCTTGCTGTGATAGGCGTTATGAATTCGCTTTGAATCGTTCATATATATTGAATTCTAGATTATACATAACGTCGAAGGTTATGCCAAGAGTAGTCTGACCGATGAGTTTATTTGCTTATTGACAACTGTTTTGAGACGGGAATATAGTAAGGTTAGATGAATAAAAAGCTTAAATTAGCTTTGGTATCAGTCTTCTCAATCCTCGCGATTGCTTTATTCGTTTCTTTTAGTAATCCTACTTATGCAGATGTTGATCCAGTTGGAGCATGGGCTGAAACTACCTCTTTACCGCTAAATAATGTTGCGGGTGTAACTGCTGCTAAGGGTAACAACCTGTATATGATAGGTGGAGCCGCTGATGGAGCACAATATGATCAAGTATATTCTGCAAGCGCAAGTGGTACAGGAACACTATCTTCGTGGACTGCTAGAAATAGTATGCCACAAGCACGTTGGGGAATGGCAAAAGCTCAAGACGGCGATAGAGTTTATATACTAGGAGGACTAGGTAATGGAACCTTTAACAATAATGTATTTTATGGCACAGTTCATAGTGATGGTACCATGGACAATTGGCAGGAAACAACGACCTTACCTCTAAGTGTTGTGGAGGCAGAATCAACGATTGTAGGCAACTGGATATATTATGCAGGTGGAGTAAATAATGCAGAGGGAAAGCACGATACCGTATATGTCTCTCAAATTAATTCTAATGGAACACTAGGTTCTTGGTCTACTACTACCTCTCTTCCTCACCCAATGGTTACATTTGGAATGGTATCTTATCAAAACAAAATTTATATCATTGGAGGATATACAAATAGTGGGGGAATAAATGAGGTATATAGTGCAACGGTAAATACAAGTGATGGTACACTTTCCTCCTGGCAGCCAGAAGAATCGTTGTTACATGAGTTCTATGATAAAAATCAAACAGTAATAGTTGGTAATACCATAGTTATTGCTGGTGGAGGAAGAAATGGCAACCCAGATACATCGGATGTTTACTACACGACAATAAATAATGATGGAAGTCTTGCTCCTTGGCAACAAAGCGCAAATAGTCTGCCAAGGCCAAGAACGAGCGCCTCACTACAGTTCGTAAATGGATATTTATATATGCTAGGGGGTGTAGATAATGGTTATCATACAACTGTTTACTACGCGCCATTTTTGGGAGTAATTCCTAGTCCTACCCCAACTCTGACTCCTACGCCCACTTCCGCACCAGTTACAACATCTTTAAATATAAACAAAGATACATATGTTAAAAGTGGAAATCCAAATCAAAACGAAGGAGCAAGTACTGTGCTTAGGGTACGGGCAAATGGAAATAATAGAGGAATCCTTCAGGTAAGTGAGTCAGCCATTGAGTCAGCAATTGGCACAGGAACTCTTATCTCAGCAAAGATAAGGCTCACGATTGCTGATAATGGTAATGGTTGGGGTGGATCAGGTCGCACGCTAGACGTCCACAGGCTTACTTCAGACTGGACAGAGGGTAATGGGAATAGCATACTTGGTATATTAAATTTTGCTTCTGGAAGTGGTGCTACATGGAATTGTGCAACAGATAGCAATATTGCAAATTCTGTAAAGAATTGTAGTGGATCAACGGAATGGGAAATGGGTCAGTCATCAGGTTACCCATGGGATCCAACACCATCTGATACAAAGACAATAATAAATAATCAAACCGGAAATATGGAGTTTGATGTAACAGCAGATGTTGCATCATATCTAAGCGGTACAAACGCGAACGACGGGTGGGTAATAAAGAAAACAAATGAAAACCAGAGTGGCTCAGTTGATTTTGGAAGTCGCGAGAGCTCATCTATCCCACAGCTTATAATTACATACCAGCCTTAATCTTTATACTTCTCCGTTAATCCTTTATACTTAATATATGTCTGCCCAAATCCTCGTAATTAAGCGTAATGGTGAAGAGGTTCCTTTTGATGATCAACGAGTCATTAGGTCCATGGAGCGATCAGGTGTTCCAAAAGAGTTATTTGACCGAGTTTTGCAGCATATTCATGAGAGAGTTCAGAAGGATAATACGATAACCACGGATGAGATTTTTTACCACAT
>CAZXFJ010000051.1:0-5619 GCA_964640435.1 uncultured Gammaproteobacteria bacterium | reverse complement strand
AGCAAATTTTAGATTTATGTTGTCAGGCAATGGCGGTTTTAGTTACAATATATATATGCATGTACTGTCCATCGGCTCCTCTGTTATTGATTTATTTCTAGACCTAGACAAAGACCATTACAAAACAGTCGGTGAAGACATCTCGTTAAAACTGGGGGATAAAATCCCATCAGATGTAAAGTCAACTGCCGTTGGAGGAAATGGGGCAAATGTCTCAGTTGGCCTCTCTCGCTTAGAAATACCCACAACCTTTTATACTTACCTTGGTAATGATTTTTTCTCACGTGAAATTGAACTCGCCTTATCACGCGAACAAGTTGCAGTCGATGCAGAGAGACATGACACCAAAAACTCCTTACTACATATAATCTTAGACTTTCCAGAAGACCGGATAATAATCTCAAACTATGGTAAAAACTCACATGATTTTAAACCTCGCGAAAAATATTTTGAATATATCTTCCTTACTTCAATTCCAGAGGAGTGGGAAAGTACGTACAAAAAGATTTTAGAATTTTCTAAAGAAAATAATATTCCTATCGCCTTTTCTCCAGGAACAAGACAAATTGAAAATAAAAATGAGATTATTCCAGAAGTTTTAAAAAATACAAAAATATACTTTTCAAATCTTGAAGAAGCTCAAAAAATTCTTGAAAAAGACACAACCACAGACATTCGAGATCTGCTTATGGGCTTAAAAGGATTAGGTCCTGAAATTGTCTCAATAACAGATGGTGACAAAGGATCATTTGCAATTGATAAGCAGAATAAAATGTACAATATGAAACCAAGTCCCGCCGAGGGAAAAGAGAAAACTGGCGCGGGAGACGCATACGCCTCAGGTTTTTTTGCAGCAATTCTGCATGGACAGGATGTTCCAACCGCTATGAACTGGGGAGCATTAAATGCTGGAGCAGTAATGCAACAAGTTGGTGCACAAGCAGGACTATTAACAAAAGTAAAACTTGACGAACAGCTAAAAATGAACAATAATTTGAAAGCTGAATCGTTATGACAAATCAACAAAAAGCACGAGAACTATGGGAAAGAACAAAATCACAAAAATTTGCAGTAGGTGCTTTCAACATCGATAACCAAGAAACTCTTATTGCCATTGCAAAAGCAGCAAAAAACAAAAATGCTCCTGTACTCGTAGAAGTTTCAGCCGGTGAAGTAGAGGCAATGGGACTTTCAAATGTAAGAAGTCTCGTTGATAACTACATAAAAGAGCTTGGTATTGAAATGTATATCAACCTCGATCACTCCCCAAGTGTCGAAGCAGCCAAGGCTGGAATTGATGCTGGATTTGAATTCATTCATATAGATCTATCTCAAGCAAAAAAAGACGCAACTGAGGAAGAGATAATTGCTGCAACTCGCGAAGTAGTTGAATATGCAAAAAAAACTGGCGCACTAGTTGAATCAGAACCCCACTATTTTGGGGGTAGCTCGAATGTTCACAAAGAAGAAATTGACTATGATGAAATTAAAAAAACCTTCTCAACACCTGAAGGCGCTAGGTCATTTGTAGAAGCAACAGGAATTGATACATTTGCTGCAGCAATTGGAAATCTTCATGGAAAATATCCCGTACCAAAAGTTTTAGATATTGAGCTTCTAAAAAAGCTTCGAGAGGTTTTGACGTGCGCAATTAGTCTTCATGGAGGATCAGGAACTCCACCAGAATATTTTAAACAGGCAATTGAAGTAGGAGTATCAAAGATAAATATTAATTCTGATATGAGATATGCATTTAGAACTGAGCTTGAAGAACAATTGAAAGACAATCCTGATGAATATGCTGTTGTAAAGCTCATGAAACCAGTTGAAGATGAAGTTCAAAAAGTAGTTGAAGAAAAAATTGAAATCTTTGGCTCAGCTGGAAAAGCAATTATTTAACTTATGACTATTTTTATCGGAGCAGACCACAGAGGCTACAATCTTAAAGAAACACTCAAAAACTTTCTGACGCAGAATAATTACCAAGTTGAAGACATGGGAGCGGAAACTTTAGACCCTGATGATGATTACCCAATTTTTGCCGAAGCTGTTGCAAAAAGAGTTTCTGCAAGCGATCCACTACACCAAGATTTAGGAATTGTTATCTGTGGATCAGGCGTTGGAGTAGATATCGTTGCAAATAAATTTGATCACGTTCGTTCAGGATTTGGAATGAATGTTGACCAAGTAAGGTCTGGCAGACGAGATGATAATACAAATGTTTTAGCACTCGCCGCTGACAATATAGATGAATCAACTGCTATTGAAATGGTAAAAGCTTTTATTGAAACAGATTATGAAGAAGCAGATAGGCGAAATAGGAGACTCGAAGAGATAAAAAAGATAGAAAACAACCAATAAAATGCAAATACTGCCAGGCATCCTAGAAAATAATTGGGATGCAATCGAAGAAAAACTCATAAAACTTCAAACTTTCACAAATATTGCCCACATAGATATTATTGATGGCAAGTTTGTAAACAATAAAACATTTTTATCTCCTGAACCATTTAAAAAATATTCAGATAAAGTTTTTTTAGAACTCCACATGATGGTTCAAGACCCCATAAATTTACTCCCAGAATGGGGTAATGCGGGGTTTAAAAGATTCTTAGGACATATTGAACACATGGATTCACAAAGTGAGTTTGTAACCGAAGCTAAAAAATATGGAGAAGTTGGACTTGCTCTAGATGGACCAACTCACATAAATCAAATTAAGGTTGCCTTTGAAGAGCTAAATTCTATTCTTATTTATACATCTGATAGGGTCGGCTTTTCAGGTCCACCAATGATGGATCAGCGACTTGATAAAATTCGCCACCTTAAAAAACTCACCAATGTTCCAATTGAGGCAGATGGTGGAGTTAATGAGAAATCAATTGAACGAGCAAAGCAGGCCGGAGCAACGAGATTCGTAGCTACAAGTTGCATTTGGAATGCTTCAAATTCTGCTGAAAAATATAAAGAGCTTTTAAATAGTTTAAGATAGACTACCAATCCAGGTCTACTTCTCGCGCTTTTTTCTTTTTTAATTTCTGCAGTGGATTCAATGGAGCTTCTTTACCCTCATGCAACACCACATGTGTTTGAGCTGGCTTAAAACTAATAAATCTTGCTTCAATTCCTTGTTCATCTAAAAATTCTTTTATAGTAATTTTTATATCTTTGTCCATAAAAAAACCTCCTTCCCTAAGAAATTGGGAAAGAGGTACAAAAAAAGTTTTTGTTCGTATCGAACCTAATCCTTCCCTAAGGGTCCGGGTTTGGCACCGTGGTAATCAACTCGGTTGTCGGATGGATCGCGAGGCCGGAACCTTCACCATCTCTCTTGATTAATATCAGTTTATCCTAAAACTATGGCTACTGTCAATTATTTTTGGTTTTTGTAGATAAACTCAGCAATTTTTCCAATTTGAGATTTTGCCTTTTCAGTGTCACCTATCTCGCTTGTCATCACAACTAAAACGAATGGATTTTTCCCATCATCGATAATTCCTGCGTCATGAATAAAACCCACCCCATCGGCTGCCTTGTGATACACGGATACGCTTTTTGGAATATATCGCGCAAGTCTGTCTTCAAAATCTGTGTCTTTCATAAAACCCAATAGCTCAAGCTTTAAAGCCTTTTTTGTAACCTTCCCGTACCAAATCGCTTCTAGAATTTTTCCCATGTCAGCTGCTGATGTTTTATTTCCTTCCATATCTGTTGCTGCCATTTCTAAGGAGTTAGCGTAATCCTGAATCTGATCTCTTCCAAGGCGCAATCCCAAAACATGCGCTGCAGTATTATCAGACTGCTCAAGAGCAAGTTTAGTTAAGGTTTTAAGAGAATACGATCCTCCAGGACCCGCATAGCGAATAGAACCTGTCCCGTAATCTTGAATATCATCTTCCTGAACCACGATTTCATCTTCAAGATTTTGCTTATTACGAGCTGCCTGATTGTATAGATAGGCAACGATTGGGAGCTTATTTAGTGAGGCTGCGGTTCTAACTACATTTTCCTCAACACCAAATGTTTGACCTGTTACAAGGTTCTTGTAATAAACACTGTATGATCCTTTTTGAGTTTTTAAAAACTTCTCTAATACATTTTTACGAATATCATCCGCAGCAACTGTTGATTTTGCTTTCGCTCCACCAAATTTAATCTGAGGAATAAAGCTTAAATTACGACCAATGAAAAGAAGTACTAAGGAGTAGACTAAAAAACCAATTATTACGTTTCGTATAAGATTCTTGTTATACATTAGTCGTTGTATTATATCTGATGATACATGATCTTCGATAGTCTTCAAAATAGCCTAATTTAACAATCTAATTTAGTTTTATCTATTATTAATATAATCCTATAATATTTGAGTTGCGTACTAAAAAGGAGTATAATCCATCCCTACATTCTGAGAATGGGTTTAGACACATTGCGCGTCTAAAAACAGTCTCTGTCAATGCTTTTTCTAGCCTTAAAAAGGCTATTCGCACTTTTAATTTGTGGAGGATTGAAATGGAAAATGTTCTACTAGCTATCATGCTCCTGCTTTTTTGCATTGGAACCACCTTAGTTATTATTGGCATTCTAGATAAATTTGATTACGGAGCGAAGAAGCTGAATAAACAAAACATTCTCGAAGGCTCGTGCCTTCTTGCTGTTTCTGCAGCGCTTTTTACGATTATTCTATTTGTCTGAAGGGGGTTAAAATGTTTGACCATGTAGGTTTTGCTGGCCTTATGTCTGCAGGCTTTGAAGCTTACAGACCAAGAAAGTATGGCTACTATTCCAAAATGGCAGCTGAAAGATATGGATCTTCCATTTGGCTTACGCCTGAAGGAAAGGAAGTGGAAATCACTTTCTTCTCGCCACGTTACACGCCCGGTTACTACTGGGAGGATCGTGTTTTCGTCGGTGAGATTAACTCCTTCATTCGCGTTGCCCAAAAAGGGACACATAAGCACCCATTGGCAAGCATCTAGTTCATGTGGAGGTGATTCACGAAGCGATTCCTACCTTTCTGGCCTGAAAGCGACGATCACGTTCGCGACATAATCATCTACGGCTGCATCATCGTGATTGCGGTTGGAGTGATTGTAGCAAAGAGCAAGTTGCTCTAGGAGAAGAAATGGATCGAGATCCTTTAACTCGAAACGATCTGTCTAAGCTTAGCGCGGGGGTCCCACTCTGGCTTACCCACGAGCCAGGCGGCGATCAGGGAATCATTGTGTATGTGTTCGACGCCCCCAAGCCGGGCGCCGAAACCGTAGCTGTGTGCCGCGAAGACCCCATGGTCATCACATGCACCAACCCGGATTTCATTGATCCGGATAACGAAAGGATCTTCATCGCCAGTACGGATCAGATCCCGCCTATGACTGAGTACTACCGCGCCATCCGCAGGCGACATCGCGACGAGGGCGAGGAGCTGAGTCTCAGCATCATCGACATCTTCGACCCGGACAAGGTTGAAAACCGCGAGCCAGCCGCCATTGGCCAAAACAGGCTTCGGATTCCCATTCGAGAGGAAAATCCTCCCGAAAAGCCTGTTCGACTTACCCGTCCTCCAAGCTAGTGCGAAATTGGGCCTGTGCCCGGAACTGACACCATGTCAGAACCGGCCAG
>CAZXFJ010000050.1:0-5660 GCA_964640435.1 uncultured Gammaproteobacteria bacterium | reverse complement strand
CTTTTGCAGAATGGGCACTCGTAGTCAGAAAAGTCGATCATTGTTACTTTTGCATTTTTATCTCCCAAGATTGGATCATCATCTATGGATACCTCAATAGGTCCAGCCGGTTGTTGTGGTGCTTGTTGGGCTGCTGCTTGAGGAGCACTTGGAACGGAATCTGTACTTTCTGCTTTTAGATTTTCAACTTTTGTGTATAAAACTCCAATAAAAAAGGCGGCAATAATTAAAAGTACTACAAGAATTTGAGTGGTTTTTATTTTAGAAAGCCTTGCCAACAAATCGCCAATTGTTAAACTTTTTTTCGTTGCCATAATTATCTACTACATAGTGTAGTAATAACTTAATACGTTTGTCAAGTAGTAAATAACTAAGGGATGAGTGAGTGCGCTGAAGTATACGGATGGGAGAAATTTTCTGTTTCAGATTTGCTTGAAGTAGGAATTTCAGAATATAATTTGCTTAGATTTTGCTCACTTATACAAGAGTTCATACATTCCCCGTCCGTACACACCATTATTACATCATGGTTTTCGTGATGTATTTCCTGTGCATGAACCGGGATTCCTACAATGAATACTAAAACCAGTGTTGAAAACACGGTAATTAATAGGTGTTTTGCTTTAAAATATTTTTTGGTATAAGACTGATTCATGAGCGAATATATTCTTGGTTCAAGTGTATCTTGATCTGAAATATTTGCTGCAAATACTGGCTCAATTGATGGAAATGCAAGCAGCTTTTTCAACGCAGACACAAGTGTATTTTTAGTTCCAGCATAAGAAGCTGCAAACCTATCAGCCTCTATTTCCCTTTCAATTTGATACCTTTTTACAAGATCGCCAACAAGAGGGAAGAAGAAAAATAGTGAATGTGCAACCGAGGCTATAACTTGTGTTGCCGTGTCGTGCCTTTCTAAATGATATTGTTCATGACGAAGTACTACTTCAACTTCTTTAAGAGAAATCTGAGAAATAAGTCCAGTTGATATATAAATATTGGGGTTTCTTACTCCTAAGCAAAACGCGTATCTTTTGTTAGACTTTACAACAAGCACCTTATTTTTTAATCCTATTTTTTCTATTAATTTATTTATTGTGGTGTTTGTTGTAATTCTGCCTTTTAGCTTATGTCTCAACGCGTGTATCCTAAAATATATTATTGAAATTTTAATTGTTGCAATCGCAATAATTAGAAAGAGCAGTAATAAAGGAATTAGGCTTAAAAAGTTGGGGATTTGTACCATGTTACTATTAATAAATGATTGGCAATAATAAGTAATGTGGCTAAATAGAGGCATTACTTTTTGGAATACTAATAAAGGTATTCCAACTGAAGCTAAAACTAATCCGGAAAACAGAAGAATATTTTTATTCAAAGGAAAAATCCTTTTATTTATTTTTGTCATGTTGGTCAATTAATTTCAGAAAATGTTTTCTTTTTTCCTGCGGAAGTTTGTCTATGCTGTCTGCAAATGATGCGATTGCCGTATCTCCAAAAGAATTAATAAAGTTTTTAATAAATGACTTCGCAACAGTTTGTGAATACTTTTCTTTGGATACTTTCGGTGAATATATATATCCATTTTTTGTTTCCTCTTTAACAACTAAATCTTTTTTATAAAGCCTTTGGAGAATGGTTGCAATAGTTGTATATGCAAGTTTCTTATCAAGCTTATTTACAACCTCACGTACAGAGCTGGACTTTCTTTCCCAAATAATGTCCATTATTTGTTTTTCTAGTTCTCCGAGATTTGTTGGTTTCATACTACATATTGTAGCAGATACAAAAAGCTATTTTAAGTATCTGTCAAAGAATTCAATTGTTCTGGTAGAAATTACGTCCCACCCAAGATTTCTGAAATTATGGTCTTGTCCCGGATATTCAAAATACTCTACGTCTTTCTTTTCGTTTTTTAAAGCATCATTAAGTTCTTTTGACCATTCGGGATTTACTTCCGTATCTACTAATCCTTGATGCAGGCTAATCGGTGCTGAGATATATCTCAGATAATCTATTGGAGATGTACCACCATCGTCATGGCTAACCGTTGGTTGTGTTCCTCTACCTCCATAAAATCCTGAGTTGTCTGAAGTCCTCGCACTTGTTGGCGCCCATAAAACAATTGCTTTTACTTTTTCCGTTGCTTCTGCTGTTCTCAAAGAAACTTCTCCTCCCATACTGTGCCCCCAAATGCCGATTCTTTCTGAATTTGCTTTGTTAAAATTGGGAACCGATGCAATTAAATTCAGTATGTCTATTGCGTAATTAGGATTATGTCCACGCGATCCTTGATCATCATTTTCTGAATTCCCAAAGCCTCTGTAATCTGAAGCAAGAGTAAGATACCCGTTTCTTGCTAATATATCAGCCATTGTTTGGGTGCCATCCCCTGATTGAAATGTTGAAGCATTAAAGTAACCATGGTTTAAAATAATTACTGGGAATGGACCACTGCCATTAGGAACATTCATTCTCCCATATATTTTCAAGTCGTCTGAAGGATAAGAGAAAATATAACTAGTGTAAGACGTGTTGTCTGCAACGGTTTCTTCGATTGTAATCTCACCACCTTTAAATTCTCTTTGACGCAGCTGCTCAATAAACGAATTACTATTTAAAATCTCAGTAGAATTAGTAACTGGCTCGTTCGTTTCTATACCGTTAGATGTAAGTTCTGGTGAGAGATTTTTCTGCCAGATTCCAAGACCTACTAACAAAAGTGAAACAAAGATAATAAGCGAAACCAGTTTTACACGTTTACTATTCTTAAGCATCATTTGCGAACTAATTTACAATAACCCTTCCTCCCAAACTTGGACTTATATGGTCGTGGTATTCCCATGTTCCTTTTTTCTCAAAAACAAACCTATAAATTGCGCCTTTTTTATAAAGCCTGAACTGATCAAATGTGGGTAGCTTTGTATGTGCTGGATGTGGTACAGAAGCAACCCACATGTCAGTACTACTCTCATTAACAAATTCAACCATATCTCCAACATTAACTTCAATTCTATCCGGTACAAACCCCGTATCTGTGTAGCGTACTTTTTCCATACTTTTCATTCCATCCATCTTCATGGCTGGCATATCTGCCTCAGTCATTGATGTTGGAACAGGTTTGCCTGTCGCTACAAAGCGTGCAGTCGTTAAACCTTCTTCACTGAGCGCTGGCATGTCAAGATCGTTAAAAATGCCGTCATCATCATAGTCTTCATAAATCATAACAACGAGTTCTTTCCCCTTTACATCGACACTTCCCAAAGGTATAGGTATATTTTTATTTGTACCTTTCTTCAATGGTCTACTCATTTCAATAATTTGACTTACCTTTCCATCATCAATCTGTCTAACTACTACAAAACCGTCTTTTTGCAACGTAACACTTTCTACAACTACCTTGTCTATCGGCGTTTGAGGAGCAACAATAAGAGCTTCCAAGTTTGAATTACTCATTTGAGCATTTGTATTATTTTCATTCATTTTTTTTGGTGATTTTATTTGAAACAAAACTATCCCTATCATAATGACCAATGGGATAATAAAAAGAGACAAGAGTATAACTTTCTTCATAACTACTACACATTGTAGCAAGATGTCTTAACCCAATCAATTTTTATTTTTCTGGGAGATAAAAATCAGTATATAAAAAACTTAGATACATTTACCATGAAATTCTAAAGCATAAGTAAAAAATAACATATCAACTATATAAAATTTAACTACTTGATTTATCTGAAATCGTTTGATATAAATTGACTCAGTTAGTATTTGTTTGTTCTTAAAACTGCTCCCTTGAGCAGTTTTTTGGTTTTAAGGAGGTGATAATTACGAAAAAGCTAATAACTTTACAATCTTTTATAATAACCGCTTTAGTTGTTGCTGCGCCTGTTTTTGCACAAAGTGCTGATGTTTCAAGAATTGAAAATTTCATCGCAAACATAATCCAAATCTTTGTAGTGTTGGCAGGTTCTATTGCTACACTCTTTTTTGTATTTGGTGGGGTTCGCTACATAACATCATCCGGTAATCCTGAGGCACTTGAAGGCGCAAAGAAAACTATTATTTACTCGGGAGTCGGCTTAGCTCTTGTTTTAGCTGCATTTGTGTTATCCAATATTGTGACACAAGTCGCAACAAGCGCGTTTGGTGCTTAGTAAGGAGAATTTATTTGAAAGTAGTTTTAACAGCATTATCAACAGCTGCAATATATCTCGCTGCAGCAACTCAAACTTTTGCCGCAGAAAATGCGGATGTTGCTTCGTTTACGACTCAATCCCTTAATACATTCATAATAATCGGGATTTCAGCATCAGTTCTATTTATGGTGTTTGCAGGTTATAAATATATGACCTCATCAGGAAAACCCGATGCCATTGACGAAGCAAAGGGGATGTTGAGAAATGCAATAATAGGTCTTGTTTTAATACTTGGAGCTTCAATTGTCTCATCTGTTTTAACAAACGCTTTTACAACACCGGCGCCCGGAACAAGTATCACAACAATTGAACTTACCCCTATTGAACCTGCTACTCCAACAGATGGACTGACACAGGTTCTTCTAGATGCAATTGCAGGATTTTTACTAAACATTGTTCAGAGTGCGATGGCACCTATAGTGAATGGTATAATCTCGTTTCTTACAACTACCCCGGAACTTTTATCAAACTCGGTAATATTCAATTTCTGGCTAATAATTCTTGGCATTACAAACTCTCTTTTTGCAATTGTTATAGCACTACTTGGCTTTCAAGTAATGAGTGCGTCAAGTTTTGGTTTTGATGAAATCGAATTAAAACAACTTCTTCCGCGAATCGGAGTTGCATTCCTTTTTGCAAACACTTCACTTTTTTGGGCTAATTGGATCATAGTTGCTGCAAATACGCTTGTAATGGCTCTTCTTAACGCTACAGGCGGAATTGAGTCAGCCTGGATCCTTAATGCCTTTAACCCAACGTCACTCGTTCTTGGGACCACAACTCTATTAACCCTAATTTTCATGTTACTATTTGTAATTCTAGCCGTAGTGCTTCTGCTTTTTTATATCACCCGTCTTATTATGGTTGCACTTGGTGCCGTTTTATCCCCTTTAATATTTCTTCTCTGGGCAATACCAAAATTCTCAGATTTTGCCGAGATATCAATAAAAAGCTATATCATGATGGTCTTCTCAATCTTTGTTCATGTTGTAGTGATTCAGCTTGCATCAGCTTTTTTAACAATCCCGGGACAACAGGGAACAAACTCACTCATCTCAATTCTTGTTGGAATAGGACTTTTATTTACTCTTCTCAAAACGCCTGGAATTATGATGCAGCTGGTCTTTTATAACACGGGACGAGGTCTTGTTAAAAAAGTAAGTAGCCAGATTATAAATGTCATTTCAACAAATACACCTAGTACTGCTGCAGGGCAGGTTATAACACCAAGAAAGAGGGTAGCTGCATGAGAACGACAGTAATACCAGCACAAATAACAACAGTTGAAGATAGAATTGTTGCAAGTCTAAATCTCACACAAATTATACTTTTATTATCATCTCTTTTTGTCGCAACCTTTATCTATGCTACCTTCCCGCCAAGCCTGACATTCAGCATATATAAAATACCTCTCTTTATATTAACTTTTACAACCTTTGGAGCACTTGCGTTAAGAATTAA
>CAZXFJ010000049.1:0-5805 GCA_964640435.1 uncultured Gammaproteobacteria bacterium | reverse complement strand
AGTGTTCCCATTAATTTTCTTTACAGGAAGTAGGAAGCGAATGGGGGATTTTGCTAATACCTTGTGGCTTAAAGTAACGTCGGGGGTAATAGCGGTGATAATTGCAGCCCTAAACATATGGCTTGTGGGAAACTTTTTCTTCTAAATCACCAAACTTAGCCTCAAAATACACAATGAATCCTGTAGTAAAATATATAAAATGTGGATAACTTTGGATAACTCAGGAAGTGTAGTCTTATAGTTTAGGCACGTTACCGAAGCTTTGCAAAGAATGGCTTGTTGGCAGTGTACTGTTCTGTTTGGGCAAGTACAACGCTATGAAATAGACTTGCTAAAAGGTCCACGCCTGAAAAATTATTTCCCGGTATCCTTCGGCCTACTGGGCAACCACCCCTATCAAGCCTTCTATCGAGTTGTTGTGGTTGGTGGTTTTCTGCTAGGTGGGTTGATATATCATTTCTAAGATCATAATTTCCATCATTATCTTTTACGATTGCTGGTTTTGTGAATATGGTACCGTTGTGCATCATTTCCCCAACTTCATTTGGAGAAATAAGTAGTGCAAGCCTTGAATATAATCCTTGATTAATAAGCGTTGCTGTAAGGTCTTCTGGATTTTCAAAATCATCAATCCTGTGATGCGAAAAGAGATTGGTTACCATAAGAGTAGACTGTATGGCCTCGGCAAAAGTAGCTGATGGGCCTGCGATAAAGATACTTGGCGCACCATCTCTTCTAAATGTATATTTTTTAAGGTCGGGTGCATAATATCTATTTATTTTTTCAAATTCATCTAATATGTTTACTTTACTTTCAGGATTAATTGTTGCATCAAGAATGGTGGTAGCAGCAAGCACAAGTCTTCTTGACCAATCAACTCCGTAGTCTCCAATGGGGCTTTTAAATGGTACAGAATCGGAATAGTCATCAGAGACTACTTTTAAGCCAGTTGCCTGATAAATAGAGGGAAATTGATCAACTCTTTTGTTGTTGTTTACTTCATACTTTTCATAGTTAAAATCTTGAATAGTTGCTTTTTGATTTGGGGAAAATTGTAAATCCTTAAAAGAATTAAGCCAACCATTCTCATTAATTCTGTTATCTAGAGACTCAACAAGATATGTGAATGCGTGATTTAATGACTCTGATGGGGTTGCACCATCGGAAGTTCTATAAAATCGCTCATGAAATTGCATGAGGAGGATTATATCAAAAATAAAACAAAATGATGGTGAGGGTGGATTTAGCCAGTTGCTTTATCGAGACGTTTTGCAACATCATCCCAATTAACTATATTCCACCAAGCTTCTACATAATCGGGTCGCTTGTTGTAATACTGTAGGTAGTATGCATGTTCCCAAACATCAAGACCAAGTAGAGGAGTTTGACCTGTTGTTAATGGATTATCCTGGTTTGAAGTCGATGTTAATGTTAATTCGCCATTACTCAATACAAGCCACATCCAGCCACTTCCAAATACCTTAACGGCTTTCTCACTAAATTGTTTTTTAAAGTCGTCAAATGAGCCAAATCCATGCTGAATTTTATCAAGTAGTGTGCCGGTGGGTTCTTGTTTTTGTGCAGGTGCCATCATTTCCCAAAACATTGAGTGGTTAAAATGTCCGCCACCATTATTTCGAACTGCTGTTTTTATTTCTTCAGGAACTTTATCAAGTTCAACAATTATTTCTTCAATGGATTTTGCTTGCCAATCAGGATGACCATCAAGCGCTTTATTTAAATTATCTACATATGCCTGATGATGTTTGTCGTGATGTAAATGCTGAATTTCTCCTGAAACAAAAGGTTGCAGCGCGTCGTAGTCGTAAGGAAGATCTGGTAATGTAAACATGTCTAAGAATAATGATAGGAAAACAAATGTAAGAAATCAATAATTAAATATGTATAGAATAAAAGCAGGATTTTTTTATTTTTTTGCGGTAAAAATATTATTTAATCTCTTTTAGTAAAAAATTTAATTAAAATTCAAAAGTCTAAAAATAAAAAAACAAAATGGGTCTTTTAGATTTTTTATATCCTAAAAAGTGTATAAATTGTGGTAAATTCGGTGAATATCTTTGTACTGATTGCTTTAGTAAAATACGTTATAACGATTACTTTATTTGTCCAACATGCGGTAAGCACTCATCAACTTTTTGGAAACATTTTGACTGTCAAAAGGTCCAAAAACAAAATGACTTAGATGGAATTTTGACTATAACAGTCTATAACAATATTTCAAAAAAGCTGATAAATCGTTTAAAAAATCCTCCAAATTTAACACCTCTTGCGGTTATAATTTCGGACATTATGATAGAGCACTTGATACAGAATGAGGTATTTTACGAATTTTTATTAAAAGAAAACCCTGTTGTTATACCAATTCCAATAAGCCAAAAGAAATATAAAGAGCGTGGATATAACCAATCAAGTCTACTCGCTTTTTATGTCGCACAATATTTTAAATTAAAAATGTTGGATGGGGTATTAATTTGTGTTAAAGATATAAAACCTCAAAATAAATTAACTACTCTTCAAAGAACTGAAAATATTAAAAATTCATATGAAATTAATAAAAAATTTAAATCTCAAAAAACCGTAATTTTGATAGATGATACGGCAAGAAGTCTGTCAACATTAAAAGAAGCAGCAAGAATCTTGAAAATAAACGGTTCTAAAACGGTCATCGGCCTTACTTTTGTCCGGGAGATTTGATACAATAGTATCTAGGATTTATTAAAAAACCTCAGACCTTCTCGGCCCGAACGACAAATCCTAAGTTTTATGAGTAACACTAAAAGTGGTTTATATTCTGTATTTCCTGCGTTCAAAAGTAGGAATTTTAGATTGTATTTTTTTGGACAAACAATCTCTCTTATTGGTACTTGGCTACAAGTTGTTGCCGAGGGTCTTTTGGTTTTAACGCTGACTAAGTCCCCATTTCTAATTGGTCTTGTTGCTGCTTTTGCAACATTGCCTACATTATTTTTAGCTTTTTTTGGAGGAGTTATTGTTGACCATTTTGAAAAGAAAAAACTTATTCTTTTTACTCAAACAGCCTCAATGATTTTGGCATTAATTTATGGAGTTCTCACTATTACTGGTCTTATTAATATATGGGAAATTATGATTTTGGCACTTCTTCTTGGAATTGTTAATGCCCTTGATTTTCCAGCTCGTCAGTCATTTACTGTTGAAACCGTTGATAAGGAAGATCTGTCAAGTGCGATTGCTTTAAACTCAGGAACTTTCAATAGTGCGCGCGCAATTGGACCTGGAATTGCAGGAATATTAATTGGAGTATTTGGAATTGGGGGAGCATTTATAATTAATGGGTTGTCGTATATAGCTTCAATTGCTGCCCTTTTAAATATGAAGGTTGCTGAAAAAGTTCCAGCAACTTTTGAAGATCCTATAAAATCCTTAAAAGAAGGAATTCATTATTCATTTACTCATCCAAAAATTCGTTCACTACTTTTCTTTACAGGAGTTGTTGCTATCTTTGGATGGTCATATACCACTCTACTCCCATTGATTGCGGAAGAATTTTTTCATGCAGATGCAACAGAGCTTGGATATATGTTTTCAGCAGCAGGAGTTGGAGCAGTCATAGCGATGATCATATTACAGGTCTTCAAGAAAATAGAGGCGATGAAATTTATCTTTGCTGGTATTACGATTTTTGCCATCTCTCTTTTCTTGTTCACATTTGTTCATACATTACACGCTGCATATTTCTTTCTTTTCTGGTCAGGATTCGGACTATTGCTCACTTTCCCAACAGTCAATACAACAATCCAACACTTAGTAGATGACAAGATTCGAGGACGCGTTATGGGAATATGGATTTCAATGTTTGTTGGGTTTTTCCCAATTGGAAATCTTGAAATAGGAATAGTGTCAGAATATATGGGGCCACTTAATGCTATAAGAGTTGGTATGGTTGTAGTATTTTTAGCAGGACTTGTTCTTTACCTAACAAGAAATCGCGTAGAGCAGCAAATGAAAGAGCATGTTGGCATTGCCTCATTTAACGAAGGAGAGGTTAACCTCTAGGTTTGGGCCTTTGGTATAGCGATTGCTGCGAGGCTTCAAGCTCCCGTCTACTAACTGGTTTTAGTTTATCTGGTAACTTAAGTCCGGCATTTCTTAAAACTGCAGAATGAGTTAGGGGTGCTTCAGGTAGGGTTATATTGGTTTTTACATCTGGATTTATAGCTCTTTTTGAGTTTAATTCGTCAAGAAACTCTATTATCGATACCTCGTTTTCTTTAGTAGTCATGGGCACCTATTATACACCCGTAATGTAAGAGTTTAATGAGGCTAAAACTTGAAAATTAGCCTATAACCTGCTATAATTAGCCTCAATGGGGATGCATTGCATCGACAGAATTGTTCTTTAAAAACTGCAAGCCGGTGATGATACTAACCGCAAATTGTATCAAAAATACATGCTAACGATTCTGTTAGCGGTGTTAAACGATTCGCTAGTAGAATAGCGGATTTCATCGATGAGGGAACATCTGTTCCATCTCGAAGTTTTGCTCTCGCTGCATAAGCAGGAGTAAAGTTTAATCCTATTCGTAACGTTTCTTTTCTAATCGGATAGTTACGGGTATAAACAAAGGTTAGATAAGGTAAGATTGCTGGTCGAGATCTTGCTCTAAAAATTAGACCTTGGTTTCTTTTTTCCAGCCGACAGGATCAGGAAGAAACGACAATTAATAATCGGCTAAGCTTGTAGATGCTTTTATAGAAATAATTTTGGACGCGGGCTCATTGCCCGCCATCTCCACAGATAATTATTGACCTAGCTTCTTTTTGTAGTTTCTAGTTACCCCATCTTTTAAAAGGGTAATTGCTCTCTCTGCTAGTTCAAAGTCTCCTTTTGATAATTTACCAACAATAGTTTTATAAAAGTCACCACTTCTTAGGGGAGTTCTTTCGTCCGGTACGCTTTTTGGAAGCTGTATGGATTTTGCTGAATTTCCCTCATCATCAAAGAAATAGCTTGTATACATAAACTCATTTGATATTTCACCTTTTTCCCAAAGGTCCTTGACTACATCAAATGTTTCGGTGTCTGTAAAAAGAGAGACACTAAAGTAGTGAGATGTTTTTACTCCGAAATCTTCTAAGAGCTCGCTCGGAAAATCTTCCATTGCATAAAAATTAATGGCTCTTCCTCCACCTATAGGCATAATATCTCCCATTCCTCCCAATTCATCTGTGAATCCAGTAACACTAAGATTTAAATTTTCTGGAGTGCTGTAATCATGAATAGTAATGCTAACAGGCCCGGTTGAGGTAGAGGGATCCTCGTAATAATTAGTTACATCAAAGGCGGTAGCTATTGCAAGAACATCTTTTTCGAGCTCATTTATTTTCATAGCTCGTATTTTAGCTTCTTGGCTACTTATTTCTGAATTGTGGTCCCTTCCGACCATTCTTCTTCTTAAAAAATTATCTGCTTCTTCTGCTATATTTTGAGATTTATCACCTTTATCTTCTGGCATCATTTAATAATAACAGTTTTTAATATTAATTAGTAGTTTTTCATTTCGCGTTCTTGATCGCGCTCCATAGTAGATCTTCTTTTATCCATGTGTTTTTCTTTTTTGTTTTTTGATAAAACAAGAGCGATTTCAACCTTAAAATTATCATCTTTTAAATAGATACTTAATGGAATAATTGTAAATTTTCCCTGATCCATTTTTGACTTTAGTGCAAGAATTTCTTTTTTATGAAGAAGTAGCTTACGAGATCTATCTTCCATATATCCCTCTGCTCTCGCAAATTTATATG
>CAZXFJ010000048.1:0-5958 GCA_964640435.1 uncultured Gammaproteobacteria bacterium | reverse complement strand
ACAAACCTTATGACTCGCTTTGAACTCTCAGAAATTCAGTCACTTGCTATTCTTGATCTTCAATTAAGAAGACTTGCCGCTTTGGAGCGTGAAAAAATTCAAGATGAATGGAATATGGTTAAAGAAACAATTGACTATTTAGTAGGACTTCTTGCAGATCCAAAGAAAATGCTTTCAGTTGTTTCTGAAGAGCTTGCAAAAATCAAAGAAAAATATGAAGATTCACGTAGAACTAAGGTATATAAATCAAAGGTTGATGAATTCTCAGAAGAAGACTTAATTTCAAACGAACCAACTGTTATTACCCTTACTCAAACGGGCTACGTAAAACGCCAAAGCATGGCATCATTCAAGACTCAAGCTCGCGGAGGGAAAGGTGTCATAGGAATGAAGACAAAAGATGAAGATGCAATCGACAAGATTCTTTATGCTGAAACTCATGACTACATTCTCTTCTTCACAAATCTTGGTAAAGTTTACCAAACTCGTGTATTTGAAATGGATGAAGCATCACGTGTTTCAAAAGGAACAGCTATTGTTAACTTAATTGATATATCTCAAGGAGAAAAGATTCAGTCAATTCTAACTTACAATCCAAAAGAAAAAGCAGCAAATAAATATATTGTCATGGCAACAGAGAAGGGTGTAGTTAAAAAAACTGCTGTATCAGAGTTTGCAAATATCAGACGTGGTGGAATTATCGCTATTAAACTTGAGCCCCAAGATCAACTTCAATGGGTTAACTTCTCAGGAGGAACTGATGACATAGTTCTAATCACACGTGATGGAAAAATAATTTGTTTTGGCGAAAATCAAATAAGACCTACAGGCCGCTCAAGCCAAGGAGTTGGAGGAATTAAACTTGTAGGAGATGATCAAGTTATAGGAATGGACCTTGTTTCAGGCGGAGATAAAACTGCAACAATGCTCATGATTGCTGAGAATGGACTCGGTAAAAGAAGTAGAGTTTCAGAAGTTCGTAATCAAAAGAGAAATGGACAGGGAGTACGCATCCAAACTATAAATGCTAAAACAGGAAAGATAGTTTCAGCAGGAGTTTTGGATCCAGCAGTTACTGATGTTATTATCACAAGTGAAAAAGGCCAAGTCGTCCGTATTCCATTGAATGCAACCCCATTGCTATCAAGAAATGCACAAGGAGTTATCTTAATGCGTTTCTCAGATAAAAATGATAAAGTTGCAAGCGCAACCACAGTCACTGCATAAACTACTCGCAAAAATTTGTTTTCCTGTATAATTGAAGCTATGAAGATTGATGGCAAGATTATTGCCGAGCAGATAAGAAAAGATCTAAATCGAAGGATTGGCGACCTCATTTCCCATGGAATAACGCCAAAACTTGCTATCATCACGCTGGGCGATGAATCAAGTTGGGAATCATATGTTAGTCAAAAATTAAAAGTGGCTGAAGAGCTTGGGATTAAGGCAATTCTTATAAATCTTGCTGACTCTGATGAAGAGACACTCCTTAAAACAATTCAGGAAATTGATACAGATCCACTTTACCATGGAATAATTGTTCAGCGGCCTATGCCAAGTTTAATCAGTCGAGAAAAGGTTGTTGAGGCAATCTCTAAAAGCAAAGATATCGATGGTTTTCGCTCAGATTCTCCATTTGAAGTTCCAGTTTGGCTAGCCGTTAAACGACTTTTAGAAGAAGCAAAAGTAATTAATAACACCAAGGAGCTTGAATTTGTTGTGATAGGTAAGGGAGAAACAGCTGGTAAACCTATAGTAAATGGGTTAATCAGGCTAGGAATTAATCCAACAGTTATAGACACTCAAACCCAAAATCCTGCACAAATCATAAAACAAGCAGATGTAATTATTTCAGCAGTTGGAAAAAGTGGAGTAATTGCGCCTGAAAATTTAAAGAGCGGAGTAGTACTAATTGGAGTAGGGACACACGGAGAGGATGGAAAAATTCGCGGAGATTATAGGGCACGCGACATAGAAAGCATCGCAGGTTTTTATACTACAACACCGGGTGGAGTAGGACCTGTAAACCTCTCGTACCTATTTGATAATTTAGTGAGGGCTGCGGAAGTTGACGGCTAGGACCAAATAAGGTAGAATTTAACCCCCATGAAAGCTCGAGCAATAACAATTGCTATATTCATTATTGCCATATTAGTATTTACTTTCTTTGCACTTAAAAATACTCCACTTTTAAGTTTTGTAAAGGAGGATTCTACTGAAAATGAAGGGGGAATAATTGACAATATTATGCCTAAAAATCCATTATCTATTGAAGCGGTACGCGCAAAAGAATACCCCGGAAGTGAAATAAAAATAGAGGAAGAACTTGCTCCTGGATCAAACTACAAAAGATACTACGCATCATATGACTCTGATGGTCTTAAACAATACGGTCTACTAACTGTACCAAGCGAAGCAAGCAGGGAAAATAGGGTACCGGCTCTTGTTTTTGCCCATGGATACATTCCACCTGCTGAATATCACACACAAGAAAAATATATAGCTTACGTTGACAGTCTTGCTCGTTCTGGGTATGTAGTATTTAAAATTGACTATCGAGGACATGATCAATCTGAAGGAAGTCCGGAAGGAGCCTACTTTTCTCCTGGATACACAACTGACACTTTAAATGCAGCGGCGTCTTTACGTAAACTTCCATACGTAAATACAAATAAAGTTGGTCTTTGGGGTCATTCTATGGCAGGAATGATTGGAACACGTGCTCTTGCTGCAAAACCTGATGTTTTTCAAGCTGCAGTTATATGGGGTGGAGTGATTGGCTCTTATGAGGATTTACAGCGAGAATGGTGGAGTAAAAGGCGTCCTCAAAGCTTTAATGTAACTCCAGGACAGATAAATCAAAATCGTTCTTCAAGACAATCTTTTATAACACGCTACGGTGAAGCACGAGAAGGAAATTCATTCTGGGATTCTATTTCACCAACAACATATATAAATGATATAAAAACACCAATTCAGCTTGACCATGGAGAAGCTGACGAAACTGTACCTGTTGAATTATCAAGAATATTTTATAAAAAACTAACTGATGCCGGTAAAACAGCAGCACTTAATACATATCCAGGATCAGATCACAATATTTCACAGGGTTTTAACTTAGCAATGCAAAGAACTATAGAGTTTTTTGACAAATATCTTAAGGGTTAACCAAATAATCTTCTTTGTGCCTCACGATACTTTTCAACCGTTTGCTCAACAACTCCAAGTGGGAGCTCTGGACCAGGGTAAGTCTTACCCCATCCTTGGCTGGCTGTATAATCTCTTACAAACTGCTTATCAAAGCTTTTCTGAGATCTACCAGGCTCATAATCTTCTTCTGGCCAAAAACGAGATGAATCTGGTGTCAATTTCTCGTCTCCAAGTCCTATGGAACCATCTTCGTTTACATAAAATTCAAACTTTGTATCAGCAATAATTATTCCCCGTGATAAAGCAAATTGGGCTGCACGATTGTAATAATCGAGGGTTGAATCCCTAAGTGATTCTGCAAGCTTCTTGGCATCATGTTGTGGAAACTGCATCCTTAATATCTGAAGCATGTCCGGATAGTAAATATTTATATCATGACCTTCCTCTTCTTTCGTTGAAGGAGTAAAGATTGGCTCGGGAAGTTTTTGAGATTCTACTAACCCTGATGGCAAATCATGACCCATAAAGTCCCCAGATTTTTTGTATGCTTCCCACATTGAACCAGTTATATAACCTCTGGCAATACATTCAACTTTTGCCATTTGTCCTTTTCTAACGAGTGTCGTTCTATCAGCAAGTCTTGTATCCTGATATCCTTTTGGAAAGTCTTCAATTCTGTCTGAAATAACATCATTAGGCACACCTAAAAAATCAGTCCAGGCACTGGACATCTCTGTTAGAATCTGTCCCTTTTGAGGAATACCAGTTGGCAATACCACATCAAAAACTGAAATTCTATCTGAAGCAAACATCAACATGGTATCTCCAAAATCAATTCTATCTCGTACTTTTCCGCTTTGAATAGAGGCATTGGGGTATATTTCCTGAAGAGACATCAACGGACGATCTGGAGAATGCGTCAAATGTTCTGATGCCATAAGCCCATTATATGGGCTAATATTGGTTTGTCAACGACAAATTATTTATTCTTGAGGGCCTCGAGTTGTTGGCGGCGAATACTTAATTTATCATCAGAATTTATTATTTTTTCAGCCTTTGCTATTTCGCCCGATGCATCTTCTCCTTTTGATTTCATTGCTTCTGCCATATGCATATACGCACCAGACAACCAAACTTTCTTTGTATAGTCATCAGCCTCCAATGATTCAAGTTCGGCAAGAGCAGAATCAAAAACGCTCTTTGCTCCATCAACTCCAAGCCGATATTGCAAAGCTGCAAGACGAGTTTTCATTTCAGCAATAGCAGCGGGGGAAAGTGTCTCGTCTCCAGCCTCTAAAGCTTCCTGAATTTTTTCTGCTGCTTTATCATACTTTTCGAGATCAATCATACATTTTGCAACAGTGTAGAGTGGGATTGCGATTCCATTTTTAGAGTCGGAGTTTTCAATTATCTTTACTCCTGATTTTGCAGCAAACTTTGCAAGTACATATAAGTTTTTATTGCCTGTTTCATGTGCTAATTGGCGAAGAGAAAGAGCACGTGATGCTTGAACTTCAGCAAGTTTTACAATATTATTTTCTTTTGCGTATTTCACGGTTGCTTCGTCGCAAAGCTTAAGACTGCCTAAGAAGTCTTCTTTTTCTCGTGCCTCTTCAGCTTTAATATGCAAGTCATTTCCCATGCAAAAATTTTAACAGAACTAATTACCTAAAACAAGCAAATCTCCCCTTGACAACAATTACAAAAACTGTCTATGATTAATAGGTAATGAAAAATTCTGCCCATCATGAAAAGAACGCTCGTAGTGTTATTTCATTTTTAATAGTTCTTATTGCCTTTGCAATTCTTCTTATCTTCTACACGAATAAAGATGCGCTTATGATGCCAGACACATTCCCAATCTTTATCACTCTAACAGTTTTGGGACTTGGATTACTTGCTGGACTTCTTTTCTTAATCAGTGGTCATCACTCACAAAAGACACACAAAGTTATTCACCACGCTAAAAAATCCTCCTCAAAAAAGAAGAAAAAAAAATAAAACTTCATATATAAAATTCTGTTGAAACTAATATTTCTTTGTGATATATTTGCAACATGTCAGAGATAACTAGGAGTACACTAACTGCGGCTGAATCAAGCAGAATACGGGCCAAAGAGGAAAGAACTAAAAACAGAAAACAGCTTCTTCAGGACACAAGAGATATAATATCAATTCATGGAGACTTCATGCTGGATACTGAACCAAACCAGGATATACGCTTCACAGATCCAGTTGGCGTAATGCTTAGTGGCGAATCAATGGTTAAAATGGATTTAGAACAAGTTACTAAAACACAAAAAGGAGAATCATATGTTACAGAAACAACTACAACGATTAATGCAACGATTCCACATTCAAGAAAAAGAGTGCCAATATTCAGCATAATTGAATATCATGACTCGCCAAATGTATTTCTTCCTCCTACAAACTCTGGAATAAAACTTCTAAATGAAGAGGGGAAAGTTGCTTCAAATTCTGAAGTCGCAGAAGCCGTAGAATGCGTTCAGTCAATGAAAGAAAAGCTTGATGACAATAGACGCTTCTAGCTATCTTCTATTCCCTTGATGAAACTTCTTATGTATTTCCTTTAATTGTGGGTTCGTAACATGTGTGTATATTTGAGTTGTAGATATATTTTTGTGTCCTAGCATTTCCTGTACTGAACGGAGATCAGCACCATTATATAAAAGGTCTGTTGCAAAGCTGTGACGCAAAGTATGAGGAGTTGCTTTAACAGGAATACGTGACGCACGAACATATTTGGCAACAATACGCTCAACAGAGCGAGATGTTAACCTCATTTTT
>CAZXFJ010000047.1:0-6040 GCA_964640435.1 uncultured Gammaproteobacteria bacterium | reverse complement strand
CTTTGGGGAAAATTACATCAGACGATTTCGATAAGATAATGAGATCAATTGTTGGATCAACTGTATTTTTAGGGCAAGAAGTTGGCAAAAAAATGAGCGAAGGAAGAATAATTTTTTTCTCAGACTGGTCAGTTCTTAAATCCCCATATAAGGATTACATTGTATATAACGGGGCAAAAGCAGCAGTCGATTCGGTTACAAAAACACTAGCGCTCGAGCTTGCTCCGAGTGTCTCGGTTAACGCCATTGCTCCGGGTCCCATTCTCGCTCCGCCCGATTTAACAGAGGAAGAAAATAAGGAAGCGCTTTTAAATACTCCTCTTGCTCGCTGGGGAGGCGCTGAAGAAATTGCAAAAGCTGTTCTATATTTGTTTGAATCGGATTTTACAACTGGCGTAGTCCTGCCGGTTGATGGCGGCAGGTCAATTTCCTAAGTGCTATAATCTGAATTATGAAGACGATTATCGTAATTGGTGCGTCTGGGGGAATAGGTAAATCAGTCGCAGAGAATTTGTCAGAGAATGGCTACTCCGTAATTGCTACACATAATGGCAAGAGTCTTAAAAATACTTCAAAAAATATTAAAACGGTTCAATTAGACATAAGCCGCAAAGAGGAAATTGAAAAGTTTGCAAAATCTTTTGATGGTAACTCTATTTACGCATTGGTTAATTGTGCTGGGATTGTAGAATACGAAGAAAATTCGATTCAGGAGGATTTTGGAGTTTGGGATAAGACAATTGCGGTAAATTTATCTAGCAACTATTATTTGGCCAGGTTATTTGAGGATAAGATTGAAAAAGAAGGACGTTTTATAATGATAAGTTCAACAGATTCGTATTATGGCGGTTCCATTACCTCTGCTTATTCTGCGAGTAAGGCTGGTGTTAATTCTCTCACAAAATCACTGAGCTTAATGTTTAGAGATAGAAAAATTAGAGTTAATTCTGTGGCTCCTGGTTGGGTAGACACGCCCATGATCAAAGGAAGCCCTGAAGAGTTTTATGAAAAGCTTGCTGGATCAAACCCTTTAGGTAGAATTGCTCTCCCAACAGACATTGCAGGCGTAATTAAATTTTTGTTATCAGAAGATGCTGCTTATGTAAATGGACAAGTAATAGTTGTTGATGGGGGTTATACTAATCAGGATCCTACGCTTATTTTAGAAGAAGAACTTAATGTTTAATATGGAGCTTGAAAAACTTATAAACGGATATTTAGCTTCTGCAAAAATGTTGCAGCTGGCAACTGTTAATGCGGGTGAGCCTTGGATTTGTACTGTATATTTTGCAGCAGATGAAAACAAAAATATATATTGGATAAGTAAGCCTGAAAGACGCCACAGTAAAGAAATCCTCCAGAATTCAAAGGTTGCTGTTGCTATTCCTGTAAAATTTGTGCCAGGCGAAGATGTTGTTGGGCTTCAGATTACGGGGGTTGCTCAAGAAGTCTCTGACGCAGCTGAGATTCAAAAAGCATTAAGGCTCTATGCAGATAAATTTAGTCGAGGTGAAGAATTTTATAGTGAGTTTGTTGCAGGGAAAAATCCACACAAGCTATATAGGGTAAAACCAACTTCGATTGTTCTTTTTGATGAAGAGAATTTTGATGAGCCAAGACAGGAATTAAAACCCTAAAATCCGGGTTTCTTTGCCCCTTTTTCGATTGCTTCTTTTAAAACATTAAGATCTATATCTTCAAGTTTCTTAAATCGAATACAGCTCTTTCCAGTTGAGACTTTTGGACCAAAATTCTTGCTGTAAGTTTCTGCTACGTATTTTCCATCAATCACAGAGCAAAGATAGACAGAGATATAATTTTTCTGACTCGCAAGAGAAATAACTGGCCAATCTCCTTCTCTTCCAGATTTTGATTTGTAGTGAAAAGAACCATAGCCAATCATGTTTATTGCAAAATGTGGCTTTAAGTCGGGGACAACGTTCTGAATGAATTTATCAAGCTCAATAATTTCACTTTTTCTTGGTTCCTCAATTGAGTCAATGTACTCCTTGATAGTTGTTGCCTCGACAGGCTTAAACATATTCACGGTGTCATTATATCATTACCTAACAATCCCGAGTGCAAGAAGGCCTGATATTATAAGAAAAGCTGCAACCCAATAGTTTAAAAATTTAGGAAAAATTAAAATTAGTATTCCAAAAAGTATAGAAATAACTGGATCAAGACTTGTAAAATTTAAACTCATATTCTCACCCCCTACTGACTATCAACAACTGAGGAGACTTCCTCTGGATCTGTTGGTTTGAAAAACTGCAACATTTGCACGATACCTGCAGCTATAATTGCATAAACTATTGCTGCAAGTAGCGTTGTCCATTCAAAAAAGGAACCGGTTGTAACAGGTGTTGTGCCGAGTATCCCTTGAAAGGGTGCCGCAAGGGGTGTAGTTATTGCGTATATCATATTTGCAAATCCGCTTGCGGGATTTGCTCCAAGCATTTTTAGAGCAAATCTGAAAGCAAGTAGTACTTCAATTATTCCTAAGATATACCATATGATTTGATAAGTTCTGAAAAGTGCTTTTTTCTTGTTATATACAACTTGAGGATGTTCTGTTTTTACAGCAGGTGTAACTTTTTTAGTTGTTTTAACAACTGTTGCAGGTTCCTCATGAACGGTTGTTACTTCTGTTTTTTCTTGTGCGTTATCCATATTTAAAATATTTTTCCTAAAATCCAAAGTAAAATAAGAACGCTTACTGGTACCCCCAATATCCATAAGATTAAATACTTCATATGCTTTATAGTAGTTTAAGCAATTCGTTTTATTGTTAATTATGAGTAAGAATTGTGTAAAAGTGCTAAGCTTGACAGAGCCTTTTAAAGGTGTATTATGTAAGCAATGGAAAACGAAGAAACTACTACTCCCCAAGAATCATCTGACAATAAATGGGTTTTAATATCAATAGCAGTGGCTGTTGTACTTGTTTTGGGCGGAGGATTTTATTTTCTAAATCAAGGAAAAACCGTAACGGGTCCTGCGAGCCCAACCCCAACGGTCGCGGCTGAGGTTTCGCCAACCTCAATTGATGTTGCATCGCCATCTGAGACTATTGTTCAGGAACAACGGGTTAGTCTTACCGATTCAGGTTTTGAGCCAGCAAAGATTACCATTAAATCAGGAACAAAGGTTACATGGACAAATAGTAGCGGTAAGGAAGCAACAGTTAATTCAGATCCTCATCCAACACACACAAATTACCCTCCGTTAAACCTGGGTCGATTTAATGACGGAGATTCGCTTTCGTTTACTTTTGATAAGCCAGGAACTTACGGATATCATGATCACCTGGATCCAAGCAAAAAGGGAACTGTTGTTGTACAATAAAAGTACATGCACAATCCACGCCTAGTTAATATCCTTCTTCGATTAAGTGTTGCAAGTGTCTTCTTCTACGCAGGTCTCGCGTCACTTCTAGATCCATACAGCTGGATGGGTTATCTTCCACCTGTTTTAAGAAGTATGTTTCCTGAAAATTTACTACTAATGTTTTTTTCGGTTTATGAGCTTGCTCTTGCTGTTTGGGTTTTGTCAGGTTGGAAGACTTTTGTTTCAGCCTCACTTGCAGCTCTAACTCTTCTTATAATAATTTCTGTTAATTATGCTCAGATGGATATTCTATTTCGTGATCTGGCAATCTTCTTTGCAGCAGGCGCTTTAATTGCGGGTTCTTACTCCAACACAAAAACTAGCTAAGCTCAGCATATTCCTTAAGTGGTCCAAGATAATAATCTTTCCAACCCTCACCAATTTCAGTTGCTTCAGCGTCTGGAACATCAGTTTGAACAAGTTCAAGATCTGTTTCGCCGTCACGATCTTTTAGAACAAAAGTGACAATAGATGGAGCATCCCATTCTCCTCCAAACCATTCTTGAACGAGTTTCTTGTTTTCCAAAACTTCAACATTTTTTCCATGAATATCTCCTCCCCACAGTGAGAATTCTGTTCCAACTTTGTCATCCATTACAGCAGGTCCTCCGCCCCATCCATCAATTTCCGTTGGGTCAATTAGGCTCTTCCATACTTTTTCAACCGGGGCTTCTACGTGGTATTTTTGCTTGACTGTCTTCATGAGGAATTAAATTATAACAGACGTAAATAAAATAAAAACCCCGCTTTTACGGGGTTTTTATTGTTTGTTGATATCAACAACTTATCGCCTTTTTTTGTGTTTTTTTGTGGCGTACTCATATGAGTAGTTGTCAGGCATCATTTCGTCTACTGCTTCAATAGTTGCATATTGAATAAATAGTCCGAATACACCTACTACAAGCCATACTATAAACCAGAACCATGACTGATCTATATACGCGTTTACAAAAGAAAGACCAAGTTGATTTGGTGGAATTTGGCCAAATAAAGCCAAAACTCCAGCAATCATTGCAGATGCTCCAGCAAAAGCTGTAATTGCCATGATGTATACCTTTGGCAAGTTAAATGCCATAAATAGAATTCCAACAAAAGCCGCTACAACTATTCCAGCCATGAATGTGAATATTCCGTCTGAAAAACCAAGAAGCACCATAAATCCAGCACCAAGTGCGTACCCTGCTGCAATACCAAATAGAACCACAGCGAGCCAGTATGCAAAGTATGCAATAAGAGCAAATCCAAGTCCCATAAAGAAACCAAGAATTACCCCAAGAGATGTTGCTAGGAAGCCACCTCCGATAAGGGCGGTAACAACGTCACCTCCAAGCCATAGACCAAAAACAAACCCTATGATTGGAAGAACAATTCTGAAAGCAACATATCCAAAAAGGTTAAGTGCAATTCCTGCAAAGATTGCAAGAAATGCGAAGAATAATAATTGAAGAATCATTTTTTCACCCCCTCTCATTTGCCCAAAGGATTGAAAAAAGTGGGCAGTAATTAAGTATAGGCAGAAAGTAAAAAGGAAGACAAGGAGAAGTTAAAGCTCGTAGGCGCTTTGAGGTTCATCTTCTGTCTCGATTAATTCATAATACATTTGGTCAATCTCAATTTGAGGATCTTCATCAAGCTCATATTCCTTATGATCTTCGTTGTATTCTTTTAAATGCGCTTTTATTCCTTCAAAAACAATTTTCGCTGCCTCTTCTTTTCTGTCATGGTATGTGTAAAAGATTTTGGTGCAATATGTGCAGGATCTTGAGTAGTACATTATTTCTCCTCCAGAAGCTTTTTAAGTCCTGATAGAACCGTGTCCCAATTTTGCTCAGAGTGGTTTTTACTCTCTTCGTCTTTATTATTGTCTTGAGTCAGGTTAACAATTGTTGAATTGCCATTGTTTATTAGCTCATAGGTTACGGTTGCATAGTTTTCTGGTTTATCTTCTGCGCCGCTCATACTGCTCCAGTATGTGGATTGAAAAATTTCTTCAGGCACAAGTTTTAAGATTGTACCTTTGTCTTCATAGTTTTTTCCTTGCCACTCCCCTTTGTATGTGATTGATGAGCCTTCTTTCCAGTCTGAAATCACCTCTGTACCAAATAGATACTCTTTAATTAAGGATGGAGTGATTAATGCTTCCCAGACCTTATCGACTGGCGCGCTGATTGTGGTTGATGATTTTGCAATTAGTCCCTTCATGTCGACATTATATACCTGAAACGTTAAAAATTCTTCCTATAGCATATGTTATAGCCATAGCAATTGTTCCCCCTATTATAACTCTTGTGGTTGCTTTAAATATGTTTGCTCCACTGATTAATGCAGAAACAGTTCCTGTAATTGCTAAAGCAAAAATGACAGACACAAACGCAACAGGAATTCTAATCTCGTTCGATGGTACGACAATTGCCGTAAGTGGAATTATTGCTCCAACAAAAAAGGCAATCGCTGAGGCAATCGCTGCATGCCAGGGGTTAGTTAGGTTTTCTGGGTCAATATTTAGCTCTGCATCAACGTGTGCGGCGAAAGCATCGTGACGGGTTAATTCTTTGGCAACAACATCTGCTGTTTTACTTGATAAGCCCTTCTTCTCATAAATTATCTTAAGCTCTTCAAGTTCGGCTTTGGGGTATTTTTTAAGCTCATA
>CAZXFJ010000046.1:0-6506 GCA_964640435.1 uncultured Gammaproteobacteria bacterium | reverse complement strand
TTTTTAAGGCGTTCTGAAAGTGATGCTGCCGCAGAATACAGACAATATCTAATGAGTAAGTATGATGATTACGAAGTTTTAAGGCAAAGTAAAAAAAATAATCAAAAGGATGTGGAGCTTGTTGATTATGAAAAAAATGGAGAAGAAAAAGTTATTGCTCAAGCAATGTATCAAAAATTAAATATTTCATATGATGATATTCAGAAAAAGATTAAAAAAATGTCTACAAAACAAAAAGAAAAAGCTATCGCTGAAATCATGAGCAAGCGAAAAGCGAGGTGGCACAAAGTCCCAAGAGCGCTTGAGGCAGCATATGTTACTTATGATATTTTGGTAAACATTGGGTCATGGCGTGATTTACATCGTCACAGAATTCAATCGCAGATAAGACAACTTTTTACAACAGAACACGGATACAATATCTCCAAAGACTTAGTCGGTACTGAATTCGAAAAAGTATATAGAGGCGCAATCGAAAGGGCTGAAAAAGTTTTTGCAAAAATTGCAAAAAAAGATCCAATGCTAGCACAATACGCAGTTTGTATGGCACATAAGGTTCGTTTTATTCAGAAACAAAACTTGCGCGCTTTTTTCTGGGAGACAGAACTTAGAACAACTCCTCAAGGACATCCAGATTATCGAAAAGTAGAGCAAGAAAAAGCAACACTTCTGAAAAAAGTTTATCCTCTTATTGGTAAATATCTAATGGTTGATTACAATGATTATAGTTTTGCTCGTCGCGGAACTGCAGAAAAAATTAAAGCAAAAGAAGCAGCATTAATGGCACAAATTAAAAAGCGTAAATAAATTATTTCCCCTGAAGTTTTCGGTAAACGTATGCCTCTGCCATCATTGAGAGAGGTATTGTGATAAAGAGCCCAACAATAAGACATATAAATCCAACAATGTTAACTAAGATTAATGCTAGACCGAAGAAGAAAAGATTCCACTTTACGCCTTGCGTAAGTTTTGAAGAGGCTTTTAATGCATCAATTGGTCCTAGGTTTTTATCAACCATAAAGTAGATAAAGTAGCGATACTTAATCCCCCAAATAATACCAGGAACGATAAGTAAGATAAGTCCTACTACAACAATGAGACCATATATGAATGATGCAATAAAGTAGGGGATAATCAAATGAATCTTTTGGAAAAGATCGGAAAATGTAGCCTTTTTCTTGTCATAAATCTTAAGTGCTACATGAACTACACCAAGAGAAACTGTTAATTGGATTACCCAACCAACAATTCGAATTATAAAACCTATTCCCTCATTTTTGTCAGCATCGAAAATTGCTGCTAGAAAACTTGGGATACCAGTAACAACAAAAATAATTAAAAGAAGAACAATAAAGAAGCCAAGTTTTTTAGTTACTGTTTTCCAACCGTAACCTATCGCAGAAGATATGGAGAAAGATTTCTTGGCAGCCATACAAATATTATAGTCAGAAATGCAAAAGCTTTGTCAAGGTGTAATTATTTTCGAGTAGCAACAATATTAAGCCAGTCAGACTCAAGTGCCTTAAATGGTTTGCGGAATAGATAATCCCAGTGTCTTCCATCAAATGATCCGCCAAATGTTTTTATTTTGGCAAGTCCTTCATTTTTCAAAAGAGTTTTAATTCTAGCCTCATTTGTATATGCCATTAAAGTATTTCTTATCCCTGCAACTTTCCAACGTTTTCCATCAGATGCGAGAATTGCAAATGTTTTAAGAATAGTCTTATCCCTTATAGGGTTGTCGTAAAATTCAAGAAATGAAAATTCTTGAAGTGGTTCCTCATTGGTTGGCACAAAGGAAAAGTTAAGTAGTCGTTTGTCTGTTTTAAGAACCTTTTCAAAATTTGTAACCTGAATTATTAAGATTCCATTTTCGGAAAGACAATCAATACATTTTTTAATAAGGTGTCTATAGTTTTCTGGATTATGAGAAAGGGTATTTCCCATTATCATAATTGCATCAAACTTTAAATCAAGGTCATATAAAAGATCTTCTGTATCTTTGTGCCAGAAATGAACATTACTGTACTTGTCAGAAGACAAATCAATTTTATTTCTATTTGCTTCAGCAATCATAGACATGCTTCTATCGTTTCCGATAACTGAAAATCCATGTTTTGCAAGTTCAATGGAGTGTTCACCAGTTCCACATCCAACATCGAGAACTGTTTTTACATTATGTTCTTTAAATAGTTTTAATAAATCTGGAAGTTCGTATTTCAATCTATTTTCCCAATCAACAGTTGAATAGTATGTGTTTGAAAGGAAGTCGTTATAATCTTCATTTTCTAAAAATTGAACTTTTTCACCAATTAAGCTTCTGAAGACATCACCTTTTGATACTAGACCAACAAGTCTGTTGTCCTCGTCTATAACAGGAAGGCTACCAACTCCTTTTTCATGCATTAAAGCTTGAGCTTTAGTAAGTGGGGCGTCATCTCTAACTGTAACAGGTCTTTTACTCATGATTTTTGAAACAGGAATAGACATAATTGTGGCAGCTTTTTCTTGAAGCAGAGAAAAATTACCATCTAAGCTTTTTGCTTCCATTAAATCTGAAGCTTTGGGATAGAAGTGTTTGAGGACGTCGTCTTCTGTTACTATACCCACTAATTTTTTACCTTCACAAACGGGGACACTAATATTTTTTCCGAAAATAAGCAACGCGGCCTTTTCAACTTTATCAGTCGGACGTACGTAATCCACCTGTTTTGTCATTACGTCTGCAACTTTCATTTTGGGAAGAGTTCTGTAAGAAACCGCCATAACTGTACCACGCATGTTGTTAAAATACAATAGGCATGTTAAAATACGCTTGCCAGCCTCTATATGAGAAGAGGCTTTTATAGTGTATGAAAGTTGAGCAAGGAACATCACCAGAGCAATTATCAAGATCAGAAGTTACTAAGAGAACAAAGAACGTTCTTACAGATTTTGCTGTTTTAAGCCATTCTAGAATTCGTCCATTGTTAAGAGCAGGACTTGGCAAAGAAGTTGTAGCATATGTTAGAAATAGACCGGGAGAAGCACAACACATTGTTGATGCTATGGGTGAACCCCTATTGTCCGATATAATAAGGACGCACGAATTACCATCAAGATTAATAGGAGAAAATAATACTATTGTTCCATTACCAGGCCCAGAGATATTAGTTGATTTTGCTATTGATCCCTTGGACAACACAAGCCCATACGTAAGAGGACTTGATACTTTACCTTATGCAGTTGTGGGTGCATATGATCACGCAAAGGGAACTCCAATTGGGGCTACGGCAACTGACTTAATTGGAAATCGTATTTACCGTGCAGCTGACGGAAAAGCTACTTTGAGAGATCTTGAAATGCCTGAGGGTCAAGATGTTAAGCCACTTGCGATATCTACTAGAACAGATCTGTCTGACCCTAATATAACTATTGCATCATTTGTAAGTGAGAGAGAATATTTTAGCCCATTTGCAGATCACTTTAGATACATGGTCGATGGGTTTGATAGAAAAGGATATTTATATCCAGGTGGAGGAGCATTTATTTATGCACTCATGGCTTCTGGTGCAGTTGATGCATACGTAATGATGGATGAACCAAGAAGTGAAATTGACCCAGGTCTTCCTCTGCTAACGATCGCCGGTGGAAAAGCTGTTAGCGTGGATCGTGAGACAGGTAAAAAAACACCATATAAATTTGATGCTGAACTCACAGCCTCAGGCACAATCCCTCTGTTTATTGCTTATGCACAGGAAACAATCGCTGACCAGATAATTGAAAGCTATCTTAAGGGCAAACAATTATATGAAGAGCAGACTGAAGCACTTAAGGTATATAGACAACTTGGTTTAAAACCTGGTGAAGAATATCACTTTCCCGCACAATTTTAAATTAAGGTAGCGGATACTTTGAAATAAATTGCTCAACCTCTTTGTTAATTTTTAACAACTCTTTATTTTTCACTAACTCTTTTTTAAGTGCTGAAAAATATTTTGATCTTTCTTCTTTTACTTCAGGTAACTGTTTATCAGAAACAATATCAATAGTTCTTGTTATCCAGTCTCCAACTGTTTCCATATCTTTTTCTTTCAAGCCCCTTGTTGTTATTGCAGGAGTTCCAAGTCTTATTCCTGAAGGGTAGAAAGGAGGCATTGTGTCACCTGGGACACCATTTTTGTTTAACACAATTCCTGCAACCTCTAATGCAAAGGCAGCGATTGCGCCATTTACTTTTTTATTTCTTAAGTCAATTAATAAAAGGTGATTATCTGTTCCCCCAGATACTAAATCAAATCCATTTGTTGTCAAAACTTTTGCTAAAGCTTTTGCGTTTAGAACAATTTGTTTTGCATATTGTTTAAATGCTGGTTTTGATGCTTCAAGTAGTGCAACAGCTATTGCTGCAGTTTGGTTATCATGTGGTCCTCCTTGAAGACCTGGAATAATTGCTGTTTCAATTTTTTTAGGAAGTTCTGGATCTTTTTTAAGACCTTTGTCGGTTACCATTATCATTGCGCCCCTTGGTCCTCTTAAGGTTTTATGAGTTGTTGTTGTTACAACATGGGCATATTTAACAGGTGACACATGTTCGCCTGCAACAATAAGACCAGTTATATGAGATATATCTGCCATCAGAAAACAGCCTGCTTTATCAGCAATTTGTCCAAAACGTTTGAAATCAATTTTTCTTGGATATGCTGTATATCCACAGATAAGTAGTTTGGGTTTTTCTTTTAAGACCAGTTTTTCGATTGCGTCGTAATCAAGAACATCATTTTTATCAAGTTTGTAATGAAGGATTTTAAAAAGTCTTCCTGTAAGACCCAAAGGATGACCGTGCGTTATATGTCCGCCTGATGCAAGTTCCAGTCCCATCATCTTATCTCCATTTTGAAGAAGAGCAAGATAGACTGCTGAATTTGCTGGAGATCCGGAAAGTGGCTGAACATTCACATATGGAACGCCAAATAATTCTTTGGCCCGGTCTTGTGCCGTTATTTCAACTTCATCAGCAACTGCATTTCCTTGATAATATCTTTTTTTAGGAAAACCTTCGGAATATTTATTTGTTAAAACTGATCCTAAAGCTTCCATGACAGCAGTTGATGTATAGTTTTCAGAAGGAATCATTTCTAGAACATTTTTTTGGCGTTCTTCTTCTTTCAAAATTAAAGAAAGTATTGTGGGATCTGTCTTTTTTAATGCTTTCATTGCCTTACTATAATTAAATACTTTTTAAAAAACAACGAGTAAATTTATACTGAACGATTGCTGTTGTATTCAATTAATTGATTTAAAATTTCTTTAAATTCACTGCTAATTTCTGTCTTTTCTAGAATTTGATTTGCCTCGTCTGACATTTTTTCAACCATCGCGTCAGTTTCCTTTTTTATGCCAAGGGAGACTACATTTTCTTTTATAAATTCGATCTCCTGGTCAGATATTTTTTCATTACCAAAGATCTCATTTAGTTTTTGATTATCTTCAAATTTTTCATAGAGAAGAGTCCTTATTAAGGTTTTTTTATTTTGTCGAATATCTGATCCAACAGGCTTCCCAATTTCTTCTTCATCTCCCAGGAGTCCAATTTCATCATCTTTAATTTGGAAAACTATTCCAAGTTTTTCTCCAAACTCTTCAAGTAATTTTATATTTTCTTCAGAAAGCCCTCCAATCGTTGCCCCAATTCTAATAGGTAGTGAAAACGTATATCGAGCACTTTTGTATTTGTATATTGCCAAAATTTGATCAATTGTTGGTTCTTCAGCTGTTTCACCAAAATGAAAGTCTCCCATTTGAGCGCCACCAACAATTTGAATTTCACTTCCAACGGTTTTAATAACATGAGTCATAATTCTTGGATCAATATTTGTTGAAGCGAGAAGTTCAAATGCTAGGAAAAATGCAATGTCGGCGCAGCAAATAGCCATTCCATCACCGTAAAATTTTGAGTCATCAACTCTATTTTTAACTTCATCAGCATATTGTGCAAATATTGTTTTGCTGCCCCTTCTTGTTTCATCCTGATCCATAATGTCATCATGAATTAAAAGAGCCGTATGAATAAGCTCTATTGCTGCTGCAACTTTTTTTACATCATCCGAGCTTTTTCCAGCTGAAAGAATGACTAGAGACCCCCGAAGCATCTTTCCTCTGTTAGAAAATTCAATTAGCTTATCGATGGAATCTGCATAAAAGGGGATAGTTGAGTTTTCATTTCTTTTTTGAGTTAAAAAACCCTTAAGTTCATTTGAGATTTCTTCTTTGTGTTGCTTAAAGTATTCTTTTATATCACTCATTTTCCAAATCTCCTTTGTCTTTTTGCATATTCCTCAAGAACATTATCTAAATCTTCAGGAGTCATATCAGGATAAAATTTATCAAGGAAAAAATACTCGGAGTATGCTGCCTGCCAGACCATAAGGCCTGAGGTTCTTTGCTCGCCACTTGTTCTGATAATTAAATCTGGGTTAGGGTGGGGTTGGTTACCAGTATCAAGGAATTTTGCGAACTCATCTTCT
>CAZXFJ010000045.1:0-6550 GCA_964640435.1 uncultured Gammaproteobacteria bacterium | reverse complement strand
TAGTTTAAAATTTTAAATTTCCTATGTCCTGGGACCTTTTAGTACAAAAGGAATGGATCACCTACTCGCAAGAGTTTGGGTGTAAAACATTCCTACCACTATCAGAGATGCTTAAAATCGCTTTACAAATAACCACCCAAGGGGTGGTTTTTTTGTGGCCTTTTGGATTGACAATGTATGCCTAAAATAGGTAAAGTATATATGTGGAACCGCAGCAAACACCTCCCATCCCTGAACAACCAGCAGCACCTGCGCCAGTTATTCCTGAAAAGAAGAGCTTTCTATCAAATGTAAATCCAAAACAAAATATGAAGGGATTTATAATTGTGGTTGTTGTAATAATCCTAATAATAGGAGCGCTAATTCTTTCTTTCTTACTTCCAAGTTCTTCTAAAAACAATCAAGCCCAAGATTCAGATCAAAATCAGACAGGTAGTGGAGGGCCAGAAGTTTTTAAGCCAATTGCACCATATTCACTTGTATATGGTTTTTGGGATGGAGATAAAACAGAAGTTCAGGTAGCAAATCTTGCAACAGGGCAAATAAAAGAACTGACAACGTTACCATTTAATATAAAGAAAGTTTCTGTTATATCCCTCAATTCACTTCTCTTTATTAACAATACAAATAATCAGGATCATGGAACACAAATAGCATCTTTTGATGTAACTCAGAAAAAGTTAACTCCTGTAGTTCAGGCGTCTGATGGATTTGGAATTGATGACTATGTTTTATCACCTAATAAGAATTTTATGGCACTCTGGGAAGTAGACGTTCCTGAAGGTGGAACACTTTCACAAGGGAGGTCTCGTGTGTATGCCGTGAATCTAAGTAGTCCAACGATCAAAAATTTAATTTATGATGATGCATTATCACTTTCCAATCCTGCTCATTATCCGGTGGCAATAACGGATACTGGAGATGTATATATGGATACATTCCAACCAAATGATGGAGCAGGTTGGGCAAACGGAATGTATTTTTCCAATTTCAATGGATCTGTAAAGAATCCTATTTCTCAAATGCCTGCAGGAACCTACAGCACACAGCCACAAGTATCTGAAGATGGAAGTCTCTTAACCTTTGCTGGATACGATGGTAGCCAGGGAGATGGAAATGGTCGAGTAGGAACAGGATATAGACGTGCTGTTTTGTTCCCAAACACAATTGACACTTTTAATATAAAGACTGGTGAACGAAAAACAATATTAAAATCTCAGCCAAACACTATTTATCCTCTTGTGAGTTGGGATAATCCCGCAGAATCAATTTATCATGTGACAATTGCCCGCGATGCAAAACTTAATGGTCAATATCTTTTAGATCCTGTTTCAAGTAAATCAAGTAAATTGAATCTTCCAAATGCCGGAAAGAACAATGAGCAATATGCTGTTGTTACGTCTTTTGGCAATGGAAGTTATTTTGTGGGTATTCAAGACCAATCCAGTTCGAGTTTAGGAAATCTTGGTAAAAATTATTCTAAAGCTTTATATGAAACAAAAATATTTAAAGCATCCACAAATACTCTGATGGAAATTCCACTTGCAACTCGTGCTGTGCAATATATTGCCCTTGTCCCACCTGCAGCAGATCCTGCTGCGGTTGGATTTGAACGTATAGGTGGTTCAAGTTTAGATAAAAACCAGTTACAGCTTCAGACGTTTACACTAAAACCTTCATTGCAGCCAAAAAGGGAAGAGCAGCAATCAGAGCCTCCCTCTGTTCCCGACAACTTACCATTCTGTGATCAGTTTGCAATGGATCAGTGTAATGCAATGATGGGAACGAACTATACTCTTGAAGAGGTTAAAGCAAATCATAGCGTTGTGATTGACCCCTCTAAGGCGAATGGGGTTGATGCTGCCTTTGGTTGTTTTCTTAATGAAATTCAGATTGCGCAGAGAGGAGTTGAATGTACTGATTCACCTTTATACATGTATGGTGAAAGAGGAATGAGTGTTAATGTAAAGATTGGGACGACAGTAACAAATTCAAATGCTCCATATAGCAGTGGCTATAAAGGGACATTAACTGGGAATGGTGGAGTAAAAATAAATGGAAAAGACTATGATAGCCTTGATTATGATTATGCCTCTGCACTTCGAAAACTTCCAAGGCTGACATACGGTAAAACGGTAAAAAGTGAGGCTGCTTCCGAAGTAATTAAGGAGTACGGAGAAAAATTAGGTCTAAATAGTGTTGAAATAGCCGATACGCTTAATAAAATCGGAAAAATAGACACAAAATATGTATTTGTTTCTTTCTTTGACGATAACACTTCGAAGGCTATTTTGCCAATAACTTTTGAACCTAAACCTGATGTATATAAAAATGTTGTTTTCTATCTTAAGCCTACAGATAGCATTATAGTTTCAGAAAAACCAAAGTTTGAAACATTTAAGAGGACTGGGTTTACTGCGGTAGAAGTATCATTTATCCTGGATAAATAATTTTATTGTGCTGTAGCGCCTGCGGGGATTGTGCAGCAAAAAGCCTCACGTCCAAGTGATGTTGTACACATTTCATTTCCATCATATTTCACTGTTTCTCCAGGATTACAAAAGCTTTGTGCACGACATGTATTTGATGAGCCATCGCTGTTCACTGCTGGACAGCCAGCTGCAAGCACTGGGGTTGGAGATGCGCCTTGAATAACGTCTGCCTGACCTTGATTTGATTGTGGAGTATTTACTAAAAAAATAGTTACAGGTAACGATATGGCGACAACGAGAAAAACAATTCCGGTTAAGGCTTTTGATAAATCGCTCATGAATTAGTATTGCGCCAAATGCTTAGGAAAGTCAATATTTGAGGAAAGAGTTGAGGCGCGGAAGGGAATCGAACCCTCGCATAAAAGTTTTGCAGACTCCCGCGTTTCCACTTCGCCACCGCGCCACCTGGGGTAAAGTTTAACATAAATTGAGCCTAATAGCTATAAATTGAGCATATATTTGTTAGGTTTTTGTGAAGCTATAAATGCCTCATGAGTCTAAAATTACGCTATGGAAAGAGAAAACGTCAGACAAATTCCGACAGAGGATCTCGCAAGCTGGATTATTATGTCTTGGTTTAATAAACGCCATACAAATCGCTCATATTATTTTGAGCTTGTAAGAAGGTTTGCGTATGCGGCGCCAGTTTCTGTGGCAGTTGCTGCCAATTTTCTAGTTGACTCAAGTGGGGCTGCTGGAAGAAACATAGTTAAAGGAATTACATCATGAAAGAGACTTTTCCCATGATTGAACCAAGCCTTGAAAAGGCTGGATGGAATATTGCAGGAGGGGCTGCAGAGCTTGTAGCGGCAATTCCACCTGGTGTATGGGCTGTTTTAGCTGGATATATTCTAATTCGCTGGGCATGGCCTAAGAAAAAACAAGCCTAACACTTGCAATTGTAAGAAAATTGGAAGCATAATTAAGTTATGCCCGAGCAAGAAGAGATACCAGAGAAACCTAAGAAAAGCGAGGCTGAGGAATTTATCTCAAGACATGTTCATTATTCTAAAAATGACGACGATGTGCTTGATGTTCATATTGGTAATCCACTTCACAAAATTGTAGAGCTTCTTCAAGAAATTAAGAAGCAGAAGGCATTTTCATTTACTCTTAAAGGGTCTCTTGGTATCGCGGGAGTTGTTCTCGCTTTCTCTTTTCTAGGTGTTCTTGGAGCAGGAAATGTACTTTGCTCCAAAGGAGTACAAACTCAAATTGGAACTCTTCAAATACTCAATATTATTGAGCCTGATCCTCCAGCGATTCCCGTAATTTCTGATCTAATTGCATATTTTGAGCCCCGAGATCAGCATAATAGTATTGTGATTATTAAAAAAGACGGGAACGTTGTGCGGGTTCCATATTATCCAGGAATTAAATTTGCAGACTATGAAAATCTACCTGTGGTTGCAACAGGAAGCCTTGATTCATGTGCTCAAAGCCTATCAATTAAAGATCCAAATGGAATAGAGGTATATACTTCTGGGGCCAATTAAAAGCTTTCTTCTTGAGTTTGAGCCTGTTTCTCTGGTAAAATATATAATCTTGGGCATCTAGTTCAGCGGTAGAACGCTTTCCTGATAAGAAAGAGGCGCATGGTCCGACTCCATGGATGCCCACACAAGATAAAAATTCCCCTTTTTTTGTGATTATTTTCCGGTTTTAACTATTATTGAGTAGGTGGTGCGGTGGTTACTTGAGGAGCTGTTGTTGTTTGAAATGTGCTTATTTGTGGGACAACATTAGTTGTTGAAGTAAGAGTTATATTAAGCGGTGATGCGTCTTTGAGAGCAGACTCGCCTCGATCCGGTATAGTGACTAAAGTTTTATCAAGGAAATTAATTGTCGTCGCAGATGTAGTTGCGCCAAAGCCCTTTTGGAATGTTAGCGTGGCAATTTTACCTACACCTTTTTTACCGGATTGGGTAGGACCAATTGCGATAGCAAATGAAATTCTTCCCGTAGTTGGATAAACATCATTAAATAATACGTTTGCTCCTGTTCCAAAAAATCCTGTAGCATCTGCGGCTGGAACAAGCTTTACGTTTGTTAATGCTTGAGGACTAAATTCAAGCTCTGCTTGTACGCCTGCAATATCTTGTCCGCCAGAATCGACCATAATATCAACGCTTGTAGGTGTTGCAGAAGATCCTGCTGAAAGATCTATATTTGTAGGATTGAAGAAGACTTTAGCGCTTTTAACAACAGGAGTTTCTGTTGGAGTTGTTGATACTTGAGGAGGATTGTTTTGCTTTCCAGATTGATTGATAGCCAAGAAAAGAAGAACAGCAGTAACTATTGCTAAAACTACGATTAGAAGAGTTGTTTTCTTAGGCATAATATTATTATTCACGTATATTAACCAGTTGTCAACTGTAACTGTTTAATCTCCGTCTCTTTTTGAAAATCCTACATAAAGAATATTAAGGTCAACTTCATTTATTTTCCCATCATCATTAAAGTCAAAAATTCTCTGAACATTAGTTAACGGACCCGCAGTAGGGCTTGGTGAGGTTGTTAATGTAGCTGTTGGAGTGCTTGTAAGTCCAGCAGTTGGAGTTGCAGTTGGAAGTGATCCGGTAACGATTGGAGTTAAGGTTGCTGATGGAGTTGCATTACAGTTAAGTTGAGCAAGCTGTGTTTGTATTATCTGACAAACCTGTGCATTCTGACCTGTACAGTTTGATAGATACTGATTGTAATACTGGATAAGTTGAGTACAGTTCCAGCCGGCTGCTTGCTGTCTGATATCTTGTTGGCTATTAACCATTGTGATAGTAATTGGAATCGCAAGAACTATTGCCACAACAAAAAGCGAAGCGATAAATCGTTTCTTGCTGGCCATAACTTTATCCATTAAGCTCGTTTTTTGTTCTTCCATATTTATAGTTCAGTTGTCTGACATTTGGTTCTGTCTCTGAAACAGCTAATAAATAAATTGTAATCTAAAAGATTAACTGAATTATCATGATTTATATCTCCTGAGACAAGAGGAATCAGTGGGACTTGAGTTGTTGTTCCAGCAGTTATTCCAATTATGCCACCTGCATTTTTCCAAAGAGTGTTATCCATTCGAGCTTTAACAATATATGAACCTGTTGCGAAGCTCGAACCAAGCGGAATTGTTCCTTTATACACACCTGCTGCTTGGTCAAAAGTGACAGTGCCACTAGGAGAGGAGACTAATTGATTCTGTGCATTATATACTTGCGCTTGAACTACACGTTGCGCTCTTTGCGGAGTATTGTTTATTCCAGCCGAAGTTGAAGCTCCAATACCCGTTAATGATAGTGAGATATCAAGTGATGTTTGACCAGTATTTGGTATTGGCGTTACAGTCGCTGTTGGAGTAAGTGTTGCTGAAATTGTTGCGTTTGGATTAGTATTTGTTGATCCAGGTCTATTTCCAAAGTTTTGTCCTGAAATTGACTGTCCGTTAACGATGATAATGTTGTAATTATTGTTTGAAGGGGTTGTAACAGTCCAATTTGTATTTGCAACTTGGGAAAGGTTGTAATTTCCGTCACAAAGTCCAGTGAATGAAAATCCTCCAGTTGAATCTGAAGTTGCAGTCGCAGGATTTTGTCCAGTTGTTGCAAGAGTTACATTTAAACCTGCAATTCCAGAATCTGTTGAATCCATTACGCCATTGTTGTTAAGGTCGTTATATATAAATCCGCTGATAGATCCTTTACCAACAATTTGGCTAATTTGCTGATAGATAGATGTTAGATCATTTGCCGTGGGAGCAAAGAAATATTTTCCACCGGTTTCTGTTGCAATTTTCTGCAAGAAAGCAGAATTAACATTATTTCCAAGACCAATAGTGAAATAGACCGTTCCGTTAGCATTTTTACCCGCCTTTGCTTCGTTTAGCGCTGCTGCTTCTGCTGTTGTTTCATTTCCGATTCCAGGATTACCAATTGTTGCATTTGCTCGCCCATCAGTTAACAGAACTACAACGTTTTTAACTCCGTTTCTCTTGTTTGCAGAGATTTGTTCATTAGCTTTTTTTATTCCACATTGAGTACATGTTTCACCCGTTACTGTTATTGCAT
>CAZXFJ010000044.1:0-7132 GCA_964640435.1 uncultured Gammaproteobacteria bacterium | reverse complement strand
ATGAAGAAACACCTGAAATAAGACCTGAGCGGAAACGGCGACCAGAGGAGTAAACCAAAAGCTTTGGATTAATTCCAACCTGACAAACTGTTCGAAGCCTCTGCGACAGGTCTACATCCTCTCCCATCGCAAGATCAGCATTAAAACCTCCAATTTTTTCAAAAAAGATTTTGCGAACTGACATATTAAAACCAACCAGATTCCAGCCGCCATTCACAAATCTGTCTATCTTCCAGAATATTGGGAAAAGAAATCTCCCAGCAACTCTTGCCGTAACAGGACCCGAATACAAATAGTTAAGTCCACCAAACCCCGCAAGTTTTTCATTTTTGCTGTAGGCTTCAACAATTTTCTCAAGCCAGTTTTCAGGAGCAACCGAATCAGCATCAATTGAGGCGATAATTTGACCCTTTGCGGCCATAAACCCGGTTTGTCTTGCATGCGCAACGCCTTTTTCTTTTGCTAAAATCACCCGAGCACCATATTTCTTTGAAATCTCAGCAGTATTGTCGGTTGAATTATTATCCACAACCACAAGCTCAAAATTTTTGTATGTTTGATTTAGAAGACTCTTAAGAGTTGGTTCTATAAACTCTCCCTCATTGTATGCAGGTACAACTATGCTTGCGTGGGGTCTTTCTGGATTAATGTGTTTTTGTGGTGGAACATTTATGTAAAACTTTGGCCTATCGCTTGTTTTTGTTCTAATAAAAATTAGCGGCACAAGACCAACCAAAAGAACAGGCAAAACATTGAATGGATTCCAATATCCAAGCAGTGTTCCGCTCGAGAACAGAAGTGACCAAAGCTCTGAGATAACCAGCCCAACCCCTGCGCCCATGAAAATTAAAGAAAACAAACCAGAAGACCTTTTAGCAGCAAATGCTGCAAAACCTATAAGAAAAATGAGTAGCCCAATGGCTGCTAAGCCGAATGACTGATTACTAAAAGAAAGAGTAGGGTATTCGCTATCTGCGGGAGGAAAAAGTAAAAACCAAATGCGGGAGGAAAGAACCGATGCCCAAAAGGCAACGTCCACTACAAAAAGGTTTTCCGATCGAGCATTTTCTTTCATGATCTGAGTAACGCTTTCACGGTTTGCTTTCTCAAGAAGATCGAAATATGAAGCTTCAAGACTGTCAACTGCTGTTTTGATTGAGAATTTTTGAGCACTTTCTTGTGCATTTTTTGACATCTCGCGGCCTTTGTCTGGGCTTTTTATTATTTCCAAAATCTTTGATGCAAACTCGTCTTCTTTAAGATCAACACGAAACCCATTGTGCCCATTTTCTATATAATCAAACGCTGGATCGTTGTTAACAACGACAGGAAGTCCTGCTGCAAGTGCTTCTGGAACAACAAGCCCTTGAGTTTCAGTTTTGGAGGCAAAAACAAAAACATCTGCGTCTTTATATATTTCGCGCATTTTTGACTGATCCGTATCGCCCAAGAAGTGAACGTTTTCATCGATTTTTAGGTTGCCACAGAGGCCTTCCAGATGATCTCTTTCCTCACCGTCGCCCGCGATGACGAGTTGCGCTTTCGGTTCTTTTAGAAGAACTTCTGAGAAGCTTTTTATAATAAAATCGGTCATTTTCTCTTTCCCAAGCCTTCCAACAAACAGAACGATGGGTTCATTTTTTAGACCAAGCCTTTTTCTTAAAACACCCTTTTTGGCTTTTGCGAACTCCTCAAGATCCACTCCGCTCGGTATGACCTTAATTGGTGTTTTTACGCCATATGACCGGAGCTCTTTCTCAACGCGTCCAGTTGGTGCAATAAGAAAATCAACAGCATTTCCAAAAATTTTTGTTGCCCTTTCCATCATTTTAGGAGTTACAACCTTTCCCTTTAGGAAGTAGTGCGTGTAACGACTCCACATGGTGTGATAAGTTACAACATATGGAACCTTCTTGTTTCTTGCTACTTCCCAGCCAAGAAGAGTTATTGGGCCACCAGCATGACCATGAATAATGTCATACTCATTTGACAAAACCTGCCTCATGTCTTTGTCGGGAAGAGTAATTGCTACCCTTATTTTTACTGCCTCGTTAACATTAATAGAGGTGAGCCTAATAACATTTTTGCTGGTGTCTTTATATCCTGGGTATTTTGGTGCTATTACAAAAACTTCGTGTCCACGACGCTCAAGCTCTTTTGCTGTCTCATAGACGCTTGTTGCAACACCATTTGGCTGCGGAAGATAACCATCGGTGAAAAAACCTATTCTCATACAACAATTATACACATTATGCTTGGTCAAATTCTCTATCGGTCCTTGACAAAAAGTTATCCACATTCGTATACTCAAAGTCTCTTTTTCTGTCCTCGTTTTTTTATGGAAGATATCTGGAAACAAGTATTAGCCGAAGTTGAGGTTGAGGTGACTCCTGCCACCTTTTCCACATTTTTCAAACACATAACCCTTACGTCTCTTGATGACTCGATCGCCACAATAAATGCACCAACCCATATGGCAGCACGGTATGTTGAGGATCGTTATTCGTCTTTAATAAAAGAGGTTTTAAACAAAAAAACCGGAAAAAACTTAAACATAGTTTTTACGTCAGAGGGACTAACCCCCAAGACAACAAAAAAGAGTAGTGAACCAGGACCTCTGTTTGTTCAAGAGACGATTAGGAAGAGGCCTTCAAGAATTCGAGCAGATTACACATTTGAAACACTTGCTGTTTCTGAAAGCAATCAACTTGCATATACAGCAGCTATTACGGTTGCATCAAATATTGGAAGCCGCTACAACCCGTTATTTCTTTATGGAAGCGTGGGGGTTGGTAAAACCCACCTTATGAACGCCATCGCAAACAAAGCATATGATGAAAATGAAGATTTCAAAATTGCATATATGACAACTGAGGAGTTCACAAATGAGGTCATTGAGGCAATTCGCAACAAAACAACATCAGACCTTCGTCGAAAATTTAGAAATGTTAACCTTTTGCTTCTTGATGACATTCAGTTTTTGGTTGGAAAAGAAAAGGTTCAAGAAGAACTTTTTCACACCTTTAATGCTCTCATCGACAAGGGTGGACAAATCGTTTTCTCCTCCGACCGACCACCACAAGAAATTAAAAAAATTGAAGCTCGTCTTGCTTCAAGGTTTGAGGGGGGGCTCTCGGTTGACATCGAACCACCGGATTTTGAATTAAGGTGCGCAATTCTGCTTATCAAAAGTCGAAAATATGGAATTGACCTCTCGTATGAAGATGCAAAACTAATTGCTGAGAAGGTAGAGGACTCCCGCGCCCTTGAAGGGTTTATCTTAAAACTATCTTCGGCCCGAGATGGAGGAGATGAAATAACACCGACACTTATCACGAGGCTTTTTGGTAAAGGAAAACCAGAAAGGCCTCAAATAATAAGACCGGATTCAATAATTTCTGCGATTTGTGATTTTTATAATATTAAAACAACGCAACTTAAGGGTGCTAAGCGAGATTCTTTTCTTGTTGGACCAAGACATATCTGTATGTATCTATTAAAAGAGGAAACGGGCTTAACTTTTGTTGAGATCGGCAACCTTCTTGGTGGACGAGACCACACAACAGTTATGCACGCTGTGGAAAAGATCGGGAAAACAGCCACAACGTCCGATAGAATTCGTGAGGAAATCTCTTTTATAAAAAGTAGAATAAGGGAAGGATTTGCACAATAGTAAAATGGTGATAAGGCGTTTTAAACAATCAATTCACAAAGTTTTACACCAGTTATCCACATCTTTTTACGCACACTTCTTTGCTTTTTTACACATATCAACATATACTACTACTGTTACTAATATTAATAATATATGAAAGCAGAATTTTTAATAGAAAATATAGAAAAGTATTTACCAAGTATTACAAAAATTTTACCGGTTAACTCCCAAGTACCAGTACTATCAAATATCCTTATAGAAGCAAAAAGTTCTGGATTATATTTTTCTGCTACTAATCTTGAAATAGGAATAATAATAAAAATACCCGCAAAAATTACAGAAGAAGGAGCAACTACGGTTCCAGGTAAGCAATTTATTGAAGCACTAAGCACTTTTAGTAAAGATAAGGTTTCTTTAAGTCTTGATGGTGCAGCACTCTCTCTTGAATCACGAGGGAGCAAAGTTAAATTTCAGACTATTTCAAAAGAAGACTTCCCTAGATTGTATGAAGAAAAAGGAGAAAAGATCTATGAATTTAAAAAGGGTGAACTTAATTCACTTTTCTCAAACATAAACTTTGCTGTTTCTCTAGATGAAGGAAGACCAGAGCTAACAGGGATATTAATTTCTCCAAAAAGCGGGGCAACCCAGTTTGTTGCAACAGATGGTTTTAGACTTTCTAAAAGAGAAACTGAAAACAAGAAGATACTAGACAGCGAGGAACCCCTTATTTTGCCTTCTAAACTAGTCAACGAGGCACTTTCTTTAAAGGAGTCGGACATTATCTCTCTTTTTGTTGATAAGACCTCGAATCAAGTCATTTTTGAAACAGAAGACATAATTTTAGTTGGAAGAATTATTAATGGACAGTTTCCTAATTATGAAAGGGTAATTCCAACAGACAGTAAGACAAAAATTATTTTAGATCGCGAAGAATTAATTCAAAAAATAAGGCTTATCTCTGTTTTTGCTCGCGACACAGCAAACATAGTTCAAATAAAAGTTGATGGAGATAAAGTTAAGTTATTTTCAAGATCTGCAGGAGTTGGGGAGAGCGACGTTGTAGTAGAAGGGAAGCAAACAGGAGAAGGCTGCGAGATTGCATTTAATGTTAAGTTTTTAAATGATCTTCTGAAAAGTCTTACTGGGAAAACCATTACAATGGGTCTTTCATCAGGCGTTGAGCCCGCTGTTTTTACAACAGATGATGATCCCGGGTTTGTACATATAATAATGCCTGTTAGAGTTCAGGAGTAGTTATTTTGTAGCAGGAAGATAAACAATTATTGGTAACGCCTGTTCTGAGTTATTCGCAACCCCCCGGAAAACATAAATAGGATAAAGAATTCCATTTGTCATATCTGTTAAATAGCCAAGTTGTACAGAGGTTAGGTTGGTTCTCTCTGGCGTAGCATAAGTTCCGTAAGAGTTTGGTGGACCGTAACTTGTTATAACACCCTCGCCGTTGGTAATCTTTGTTTTGGCTTCTTCAAGGGAAATTATTCCACGAGTTTGGGTTGCGGTAAGTTCCGACGGAATCATAAAGGTGAGTCTTTGTATTTCGCCAGATTTTGTAACCCAAACAGAAGCTGTAGCAGCATTTCCAAGTTGGGAATAAACAGTTAAATCGTTTATTTTTTGAACAAAAGGAACAACATAAACATCAGCACTTGAAAAGGCGTTCGTTTCTTTAAGATCCCCTGCTCCTATAAAGTACTGTATAGCGCTCTCATTTACCGCAAGCCCGTCCGTATATGGCGTAAAGGACCTAGTAAAGTTATCCGCTATTTTTATGACATCTTTTTGATCTGCAACGTTTCTGGAAGTTGGGCTGACACCAGAAAAATATTGAATACTACCAAGGGCGTAGTAGATTGTAAGATTTTTGTTTCCATCCTGATAATTTAATGCAGGACCGGCCTCCGTTTGAATGGATTGACCCTGAGTTGTTATTCCAATAATTCCTGCAATTTTTTGAACATCGGTCTGAGAAAGTTGAGTTGGGGTAAAAGTATAAAGACTAGCGCTCGTTGGGAAACTACCATTAAGATCTCCAAATGTTACAGTTCCCAGTCTATTAATATTAATGCTCGGAGGGACTTGAATGACAGGCGTTGGAATTATTATGCCTGTTGGTATTGTTTTTGAAACAGGAGTAGGAGTGAGACTGTTTGATATTCGATCTCCTCCGCCGCCTGGTAAAACTAAGCTAAGAAAGACAATAAAAACGAAAACTACGACAAAGGCGCCTATTATAAGAAGTGTTTTAGGACTAAGTTTTTGAAACAAATCGTTTATATTTAGATTCATAAAAATATTATACCCCTGGATCCGGCGCTATTCGTACAGGAGCGCAAGGTTTGTTTGGGTAGTCACAGTCAGCGGGTGTTATCGCCTGTGGAACATTTGGAGGGCTCATTGGGGCGCCTCTAAATTCCCAATGCAAGTGAACCCCGGTTGAGTTTCCTGTTGTTCCCATGATTCCAAGCATCTCGCCAGCCGACACTTGTTGTCCTGTTGAAACACGAAGCTGAGAAAGATGACCATACATGGTCGAGAAAGACCCATTATTAACAATTACATAATTTCCATAATGAACGCTGCAGGTATTATCGATGACGCAGGAATGAGCATCTGTTACAGTTCCTGCAAAAGAAGAGTATATTGGCGGATTAGTTCCACCTTCACTACCTACGTCAATTGAATCCCAACCTGTTCTTGATTTTAGATCGGCATGATCAAAGGCCCCAAGTGGTCCTTGAGTTAGGATACCAGAGGTAGGCCAATTTCCTTGAGCAAATTGGTCTGCCGGTTTACATTCAAGTACTTCTGGAGACCCAGTGCTGCCAGCAATTTTTGAGTACCAGTTCTTTACGTTTCCTGGAAAGTTAGGGTTATGATCAACGAATGTACAAGGAGATTTATTAAATTGATCACCACCATATATACACATAAAGTCTTCAAAAGTAAGAGATGGATCTCTGAAGCTATTAAATACGCAGTCTAAGCTTTTGTCGATATCAGTTGTTGGATGACTTGGGTCACAGCCAAGAGCATCCGTATATCCATTTGCCCCCTGAGCACCAGACTCCTCAATCCAGAGAGTTAGGATAAAAGATGGATTCCAGCCCGCAGCAACACTCCTTTGGACTATGTGATCCCAACTTCCAATTTGTGCATTGGGCCAGGTGCTTAAAACTTGCTGTTTTATGCTCTCTGGGTCTTGTGGTAGTACAGATACATCATGAATTGGCGCAGAGTAGTCAAGCGAACCAGTGCTTCCACAAATTGCTCCTGGTCCGGGGGGCGGAGGAGTGGTATTTTCTTGTTGACCGCTTCCCCCAGTAAGACCCAACATGTTTGTTACGCTAACATCAGCAACTATCCCAAAAAGAATTAGTAAAAAGAACATAATCCCAATACCGATAAACCCCCAGGCTAAATAACTTTGTCTACCAAACCAGGCCATGATTCCGC
>CAZXFJ010000043.1:4613-7163 GCA_964640435.1 uncultured Gammaproteobacteria bacterium | reverse complement strand
AAGCGCTGTAATTATTGGACCAGCAATTGAGGAAGCAGCTTTTAGACTACTTCCTTATAAGTTGGCAGAAAAATTTGGCGTGAAATACGATTGGAAGGTTAAGCTTGCTTCGTCTGTGGCCTTTAGTTTAATACATAATGTAGTGAATAATTCTGAAGGTGGCGCTAAAATATCAACAGAAAGATTACATCTTGCCTCTTTATTTCTAGGCATGAGTTATACAGGAGAACAACAAAAACACGGATATTGGAATGCTTTTGTTCGACATGCCGCATTTAATTCAATACCTGCTGTACATGCGTATCTTGATGCAAAGAAAGTAAAGGCGGAAGACAGAGAGCAATATGTTGCAGATTACATGAAGAAGGCAAGAGGAAATTCTTAGTCTTTTGAAATTTTAGGCACATCTGTTTCTAAAATCTTTTGTTTTAACTCAGGATATTTATCAATACTTTTAAAAATCTTCTCTGCTGCCTTTTGTGTCGCCTGCATTATTGGTGCATCTGAAAATGTAGCAATTTTAAGTTCTGGAATTCCGTGTTGAGCTGTTCCAAACATATCTCCTGGTCCTCGAAGCTGCAAATCAACTTCAGCAAGTTCCATTCCATTATCGATTGTTGTTAAATATGTTAATCGTTCACGAGTTTTATCTGTTTTTGATTCCGTAAAGAGAAGACAGAATGATTCTTTTTGTCCTCTTCCTACCCTTCCGCGTAACTGATGAAGTTGGGAGAGTCCAAATCTTTCTGACCCTTCAATAAGCATAATATCAGCGCTTGGAATATCTATTCCTACTTCTATTACTGGAGTCGCGACTAGGATATCTGTTTTACCTTCACGAAACTTCTTAATGACTTCATCTTTTTCTGATGCTTTCATTTTTCCATGAAGAAGATCCAATTTAAACTTTGGAAAAGTCTTTTTAAGCTTCTCAAACTCGTCTTTAACTGCTTTAACAGTTGTTAATGTCTCAGATGGTTCAATAAAGGGACAAACAATAAACACTTGGCTTTTTTCTTTTTTAATTTTCTCAGCGATCCACTCGTATCCACCTTTTCTTTTCTCTTCAGGTACTAGCCATGTTTTAATTTTCTTGCGTCCTGCCGGTAGTTCGTTTAAAACTGATAACTTAAGGTCTGCATATATGGTTAAGAATATGGTTCTTGGGATTGGAGTTGCTGTCATTGACAATAGATGAGGGTTATTACCTTTTTCTTTTAATATTGCTCGTTGCTCTACTCCAAATCTTTGTTGTTCATCAATAATTACTAGTCCTAATTTTTTAAATTCTCCTCGTTTATGAATTAGTGCATGTGTTCCAACAGCTATATCAAAATCCTTTTTCTCGGCACTTTTACTCGACCCCGTGAAGAGCTCTACGCGGACATTAAATGGAGCCAAAATAGCCGAGATGGTCTTAAAGTGCTGAGTCGCCAAAATTTCAGTTGGGCCCATGAATGCAATCTGAAACCCATTTAAGTGAGCGATGTATGCAGCTATTGCAGCGACAATTGTCTTACCAGATCCGACGTCTCCTTCAAGTAATCTATTCATCGGAATATCACTCGTAAGATCTAGTGCTATATCTTCAATTGCTTTTCTTTGTGCACTGGTGAGCTTAAACGGTAAGCTTTCAATAACTTTATTTATTTTTGCTTGATCAATTTTAAAAGCAATTCCTTTTTCTTTTTGTTCCCACTCTTTTTTTCTCAAAATCGAAGCACTGTGTTTCAAAAATAGTTCATCAAAAGCAAGTCGCGTGCGGGCTCTTTCTGCCTCCTCAAAAGAACCCGGAAAATGGATTTTATGAACAGCATCAATTAGCGGGATAAGTTTGTTTTCGCTTGTAACTTCTGTCGGTAGATAATCTTCAAAGGTAAGGCCACTGTCAAAAACTTGCTTAATGCGTCCTCGAATCCATTTTGTTGATAGTCCTGGTGTCTGGGAATACATCGGGACAATGCGACCTGTATGAATTGATTCACCATCCTCACTTTTTAATATTTCATAATTTTTTGAAAGCAATGAAATTTTATTTCCAAACTTTTGAACCTTTCCTGAGATTGAAATGAAGTCTCCCTTATGAAGTGTATTCATAATGAACTTCTGGTTGAAGAAGACGCAATCAATTCTGCCCGTATCATCTAGCACTGTTACTTTTTGAATTGACATTCCGCGCTTTGTAAAAATACTTGTAACATTTGTTACCTGACCGCGAATGGTTACGTGTTCTCCCATTTGTAAGATGTCAATTTTTGAAACAAGAGATGCATCCTCATATCTATATGGGAGGTAAAAAAGGAGGTCTTCTATTGTTTCAAGACCAAGTTTTGAAAGAAGTTTTCCTTTCATGCGAAATGCCGGTCCGATTATTCGAAGTGGAGTTTTTAAATCCATGCGCTTATTATAGCGCAGAAAGGAAAGGGATAAGAAGGCTCGCAAGTATTGCAAGAGTTGCAATACCCATAATTAATTTAAAGATCCATTTATGTTTGCGCATTGTTTCCATAGGAATAATATTAACAAAAACTTTATTAATTTGAAACTTTT
>CAZXFJ010000043.1:0-4603 GCA_964640435.1 uncultured Gammaproteobacteria bacterium | reverse complement strand
TATTCTGACGTAATTTCGCTTTCCTGCTTTAATAATCATATTATCTTCAGGAATTAATTCTTGATTTGGTGTCCCAACTAGCTCATCGTTTACTAAAACTGCTCCTTGTTCAATTAGCCTTTTTGCTTCTGTGCGGCTCCCAGCAAGTCCAAGTTCAACCAAAAGCTCTGATGCCTGTTTGTGATCTTCTGAGCTTAGTTCTACAGTTGGCATATCTTCTGGCATTTCTCGATTTTGAACAGTTCTTTCAAAGTAAACTTGCGCTTCTGTTGCGTCTTTTTCTGAATGAAGCTCAGAAACAATAGTAAAAGCTAATTTCTTCTTAGTTTCAATGGGATTTTTACCATTTTTGATTTCTTTTTCTATCTTTTCTATTTCATCAATTGGTGTATTAGTTGCAAGCATAAAATACTCAACGATTAAGTCGTCTTTGATGGACATGACTTTTCCATACATATCTCGAGCTTGTTCATCAAGCCAAATTGCATTCCCCTGAGACTTGCTCATTTTCTGACCATCAGTTCCAATCAAATATTCGGTAGATAAAACGAATGAATCTTTATTTCTTAATATCTTCTGAAGCGTTCGTCCCGCTTGCATATTAAATGTTTGGTCTGCTCCTCCTAGTTGCAGATCAGTATCCATGTGATAGCTGTCATATCCTTGCATGACTGGATACAAAACTTCTTGAAGACGAACTGATTTACCATCGCTCAAGCGTTTTTTAATTAGTTCTCGGCTTATGAAATCGTTAAGAGTAAATTTTTGAGTAAGTTCTACAACATCTTTAAATCCGAGTTTTGAAAGCCATTCGCTGTTATGAACTACTTTTATTTTTGAAAAATCGAGTAGTTTTTCAGCTTGCTTTTTGTATGTTTTGAAGTTCTCTTCTATCTCTTCAGATGTTAATATTGGGCGCTCTGAGTCTTTATCAGATGTATCACCAATGAGAGCCGTGAAGTCACCAATTAAAAATGTGACATGATGTCCCATATCTGCCAAAATTTGAAGTTTTCGCAAGGGCACAGCATGACCTAGATGGATTCTTGTTGCTGTTGGGTCAATTCCTAAGTAGATATTTAGTTTTTTGTTTTCTAGCGCGTCTTTTAATTTGTTTTTGTCGGGAATAACATTTGCGACACCACGCGTCAGAATTTCATCAAGGTTGTTCATATGGTTATTATACGTAGAATAGATTGTAGGCGCAATATTTGTTTTGACTTGCCTATAATTGGTATAATATACGTCTATGATCAGGTACTCATCGCGGCTCAATAGAATACGCAGAACCCGTTCCTTTTCAAGCATTTTTGTACTTAATAAGCTTGCCCGCTACGCACTTTTTGGTGTTATTGGTGCGATAGTTTTGTTTATCTTCTACTTTCTTTGGGTATCACGAGATTTACCAACTCCAGGAAAACTTGCCAATGGAAATTTAAAAGATTCAACAAAGATTTTGGATAAAAATGGTGTCGTTCTCTACTCTATATATAAAGACTACAACAGGCTTTATGTTCCACTTGATAATATTCCCGAAACATTAAAAGAAGCAACTATTGCAACTGAGGATAAAGATTTTTACACAAATCAAGGGATCTCAGTAACAGGTCTTGCTCGTGGTTTAATACTTGATCCAATTCTTAAAAAACGTGCAACTGGAGGATCAACAATTACTCAGCAGCTCGTTAAAAATTCACTTCTTTCTCCTGAAAGAACTGCCTCGCGTAAGTTAAAAGAAATAATTTTAGCAATTGAGGTTGATCAAAGATTTTCAAAAGATCAGATTCTTGAGATGTATTTAAATAATGCTCCATATGGTGGAACGGCAATTGGTGCAGAAGCAGCAAGCAATCTATACTTTGGAAAACATGCAAAAGAACTTGATCTTGCACAAAGCGCTTTTTTAGCAGGTCTTCCACAGCTTCCATCCGTATATTCTCCATATGCAAACCCAGGAAGCAAAGCATATCTTGATCGTACGCAGTTAGTCCTAAACCGTATGCGCGAAGAAGGATATATAAGTAAAAAGCAGGTTGATGATGCAATGCGCGAGGTAAAAGCCTTTAAATTCACAGCTCGTCAAGGAAACCTTAAAGCGCCTCATTTTGTTCAATATGTTAAAGATCAATTAGTAAAGTTATATGGGGATGCTGTTGTTGAGAATGGTAATCTAACTGTTCAAACAACTCTTGATTATAAGATTCAAAAAGAAGCTGAAGACATTGTTCAAGAAGAAGTGGCAAAGCTTAAAAGCTCAGATGTTGGAAATGGTGCAGCGGTCGTTATGGATCCAAAAACTGGTGCAATTCTTGCAATGGTTGGAAGCCAAAATTACTTTGACAATGAAAATGAGGGAAACTTTAACGCCTCAACAGCAAGACGTCAGCCTGGGTCATCTTTAAAGCCTGTTATGTATGCTGCCGCTTTCCAAAAAGGATACACCCCTGCAACAACTATTATGGATGTTTCTACCGATTTTCCAACAAATGTTCCAGGACAAGCTGACTATAAACCAGTAAACTACGATGGAAAATTTAGAGGTCCAGTTCAGATTAGATTTGCTCTAGGAAACTCTCTTAATATTCCTGCTGTTAAAATGCTTGCAAGAGTTGGAATAAAGCCCGTTATGCAACTTGCATACAATATGGGAATTGATAACTGGAAACCAACGGATGAGAATTTAAGAAGTGTTGGTCTTTCACTTGTTCTTGGAGGACGTGAGGCAACTCTTTTGCAAGAAGTCACAGCATATTCAGTTTTTGCAGATGGGGGTATAAGACATGATCCTTATGCAATTGAATGGGTAAAAGATGCCAAAGGTAAGGAAATTTACAAGCATAAAGAATCTTCAGGGACTCGCGTATTATCACCTGAAATTGCATTCTTAATTTCTCATATACTACTTGATAACAACGCTCGTGCTGATGCATTTGGTACAAATTCACTTCTTAACATTCCAGGACACACGGTTGCAGTAAAAACAGGAACAACAGACTCAAAGCGTGATAACTGGGCAATTGGATATACCCCATCATATGTTGCGGGAGTTTGGGTTGGGAACAATGATAACAAGCCAATGAATCCACGTATTGCCTCAGGTATTACAGGAGCCACCCCCATTTGGCGTAATATTATGATTGCAACCCTTAAAGGAAAGAAAAATGAGCAGTTTCCAGTTCCATCTGGTGTTACCGCGGTTCAAGTTGATTCATTATTTGGTGGTCAATCTCACAATGGTCAGCCAACAAGAACTGAATACTTTGTAAAAGGAACAGAACCAACAACGATTTCACCGATATATAAACAGGTTAAAATTTCATCACACCAAGACGGAAAACTAGCAAACTCTGAGGAAATATCTCGTGGCGATTACAAAACAAAAGAATATATTGTGTTTTCTGAAAGCGATCCTGTTTCAACTGATGGAAAGAACCGATGGCAGGATGCAATAAATGCTTGGATTGATTCAAACCGTAAGGATGATCCACTCTACCATCCGCCAGGAGAAACATCAGATTACAAATATGATGGGAATAACAATAATAACTCTAATCCTACGGATTCTCCTACTCCAACAGTGAGTGCTGCTGTTACTCCGACTCCAACTCCTTAGTTGTATGAGGTAATGCTATTCTAGTTAAATCAACATTTCGGGGAGCTTTAAATTTGATTTTTATATTTGCTGCATCTGGGTTAGGATTGTGTTTCCAGAAAAACTTTAAAGAAGTACCTTTGAGATTATATCTAACTTCTTGTTCAAGCTCTACTTTTCCAATTTCAATCTCTTCTTCTCCTTGTCTTTCAGTGATAAAGATATTTGCAATATTTTCATCATAACTCATCAGATGAAAACCTATATATTGCTTTTCGCTTGGATTTCCAACGGCAATAAAATTGCCATATGTTAGGCCAAGGTTTAACCATCCCCGTTCATAAACATTCGGTTGAGTTATTAGCTCAAAATTATTACTTAATTTTTCAGACATAGATATGGATTATAATACATCCTTTAGAATATTCAATCTATCGTACCTCTCTATTAGGCGCTTTCCGCTCTAAATGATTTTTTAAGTGAGGATGAAATTTTTTCTCTTACATTTGTTAAATCTTCGTTTGTTATATTTCTATTAGTGCTTTGGTAAACAATTCGGAAAGTTTTTTTATTTTGGTAAACATCCAGTAGCTCTACTCTTTTAATTAATTCACTTTGCTCCATTATTTTTGCAACAATTTTTGCATAAGTAACAGAGGGATCAATCTCAAATCGAAGATCCTCTATTGACTCTGGATATTTTGAAGCTGGTTTGTAAATTTTAGCAAGTGAAGAATGTTTAAATAGTATTTCAAAATCAAGCTCAAAATCTACAATATTATCTTCTAGTTGCTCAATGTCTCCAATCCTTGTTTTTCTTATGTATACATCTGCGCCAAATTCACCAGTTGAGTTTTCTTTAAATTCATATTCTTTAATTCCAAAGTCAGCAAAAATCGCTTCAATCACTCCTTTGATTTCAAGAAATGAAACTTTGGGTTTTTTAATTAAAGCTGCAAGCATTAATTTTTCATCTGGAAGATTATTTTTTTTCTTGTGATATACATTTGC
>CAZXFJ010000042.1:0-7807 GCA_964640435.1 uncultured Gammaproteobacteria bacterium | reverse complement strand
GCTCACCGCGGGTTCGAATCCCGCCCTCTCCGCCAAGGAGGAGTCGCATAGCGGTCCATTGCGGGGGTTTGCTAAATCCCTGAGTCGTAAGACTCGCGCAGGTTCAAATCCTGTCTCCTCCGCCCGCATTTTTGTTACCCCTTTGTTAATGTTTTATGAGGCTGTTTTGGTTGCCCATGGAACTCAACTATGCTATGATTTAAGCATGGATCCGGAACAAATTAAGGCCGGCGTTTTATCGTCTGCCGAACATTCAACTACTGGTGTCACAGAGTCTGTATCACCTCATATAGATGAGTCTGGTGATCTTGCTCAGACTCAAGAGGCTCAAAAAAAATTAAGCGCGCTAATGCCAGGAGCCGGAGCTGCTGCTGAATCGGTTCATACAACTAACTTAAGCAGCGAAGTGGATCACAATCAATTTGAAGTAACCGAGAAAAAAGCCAATCCTAGCGAGACCGTGAGGAGTCTTGATGAATTTGAAAAACACCGACAAGAAAAAATTGCTCATAATCTAAACTCTGAGGATTCAGGAATAAAAGCAAAGCCTGGCATTTTTGAGCAAGCAGCAAACTTTTTTGGAGGAATGTTTGGAAAAAAGGAACAACCAGTGCAACCTGTCGCACAGACTCAAACTGTCGCTCAAGAGGCACAAATAAAATAATATGCAATTTGATTCTTTTACACAAGCTTTAATAAATCTAACACTCGCCTTTTTGATTGCATTTTTATTGGCATCTATAGTTACAGCTTGCACAGCGGGAATTGCTATCGCCATAGGATTCTGGAATAAAAGTAAAGCTCGTCACAAAAAATCACTTGAAACTACCCTCCTTGAAGTTTCACTTCCTCGTGAGAATGAAATAAAAATAGATGCTGCCGAACAACTATTCTCGAGTCTGGTAGGGATAAAGGGTGTTAAAGGTCTTTGGTCATTTTTGAAAGTTCCCGATAGTCTTTCTTTTGAAATTGTCGCAAAAGCAGGAGATATTCGATTCTATGTTGGTGTACCTAACAAGCTTAAGGATATGGTTGAAAAACAAATCCACGGAAGTTATCCAGATGCTCAAGTCATGGAAGTTGAAGATTACAACCTTTTTGAAAATCCAGGAAAAGTTGCATATGTTTCCTTGAAATTAAAAAAGGCAGATTACATGCCTATAAAAACTTACCGTGATCTTGCAATTGATCCATTATCATCAATCACAAGCACAATTGGAAAAATGAGTGAAGGAGAAGCCGCATCTATTCAAATACTTGTTGCACCGGGGGGAGACGCTTGGAAGAAAGCTGGTCGTGAACATATAACATCAACTAAAAAGCGTGAGGCAAATCCTGAAACAGCAAAATATTCTGTTGACCAAAAAGAACTTGAAGCAATTGAACAAAAAATTCAAAAACCAGGATTTCAAACATTTGTTAGAATTTTAGTAACCTCTTCAACAAAAGAAGCAGCCGATGCTCATCTTGGAAATATTGAGGGAGCATTTACTCAATTTTCTTCATACAATTCTTTTGAAAAAGAGAAAAATAAATTCTTTAAAGGAATGGCAATTGTAGACTTTATATATCGCCAGCTTCCTCTTTGGCCAAAAAATCTGGGGGTTTTAACAACTGAAGAGTTGGCAACAATATTTCATTTTCCAAATAAAACAGTTGAAACACCTGCTATTCATTGGCTATCTGCTCGTGTTGCACCAGCTCCAGCAAATGTTCCAACTTCAGGTCTATATATAGGAAAAAGCGTATACCGTGGAATTTCAAAACCTGTATATGTGTCAGATGATGACCGAAGACGTCACATGTATATAATAGGTAAGACAGGAGTGGGAAAGTCAGAATTCTTAAAAGACATGATCCTGCAAGATATTCGAGCTGGTAAAGGACTATGCTTTATAGATCCTCACGATACAATAGATATGATTCTGCCTCTCATTCCACCAGAACGTGCGGAAGATGTAATTCTCTTTGATCCATCAGATACAGAACGACCTATGGGAGTTAACTTTTTAGATGCTGATACTGAAGAACAAAAAGATCTTATCTGTTCTTCAATTATCGGACTCATGTATAAACTGTACGACCCAAATAAAACCGGTATTATCGGTCCTCGTTTTGAACACGCTATTCGAAATGCAATGCTTACTGTTATGACTGAGAAAGGAAACACTTTCGTTGAGGTTGTACGTATCTTAACTGACCCATCATTTGTTCAAGAACTATTACCAAAAGTTCAAGACCCTATGGTTAGACGCTACTGGACTGATCAGATCGCTCAAACATCAGACTTCCATAAATCAGAAGTTCTTGATTACATTGTTTCAAAGTTTGGTCGCTTCGTTACCAACCGTATGGTGCGAAATATCATTGGTCAATCAGATTCAGCATTTTCATTCAGACAAGTTATGGATGAGGGAAAGATTCTACTCATCTCTCTTGCTAAAGGAAAAATTGGAGAAGATAATGCTGCTTTCTTGGGATTAATTTTAGTTCCAAGAATTCTTGCTGCTGCCATGAGCAGACAAGATATGCCACAGGATCAACGACGCGACTTCTATCTATATGTTGATGAGTTCCAAAATTTTGCTACTCCAGACTTTGGACAGATTCTTTCTGAGGCTCGAAAATATCGACTTAACTTAATCGTTGCAAACCAGTTTATTGGACAAATTGAAGAAGATGTTAAAAATGCTATTTTTGGAAACGCAGGTACCATCATGTCATTCCGCGTCGGAGTATCTGATGCAAATTATTTACAACACGAATTCCAACCAGTCTTTAATGAACAAGACTTAATTAATGTTGAGAGATATCACTGTTATGTAAAAACGCTTATTAATGGTGAACCAACAAATCCATTCTCGCTTGATATGACACGTGATCTTGAGGCTGAGAAAAAAATGGAAAACCCACGAGTTGCCGAACTTGTAAAAGAACTTTCTCGCCTTAAGTATGGTAGACCTCGAGAACTTGTCGAAGCAGAAATTGCAAAACGCTCAAGACTATTTGAGGTTCTCGGAGACCTAGGTGGCAACTCCGAACTTGAAGGCGGCGAAGGATCTCTTGGTCCCGGAGGCAGCATCTAACTTCATCTTTACCCCCTTTCTTGATATAATAAGGTTCAATATTTGGGCGTGTAGCTCAGCGGTAGAGCAGATGTCTTATACACATCTGGCCATAGGTTCGAATCCTATCGCGCCCACTCTTCAAATCCCCGTTTGATCTTATCTGTTATAATGGATAAACCCTATGAAGAAATTTCTTCTACTGCTTGTAGTGGCTTTGTTACTCATTTTCAAGTTCGCTACAGTTCCCGTATATTCTGACGAGCTTGATGATTTAAATAAACAGATCTCAGATCTTCAAGGCGCCCTATCCGCTTCGCAAAAGGCAACCGCTCCACTCGAGTCACAACTTAAAAGTCTTCAGACTCAACTTACAGGAATTGAAAATCGAGTATCATCCCTTGAGAAAAACATAGCTGCTCAGAAAAAAATAATTGATGCAGGTTATGAGGATTTAGCAAAAAACAAAGATATATTTAACAAAAGTGTTCGTGACTATTATATAAAAACATATTCGTTCTCACCTCTTCTTGTTTTTCTATCAAGTGAAGATGCTGCTGATGTAACTCGTTTTATCGTCTATCAGAAAAAGGGTGCGGATCGTGATAAAGATACCATCACAAGTATTGCTCTAAAGATTTCAGATCTTGAGGAACGACAAAGAAAACTTGAAGAGGAAGAAGCAGGTCTTGCAGCAATTAAGAAAAAGCTTGAGCCACAACAGGCGGAAATTGCAAAAATTGTTAAAGGAGCAAAAGATTACCAAGCAGATTTGTCAGGAAAAATTGCAGCACTTTCTGCAAGACAAACTGAAATTATTAACTCAAGATCTGGAGGCTTCACTGCAACAATTGGAGACAGTAGCTTAGCAGATGATATTAATGCTTCAATTCAAGGATTTCGTAACAACGCTCCAAGTGGATACTTTGCAGTATTTTCTTTTGGAGCATATACCCACAGAAAGGGAATGAGTCAGTATGGAGCTCGAGGAAGAGCCCAATCAGGACAAAATGCAAGTCAAATTCTAAAAGCATATTATGGAAAAGAGCCAGTTAATAAAGATACTGGGGGAACAATTAAAGTTGCCGGATTTGGAGAAATGGATTTCGAAGGAAAGTACTTACTAGGAATTGCAGAGATGCCTTCTTCATGGCACCCCGAAGCGCTTAAAGCACAGGCTATTGCTGCTAGAACTTATGCATATCGTTATAAGCAACAAGGAAGTGAAATTTGTACAACTGAAGCCTGCCAAGTATATAACGATGGTAAAGCAAATAACCCACCCGCGGAATGGAAAGCAGCAGTTGAAGCAACCAAAGGTCAAGTTCTAGAAGATGTAACAACATATTATGCCTCAACTCATGGAGGTTTTGCTTCCCCTATTGGCTGGGACACAACTGACGGGTCTGGTGGAGGTAATTTTATCGATAAAGCTTATGACAAAATTGGCGGATCACCCTGGTTATACAAAGCTTGGTATACAGAAGGGTATAGCCCATCGTCTGATAAATGCGGAAGATCAAACCCATGGCTTTCACCTGAAGAAATGGCAGATATAGTAAACGCAGCGATAGCTCTTAAAACAAGTGGGATCGATACCGGAAGAATTACTCCAGTTACTACTTCTTGTTGGGGAGGAAATCCATATAGCATGGATGAGCTTCGCAATCTTGTTTCAGGAAATGGTGGAATATCATCAGCAAATAGTGCTAATGTAACTCAAGGAAATGGAACAACAAATAGCGTTACAATTAATGGTGTTACGCTTTCAGGCGAAGACTTTAAAAGAGCATTTAACTTGCGCGCTCCGGGTCATCTTTCTATCCCACAATCAGGCTTTAATTTCTTCAATATAGAAAAGAAATAGGCCAAAAATGCTATAATAGCTTCATTATGCCAGAAGAAAATCTTGAAGGGGAGTTTGTAATTGGCGAAAAAAACAATACACCTCCCACAAACAAAAACACAGCACATTTCTTTACCAATCTGGTTTTATATCCTGGAAACGTTAAGTTTGAAAACCAAGAAGAAGATGAAGAAATAGTTTTACTTGTTAGACGAGACCTTATAACTAATGTTCCATGGATTATTGCTGCAATTCTACTTATTCTAATTCCTCCAATAATTTCAGCTTTCCCACAACTTTTCAATTCACTTTTTATTGTATCTTCAGATGTTTTGCTTTTAGCAACTCTATTTTATTACTTAATCGTTATCGGATTTATTATTGTTGAATTTACTCTTTGGTATTTCAATATTGGACTTGTTACAACAAAAAGAATAATTGACTTTGATGTATCAGGAGTTCTTTTTAAAGAAGTTAGCGAAACCAAATTAAGCTTAGTTGAAGATGTAACATACAATCAGGTTGGAGCCATACGATCTGTCTTTAATTATGGGGATGTTCATATTCAAACAGCGGGTACCAACGAAAACTTTGAGTTCGATCGAGCACCAGAACCTGCAAGAATAGTACGAATAATAGCAGATATGATAGGAGGAAAAGACTAATATGGACTTAATGACTTTTATACAAGGACTTTTCAGTAGCCAAGACATTATATTTCGTTTTGGTCTTTTAATCTTAATTGCGCTTTACGGGCTCTTTGCTTTAATTCTCGCTATTCAGGTCAACAATCTTAACCGAGTGGTTAACCAAATAGGGTTCTCCTCTGTTCTAAACGTTATAACCTTTTTGCATCTAATAGCATCTCTTGCGCTTCTTGGCGCAACAGTGCTATTCTTATAATATATGGCCCATAAGGTTCGTCATGCAAAAATTGTAGCCACGCCCACCGAATCAACCTGGTCACAGGCATATTCAACTCTTAACCTCTATATCGTTCTAAGTATTAAAGGCGCAACTGAAGATGAAAAAAATATAGTTGCCGAAGGAAAAGAACTATTTGAACGTATGCAAAGAGAATACTTCTCTTTGGATGAAAAAAATCTTAAAAACATAAAACAAAGCGTTGAGGATGCTATTCAGGCACAAGAGAAAAAGCATGAAATCTCAGTTGTTCTTGCAACGATCACAGAAAACGTTCTCTACATTATTATCGCCGAGAAAGGACAAGTTATTCTAAAACGCGCTGGTCGTATGGGATCAATCGCTGAAGGAACACCAGGAGAAATTAGTGCCTTTTCAGGTGAACTTAAAAATGGCGACATAATAATTCTTGAAACAAATGACTTTTCAGGAAAAATACCACTCGACAAACTTAATGAGGCAATTGAAGGCAATGAGTTTGATCAAATATCTGAAAATATTGCTCCAATTATTCATGCTGAAGCAATTGGCACAGAAGCATCTATTATTCTTGAGTATCAAACCGAAGAAACAGAAACAACTACTGAAGAGGTAGCCTCTTCGGCTACATTAGAGGAGGAAATTCCCGAAGAAGAAACAAAAGAGGAAATAAAAGAAGAAACTGAGGAAATCGAAAGACCAAGAGATAGTTTTGATACGCCCCCAATCACACCAAGGAAATCAGGACTAAAACTTGGATCTAAAAAACTTATTATCATTGCCATTGTTATTTTAATTGCTATCTTGGTCGGAAGCGTATTTTTTGAAAACGGAAGACGAGAAACAGCAAGACGTGAAGCAACTCTTAACGAAATCCTAGGACCTGCTCAGAAGAAATTTGAAGAAGCAGATGCCCTGGTTTCACTTAATAAAACTCTCGCCCTTGATGAGTTTAATTCACTAAAAGAAGACCTCGATTCACAACAAGGTACTATTAAAGCAGGAACCGCAGAGCGTAAAAAACTTGATGAATTTATCGGCAAAGTTGAAAGCAAAATTGGAGAACTTGGAAGCGGATCAACCCTCGCAGGACAAAAAATAATTTATGATAAATCTACAAATCTTGTTACCTTTAAAGACAATCAATTAGTTGTTGCAGATAAGGATGGAAAAATTACACTTCTTGATAGTAATGGTAGCGCAAAAGATGATTTTGAAACTAAAAATTCAAGCCCTGTTGCTATCACAGAAAATGAAACAGGAACAATATATGTGATGGGAGAATCAGGTATTACGCAGAGTACAAAAACAGGTACAACAACTACATCAGTAAAATCCTCAGATGCCGAGGGGACAATTGCTCTTGATACTTTTGGCTCAAACCTTTATGGACTTACAAAAACTATGATTGATAAATATGCTGGTGGAACAACGCAAAGTGACTACCTTAAAGATGAAAAATTATCTGATGCGACAAGCATGGCTATTGATTCATCAATATTTGTAATTGATGATGGATCAATTCGTAAGTTTACAAAAGGCGCAGAAGATACATTTAGCGTAAGTGGATTAAAAACATTATCAAATGACGCAGAGCTATTTACCAGTGTTGACTATGATGATTTGTATGTACTTGATCCAGGTAACAGTAGAATTATTGCTATCTCAAAAAGCGATGGATCAATTAAAAATCAATATGCATCAAAAGACCTATCAGGAGCAACAAGTTTTGCAGTCGATGAAACAGGAAAGAAAATTTACGTTGTTATTTCAAACAAACTCTATTCTTTTGACCTCTAAAAGCTTCGTTACTGGTATAATATCTTCATGAGAATTGATAACAGGTTTGCAAAAACCTATAAAATTGAGGAAAAATTAGAAGCTGGAATTGCACTTCTCGGCTCTGAAGTAAAAGCACTCCGAACAGGTCATGCTGATATATCAGGTTCCTACGTCAGGATTACAGGCTCTGAAGCATATTTAATAAATGCAA
>CAZXFJ010000041.1:0-7936 GCA_964640435.1 uncultured Gammaproteobacteria bacterium | reverse complement strand
AAGTCGGGAGGTATGACATCACGAATCTCACTAGATAGACCATATTTAAAAAAAACAGTTTCGGAACTTGCTGCTAAAGGAGCACTAAATAAAGGTATACAAGTCACTAAGCCAAGTAAATTATATGGTTTACTTGAAGCATTGGGTCAATATTCAGAACAACCCACGAGAATAGCTTCTTTTCAGAAAGGGCTAAAGGATTCCTTAAAGAAGGGCATAGCTCGAGAAGATGCGCTTAAAGATGCTGCATATGCCGCACAGGAAGGAACAGTCAATTTTGCACGTAGGGGCTCAAAGACACAATCCTTAAACGCAATTTTTGCATTCTTAAATGCTAGAGCTCAGGGAGTTGATCGTTTGGTTAGAAGCGTAAAGAATGATCCAACAGCAGCAGTAAGGTTAGGTTTAATATCTGTGTCTCCTGCAATTGCTACTTATGCATGGAATAGACAGTTCCCTTCATATAATGATGAGAGAGTTGTACCACAATATGTAAAAGACAATAATTTTGTCATAATGTTGTCTGATAAACCTATTTCGGGATTAGGAGGAGCACAATATATAACTATTCCAAAAGGAGAAGTAGGAAAATTGGGTAACCCAATTGAAGCTTTTATGAAATATGCTGAAGGTAAAGGTGGAGATGTAGGTGCATCTTTAGGCACTGTTTTATCTGCTTTCAGCCCTGTTTCAAATATTGGAGATGTAATACCAACTGCAATTAGACCTCCTGTTGAAAACGCAGCAAACTATAATTTCTTTTATCAAAGACCAATAGTTGCCGAGTCAAAAAAGAATTATCCAAAAGAATATCAAACAAGTAAAAGCACACCTGCCATATATAACTGGTTAGGCCAAAAAACAAATCAGTCTCCAAATATGATTCAAAATCTAGTTAGAGGATATGGTACTGGAATAGCACGAATAGGAGAGCAGCTGAGTCAACCATTTGCAAATAAAGATAACTATTCAGGCTCAGATGTTAATCAAACACCTATTATCAGAAGATTTTTACAGGGTGAGACTAGATCACAGGATGAACAAACACAAATTGATTCATATAAGTTAAATGATATTACAAATAAAATACAGGATATAAAAACAGGTATTAAATATGGAAATATACCCATGGATGCAGGTATGAACGAGATAAATAAATTAATAAAGCAACAAGAGCAGGAAGTTAAAAAACAAAGCTATTTTGGTCCTCAATCAGCTTCAGCTGCCACAGAAACACCTAAGAATGACTTTGCTAAAAAAATAAAAGACGACCAAGCAAAGTTAGATGTAGAGCTCCACGGAGGAATAAAACAGCTTTCTAATGGATCTTATGCATATAAAAACTCCAATGGCAATGTGTCTACTCTTGATCTTAACCCTCCAACTAAGGGTGAGGGAATAGATGCTTATACTAATTCAAACTGGAATGTATCAAAAGCTGTTTCTGTATATGGAAATAAAGATATTCCACAAGCTCTTAAAAAGAAGGCTTACGACACTTTAGGTGTGAATACAGAGGATATTCAATACGCATATAAAGCTGGCAAATCAAATGATATTAAGACTCAATATATATTAGGCCAAAATTACGACCACAATACCCTAATTAACGAGTTAGTTGCTGGAAGGGTAGAAAGTGTCACTAATAATCAATTCGCCTCAGATGGAGTCATTGAGAATCTATACGACAAGGATCTTATTTCAAAAGAGGAGAGAAATGCTCTTAAGAAGATTAAAATAGATAAACAAGGACAAAATCTAAATAGAGTATCAGAGGGAAAAGGTAGAAAAATAAGCCTGCAAAAGAAACCTACAGGAACTAAAATCAAAATGCCAAGTTATAAAAATGTAACTAGAGTTAAAGCAAGCACTCCACCTAAGTTAAAAATGCCTAAAGTATCTTTTGAAACACCATTCACGCCTAATATGAGTGTACCAACAGTGCCTAATTTTAAAGCAAAAATTAAATTTAACGTATAGTAATTAAGCAATTCGATGCTAGAATAATCTTATGAGACTGTTGTGGAAAATAATTTGGCTTATTTTAAACAGATGTAGCACATGTGGAGCAAAACTGGAACCTCCGTACTCTTGGAAAAAACAATATTGTATTAATGGACATAAAAATTAATAAAATCTTCTAATATTGCAAACCTCTTGAAGCTACTTTTAATATCAGCTTATGCCATTGTATTATCCGCCTACACAAAATGGGTTAAACAAAACTTTAGATGCAAACCTTGATTTAGGCACAACATCTTCAATGACTCTGAATAATGTTACTGGGGTTCAGAATAAACCTGGTGTTGTAGTCATAGATAGAATAGATACTAATGGAAACCTTAAAAATGTTTCTGTTCGTGAATGGATAATTTACCAGGGTACTTCAGGATCAACTTTAACTTCACTTACTCGTGGAGTAGGTGGTTCATCAGATCAAGCTCACTCAACAGGAGCAGTTGTTGAATTTGTAATCGATGTAACCTTTGCTCAAGGTGTTATTGATGCTCTAACTGGGGTCTCAGCAGGTGTTGTTTCAACAACTGGTCAAACAATTACCTCCCCCAATATTGTAATAGGTTCAGACGCTCAAGGGGATATGTATTACAGGGCTTCTGGCGCATCACTTCAAAGGCTTGCTAAAGGCACAAATGGACAAATTCTTTCGATGAACGCAACACTACCTTCATGGCAAGCAGCAGGAGTTCAATATCAACCACCTACATACTTAACAGACGCTTCAGTTATGATTCTTAATCCTAGGGTAAATAATAAGTTTTTTGTAACAGTTGTTCCTGATGGTAATCCACGTACATTCCTTCCAACTATGGCAACCCTTGGAGATGTATTCATGCTCAGGGTTCAATATGCTTCAACCGCTTCATTTGCTATGACATTCTTTAACTCAAACGCAACACTATCATGGTCTTCTCAAACACTTCCTACACCTACTCAAACTGTTGGTAAAGCAGATATATTCGGCTTTATGTGTATGGCAACATTACCTAAATTTGATGGTGTAGTTGTTGGATCTAATTTATAACTATGGCTAAAGGATTGGCAGGAACAAATTTAATTAGTGACTCAAATCTTGTATCATATTACAAACTTGAGGATACTTCAGATTCAAAAGGGTCTAATACTCTAACGAATAATAATTCAGTTACTTTTGGTACTGCAAGATTTAACAATGGTGCAGATCAAGGTTCTTCAAATTCTAATAAATATCTATCAGTAGCTGGTAATTTAGGAATAGCTGGTAATTCAGATTTTTCCATCTCACTTTGGTTAAAACAAAATACAGAAATTGGAAGTGGTACACAAGTTGGATGGGCTCTTTACTCTCAAACTACAGCAGATCGTTATATTCAGATGAACTACTTATATAACGGTGGAACAAGACGTTTACAGATTGACGCAGCAGGAACATCATTTACTTATGATATTGTTCTTGGAACTGCAGCCTTTCGTCACATAGTCGTTACACGAGATGTTTCAGGTAATGCAGTAAGACTTTATGTAGATGGAGTAGATGTTGCAGGATCAACAATTGGATCTTCTACTGCTGGACAAAACAAATTCACATTAGGAGCTGATCCATCAGGAGGACAGGTAACTTCATGGATTATAGATGATGTAGGAGTATTCAATAAAAAACTTACTGCAGGAGAAGTAACAACCTTATTTAATTCACCAATTTCAGATACGACAGGAGCAGGATTTTTACTTAATTTTCTATGAACATATTTCGTGATACTGACATATTGGAAGGAGAATTGGAGGAATAGAAAACCTCCCACTCAATCAGCAAGAAAAAATGGGAGGTTTCCCACTGCTGATTGACAATTTAGTTTAGTAATAAACGTAAGCAATTGTCAACATGAACACATATGACAAAGTTAAATATGAGAAATGATGGAGAGCGCTTAGCAGCGCTGGAAACTGATATGAAAAACGTAAATAGCCAAATGAATGCACTAGGTAAAAGCGTTGAAGCTTTACATGGCAAATTTGACACATTATCACAAATGATAACCACTAATTATGTAGCCAAAGAAACCTTTGAAGAATACAAAAAAAATAAGTGGCTTGAAAGAATAATAACAATTCTTGTTACAGGAATAATTATGGGGCTTATTGGTGTTTTTTTACGGGAGAAGGGTATATGAAAAAAAAGTTTTTAATAATTATTGCCCTAATCATCATCTTTATATTTATCGCTTCTAAAGCTGTTAGGTCTTTGGATGATTATGATTGTCGTGATTTTAAAACTCAACCAGAAGCACAGAAAGTTTTTGATAGAAAACAAACAGATATATATGACCTAGATAGAAATAGAGATGGAATAGCATGTAGTTCATTACCTAAAGATGCAAATTAAAGATGAGATACCCAGTTAACAAATTTAAAGAAGATTGGAATATAACAGCAGGTTATGGGTTTGGTGCTAAAACTGACTATGGATACCACGATGGAACTGATCTTAATAAAAATGGCGGCGGGAATATAGAACTGGGAGAAGACATCTTTGCAATATCAAATGGAGATTTAGTTTATTGGCATGGTGCAAAACACCCAGGTAAGAACTTCGGTTACCACTCTGTATATAAGATAACGGGAACGTGGGGTACTAGATGGATACACCAAGCACACTGTCAGGAGGATATTACTCCTGCTCCAAAAGCAATAACCGAAAATGAAAGAATTGCACATGTTGGAAATTCAGGTACTACTTATGCCCATATACATTTTGCAGTTTTCAAAGTAGACCCAGCAACTCTACGAGATGGAATTGACACTATTGCAAAAACACAAACAGAACTTAATAGTTGGTGGGAAGATCCAATTGCATTTATAGAAAAATGGATGTCCAATGCCCCAGTAAATGATCTACAAAAACAATTAGATGATATGAGAAAGCAAAGAGATGATAATTGGAATCTTTATCAATCTGAAAAAACAAAGAATCAAGACCTCCAAAAAATAACTGATAGCTTAAAAGACAAACTAAGCCAAATTAATAATATTTCTAAATTGTGAAAACATTATGAAGAAACATGACAATAAAATGAGGCCTAGCGGTTACGTCGTACGAGTGCTAGATGAGGGTGAAATTGTAGAAATCCCATTAATGATGGACGATTCAACCCGTTTTACAGGCTCTTTTGATCAAGTATGGATATCAACGGACAAATCAAAAAGATTGTAGACAAAAAGAAAAAGCTTTTAGCAATTCGTGAAAACATAAACATTATGAAAAAGACACGAGAGAATATGCAAGCATGGACTCAAAAGAAGATTGAACAGAATATTAAAGATGAAGGAGTATGGGATACGATTTGGAGGTGGTTTAAATAATGGCTAATTTAAATTTATCATCACAACAAATAAGATCTATTAAAAATTCTCCAAAGGGTAAATTACCTAGATTTATTACTGTAGGACTGGGAAAAGGACCAGGAGTAGTATCTGTAGGAGGAAAAATAGGCCCCGTTGGAGCAGCTATTGGATTAGACAAAGGGAAAGTGTTTGGATCAGCAAATGTTAGAGGGAAAATTATTGGGTCTTTTGGATCGAAAGGGAGGTGAGCTTATGATAACAGCTTATGATAAAGCATTTGCAGCAGCAGTAGTAACAATACTTAGCTTAGTTGCAGGACATTATGGATTTAAATTTAATGCTGATTTACAGATTGCAGTAACAACAATCTTAACAACAGCATTTGTTTATTTGATTCCTAACAAAAAGATTAAAAAATAATGAAAGAGTATTTAAAATCATTGGATTGTGAAGACTACCACAAAGTAGTTTATCCTTCTATTATTTCGGGGGAGATGGTTGGTCAACACACAACCGATGGAGATATTCTTTTAGTTCCTAATGAGGAACGATATTTAATCACCAAGCCCTGCGAAGAAAGACCTGCCTATGTCGTGCCTAACCCTTCGCAGGGTAAATTATTATGATTGAAACACTCACTAAATCACAACTAGCGGGTATTAAAGCCTTAGACAGAGAAACATCTATTATTAAAAGATTAAACACTGTTAATCCCCGTACGGAGATGGGTAACAGAGCCATAGGTTTGGCTAATGGAGCAGCATTTGAAGCCTACTGGAATCTGACTCGTGAAGTATTCATGGAAGAAGGAAAAATGAACATTTTAGTGGATCGTGAAATGGTTGCTGCAGCAAATAACATTCTAGAACAAAATGGGTTCCATCAATGGATGGGGTAGCATTAGTGAAAATGCCCCCTTGACAATACTGCTTGAAAGTGGGGTATGATAAGTAGTATACTCAACAACCGCTTGTTGATAAATCGTAAGCTCTATTGATACTTGTAAGCTAGCGGAGAGTACGAGACTCGAACTCGTAAATGCGCTAACATACAATTTTGGAGATTGTTGAAATCACCAATTTTCAGACTCTCCAGCCAGACTACAAGTATCAGCAGAACCTACGATCAACAAAAAAACCCGTTTTCCCCTTTTAAGGTACTCACGAGTCCAGTGTTAATAATTTAATTTATTATCTTAAACCCGCGGCTTGCAACCTAGGGTTAAGCGTTAATCGCTTATCTCTGATTTCTGATTTTTAATTTTGCAAGTCTCAAAAACCAGAGTAAATTATTAACAAACAATTATAATCACAGTTTTTGGTTGTTGTCAACTCTCATTTTCATTGATATTAAGCCTTCGTTATTATTAAACTCTACAATCTCTAAATTCAAACCTTTAATAAACTCATAAACGGCATCTATTACGAATTGAGGATCTGTATTCTTTCTTATAAGAGGATGTTTTAAAATAGCCTTTTGTATATCCTTAGTAGTTAAATGTTCATACTTGGCTGTCGTCTCGGTTCTTCGATGTCCTACAATTTTTTGAACTTTAAATAAATTAACATCTTCATCCAACATACGGGTGATAAAGGAGTGTCTAAATGAGTAAGGTGTTAAACCGCTTCTTCTAATTTCTAATCGCTTTAGTCTTTCATGAAAGTTATATCCCCAATCACCAGAATCAAATACTCCTCTACCTCCGCCACGAGACGAAGGAAATAGATATTTGGTACACTTATCTATATGTTTCTTAAGTGGTTCAACAAGTACCGAGGCAATAGGAACAAATCTTTGTTCATGGGTCTTACTATTTTGAGAATCAATAACAAAAACATTCCTTCCGAAGTCTACAGATTCGACAGTAAGCGTAGCAACCTCATTAGGACGCATTCCAGTATAAGCAAGGATACTAAAAAATAACGTCCACACATGATACATTCCCTTTTGGTCGTAAACAACCATCATAGGTTTACCTGACTTATGTAATCTAGTTGCTGAATATGGAGGAAGGGATAGAAATTTCTCAATTTCTTCATCAGACATTGTGGACTTATTAACGTCTTCTGTTTTAAAGTATCTTATCTTATAGTACCTTTCATCAAATGGTAATCCTTGGTACTTTTGGTAGTCACTCCAGACAGCACCAAAGTCTACATAATGATTTATATATGAGTTCTTACATGTTCTTCGCTTAAAGGTCATAAATTCTATAAGCAATTCGTATGTAATAGGACGATCTTGTCTGTAGCGGTTTAATATAATTAGTTCTTGTACATGTTGACACGCAGTGGAGTGTCTAACTTGTCTTTCTAGAACAAGCCAGTTATAGAAATCCAAATGATCGTTAATTTTATTTTGACTCAATACACCCATATTAAAAATATAAGTGTGTATTAGAGTTTAGCAGGTGGAGATATAAGAATACACTAGAAGACTATCCCCATTTTGCCCCTTGACAGGAAAGGATTAATATGATAAAAATAATTTCAGAAAGATACTTCTCAACGTAAAAAGTTAAATTTTCGAACAAGTGCAACTGCAACACCTTGAATTTTAACCTCTTTTGGATATATAGGATCCATTTGGCTGTTTG
>CAZXFJ010000040.1:0-7991 GCA_964640435.1 uncultured Gammaproteobacteria bacterium | reverse complement strand
TATTACTCCTGCTGCCAATGCATCTTTAATAGCATCAGGAAGAGTGAGTAATCTTATAGAATTTGAGATGTAAGGAAGGCTTTTTCCAACTCTTTTTGCAACTTCGGTAACTGAGATGTTAAATTCATCAATGAGCCTTTTGTAGGCCTGTGCACGCTCAATTGGGTTAAGATCTTCTCTCTGAACGTTCTCAACGATAGACATTTCAAGCATTCCTTGTGGAGTTGTGTCTTTAATAATTACCGGTACTTTAGCAAGTCCCAATATTCTTGATGCTCTCCAACGTCTTTCTCCAGCAATAATTTGGTATCCAGCTGGTGTTTTTGCAACAACAATTGGCTCAAGAATTCCTTGTTCACGAATTGAATTTACAAGATCAGTGAGAGATTCTGGTGAAATTAAACCACGAGGCTGTAATGGGTTTGGCTGAAGCATCGTTGTTTCAAGTTCTACAACGCGATCAATAATATCGTTATCCATTATGCTTTTGTAACATTAACAAGTCTTTTACCTTGTTTTGTTGAAAATCCAACTACTCCTGCAACAGATGCATGAATAGTAAAATCGTTTCCTTGGTATGTGTTAACTCCTGGGTAAAGTTTATTTCCTCTTTGGCGAACAATAACGTTTCCAGCTACAACCTTTTGACCACCATAAACTTTAACTCCCAATCTTTTTGATATCGAGTCTCTATTTCCTTTAACGCTTCCTTGTGCTTTTGTATGTGCCATATTTTGTTTCTCCTTGTGAAAAACTAAGACATTTTATCTTCTCTTTTCACAGATGTCAACCGTATAAAATCGTATCAGTTTATTTCTCAGCTTTTGCGGTTTTTGTCGACTTTACAGGCTTTTCAGATGAGTCATTTTTTCCTGAACCAATATTTGTAATTTGAACCTTAGATAATGCTGCACGGAATCCAATATGTCTTCGGTGACGTGATTTTGCTGTAAAACGACGTACATGAACTTTATCTCCTAAAACCTGACCTAAAACCTTACCTGTTACAACCATTCCTGAAAGATATGGCTTACCAATCTTAGTATCAGCATCTTTTACGTGAAGTAAAACATGATCAAAAGAGATTGTTCCATCTGCGCTTAATTTGTCTACTAAAACAGTGTCTCCGGCACTAACTTTGTACTGCTTTCCGCCTGTTTCGATAATTGCGTATTCCATAGAAGTGCTATTTTATCAAATTCCTTACCTAATCTCAAGCGAGCGTCTTTTCTTGTAATCAAATTTTATTGAGGAAATTATTCCCAGCGTTATAAAACATGTTAGTAGAGAACTACCTCCATATGAAGCAAAAGGCAATGTGATACCTACAATAGGCACAATTCCGATATTCATTCCTATGTTTAAGAAAATATGAACAAGAAACAAGAAATAAAAACCAATAAGAACCATATGGGGAAACTCATCATTAACTGACTCGCTAATTCTATAAATTCGCATGAGTAAGTACCCATAAAGTGATATCAAAAATATCGCTCCGACAAAGCCTAAGTTCTCACTTATTGTCGCAAAGATAAAGTCAGTATGTCTTTCCGGAAGAAACATAAGAATAGATTGAGTTGCTTGACCAAAACCTTTTCCAAAAAACCCTCCACTTCCTATGGAAATCAAAGATTGCACAACGTTATATGAAGTACCAAAGGGATCTCTTGTTGGATTTATGAATGTGAGTAATCGCTCCTTCTGATAATCATGTAAAAGATTAAAAAGAAACGGAAATGACACAACAACAGGCGTTACTAGACCTATAAAATATGAAAAGGGGAATCCATAAATAAATAGCATGAATACTACTGTAAACAGATAAACAAGTGCATTTCCTAAATCGGGCTGTTTTAAAGTGAGAAAGAATATTGGCAGTGTAAGCAGAAGCGCTATAAAAAACTTTTTAAAACTTCTGGAATCATCCTGAGTTAGATATTTTGCAAGAAAAATAATAAAAAATGGCTTTATTATCTCGGAGAATTGAATTCGAATACCAAAAATATCAAGCCAACGAACAGCTCCTCTTGCTTCAATTCCGATAATAAAAAGCAGAAGAAGTGACGCAATCATCCCCATATACATGTATTTGGAGTATATCCCGAATATTTTGTAATCTATATTTAAAAATACAACGTATGCAACAAGTGAAAAACCAAAAAATATCAACTGCTGTTTAAAAATAGCAAAATCAATTGAATAAAAAGAAGACAAAGCAATAGAAACAATCAGTATTGCAGGCAACAATAGTGGCAAATCCAGTCGGTTAATTGAAAACTTATGCATTACTTGCGGGTAACTTTAAACTCTTCGCCTTTTGTAAGGGTATCAATCAAAGCTTTTCGCTTTATTTCATCCTCAAACTCTTTTGGCCAGTCAGAAATTACAACATCAACCCTCTCATCAAGTTGAGTTCCAAGATTTTTACGTTCTGCTTGTATCTTACGAATTATGTCACGAGCAAATCCTGCTTCAAGGTCTTGATTTGCAGTGTCAATTGAAGCTTCAAAGAATAATTCACCTTCTCCATCAAATTTGAGTTCATATATATTCCCTTCTTCTCTAACAATTTTCAAAACAGACTCTTCAAGCTTTTTGCCAGCCTTATATTTACCTTCTTTTAAGGGAATCTTTGCAGACAATTGGTTATTTTTTCTGAATGAGTTAATTTGAGATGCAACTTCAATTGCAAGCTTCATATCGTTTTCAAGATTTTTATCTGTTTCACCAAAAGCTTCTGGCCAATCAGAAAGATGAACGGATTCCTCACTTGTTAAATTTCTATATATTTCTTCAGAAATAAATGGAGCAATAGGTGCCATCAATTTCGTAAGTGTAACTAAAACTTTGTAAGTTGTTTGATAAAAATTGTTTTTGTCTTTTTCATCGGGTGCTGCAGGACCAACTCTATCGCGAGATCGTCTTATGTACCAAGTTGAAAGTTCATTTACAAATTCATCAATTTTTGAGATCGCAGTTACAGTATCGTATCCATCAAGCGCTCCTGTCACATCTTTTATAAGACCATTTGTTTTAGATAATATCCAAATATCTAAGACGTTCTCCGATTTTGATTCAGATGTTATTTCCCATTTATCTACATTTGCATTTGAAACAAAGAAATTATAAACGTTCCAAAGAATGAGTAATGTACCACGAACCTGCATCTTGTACTGATCTTCAGAAATTAGGATATCTTCACCATTCATAACGGGTGAGCCTAAAAGATAAAGTCTTAATGCATCCCCACCATAAGTCTCAAGCAATTTTCGAGGATCTGGGTAATTTCCATAGTTTTTACTCATCTTTCTGCCATCAGTTCCCAAAATTACTCCTTCAACTGATACATTCTTGAAAGCAGGAGAATCATAAAGCGCTGCCCCTATTACATGCATAACGTAAAACCAAGCACGAATTTGGCCTGTGTATTCGGCTACATAATCGGGTGGGAAGAAGTCTTCTAACTTCTCATTTGTATTAAATGGAAAATGCCTTTCTGCAAATGCAGCGCTTCCTGCCTCAATCCAAGAATCTAAAACTTCTGGAGTTCTTTTCATTTCACCTTCACCACATAAAGGACATTTAAATACAACTTCATCTATTAATGGCTTATGTAGATCTTTTATTTCCATTCCACTTGCCTCTTCAAGTTCTGCAATAGATCCAGGAACGAATTTATGGTCACATTTGTCACAATCCCAAACAGGAATCGGAGATCCCCAATATCTATTTCTGGAAATGTTCCAATCAGGTGCATTCTCAAGACTTTTTAGAAATCTTCCGTTTTTAAAATGTTTTGGATACCAATTAACCTTTTCATTTGTTTTCTTCATTTGAGGCTTTAGCCCTTGTACATCAACAAACCACGCATCGAGGGGAGCATAATATAGTCTGGTACCACATCGCCAGCAAACGGGCACATTATGGGGCAAATCTTCGTCTTTATATATGAGTCCTCGCTCTTCCAAATCCTGATTAACTGCTTTATTTGCTTTTAGGTAATACATTCCTCCAAATTGTGGCACTTCCAGAAGGATAGTTCCTTCTTCATCAACATGAGTTTCTATATGAATTTTGTTTTCATTCATTGCAGCCAAATCCTCTATTCCATATGCTGCGATAGTAACTACCCCTGTTCCCTCTTCTGCCGTAACAAAATCCCCACCAATTATTTCAAATACTTTCTCATCAGACTTAACCTTATCCTTGTAGTAGTCATAGTGAGGTTCATATTTAAGTCCGACCAATTCTTTTCCGTTTATTTTTTCTAAAATTTCATATTTAGGCTCATTTTTAAGCATTTTTATAGTACTCTCAGCCAAAATATAAAATTCATCCCCTTGTTTTACCTTTACGTAAGTAAGTTTTGGGTTAACAGCAAGTGCTGGAGTTACAATTTTATTCCAAGGAGTTGTTGACCAAGCAAGAATATATGTATTGTCTTGACCTTCAAGCTTGTATTTGTATGTAGTAGCAGCATCCTGAACCTCTTTATAGCTGTTATCAAGCGCTGTTTCAAAGTTTGAGATTGGTGTTGCATCATGAGGACAATAAAGAGTTACCCTGAGTCCCTTGTAGATATATCCTTTTTCATACATTTGCTTGAAAACCCACATAACTGATTCCATATATGAAAGATCCCATGTCTTATATGCGTTTTTAAAGTCTACCCAACGACCAATATGATCTACATACCATTCCCACTCAGCAGAAACCTGGTTGACGTATTTTTTACATTCTTCGACAAACTTATCGACTCCAATTGTTGACTCAATCTCTTTTTTTGATTTTATTCCTAGTGCAGTTTCAACCTTATTTTCAATTGGCAAACCATGTCCATCCCAACCCCAAACGCGAGGCACGCGATATCCTTTCATTGTGTAATAGCGACCAAAAAGGTCTTTTGGAAGGCTTGAAAGAAGTGACCCATAATGAGGCATTCCGGTAACAAATGGTGGACCATCTAGAAAATTCCAACGCTTATCCGCAGATCTGGCTTCAATAGACTTTTCAAATGTCTTATTTTCTTTCCAATACTTAAGAGTATCCTCTTCCAGTTGCGGAAAACTTACATTTGGTGTTACATTTTTAAACATATTGCAATTATATGTTAAACAGCTTCAGGGTTCAAGAAATATTATATCGTAGAAGATTGAATAATTGAGATTGGATTGATTTAACAATCTGAAGCTAAAAGCATCATTTTCATATTTAACCAATTGGTTAAATATATGGATAACCACAGTAATTTTACACAATTAATGAATACTATATGTGAACAAATTTAATTACAGCAAATTGTAATAAATATTTTGAATTGAATAAATAAATTGTACGAGTAAATTATTTTGTGCCTATTTTTGGCACTGAAGATACCCTACCAACATACCTATCAATAGAACTTAATGGCGTAAGGGTAAGCTTTGGGGTATATTTAACAGTTGGTTTTACTGCATCCATTTGTGGATTAACATCTTCTATTTTCCCAGCAGTCATTTGTTGATCTGATTCTAAAACTGATAATCTATTTTCAGCTAGGTCAAAAAAATTTGCAAGTTCTTGCCTAGAATAGGATTTCTTCATGTCTCTGCCCTGACGATGAACTCGGAAACGTGGTTTTTCCATTGTCATAGACAATATCAAAATATCAAATTTCTGTCAAATGGTAATTTGCTTATCTAGATAAAATTTGTAAAATAGCAATATGTACTATAAAGATTTGATATATTCAGACCACGCCCTAACCAGAATAAAACAAAGAGGACTTGATATTGATCAAGTTTGGCAAACAGTTAAATATCCAGATTATTCTCCTAAAACTAAAAAGGGGTCGCAAAGCTACAAAAAATCATTTGGGGATTTTATGATTACTGTTATTGCTACTCAAAATGATAAGTATGAATATATTTTAGTTTCTGTTTGGCGAGATCCACCACTAGAAGGTACTGCGGATTTTAAAAAAACACAAAATTGGAATGAATATAGGAAAGCTGGAATATTAGGCAAGCTGTGGATTACTATTAAACAACAACTTGGACTATAAGAACTTGACAAATCTTTTAAAAACCTCTACGCTAATGATGTCCAGGTCAATGCATGGATGGGACTTACTTTAAAGAATACTAGTGCTTTAAAGGACATTTACGTTAGTTGTCAGTTTCAAGTGAAAAGATCTGCTCACAAGGTAGATCTTTTTGCTATTATAAGGATAATTATCTTTATATGAGCGAAATGCTCTCACCAATAATTGAAAAATATTTAGAGATGGGATTTGCACCCCAGGCAAGCCAACTCAAAGACCTCCAAAACCAATTTCAAAAAGATGGAATGCCTTCAGCCTTTCCAACTACGATTGAGAACTTAAAACCAGGAAGCCTCCTATTTCACCCACAATTTGTACATGCACCAGTCGAACGTAGGCTTATCGTGGGAGAGATGTATGAAAACCTAACCCGAGTGGATAATTTAATCTTATTCGAACTTGTAACTCATACAGAAGAACTTTGTAGATATGAGGACTTGTCCAAAAAGTGTTTGGGAAATGACACATATTGTGATTCAGATAGAAGAACTCTAAGTAAGCATGTATCCACCATGAGGCATATTTTGAGAGGCTTCGGTGTTGACCCCTCCTTCATAGTCTCCCAGGCCTCTGAGGGGTTCAGACTACAAACTCATATTTCTAACCCAACTGCAGCGTAAAAAATCACTATTGACAAGTTGAAGCAATTTCAGTCTATAATGGTATATGGTTGCCCACCATCTTCTTAAAAATAGAAAAGGTTTTACTCTTATTGAACTTTTAGTTGTAATTGGAATTCTCGCTCTACTTCTTGCCATTACTCTTGTTGCTATTAATCCTGCAAAACAATTCTCCCAGTCAAATAATACAAAAAGAAGCAGTGATGTTAATGCTATTCTAAATGCAATTAACCAATATTCTGTTGATCACAAAGGAGACATTTCTGCAATTGGAATTCCTTCAAGTCCTTCTGCAGCAATGGTAATTGGAAGTGGACCTGGACAATTGAATTTCTGTCCAAATATTGTCCCTACCTATATTGCAGAGATGCCAGTTGACCCTCAAACAGGAACATGGGTAGATTGTACCGACTATAATTCTGGCTATTCTGTAATTCAGGCATCAGGTGATCAAAGAGTAACTGTTATTGCTCCTGGTGCAGAGCTCGGCCAAATAATTCAGGTTACTAGATAACTAAACCATCCCCATTATTCTTTAACCATTTAATTTGCTCTTTAAATGATGGATTTTGCGCTCTCACCCTTGCCCAAAAAGAATGAGAATGATTCTTTTCAATAGTATGGGCTAACTCATGTATTACAACGTAGCGCAGAACGAGCACAGGTGCCATAATAAGACGCCAATTAAACTGCAAGCGATTATCATGGGTACATGATCCCCATTTCGATCTCGTATCGGAAAAAGCAATACTTCTATACTCTGTTCTCATTTCTTTTGAGTAATGTTCAGCTTGTGCCTTAATGTATCCTTTTGCTTGCTTGATGTACCAATTTTCAAGCTCTTTTTTCGCTCTGAATTTAAGACCAAGTGGAAAAAGTAATTTATCATCTTTAATTTCTATAGCATTGTAATTTCCTAAAGCTAATTCATAATGTTTACCTAGAAATAAAAACTTATCTCCTTCAATAAACTGCCTTTTCTTAGGAACTATATGTGATAATTTTTGTATCCTTTTATCTATCCACTCACTATTTTTTCTTACGAAGTCATTTATAAAAAACTTAGGCATTAGTGTTGGAGCTTTTACTTGAATCGTTCCGTCTGGAAGGATATTTAAAGTCATAGTCCTTCTTCTACCACGAATAATTTTTACTTTATCTAAATCTACCACAAGGATAAATATAATACTTTTTTATACGGAAAAATTCCAGTCTTCCGCCAAAAACTACGAGAATAATAAATAATACATAAGGTAGTCTGGTTTGTTAATAATGATACACTTTGGTAT
>CAZXFJ010000039.1:0-9261 GCA_964640435.1 uncultured Gammaproteobacteria bacterium | reverse complement strand
GTGGATCTTGAATATCTCTAGATGAACCTTTTATGTTTTTAATTACATTCTGACTTCCAACCGATCCCGCACCTCTTGTCTGAGGGGTACCACCTAGATATTCATCAACTGTATCCATCACTCTTTTAAATGGTACATAGTTTTGATTATTTGCTTTCATAGCAGCATAACTTTCAGGAGACATTATTCCTGTTTTTACTAGATATTCTTGGACTAAATTATCTTGATAAGAGTAGAGTTTATTAAGAGCTTCTTGGGTTTGAGGAGTAATATTAACAGTAAGGTTTTTATTACTTCCTTGTATACCACGTCTTGCAAGTTCTGCATCTCTTTGTGCAATAGCTGCATTTCTTAAATCATCTACATTAGTGGATTGAAGTATAGGACCAAGTTCATAATCAACATGATATTGAGCTGTAGAACCAGAACCATAATATCCAGTTAAGGCACGTCTCATCTCCACATCTTTACCAGCTTTTTTACCTAACATTGAGATGGGGTGGAAACGATCGAGTGATTGTGTATACAATTGATTCACTTTGTTCTTAACATTTGATATAATCCCACTAGATGCTTGCGCTGAAGATTTTATATTATTTCCTCCTTGCCCTCCTGCTTGTATCTCTGGTGATATTTTTAATCCTTGAGATTCCCCGTTTAATTCTGGTACTTTTATTTTTGGCAATATTTGCTGCCCCTTGGTTTCTGTTTGAGAAATTAAAGGGTTGACAGGTTCTGTTATACTATTTAAAGATGAACTCTCTGATTGCTTTGGTAACTTTGTTAGGGATGATCCTTTGTTTGTTGATGTGGATATGGAGCCACGATTCGAAATGGGGGAAATACCTCCTAATATGTTTTCTGATTTCGATTGGAAGTTATCTACTACATTATTGGGGACTACTCCCATAGCAGGAAAAGCAGAGGCCTCAGCTCCTTTAATTCCATTATATCTATCTAGGGTTGCAGCAATAATTTGCTGAATTTTATTATTACTTGTTTTCTCAAGATTTATATTAGGAAATAATCTAGCAAATGATCGTTCAAGAGTGTTATATTCCTGTTTATTAAGAGGAGCTTTGCTAAGTAATTTCTGACCAATAACTTCAAGTTCATAGGCATCATCGGGATGAAGGTCAAAGGCTTGAGGATTTACACCCTTTAATCCTTTAATTATATTTTTACTACTTTTTGCTAAGCTTATAATAGATTTAGGATTTGATGTTAAAGCAATATCTCCTACGACTCCTACAAATCCAGGTACTCCCAATCCCTTTGATGCTGGACCCCCACCTTCTGCGATATCCTTTTTAATTGTAGTAGCAATCGGCTGATGAGTTCTAATTCCTTCAAGTATTCCCGTTCCTGTTCCAACTAAGGAGTTATAAAGAGCCCCTCCTGGAGTAGCTGAAAAACCAGCCTGAACCGCATTTGGAGCTTTTTCTAAAAGTGATTTATTTGGATTAATAACATTTTGGATAGGCTTAAAAATTTGTCCCTGAGCATATTGCCCCACAGTTGGTCCAATTCTTCCTGGAACACCACCAAAGGGAGAAAGCAGAGGTATATCTGAAACAGTTTTTGCTGCGAAATTAGCAACATTCTGAACAGGTTTTGGAGCTGAGTTGTAAGCATTTATATAAGGTTGAAAGTTTGGTTGATTTGTTCCTATGCCCTGTGCTCTATTTGGCTGAGTAAATGACTGTCCTATATCCTGTACCTTCTTAAGAATACTTTGTCGAATTAAATTTAAATCCATGCTTGGATAGTAAGGGGAATTTCTAGAGGTTTGCAATTAAGAGGATGTATTAAGCAAAATTAAATCCGTATTGATCTTTTCTTGTGTCTTGTGGGTTTGCTTGTCCTACAGGGTTATACGTAGGAACTCCTCCTCCAGTATTTGCTATTGCAAGGCCAGTTGTAGGATTGGTTGTTGTGTTTTGTCCATAAGCAGTTAGTGCACTACCAGCATTTTGATTACTTTGGGTAAATTGAGAGATAGCTGTCTGTAATTGAGTTTCAGCCTGAGTCTTGTATGTGTTAAGAGCTTGGCTATTCTGAGAAGTAGCTATATTAATGTTGTATATTTGATTTCTAAGCTCTTGTAATGCAGATAGTTGAGCTGAAGCTTTATCTGAAGCTGCTTGATTTCTTAGAGAGTTAATTTGTGAAAGTTTGTCTTGGAAGTCACGATTTGCTTGATTTAAAGCAGAGTTTCTCTGTTGCTCAAGCTGTGAGATAGCATCATCATATTTTGATTGTACATTAGAACGAGCAAGAGATACTTGTCCCATAAAATCGTTATATTGTGAAGTGATCTGTTGACTGTTTCTTTGTAGTTCACGACCTGTTAATGCTTGATAGGCCTCTCCTGCAGAAGAAGCACCACCGAATCTCTGTTGTCCGCCTTGAATTAGATCACCATATAGTCTTCTTGCAGCAGTTAGAGCGTCTTGCTGTCTTTGTCCACCTTGTTGAGCTGACTGATCAAGTTGTGCGTTTGATTGGTTAAGGTTAGACTGAAGTGTTCCTGTAGAGCTACCATAAGCTGAGTTAATATCGCCTAAAATACTTTGCTGATTTGATCTTAAAGTATTTTCTTGGTTAGAAATATCATTCATTGCACTTCCATATATTTGGTTAATAAGATCGTTATTTGCTTGGTTTTGTGAAGCAAAATAATTATCATCCCATTGTCCTGTTGCAGGATTAATATGTGAATTTCCTCCACCAGTTGTTGAGGTTGCTTGTCCTAAGACTTGCTGACCAGAATTTGCTCTTCTTTGCTGATCTACTGCGTTATATGGATTACTTGGAGCAACAGGACCTGCTACTGTTCCTTGCGAAGCTGCCTGATTATATATTGCAGGATTAAATGTTGATCCTACCTGATTTATTTGTGCGCTACCAACTGGAAAATATATTGTTTGTGCCATTTAACACTTATGTCCTTTCTTTTTTACTTTCCCGCAGTTCTTACATTTCATATCTGAATACTATTCGAGGTAAAAAGAGGTTTGCAATACTATACCCTCTGTGAGGACGCTAAGCTTCCAATTCCTTGTTTTCTTGCAGAGATTTTGGCCTGTAATAGCTCAAAATTAGAGTTCGCTTCAATTGATGCTACTTCCAACTGTACATTCCTTGCCTCTTTAAATAATGATCCCCAGCGAGTTAATTCTTCCGATGTAACAACCGCTTCAGTGTTATTGGATAAACCATATTCAAAAGTACCCCAACTATCAGTTCCCCAACCAGTTGAACCAGCAGTTGCAGAACCTGTAATCGTAAATGATTTAACAGCAGAGGTAGCACCATCACGATCTTCAACTAAAATGTTAACTGTAGTAGTACCTATAATATTCCTAAACAGAATATAGAAGAATGTAACTATATTAAGAGTTGAAAAATCTCCAAAATAGGTTTTTTTAGTTCTCAAAGTCTTAGTAATTATTTCTCCATCATCAGAGTTAGTAGCAGTGTCAAATGTATATACTTGATTATCTTCATACGACCCTATTACCCATTTCTCAGTTCCCGATGAGTCAAGATAAAGCTTCATGTGAGAAACCCCAAAGGGAAGTTTCCAAGGACCTAACCAAGCACCCCGTTCCCGATCATAAACCATCATTTCCTTACGCTGTGGGAAGGAAAGAATATACTTGTGATCTATATAAAAAGCATTGGCCGTTGTGTAGTCAGTATCGTTTAATAGTTCTAGGTATGGTCTTATTTTGGCGGATATTTCATTAGTACGAATAATATTAAGAAAATTTGGTTCATAACCAGTAACATAAAGTCCAGATCGTCCAAAGTAGAATGTATCATTCTCAACTGTTGCTATTGTATCTTGACTTGAACATCCTACAGCTGTACTTATAGGTACGTAATCAGGATCAAGTAGGGTAAAGTTTCCTACAGTTGTGAGTTTAAGCTCAACTAAGAATGATGAATGTTCCTTGTAAACAACAATCCTATCAGCAATAGGCTGTACTTCTATTCCTGTAATATTATCTCCTGAATCAGGATCAATATAAATGTAACCTCCACCATTTAACCATGAGAAGTTAGTATGGAACGGAAAACGACCAGAAATCATCAACTTATTAGGATCAGACTTATCAACTACTAATAAACGATCTTTATACTTTTTGATAAACTGTGACCTAACTCCTCCCGTGGTGTTAATTAATGGTTCTTGGATTGTTTCTGAAGCTGGATCACCCAAATCAACATATCTCGTTGTATTAGGACCAACTGAGGCAAGTAGTGTTCGATCTCCCTGTGGACCACGATATATTTCATAACCTGATATGGTTGCCGCAGAAGGAGCGGACCAGAACAGGTTAATTTGTGTTCTTGATAAATCATTTGGTAGTGAAGCAAGAACATATTGTGCAGAAGGAGTAGATTGACCACCATTTGCTCCTATTGCGACTATTGAATATGATACCTCGTTAGGCCCTGTAGCACCTGAGAAGTTTGTAGCATATAATCCCGTAGGAGCAGAGATTGTTGCGAAAACAGATAGGTTGGTTCCATCATAGGAAGTAAATACTACATCCTGTGAAACTATATGAGTTTTACCTCCTAATTGTTCAGCATGAATCATTGTTCCAGAGGGCCAAGATTGACCTGTAATAACAGTTGAAGAGGAACTGTTTTTCTTAACTAAGTACCCTGCATCAGAAAGAGCAAGTAAATCATTCTGAGTTTGAGTATTATTCTTATATGTTCCAAATCCTCGAATAGTACCTGTTGTTCCAGCTGTGAAGTATGCTAATGCCCCCCATCGACCAGTAGGAACACCAGATCCAGTTAATAGTATATTTTCAGCAACTGCTAACTCATCATTACCAAGTTCTGTTGGACGTAGTATTAAATTTAAACCCTTACGAAAGGTTTTCCATTCCTCATTTAAAGGCTTTGAGCTTTTATAAGTCGGTAGATTTGTGTTGAAGATTGCCATTTCATTTATCCAAGTGGGTTACGGAAATTCGCACCTGTTTGTCTTGGTCCACCTGTAGTACCCTTTGATCCACGACCTACCATATTTGCAAGTGCTTGTTGAGCACGAGACTCAGCCGTAGGGAAACGATCATCAGATCTTGAATAAAGAACATAAGACTCAATTTTTCTTACTATATATTGAGGATCAGATAGTTCACAAACATCAGTTAACGTAAGTAGTCCTGAAGGAAATCTCTGATATATAACTGAAACCTGATTTGAAGGAACAATATTATTAAAGATTAGATTATAACCTTCTGCAGGATTACCCATAACATAACAGTATCTATCTTGAGTAGATCTATCATATTTTGCTTCTACTTCAATTGCTTCCCATGGTTCCCAACCCCCACCAGTATATATTTGTGGATCTTCCATAAGCTCTCGAAAATTAGATGGAAGTGGAATAGTTGCAAGAGATGATGATGTAGTTAGATACTCTCTTTTAAATTCATTTAACTGATTTGATGCTGCTGCATCCCATACAGCTTGATCTGCATAATTTGTACGAGTTGTTTCTTCTGTTCCACTAGGCGCTGAAGCATCTAAATCAAGAATAGCATTTGCTGAGATTAAAATATCCTGTAAGTCTTTCACAGAAACATCTTATGAGGAGCTTTCAGAGGTTTGCAATTAATTAAATTGTTATTCCCCTAACATCATTTACTCGAATACGTTTTCCATTTAGTTGACGATTCTTTTGTGCAATAAAAGATATAAGCCTTGTGTCATTCGAATTATCAAAAACATTTTCTCCACCACTTGCAGCAAGAGCAACATCATAACTACCACTTGTTGATGCTGCAACTGCATGCCATATAAATATTAAATCTCCTCCTGCATCAAAAAAATCTTTAGAGAACTCTTTAATATAATTAACCCTTGGAAATTGTGGATAATATAAGTTTGAACCTTCAATATCTCCATCTTGACCCGTTTCACCGCAGACGACTGGCTTTCCATTATCTTTTCCCTGCTTAACAACATCCCTAATTTGAGCTTTCAGCCCTGCCCCTGTTAGTGAATTTGGATATCCTAATCTCTGACCAAATTTCTTTATTTCTGTACCGCCTTGATTTGGGTATAAATGAAAATCTAAAATATCTGTTGTTGCAGCTTGCGCCTCAAGCCTGTAATCAGTACCATATCCTGATCCATTTGAAACAGTATCTCCATTTGTCCATGTAGAAGTATGAAAGGTATCACCAAAAGATACTAAATGATTTGTATCAATACTTTTAATGTGATCGGATATATCATCTCTCCATGCTGAAACAGTGGCTATGTTTTGTGATTGTGGTGTATTTTGTGTTCCACCTTCACTGTCAAATACATCGTGTCTTAATTCGTTACCCATTTCATGCCAAAGTATTGCTGGATGATCTTTGTATTTAATGCCATCAATAGTGTTTGTTCTGTTTAAAAGATAAGTTAAATCATCCTTATATAATTGTTTGGGTTCTTCCTGTTCAAAAAATGCTTCATAAGGATAAGCTGTAGAATAATCAGTCCCATATAAAGTATTAGCCATCCCAACATACATTCGTTTGGTTTGGTAAGTGGGATTGTCTGCATATGAAAGAATAACCTTTTGACCTCTTTGATTCATTTCATTTAAAACTCTATCAGCATGAACGTAAGTCGCTTCCCGCCTTAATAATTGTCCATTTGAAATATATGTAAAATTACCTGTTGAGTTTGAAGGTGTGCCACCGCTCTGAGCACCTCTATTAAAAAACCAACTTCTAAAGTAAAAAATATTAAGATTTAACGAATGGTCTAGTAAATTTGTAAAATTTGAAGGTTGATTAATGAAAAGAGGGTAGTAGTTAAAACCAAAACCTTTTATGCGTTTATTGTCGATATATAAATTTCCATTCGTCCTTGTTACATATGACATATTAAGTACTAGAAATCCAATTCACGGGTATACGCTTAACAGGATCACCTGCAAGGAAGCGTGCTAGCATTTTACCCCTTCCATTAACCGTGTAGTTAAGATTATCAGTAGTATCTAAAATGTGTTCTCCATGGTTCGTTCCTTGTGAACCATCCCAACCGCCCCAATAATTAAAACCATATAGAATATTATCATCTGCCAATCCTTTAAATACGTTATACATTGCCTTTAAATAGTAAAGTCTATCTGTCATGTTGAGATTATTATTCCAGTAATCTCCCCATTCTTGTTGGAATGTCTGATAACCTTTATTTGTAAATGTAGTTCTATGATCTGAGTTCATTTCAGTTGTAGTGTGCGTTGTTCCGTAGTGGTCAAAAACAACTTTACCTGCATCATCATAAACACCTTGCAGCATCCATCCACTTGATACTTCTGAGAAGTTATATGCTGTCATACCTGTGATAATTCCAGTTTTACTAATAGCACTAAATGCTGCATCTGAAACAGTATGCACATTTACAAAAAAATTTCTAAAATCTGTGTTTACACCACTACCACTGTCTGCAAGAAAAGCTTTTGCATCAGTAAATATACAAACCGTACCATTACATTCATTGCGTTCTGGCATAGGAGCCCAAATATCCCCTGAAGCAAAAAAAGTAGGGTTAGAGGTAATATATTGATAAACTCTTCCAAGAAGCGTGGTATATCCGTCTGTAGAAGCAGAGGATGTTGTACCAGTCGATATTCTACTTGCTCCTACGATTATTGGTAAAACATCGCTTAAATCTTCTAAATCAAAGTAATCTCCTCTAAACAATACTTTTAAACCTGCATTGTGAATTGCATCACACCACTTCTGTGTATATTGAATAATAGTTGAAGGTGTAGGAACATGACCTGATTCAAATTCACTTTGAGGATTTAATGCACAAGCAATTCCAATATGGGTTATATTAAAATTGTTTTTTAAAGTAGTTACAATATTTGTAATCTGTTGATCTGAACATTGACTAGTATTTCTATCCTTTGTCCATTTCATTATGTCAATTGATCTTATAGGTATGTCTTCCATTATGCTTGTGTTCCTGTATATTTAAGATATATTTTCGATTGATTATTAGGATCAGTTATAGTTGAACCTGTAATGGAAACATACCAGCCAGTACGTTTAGCCCAATAAAAAATTGCTTTTACAACATCACTATTTGTAGCTGCAACTTTATAAAAATCATTCAACATAGTAAAATACCCTTCGTCATAAGATGGAATACCCACTTCACCAATTAATAACTTAGTACTATTACTTCTGGCCCATGCTATACAATCACTTAAAGTATCCCCTCCATATCTCACATCTCTACTTGAACCCGAGAAATACGCATTTGCATTCTGATAAAAGCCTTCATTAGTTGAATCAAAATAAGCATGTATTTCAACATAATCAGTATTTGTAAAAGGATTAGTAGGATATGTACTTACGAGATTTTGAAAACCTGAATAATTATCTGTGCAAACTACGGTTTTTATTGCGCTAGATACTCCTTTAATTGCAGCTGTACCAGCATTGGCAGCAAGTGTCCATGTAGATGTAGTATTGTAATTTGAAGAATCAGTAACTACTGGCATATTATTTGGTTCATTTGATAAGCCTATTCCCCATAAAGCAGTATGGTCTTTTAAATATGTAGCAATAGCTGTTAAATCAGATACAAAATTTGCTTGTGTATATTGAGCTGACCCAATCTTTCTTTCGGTTCCTGATACCCATTTAGCACCTCCATCGTGTAAATCTACAAGAACTCTTAATCCGTTATTTGCTGCCCTAGTCATAACAGTTGTAAGTTCTGTGCCCTTAGTTGAATTAACTGACCCAGTTGTTGGACAAAGTCTTGAAATAGATGTTGAAAGTCTTAGAATAGTTCCTGGAAACTTTGTAGCTATTGAGGCTATTTCTGCGTTATCATAAAAGGTATAATCTTGATCTATAGTTCCAGCAGAATTTGAATTAAACTCACCACCACTTAAAGCTAAACCAAAATTAAGATTGGCTATTATTGGATTGACTGTTCTTCTTAATGTTCTTGCCATACATATTATGCTGCTGTTCTAAGTTTGATAGGTACGTCTGTTGAATAAGTTGCACCAGTTATAGTTCCAGCTGATTGTGAACCTGAACTATCTGTTGCTGAAGAGCCTGATCCTTCATCAAATTTGGCATATAAAACTAGACCAGAAGTTGAATTATTTTTGCCAAGGTATTCATTTTGTATTTCAGTCGAAGAAAGAGCTCTATTATAAATTTTTACTTCATCTATTAAACCATTAAAATCCCTGTCTTGGATTAA
>CAZXFJ010000038.1:0-9544 GCA_964640435.1 uncultured Gammaproteobacteria bacterium | reverse complement strand
CGCGCAAGAGTAGGATCAAATTGATATTGAGTCTCAAGAATTCCTAGCTCTTTTAAGTATTCAAATAACTTCATGAAGTTTTCAGGTGGAAGCATTTCTTCAAGTTGGCGAACAATTCGAATTCTTGCTTCTTCATCAATTCCAAGTTTTCCAAGTTCCTCTAAAACTCCATCTTTTCCAATTTTCTTAATCTTATCAATGCTTCGAACAACTCCTGGGAGTTGGTCTGAAGTGATAATTTCCTGGTCAACTAGGTCTGTAAAGACCTTTCTGTCATTTATTATCACCTTAAATTTCTCAAAGCCTAGAGCTTTAAGTCCTGCGATAACACAAGCAATAGTTTGTGCATCCGACAGAAGACTTTTGCTTCCTACGGTATCAATGTCACATTGTGTAAATTCACGAAATCGTCCTGCTTGAGTATTTTCACCTCGCCAAACATTTGATATTTGGTAGCGCTTAAAGGGTAGAGCGAGATCATTTTTGTATTGTGCCATAACGCGAGCAAGAGGCACTGTTTGGTCATAACGCATGGCAACCCGTCTTTTACCATTATCCTCAAAGCGATACATAAGGCGATCCCCTTCTTCGCCGTACTTTCCAGTTAAGATTTCCTCATACTCAAGAACAGGTGTCTCAAGTCCTTCAAAGCCAAACGACTCAAACACTTGCTTTAAAGTGTTGATAACATATTGTCGTTTTCGAACTTCTGCAGGCAGAAAATCGCGGAAACCTTTAAGTGTTCTAGGTTCTATTTTGCTCATATATAAATTTTATCAGATTTTAGGCTTCTGTGCGTGGGGATGTTTGGTCTTGTGCTGGAAGTCACTAGATAGAACCGAAATATTTCCATCAACCTCAAGAATTGCCAAATTTACGTTTGAAATCTTCTCAACTCCATGTTCGCGGACTACTGCTTCCATTTCTTCAAGTGAGATTTGAGCTTTGCTTAAATTATCCTTGATTACTTTACCGTTATAGATAAGCATTAGGGGGTGACCCTCAACGAGCCCACTGAGAGTTTTTGAGCTATAAAAAATTCTCCCAAAAACATAATTTAATACAAAAAGTGTAGCAGCAGCCACAATTCCGCCTGCGAGACTTACATCAACTCCAACCATTGCTGTCTGAACTGAATTTGCAATCAAAAGAATTAGAACAAGGTCTGTTATTGAGAGTTGAGCCAGCTCTCGTTTACCGAAGAATCTAATAGCAGCAACGATGAATATATATATTACTGCTGTTCTTATTACTATTTGGAAAAGACTTAAACTAAAAGAAGCAGGTAAGATGCCAGCAAATAATTCCATATTAAAAGTATAGACCTACGGTAAGTTAGGGTAAAGTATCAAACTATCCTCCAATTCCCTGTTTTCTTTCTGAACTCTTAGGTGGTCTCATTCGAGTAGGGGATTTGCGACGTCCTGGAAATCCAGTTTTCTTTCCAACAGGTGCCTCAACGGGTTCATCAAGGCTCCTTTGCTGTTCTGCTTTGGCCTCTGCTGCCTTTTGATCATCAGCCTCTTTCTCTTCTTGTTTTCTTTTAGTTTCACTATTTGTTTGTGGTTTTCCGATTTGCTCAACTGTGCTTCTTCGAGTACTGCCGAGTTCTTGGTAATGCTCTGCGATTTCCTGTTCGCGCTTCCTTTTTCGATCATCGGGTGTCATTCGATCAAGCTCAGCAATTAAATTTTTATACATTCCCTTTCTCATTTTCTCCCGAAGTCTTAAGCTTTTTAGCTCTGACTCGCTTTTTACAGCTTCAACACCCCCAACCATTTGTTGTTGTTGACGGCGTTTTTCCTCCATTTCACTTGCTGTAGGCTTGTATGGCTCTTGGCCAGTAATTTGAGAGGAAGCATCTTGTATAACTTTAGTACCGGTTTCAACTGTCGCTTGTGCGATTTGTTTGGGAGCCTCTTTTGCTTTTTGTTTGAAGAATGAAAGAATTGCCATATAATTAGTGTAGCAAAATACTATATATATGGCTATTTCAGCTATTTTTAAGCTTGAAAATATTAAATATTTTGCATAAAATGGCCTCAAAAGTGAAACATCAAACAGAAAACAGAACAGGAAGACTTATTATTGGCGCGCTTGCGATTATCTTTATTATAGGAATACTTCTCCGTTATAAGCCAAATCTCATTTCACCTAAAAATATACTGCCCGCAGCAGTTACCGAAAATACTAAGCTTGTAAATGAGGAGTCAGCTGTTATTGATGTTGTAAAGCAGGTTGGCCCATCAGTTGTGACAATTGGAATAATTAGAAGTCAGCAAAATCAAAGCTCAGTAGATACGCCTTTTGGACTTTTCTTCCGGGAGCCTACACAAGCACAAGAGAATACTCCAAATGAAGACTATATTGGAAGTGGATTCGTTGTAACAAGTGAAGGATTAGTCGTAACAAATAAGCATGTTGTATCAGATACAGCAGAAAAATACGCAGTTTTTGATGATAAAGGAAAAAAGTATGATGTTGAAAACATTTATAGAGACCCTCTTAATGATTTAGCAATTCTTAAGGTTTCTAATCCGCCAACAGGGGGATTTAAAACAGTAACTTTTGGAGATTCCGATAAGATTCAGGTTGGACAATTTGCAATCGCAATTGGAACTGCACTGGGACAATTTACAAATACGGTTACAACTGGAGTTGTATCAGGATTGGGTCGAGGAATTTCTGCAGGAAGTCCTTTTGAAGGATTTGTTGAGCAGCTTGATAATGTTATTCAAACAGATGCTGCAATAAACCCAGGCAATTCTGGTGGACCACTTCTTGATTCAAAAGGAAATGTAGTAGGAATAAATACTGCAGTGGCGTCTCAGGGGCAAAACATTGGATTTGCTATACCAATAAATATAGTTAAGCAATCTATTAAAGATTTTAATGAAACAGGACAATTTAACAGAGCATACTTGGGAGTTTCATACGTTCTCATTGGTAAACAAGCTGCAATTTTAAATGATTTGCCTCAAGGTGCTCTTGTTCGCGATGTTGTTGCCGGTTCACCTGCTGAAAAGGCAGGCGTATTGCAAGACGACATAATAACTTCAATTGATGGCGCTAAAATTACAGAAACAAATACTCTCGCATCAATAATTAACAAGAAAAAAGTGGGGCAGGAAGTAAATCTAAAAGTTTATAGGGAAGATCCTGAAAATGGAGGATCTGGGAAAACAATTGATATAAAAGCAACTCTTGAGTCCGCTCCCGAGCAATAATCAAGTGCTACTTGTATCTTGAGCCTATTTTTTTGTATAATTACACTCAATGAAGTCGTACAAATTAGTTTTATTGCTTAAATCAGATTTAAAAAAAGACGCAAAAGATAAGTTATATACTGACGTTAAATCTTGGCTTTCTGATGCAGCAAATGATAAGGTTGAGGTAATCGGTGAGAAAAAACTTGCTTACCCAATTAAACATGCAAAATCTGGTGAATACGTTGTTTTAAACTTTGAATCAGATAAAGTAACTAACGATTTGAATCGTCGCTTGTTACTTCGTGATGAAGTTTTGAGACACTTGTTAATTAAAAACTAGGAATGGCAAGATCATTAAATAAAGTTCAGTTGATTGGAAATTTGACGAGAGATCCGGAGTTGCGATATACACCGCAGGGAACTGCAGTCTGTACATTTGGTATTGCAACAAACAGAACTTGGGTAACAGATAGCGGAGAAAAAAGAGAAGAAGCGGATTTTCACAGGCTTGTTGCCTGGAATAAGCTCGCAGAACTTTGTTCTCAGTTACTCGCAAAGGGTCGTAAAATATATATTGAGGGAAGGCTTCAAACAAGATCTTGGACAGATCAGCAGGGAGCACAGAAATCAATAACAGAAATTGTTATCAATGACATGATAATCCTTGATAACAAACGAGGCGAGCAGGGATCTGGTGAAGAGATGCCGGATTTTGAAGATTCGGCTCAAGCAGAAGCACACGAGCCAGAAAAAGTAGCTGCTCCAAAAAAAGAAAGTAAGAAAAAAGAAGAGAGTGAACCATCTGAAGATGTAAATCCAGATGATATACCTTTCTAAATAAATAAAAAATATGGCAAATAAAAAAAATACAACTAAACCAAAGAGACGAGTACAAGAAGTACGCGGAGAGTGTTTTTACTGTAAAGAGAAAAAAGAACCAAACTTTTTAGAATCAGAAATTTTGGGTCGTTTTACATCTGAGCGTGGAAAAATTCTTTCACGTGGTCGCTCTGGACTTTGCTCAAAGCACCAAAGAAAAGTTACAAATGAGATTAAAAGAGCGAGATACATGGCACTTCTTCCTTTCATTGTAACTCCTGAATAATTTCAGCTGACTCTCAGCAAGTTTTTGATACCTTGAACGTGTAGTGTAAAAACTGTATGATTTAATCCATGAAAAAAATTGTTCAGCTTCGTATTTTTCAAGTTCTTATCCTCATTTTTATCGCTGCAGCAATAGGTTACTTTTTCGGAAAAAATGAAGTAACAGCTTCGCTTAAAAACTACAAACCTGTTTTATCCGTAACGTCAAAAACTCCTCCTGCAGGACAGAACCTAGATATGAGTCTTTTCTGGCAAGTTTTAGATAAGGTTAATGAAAGCTATTTCGATAAGTCAAAGGTATCCTCTGGAAAGCTACTCGAAGGAGCAATAAATGGAATGCTTGCAACTCTTGATGATCCATATACATCCTTCTTTCCACCTCAAAAAAACACTGCTTTTAAACAGCAACTTGCAGGAGAATTCTCAGGAATTGGTGCAGAACTTTCTCAAACAACAGATAACAAAATTACTGTCGTTTCACCCCTTGATGGTTCGCCAGCTGAGAAGGCAGGTATAAAAGCAGGAGACATTATTCTAAAAGTAGATGGTGAAGATACGGCAGGCTGGCAAGTTGGTAAAGCAGTCGAAAAAATACGAGGACCTAAAGGAACAACTGTAGCTTTATCTGTTCTACATGAAAAAGAAAAAAATCCAACTAATCTTAAAATAACCCGCGACACAATTGTTATTAAGAGTGTTAAGGAATGGGTTAAAAATTATGTTTGTACTAAGACCGAATGTAATGAAAATAGCAGCGGAAAGCCTGTTGCATACATTCGACTTTCACAATTTGGTGACAAGACAAATGACGAATGGGTACAAGCAGTTAACAATATAAACAAAAACTTGCTTAAAAAAAATAATTTTGCTGGAGTAATTCTTGATCTGAGAAATAATCCAGGAGGATATCTAAATGACGCTGTATTTATTTCTTCAGAATTTATTAAAAGTGGAGCAGTAGTTATGCAGGAAGACGGGTCAGGAAACCGTGAGACTTTATCAGTTTCAAGACGAGGTAGTCTGACAGATACGCCTGTTGTTGTTCTTATTAACAAGGGTTCCGCATCTGCATCTGAAATTACTGCAGGAGCATTGCGAGACCATGATCGTGCAAAACTTATCGGGGAAAATTCATTTGGAAAAGGGACAGTTCAGCAAGCTGTAGACTTGGCGGGTGGAGGAAGTATTCACGTTTCAATTGCAAAATGGCTAACACCAAATGGAACATGGGTAAACAAAGTTGGTCTTAAGCCTGATATTTCAGTTCCATTTGATGCATCAGCTACAGCGAAACTTGTTTCAAAGGGACTCGATAATCAACTTCAAGCGGCAATCCAGGAGTTACTCAAATAAAAGTTATTTTATTATTATCTCAATATCTTTTATTATATCGGCATGCGTAGATTGAAATAGAAGATGTTCACCAGTTTTTCCACCAGATGACCATTGCTCAATATAGCCTTTATCTTTATCAATTCCTGAAGAACAATCAAAAGTAGGTATTACACCAGGAATCCTAACAGTATAGTCTAGCTTTTCGCCATATTTCATGTCTTGAGGAACCAGAGAAATTGCTACTGGGTAGGAAACAGATGCTTTTCCTGGGGTGATAGTAACAGTGGTTTGATCTGATCCTTCAAAAGCACAAATATACCCATCTTGTTCAAGGTCGAGTGGATCCAAATATGCAACTACGGCGTCGTAATCTCTACCGTTATGGGTAACTTTACTTGTGAGAATATCTTCTGATTGGCTAAGGTCAATATCAGTTTTGTTTCCGATCATGTGACCTCCGAATGAATCAAATGCTTCTTTTAGCTTACTTTCTGTTTGTCCTTCTTCAATTCGTGCTTGTTGTTCCCATGGCTTAAGGGGTGTAGCTGTTTTTATTTCATGTTCCTGTGGTTTTCCGTATTCTGCAGTCATAGGGTGAAATAATATACTAAGGCTTATAATCTGTCAAGAAGCTTTATATAGAGTGCTTTATCTGGTAAAATTGTGCTTATGAAGTTATACAATACGCTAACTCGTAAAATAGAAGAATTTGAGCCACTAAACCCTCCTCATGTTGGGATGTACACTTGTGGACCAACGGTTTATGATTTTGCGCACATTGGACATCTTCGTAAATACATAAACGATGATATTTTAGTGCGAACACTCAAGGCAAATAATTACGAAGTAAAGCATGTTATGAATATTACAGATGTTGGTCATTTAACATCTGATGCTGACAGCGGAGAGGATAAACTAGAGAAGGGCGCTCAAAAATTAAATAAGTCTCCTCTTGTGATCGCGAAGTTTTTTGAAGATGATTTTTGGAAGTCTCTCAAGTTTGTAAACGTTGGTGAACCAGATGTGGTTAGTATTGCAACAGAACATATTGAAGATCAAGTTGCACTAATTGATGCTTTAATTGAAAAAGGTTTCACATACACAACAGATCAAGCAATATATTTTGATGTCTCAAAATTTGCCGATTATGGAAAGCTTTCTGGACAAAAACTTGAAGACAAAATAACCGGAGCACGAGGGGATGTTGTTGTTGATAATGAAAAGAAAAATCCAGCTGACTTTGCCTTGTGGTTCTTTACAAAAGGACGTTTTGCAAACCATGTTCTTCGTTGGCCATCAAAATTTGGGGAAGGATTCCCAGGTTGGCATATAGAATGTTCTGCAATGTCAATGAAATATCTTGGTCTCTCATTTGATATTCATACGGGTGGAGTAGATCATATTCCAGTCCATCATGAAAATGAAATAGCGCAGAGTGAAGCAGCAACAGGACAACCATTTGTTAAGTATTGGGTTCACTATGCATTCTTGATGGTTGAAGGAGAAAAGATGAGCAAGTCCCTTGGAAACTTCTTGAGAATTTCAGATCTTGCTCGTGAAGGATTTAATCCATTAGCATTTCGATACCTCACATTCCAAACTCACTATAGATCTGAGATGAATTTCACTTGGGAGTCTTTGAAAGCTGCTCAAGTAGCCCTTGAAAAGTTATATGCAATTGCTTCAGGTTTTACTGAAATTCACAAAAATACAGATATCGAATTTGAGCGTGATTTTCTCGATGCTGTAGGCCAAGATTTAAATATGCCAAAAGCTCTCGCAATTATGTGGGATATGCTTTCATCAAATAAAATTGAGCCACGAGTTAAGGCTTCGACACTCCTTAAGATGGATGAAATATTGGGTCTTAAGATTGCACAAAATTCTAAGTTTATAACTAAAATTCCATACAATATCCAAAAACTTGTTGATGAAAGAGATTACATGCGTAAAAAGGGACAGTTTATGAAAGCAGACCATCTTCGAAATAAGATTGAGAAAATGGGATATGTTATTGAAGATTTAGGAAAAGGTAAGAGTAAAGTTCTTCGAAAAATCTAACTATTTATCAGTTTCTTCAGTTGGGGTAGAAGTTTCAGTTGATACAGATGCGGCCGCTTTTTTCATACCAGCGGTTCCAGGTATACCGACAAGTCTTACAATTCTTTCAGCATTAATTTGGTTCTTTTCTTTTGTATCAGGAAATCCAGATACAACAACTCTGTCACCAACTTCTATTTTTGAAAACCCTGATTTTACAAGATCGCCATCTTCAAAGTTTGATGTTTTTGTTGAGCTTTCAATATTTAGAACAACAGGTTTTCCATCATCTCCGACGATTGTTATTGTAAAGTTTTTTGCATTTTTTTCAGTAACAAGTCCTTCAAGATTTGTAGGTATATTTGTTGCCCGCTCAATAAATCTTGCTAGAAGTTTTTTTGTTTCTTTGTTGTAGAGACCCACAAATGATAAAACATCCCCTTTTTCAATATCAGAGATTCCAAAATCTTCTTTGTCCGTTGCTCCTTGGAATTTTGTTAATTCATCAATATCAACTTTTGCAGAATTTCCTGCAGAGTCAGTAATACTTATTTCTGTGTTTCCTGCAGTTCTTACAGTTCCGATTAAACCTTTTTTCTCAACAAGCTTTAGAGTCGCAACTTTGCTTGCAACAAGATCTTTTATTTTTTCAACTTCAGCTTCTGCTGTTGCTCGAGGGGTAATTGTTGCCTTTTCAGTTGGGGTAGGAGTGGATGTTTTTGTTTGTGCAAAAACAGGAGAAGTAATAGTTAGTGCTACTAAAGTCAATCCTACAATTTTTAAAATGTTTTTATTCATATTAGAAATCTTCTGTTGAGTATGTAATTATTCTTGTATCCGTTGCACTTTCACCATTTGGCATAATAGCACGTGTTATAACTTTGTTTGCTCCAGCATCAATCGCAATTGTAACAGAAAACTTTCCATCAGCTGTTGGTTTTACAACACTATCTTCTTGATTTGTTGATACAACAACAGTCGCAGCAGGATCTGTTTTTCCTTTAACAACAATTGAGCGTTTGTCAGAGATTGACTCATTTGCAGGACTATCAACGGTTAAGATGCTTGATTTTTTATCCTCTGGAGTAGGGGAAATAGTATTGTTTTTAGTTACAACTGTATTTGGAAGTGTTTTAGTCTGTTGATAAAGAAAAAAGACTAATGTAGTTGCGACAAGACCGATTGCTATTGCAATAAAAACTACAACAATGCGCTCTTTCATAAGTGTCCCATATATTATTCTATATTTAGCTTCTTGTCAACAAGGCCCAAGGGGTTGTAAACGAATATGCTGCTATGTTAGTATAGAATACTTTCAAACATATGGAAATTTTGGCTGTTTCTCCAACGAGTTTTAAGATTAAATCAAAGAACACATCTTTTATCATAAACCCAGTAAAAATTGATGCTGATGTAGTTTTAACTACAACAACTCCTCACGATTATTCACAATTTGAAGGAAAGCTTGTTATTAGTGGACCAGGGGACTATGAAGTTTCGGGAGTAAGTATCAAGGGTGAAAAGATGGGAGACGGTGTCGCATATACACTTCTTGAAGAAAATCAAACAATCTTAATTTTGCCATCAAATAAAAATGTTTCTACGGATGATTCAGAGAATGTAACAGCAACTGTCATGATTTTAAGTGAGAAACTTGATGAAGCAGTCAATGTTTCCTCAGAGCTATTTGTGGTTGTTGCTTCTGAAGATTTACTACCACAAGATTTATCAAATGTTAAAAAAGTTGATAAAGTAAACCTCAAAAAAATTGAAGAATATAAAGGTTCAATAGTTCACCTTTCTAAATAGTCCGACTGGAATTTAGAAACAGAAATAAAAAAATGGCAGCACAAAGA
>CAZXFJ010000037.1:0-10219 GCA_964640435.1 uncultured Gammaproteobacteria bacterium | reverse complement strand
TGTTACATATCTAGACTACGAAGGACACCAAATAATTGCAGTTTTACTTAATGCACAGAATAGAAGACAGGAAATGAAAGATTTGTTGGATTACTCTCTTAAAACAATTGGGATAAAGCCACCTGTTCACGAATAGAGCTGGTAATTAGCCTCATATATTTAGTATAATTTCAAAGTTGCCTGGGTGGTGGAATGGTATACACGCACGCCTTAAGAGCGTGTGACTTTGTCATGCGGGTTCGAGTCCCGCCCCAGGCACATCCACTAAAGTACTCTTTCAGGTGCATGTTGAGTTTTTCTTAAAGCAAAGTGATATGACTCTGATGCTGAGAAAATTCCTGTAATACAATTCAGTTTGTGAACCTCTTCTTTAATAGTGCCACTAAGCGCGGGGTTTACTTCAATAGCTAGTATCCCATTGTCAGCTGAAAGTAAGCCATACAATTGTTTAAAGCAATAGGTGTAATAATCAATTTGTAAAGGGAGATTTTCTGAACCTGCTAATGGGCATGAAACTATTAGTGAAAATTCTCTTTGTTGTTCTTCGGCAATTTCTCTAATTTGTCTCCAAGTTGCCGCTGCTTTTACATCACCCTTAATAAAGGTGGTTCCAATTTCCTCGTCCTTTTCTGTTTCTTTTTTAGATCTATTATCTGACAGGCCTACTACCACACCTGGTGCTTCAAGTTTTCTGTTGCAAGCTCCATAGCTCATCAAGTCCAAAATAAATAGATCTCCGTTTTTTCTTCTTAACTCCATTTCTTCTTGAAGAGATTCTACTCCAATTCTATTCAAGGCTTTATAAAATACCATATCATAGGTAGATATATCAGATCTTCTTACGGGCCAATAATCTCCATTAGGAAAATGAAAGAAATTCTTATTAGGATGTTTCTTAATGTCTCTCCACTTTTTAAAATCGATTTGTGTACCACGGTTTTCTATATTCATCCCGGAATTATAGCCTATTATAGGATTAGCAACAAGTTTAATTTATGTGGTTTTTCAAAAAGTTAACTATTAAGCGGTAATGCGTATAGTAAATATAAGCATTTACAAGTAAAAGCATAGGAAATACAAAAGACTTCTCGACGAGTCCTCCAGTCTTCATTCGAAGAAATGATAAAGGGGGAATACCTATTTTTATAGGAATTGGGAAAAATAATGGAATACCCTCACTTGTAAACAAGTCCATAACAAGGTGTGAAATAAAACCTATCATAAATGACCACCACACGATGCTTTGATTAATAATTAAAAAAGTTGATGATAATTGTAAAATTTCGTGTGCTACGAAACCAAAAATAAATAAACCAATAAGAGAATGAGAGATATAACGGTGCCCTCCAAGAAGAGGTGTGATAATTTTTTTAAGTAATGCTCCACCTCTGGCATTTCTATAAAAGTGAGCAGTTGGTTGATCAATGTCAGGAGCAAGTCCCCCAACCATATTTGCTCCAAATGCAATTAAAGCAGTCCCTAGAGTTATATGTGGAATTGGAGTGGATACTAAAACAATTGAAAGGGCAGTAAATGCAGCTAAATCATGTGTTCGACCAGTCATTAACAAAGTTTAGCAGAATAAATGCTATTTTGTTGTGGAATTGTCTATTTCGGGATTTACTAACATATATCCAAAGCGATAAATAGGTTTAATAACTCTATCTTTTAAATTAGGACTAATGGCTTTACGTATCCTGGAGATAACAACAGTGAGTGAATTTATATCTAGAACATAATCATCTCCGCCCATTATGTTTTCAAACTGATTCCTATTAACAACCCTATTTTCATTTCTAGCTAATAACTCTAATAGTTTAAATTCCGCATTTGATAAATAAGTCTCTTGATCATTAACAAATAATTTTCTTTGATTTATATTTAGTTCAAAGTTCGGGTGATGATAAACTTCCTCTTCTACCATTTCTCTTTTTAGTTCCACTTCTTTTATAGCTATGGATTCATCTCTAAGCATATAGCCAGCTTGACGATGAGTTTCAATTATCTTTGGATCAGCTCCAAGTTCAGACAGAGATTTTCTAATTTGGGTAATATATACAGATAAAGTGCGAACTACCTCGGGAGAATTTAGATAGTTATTGCCCCAAAGAGAAATAATTAAATCATCGTAAGCTTGGACCGAATTAACATTTTCAACTAAATTTTTTAAAACACCTCCAGGCATGCGTGTGAGTCTTCTTTCACCGTTGTCCGTAGAAATTTTATTAGTTATGAAATTAAATACAAATTGGGGGTGTCTATAAAAGGTTGGTTTTTCAACCGGGAATAGAGTCGGTGCGTCCTTTGCGAGAGTATTCATGCGTGCGAATAATTCAGGATCCGAATCCCTCATTGCAAAAACTTGCTCAAAAGGCAGTCGTAGGCCTTTTTCCGTAGACATGGTGAAGAATAATATCAAACAATGAGCCTAATATCAAATTATACTATTTATTGGAAAAAATTAAAAAGAACCTCTCGGTATTTGTCTGGATTAAATTTGTAGGTCTCAATATGTGAGCCACTGGGAAATATAACTAGTTCTGCATTTTTGTTGGCATTTATAATTTCTTCACTATTTTCAATTGGAACACTCTGATCATTTTTAGCATGTAAAACGAGAAGTGGTACTTTTGATTCTTTAACGTTTTGAAGAATTTCTTCACTTCCGAGATTTATACCTTTATTCTCTAGCCAAAAATATATTCCAGGAATTATTATTCCCGGAATTTTTTGTTCTACTGTTACGACATAATTCAAAACGGACTTAAAGTTTGTCGGGGTGCTATCTACAATAATTCCTCCAATTCCTTGGATTTCAGGCAAAGCAAGAAGTGTTGCCCGTGATCCGGTTGAGAAAGAGATAATATATATATTCTCTGGTTTAACATTCTTAGTTTTAAGATAATTTACTGCAGCAACAACATCGAGGCTTTCATCTTTAAGTCTTGTTTTACCTTCTGATTCACCTCTAGTTCTAGGATCATAAAGTAAAACTCCAAAGTTTTGTGCAATGAGGTCTCGAGTAAGATCGATACCGTAATACCCTCCATTCGTTCGGTTATCTAAAAATCCAGGAACAAAAATAACAAATTTTTCAGAACTAGGGTCAAAAAGCCATCCCCTTAGAGTAAGATTGTCAGAGGTTTTAAAAGAAACACTTTGATAATTTTTATTTACAAAAACAGGTGAGACATCGATGTGTTTTGCTGTAGGACCTGTTATATATAATGCAATAGCAAATGAAGCGATAGCGTATGTAGTTATTATTACAATCACTATCAACCCTAAGATAAAAAATATTTTCCTATACTTCTTGCTCACAGAAATAGTATATGCTATTTCCAGTCTTCCTTGTAGTATTTTTTACCTCTTAGATTTTTAGGCATATATTCTTGTTCAACTTTTTCACCGGTTTCACGCTCCACAAGCCAAGGATAGCGAGTGTGACCTTTTCCATAATTGAGTTTTTTCATTACTTTATTTGCTGCGTTTCTTAAGTGAAGTGGAATTGGATCAAGGTTTTCTTCATCAATGTCAGATAATGCTTCTGAAATTCCCATCGTAGATGAAATTGATTTTTTAGCGGTCGCAAGGTAAGTTGCAGTTTGAGCAAGAATAAGTTGTGCTTCTGGCATTCCAATCATATGAACTGCCTGCATAGTTGACGTTGCAAGGACAAGAGCAGTTGGTTGAGCGTTTCCAATATCTTCAGCTGCAAAAATGACCATTCTACGGGCAATAAACATAGGATCCTCACCGGCCTTAAGCATTCTAGCTAGATAATGAAGAGTGGCGTCTGGTTTACTTCCTCTCATTGATTTAATAAATGCTGAAATTGTATCGTAGTGCCAGTCGCCTTTTTTGTCATAAAAAATAGCTTTTTGTTGAACAGCCTGCTCTGCTACATCAAGCGTTATGTTATTACTAATTGAAGCTGCAAGTTCTACTGCATTTAGTGCAGTTCTCGCATCACCGTTTGCCTGTTTTATTATGTGACGAATTGCGTCTCGACTCCATTTTGTTTTCTTAAATTCTTTTTGAGCTCTTTTAATAATCTTTTCAAGATCATCATCTATTAATGAATTTAAAACATAGACTTGAGAACGTGAAATTAGAGGAGCATTAACACGAAATCCTGGATTTTCTGTTGTTGCGCCAATTAGAATAATTGTTCCGTCTTCAACACTTGGTAAAAATGCATCTTGCTGCGATTTATTAAATCTGTGAATTTCATCAACAAACAGCACAGTCTGTTTTTGCTCAATACTGCGTCTTAACTTTCTTGCTTCATCAATAACTTTTCTAACATCTGCTACTCCACTTGTTACTGCAGAAAAGGAAACGAATGCAGCATCTATATAATTCGCAATTAGACTTGCAAGAGTTGTTTTACCGACACCTGGCGGTCCCCATAGAATCATTGAAGTAACTACTCGGTTCTCAAGCATTCTCTTAATTGGGCGTCCTGCGCCAAGCAAATGTTCTTGTCCAACATATTCTTCAATTTTTTGAGGGCGAAGTCTTTCAGCAAGAGGTGTTTGCATATATCTATTCTATCACTTTATTGCAAATAATATTCGTATTATTTTCATTTTTTGTTATAATAATACAATGACAAAAAACCGAAAAAACGTAGTTAATTTTCTTTTTGAAGTTGGCATGATGTCAAAAACTCCTCGTTCAGGTTTTCACTTCTTGGGATCTGGTGAACAATCAATTGCAGAACACACAAATCGTACAATATATATTGGTTATACTCTTGCTCTTCTTGATGGAAAAGCCGATACGGCAAAAGTTATGAAAATGTGCATGCTACACGATCTTGTAGAAGTAAGAACATCCGATCTTAACTATATTCATCAGAAGTATGTTGAAGCAGATGAATATAAAGCGCTTGAGGATCTAGTTAACTCTTTGCCATTTGGTAAAGATGTTAAGGAAACTTTGATTGAATACTCAGAAAGAAAATCTATTGAGGCAAAAATTGCAAAGGATGCGGATAATCTCGACTGGATTCTTTCTCTTAAAGAAGAGATGGATATCGGAAATTCAAGGGCAAAACAATGGATGCTAATTGCTATTAAGAGACTTAAAACAAAAGATGCAAAAGAAATTGCACAAAACATTATCAAGACAAATTCAGACGAATGGTGGTTCTCAAACAAGGATGATGAATGGTGGGTATCAAGAAGTAAGAAAGCAATTAAGAAAAGACTATAAAAATCCCCTTTTGATATATTTCTTTTGAATTTTATTCTGCTAAAATGAATCTAGTTTTGGGCTACCGGAAACTTCGTAATACCTTAGGATTGAGAAGTTTTTGACAATTAAATTTTCAAAATTAACCCTACATCAAGGGTTAATTTTGTTATCCTCTTCATAGATTTTCGCCATGCCTTTTGCTAGAATTAAACAAATTATTTTGGGCCGATGGCGCAATGGTAGCGTACCTCCATGGCATGGAGGGGGTTGAGAGTTCGAATCTCTTTCGGTCCACAGCTTTACACCTTTTTAGTCGTATTTAGAGCAATACATGAGGCGAGAAGTGTTACTATTGGAACCGCAAGAATAAGACCACTTGATCCAACAATTGTTGCTGCAATTTCACCACTTATTGTTTCAGTGTTAAGAATAACCCAGTATGGTACTTTGGCTGGATTTAGAACTATAAAAATGAAAATAAAAAGTGCAGATCCGGCATAGGCAAGTACGAGTGTGTTAACAAGAGAAAGGATATGTTCTCGACCAATCAGAAAGCTTTTCTTTATTAAATTTTCTAGTTTTATTTTTGGTTCGCTTCTGGCAAGCTCGAAAATGGTTGCGGATTGGCTTATGGTTACATCATTTAATGCTCCAAGAGTTCCAATTATAATGCCTGCAAGAAATAGTCCCTTTAAATTTATTATGCTTGTGGCTCCCATTTGAAGCGAAGCAAAATCTTCATTTCCAATTCCAGTGAGTTTTGAAAAGGTTGTCATAGATACTGCAAGTGCAGCAGTAATAAAAAGTCCTATAAAAGTTGCAGCCAGAGCAACGCTTGTTTGTTTTGAAACACCATGGGCAATATACGTTGAGAAGAATAAAATTATAATTGAACCAATAATGCTAATAAGCAATGGGTCATGTCCACTTAAGATCTGAGGAACGATAAAGAATAAAATAACTCCAAGACTTATTCCAAGTCCAATTAGTGACCCTACGCCTTTAAGCCCTGCTACTAAAATTACAAGGATAATAAAGAAAGCAAGAATCCAGAAAATATTATTAAGTCGGTATTTATCATAAACTATATATGATGGTTTGTTACCAGACGAAGTGCTTTCAAGAAGAACAATTTTGTCTCCATTTTTTAATTTTTGATCTTCTTTTAGGGTTTGTGGATCGCCATAACGCAGGCTAATTAACTTATTTTTCTTTTCTCCATCAAGAATTTTAATTTGAAGGTCTTGATAGAGGTTTATATGATCCGCATTTTCAACTTTTCCTTCGTTGAGTATTTTTATTACCTCAGCTTTGTAATATTTTTCTACGGGTTGTGTTTGTGCAAAAGCTTTTGAGGGGAAAATAAGAAAGAGAAAGAAAATCAGAAGCCACTTGTTCATAGTGTAATTATACACTTAGCCCGAAAAGTGATAAAAGATAAAGCGCGAACCAAATAGTAAATACACCAAGGAGTAAAAGAAGTGTTTCATAAAAGGCAAATCCCTTTCTGTTTTCTTCATGAATTTCTGGGATAAGATCTGCTGCAGCAATATAAATAAAGAAACCAGCAGTAATTGAGAGAAAAATAGGTACAACTCCACTAATAAATGAATTAAGAAAGTAAGCAATTAATACTCCAAGCATAGAAACAAGAGCACTTAAAACATTAATCCATAGTACCTTTTTGCGATTAACACCTTTATGAAGTAACAACCCAAAGTCCCCTACCTCTTGTGGTATTTCGTGCGCTGCGACTGCAAAAGTTGTTATTATTCCAAGAGGAACACTTGCCATAAACGTTGTCGCTATTGCTATACCGTCTATAAAATTGTGTATTGAGTCTCCAAGTACTATAAGGGGGACTGTTGGTTTTGTATCTTTTTCAACATGAGAATGACCATGGCTATGAAAAAAATGAATAAAACGCTCGAGAAGGAAGAAGAATAGAAATCCCGCAAGCGTCCAAAAGAAGATATCTACTTTTCCTTCAGAAGTATCATGTGCTTCGGGGAGTAAATCAAAAAAAGCAGCAGCAAGTAATGATCCTGCAGCAAAAGCAGCAAAAAGATGTGAAATTTTTAATGCAGCCTTTTCTTTTACAAGAAGTAGCACTCCTCCACATAGTGAAACTATGCTACCCAGAAAGTTAAAAATAAGAATTGTTATTAAGATTGGCATGATTGGCAAAGTCCAAAAAACTCTATATTGTGTTCTTTAATTTCAAAACCTGTTTTTTTAGAAATTTCTTTTTCGTGAGTTTTTAAGTCGACATCAAAGTCTATATCTTCTACTTTACCACATTGAATGCAAACTATATGGTGATGGTGCTTTTCACTTCGGAGTTCATATCTCTTTTTACCATCTCCAAATTCAATTTCATCTATAATATTTTGTGTCAAAAGAAACTCAAGCTCTCTATATATAGTGGTTTTATTTGCAGAAATATTTTTTTTAAGAAGCCCTGATGAAATTTCTTGTACTGTAATAGGTTTTTGTGTTTTCTTTAAAATAAGAACCATATTCCTCCTTACCCGCGTAATTCTAAAACCTTTATCCTTTAGTATTTCAATTGTTAATAACTGTTTCATAAATATTTGTAAGGAGCACCAATTAGATACTCCTTAATTATTGTGTAAAATGTCGATCAAAAATCACTAATGCAACTTAATTGCATTAGTTTAACGCAACAGCGTTGCATTTGTCAAGTCTCAAAAGACTTGAGTTTGTGGCCTTAAACAATTAAAATATACAGGTTCGGGGTGTAGTTCATCGGTAGAACGCCCGCTTTGGGAGCGGGAAGCAGGAGGTCCAATTCCTCTCACCCCGACTCAATATGATACAAGGTAGGAAAACTCCGAAGATATTCGAGCAAATAAGAAGCGTCCAATCATTATCTCCTCGTGAAATAGATAAGAAGCTTGAAGGGATTTGGGGATCTGTAAATGGCAATATAGAAAGACATCACGTGTTTAATGCTAGAAGTGAGTATGTTGAGGCAAAAACACATGCAAGAGTTGGAGGTTTATCCGAGAGATATATTGCAGAACACAAACACTTGTTCTTTGCTATGGTTGCCCACGTATTTGAAAATGATTCTGTGCCTCAACTTGAGAGAGAGGTTATTTTTAAGCTTTTTTCTGGTATAACACCAATAAGTGAGGGTATTAATATTGCCTCTGAAACAGCAACAACGCTTCTCGCCTCAACAAGCTTTACAGAAAAACCCAGAACCTCTAAGGAAAGATAATTATTTTAGCCCTATTTTGTTTTTAAGTTGAATTAAAATATTACCTGCAACACTAGTTGCCATTCCAGACAGTACGTCTACAGGCTTTGTATACTCCATTATCTTTCCTATGACTTTTTTCTCAGTCCTTGTAATTACAGATTTAACAAAGAAAACAAAATATATGACTACAAGCAAAAGAACAATGAACAAGATCATCGCAATTATGCTTACTATGTAAAAAATGCTTTGCAAATCCATACTACTTTAAATTATCAGCCGCAACTTTTCTAATTTGTCTAACAGCTGGTTTGGAATCGCGTTTTACATCGTCAGCCACTTTTTTAGCTGCTTTAAGCACAGGCTTCTTGTTCTTATCTATGTCTTTTCCTAATTTATCAGCTTTTTTTGATAAATCAGAAACAGCTTTAGTAAGCTTTTGTCTGTTTTTTTCATCAGAAAGCTTTGCTGCTGCGACACCTGCTGCGACACCGACTGCTGTTGCAATAACTGCTCCGGCTACTTTAGATTTTGTACCCATTTATTTTTCCCCTCCTTTCATTAAGTTTAAATATAAATTGCTTATCTCACAGCATTTTAATATTTATGTAAGAAAAATGTAAGAGCGAATGTACTCGACAATTGAGACTGAATAATGTTTTTAGTATAATATGTACTTATGCGGGGGTAGTTCAGTGGTAGAATGTCTCCCTTCCAAGGAGAAGGTCGCCGGTCCGAGTCCGGTTCCCCGCTCATATTAAGCCGCTTCTGAGTAGGTCTTATTCTCAAGTCTCACTTTTGCCAATTTTCCATCCTTCCAGGCATAAAATTCGTCTTTCCCGTGAACTTTTCTGGCGTGATTAACGTCTAGTACATCGTCCGTTGGATGTTCAGTAAGATTTGTAGGCGTTTCATCGTCATTAATATCATCCATAAGTCGTTCCATATCCTTAACATTTACTATTTCCCCAGCTCTGGCTACTCTTTCTAGAGATTTTTCAACAGTACCATCTGGCTCAATTCCATCTATTGATCTACTTTGAGTGTCATGGTACTTTCTTAAATCAATAAATCTAAATACGTCTTCCCCAGTTACCTTTTTTGCATTTCGAAGCTTTGCTTCAATAGAGGCTTTTATAAAAGCTAATTTTCCCTCAAGTTTTCTCGCAAGCTTTGCTTTCTCATATGTTTCAAAAAAAGCGTGCTTATCTGGATTCTCTTCTTCAGGTCTTTTCTTCTTTTTAACTTCTTTTTCTGTTTCATCCTCCGGTACCTGAGTTTTAACAACTGTTGCGACACTTTCTTCAACCTCTTTTTCAGTTTTCACCGCGGGCGTTATTTTCACTTCTGGCTTTACTTCATGTTGAGTGTGGATTTTTGTTTCAAGTGATGTTTCCGTTTTTGTTTTAGCCTCTGTTTTGGTGCCTGATTTTAAAGCCAGTTTTGCTTGTACTTTTTCTTCAACAACTTGTTGATACTTTTCAGTTGAAAATGGAAGAGTTTTTACTTCAGCTTTAGTTGCCGCTTTAGTTTGTCTTTTGGTTTCAACTTGAATAGCCATTTTTTTCAAAGCTTCATTTACTTTTTGCTTTACAACTGTTCTAATTTCAGGTTTTGCAACAGGTTTTACTTCAGTTTTCTCTTGATGTTTAACTTCAGGCTTTGGTTTTCCGATAAATGTTTCATAAGAAGTCATAACTCTCTGACGACTACCTTCACTTCTTAAATTTTTAGGCGTAAGCATTCTAACTTCATTTATTTGCTGATCTCTTTTTATTGCTTGTTCTGTTG
>CAZXFJ010000036.1:0-10441 GCA_964640435.1 uncultured Gammaproteobacteria bacterium | reverse complement strand
ATTTATATTCTTGACATGTTTTTGAATAATCGTTTCTGTTATTCTTCCTACCTCACCGTCCCAGTTACTTGGTTTTGCTTCTTCTCCAATTAGATAAACAACTTTTAGATTAATTTCTTTTTCAGCTCTTTTTAGAATGTCTTTGTAAGCAATTTCATCGGTAGTTTTATTTGAATAGAAGATGGTAATATCTTTTTTTATTTTTCGATTCAAGAGATCTTCAATGATACTCACAAATGGAGTTATTCCAATTCCTCCTGCAATAAAAACATATCTATCCTGTTTTTCATTTGAAAGAGTAAAGTCTCCAGAAAGTTGAGAAGCGATTATTACGTCTCCTTTTTTCATCTCAATAAGTCTTCTTTTAAAAGCACTAGGGTTTGGATACATTTTTATTCCAAGTTTTATGTTAGTATCTTGTGGTGAGGATGCAATAGTAAAGTATCTTCTTTCTCCACGACTATCAAAAGGAACACTGGATAATGTCCATTCAAGATATTGCCCAGCAGTGAATTTAAAATTTCCCTTTCCGCTAAAAACAAATTCAAAAGTGTCTTTTGCGATTTGGTTTTTTGATTCAAGTTTAAGAAAAAGTTTTTTTGAAGAAACAAAATATGTAAATATGTTACCAACAACAAGGGCAAGTTCTGGAGTTGCTGTAAAAGGGCCAATATGATATTGTGCACCAAATAAAAATCCAACTAAGACCGCATAAATAATTTGAAGTTTTTTTGTTGGTGGAGTTGTTTGGGGCTCGGTGAGCATTATTGTTCCAAAAAATACAACTGGGTAAGAAAGAATTCCTACTGACAATATTTCTTGAGCAGATACTCCATTCTTAAAACCGAATAACAGCATTGTTATAAGAGTAGTGGCTGTATAAGTTAGAAATAATTTAAATTTTCTTATCTTTCTGACAATAAGAAGTCCGACAACGGTTACCGGAATTAGTAGATAGGGATTTGCCACCCACCATATTGCATATCCAAAACCTGCCAGGCCAAGTATTACCGCTGAAATCGCAACAGGATTAAATATGTGTTTTCGTTTGAAAGCCAAAACATATTTTGATGCTATTGCAATAAATGAGGCTGCTGCTGCAATTTGCAGATCTTTAATAGATGAAGCAGGAAGAAATATGAGAAAAAGAATGAGCGCTGTTATATATGTTGACTCAAAATTAGTTGCTGCTTTCAGGAGCTTTGAGAAAACAAAATTTGTGGCAACGCTTACTACTAATATTACGAATAGGGTAACTATTTGATCAGCAGCTGAAAAGGCAATTAGTTTAAAAAAACCTAGTAGGATCGCTACGGAAGCAATTAATAAAAGACCGTACAAGACGAGCCTGTACATCGTTATTGAGTTAAGGAGGTTATCGATTGCAGTAGCAATACGGAGCATTTCAATATTATATCAATCGAGTATCTATCTTTAAAGCTTATTATTTGTTAAAATGCTGTGATGAATTTATTTAAAATTGAGAAATTTGATCTACTAGTTTCTGTATATATTTTCTGTATTTGTGTTGCTGAAATGATGGGAGCAAAGACATTTCCCCTCATAAAAATTTTAGGCTATCAATTTAACGCTTCAGTAGCTATTTTAATTCTTCCTTTAATATTTACGATCAACGACATTATTGTTGAAGTTTATGGTAAAGATCGCGCAAGAAGTGTTGTTCGCTCGGGACTTATCGTTGTTTTCTTAATTTTTACATTTTCAATGATTGCAACAAGTCTTCCGCCATCTATGCGCTTCGCCGCAATGGAGCCTCACTATGAAGCTGTATTTAAGCTATCTGCAAGAATTTCAGCAGCATCACTAACTGCTTTTATTATTTCCGAATTTACTGACGTTTTTATCTTTGTAAAGATACGCGAAAAATTTGGTAAAAAGGCATTGTGGTTTAGAAATAATGTTTCAAATTTTATTGCTCAAGGAGCAGATACCTTTATTTTTATGACCCTAGCATTTTATGCATTTGATAAGCCGTTTGCAGAAAATTGGCCATTTCTTTTAAGCATAATCTTGCCATATTGGTTCTTAAAATGTGTTATGTCAGTTCTTGAAACCCCATTTGCTTACCTCGGTGTAAAATGGCTTAAGAAATCTAGATAGGAGTATTTAACTTATGAAAGTTGTAATGATCGCAGTAACTTCGCTTGACGGTAAGTTAACAAACGGCCTTGATTCCAATATTTATAAATGGACATCCAAAGAGGATCAAGATTTTTTTTCTCAAATGCGAATGAATGCAGAGGTTATTGTAATGGGCTCTGGCACATACAATGCTATAAAAGATAGTTTTAATTTAAAAGAAAAGGATAAGTTAAGAATTGTTTTAACAAGTAACCCTCAAAAATATTCAGAAAATGAAATTCCTGAAGTTTTGGAGTTCTCATCAGAATCACCAAAAGAGCTTATTAAAAATAGATTGAAAAAATTTGATGAGATCTTACTCGTAGGAGGAGCAGAAATATTTTCCTCTTTTGCAAAAGACAAATTAATAGATGAAATTTATTTAACTATTGAGCCAATAATATTTGGTGAAGGTAAAAGTCTTTTTGCAGAAGACGATTTAAATATTAAACTTAACACCGAAGAAATTAAACAACTAAATGACACCGGAACAATTTTGTTAAAATACACAGTAGAAAAATGAATATAGTTGCCATAAAGACAGAAAAAATTACAAAAGATTCAATTGATTTATTTGATTTATTGGATAAATACGTTACAAAAATGGAGGAGAATTCAGTTCTTGCAGTAACAAGTAAAATTGTTGCCATTTGTGAAGGAAATATGGTCTCAGTTGATGAGAAGACAAAAGACGTGCTTGTTCGTGAAGAGGCAGATCTTTATCTTCCAAAAGAAGAAAATAAATATGGAGTATATATTACCGTAAAGAATAATATTCTTGCCGCAACAGCTGGTATTGATGAATCAAATACTAATGGATACTTTGTTTTATGGCCAAAAAGTCCTCAAGAGACTGCAAATAGGATAAGAGAATACTTAACAAAAAGGTTCAACTTAAAAAAAGTCGGCGTAATAATTACTGATAGTAAAACAACACCACTTCGTTGGGGAGTAACAGTTTTGCCCATAGCTCATAGCGGATTCAATGCATTAAACAGCCTTATTGGTACACCTGATTTATTTGGCCGTAACTTAAAAATGACACAGGTAGCAATTTCAGATGGTCTTGCAGGAGCAGCAGGTCTTGTTATGGGGGAAGGAATAGAGCAAACACCACTTGCCGTTATTACAGATATACCATTTGTAGAATTTCAAGACAGAAACCCAACCTTGGAGGAGCTTAAATCACTAAAAATTGATATAGATGAGGATGTTTATTCAACGTTTCTTAAAAGTGTGCCCTGGAAGAAAGGTAAGTAGGAGGGTATTGACAAACTTTCCTAAAAGTTTCTTAATAATATTATGCCCGAAAGTAAATCTGCCCACCGCGATCACAGTCATCATCACTTTCACCTTGGTCTTTTCATCCTATTTGTATTAGTTTTACTAGTAGGTATTAAACTCATTTCCTCAAAAGCTAAATGGAATTCATATGTTGTTCAGTCTCAAAATATGACGAGACAATATAAAGTTCTCAATTCTATCGAAGATGGACAAATGATAGCAACAACAATCGTTTCAGTTCCTGCAAATAACCCAATACTCAAACAACCAGCTCCACTTGAGGAGTATATTCAAGGCTTAAGTCGTCAAACGGGAAGAGACATTGTTGTAGTAGACACGACTAAAAAGATCTTGGCCGATTCTATCGCAGCAAATGTTGGTACCGTTTACACATATGATTCAAAAGGTGAAATAAAACATGCTTTTGAAACAGGACTCCCACAGACATTTAACGAGAAAAGCGTTGACTATCCAAATGGCATAGAGCAGACTGTTATCCCCTTCAAGGATCTAAAGGGCACTGTAGTAGGAGCAATTATAATTTCAAATTCTAGAATCTTCGGAAATTAATGGAAACTCCCTCTGAAAAGAAGCAGGCAGGTAATTTTGATTTAATAGACTCTGGACGTGTAATGAATTTTTCAGATGCAATCTTTGCATTTGCTGCAACTCTTCTTGTTTTGAAAATCGATGTACCTGTTTTAAATTCTGTCGCTCTTGGTCAAGAGCTTCCTACAGCAATAGTTAACTTATGGCCACAGTACTTGGCAAATATTATTACCTTTTTTGTTATCGGTCATTATTGGCTTGAACATCATGCAATCTTTGCATATATCAAGCACTATAATAGGATGATTGTTTGGCTAAATATTCTGCTTCTTATTTCCGTTGCATTTCTTCCCTTCCCAGTTGATCTTTATGGGGATCACAGCGAAATTCCATTTGTAGTTGCATTCTATTCAGCATCTCTTGCGCTTGTTGGCTTACTTAATTACGTTATTTGGATTTATGCTTCAAATGGCCACAAATTAATAGATAAAAAGGTGAGCGAACGAACTATTAAGTACTACAATATTAAATATGCAATTTCACCAGTTGTTTTTGCTTTGGCAATTCCAATTTCATTTGTAGATCCATTGTTGGCACAATTTTCATGGGTGTTTGTTATTTTAGGAATAGTTTTATTTGCAAGACTAAATAAGAATAAGCAGATTGATAATCCGGATAATTTAATAATTACTTAGTTTCCGTAGGTAGGGCAGGTCCCGTTGTAGTAAGCTGAATCAGAGCAAATTTTTCCACCAGGTAGTGTACATGTTGCATCCGCGGTTGCTGTTGTTTTTCCTCCGGACCAAGCACAGTACATTTGTTCAATATTGTCATATCCGATTGTATTAATTCCTCCAACAGGGCAATCGCCTCGCATCATTGCCCATTCTTCACATGCCATATTGTCATCAAACTGACATAGTCCATATTGTCCGCCAGAACCATTTGTACGAATTACGAGTGTTCCACCTTTTTTGACACAATTTACAGATGCTGGGTTTGCAAGAGTAGGCATAGGGGTAACGGTGGAGGTGTTAGTTAATTGTTTTGAATAATGCATATCTAAGAAAAATACTACAGAAAAAGCCATGGCTACGATAATTAAAACAAACAGTAATCTATTTTTTGTACTATTTTTCTTTTTCATATTATTGAATCAAGCTTAGAGCCCGGCTTATTACCATTCCTATTATGACAAGTGAAACCGTTGCCTCAATCATCATTAAAAGTTTAACTCTTTGTGAGAGTGGAAGTGTATCGGCAGGTGAAAACCCAGTGCTTGTAAAGAAGGAGAAAACAAAATAATCCCAGAAATTAGGCTTCCAATTTTCCCATCCAGGAACTGTAGTTTGGTATTGAGGAAATAGAAGGTCTCGCCTTATGTTGTGTGTTTCAAGTGATCTTTCAATTGGCCCACCACGATCAACGATCCAATACCAAAATGAAAATACACCCAGACTTGAGAGCCAGATAAGTGAGGCATCCGCAACGATCACCGTACCATTGTCAGCAATTCTATGATTTACGATAAGATTGATGAGATTAAAGACAATGTTAATAACCATAACTCCTAAAATTAAATGAAATGTGTAGCTTAAGAACTTTCTATGTTGGATTAAGGTAAACAGAAGCATAAGGGTTAGACATATCCCATAAATTAGAATTCCAACGTTGTTAAATATGATTAAAAAATGAGGTTGACCAATCGCAAGACTTCGGTAAATTATTACATTCAAAAGTGCTATTAGAAGAAGTCCTAGGATAAGCCTAAGTTCCACTTCACGAACATGAGAGAAGTGGACTTTATTGTTTTTCATTGAAAGGGTCGGAGATAAATACTTTAAGAGTTACATTACATGGACAGTCAAATTGAATCGGTTCATTTGGATTACTTGAGGATGGGGCAGTTTGATAAGAGTAAATTACGACCTGGCTTTTGCCGTTTGTTGTTTTTTTGTATCCCCATACATTTGATCCTGGTCCACTAGCTGATAAATTCAGATCTTCTTTGTATCCCATTTTTGTGAGTTCATCTTTGTTTTCAAAAGGATTTATGCTTGCTTGTTCAGATGAAATTTGTCCGGAGATTTCCATTCCTTTTAAGTCTCCATACATTGTTTGTTCTGATGCACCCTGAGGCTTGCTCCAGTTGGCTGACGGAAGAGCCTTGTCAGCTGAAGTGAAAATTGTATCGGGGTTTTCTTGAGAGATGAGCGGAGCAGGTTCTACAAATTTTTCTTGATTATTAAAGACAAACCATCCAGCAAATCCTGCAAGTATTACAACTATAAAAAAACCAATTACGCTTTTTCTCATATTCTTTTCGGGTATATATTAAGTATCAATAAACCATAAACTATTGTCAAGTGATGGGTGCTATAATAATCATATGAAAGCAGCGGATTTTACACTCTCGGATCAAGACGGAAAAGAACACTCACTCAAAGACTACAAGGGATCTTGGCTTGTAATATATTTCTATCCAAAGGATGACACACCAGGCTGTACAAAGGAAGCATGTAACTTTAGGGATGCAAGCAGTGAGTTTAAAAAGCTTGGAGTAGAAGTAGTTGGAATTTCAAAAGATACAGTAAAGTCTCACAAAAAGTTTGAGAAAAAATATGATCTTAACTTCACTTTGCTTGCGGATCCAGAACATAAAGTAATTGATGCATATGGTGCTTGGGGGAGGAAAAAGATGATGGGACGCGAATTTGATGGGACAATTCGGAATACATATATAGTTAATCCAGAAGGCGATATTGTAAAAAGTTATGAAAAAGTTGATCCAACAACTCATTCAGAAGAGATACTGAAGGATTTAGCTGAACTTCTTAAAAAATAAACTAGTTTGAGGATGTTTGAGTGCAGTTTTCGTAAGTTTGATTTCCATCTTGTTCAACAAAAGCTGTATTTCCTTTGCTCCAAAATACAAAACTGTTATCCCAGTTAGCATAGCGTCCACCATCAGCTGAAAGAGTTTGCATAAGATTATATGTTTTATTGTTTGGAAGGTTAAGTTGTACCATATTTGATGCACCATTCATGAATACTGCTGAAATTTCCTTTTCTCCATCACATTTATATGTAACGTTAACCATATTTGTTTGTTGTGCTTGGGATTGAGCTTTTAGTTCTGCAAGATTATTTTTTAAGCTAAATATAAGAGCAAGTAGTCCTCCAATTGCTACAAGACAGATTATGGAGATTATATAAATAAACGAGTTGGAGATTGTTTTGCGGGCAGCCATATATTAACTTTATCGAGTTTTATAAATAATTGCAATAGGGTTTTGTTATAATTATTTTATGGCAACAAAATACTTTATCTACATCAAGTACATTTTGTGGGGAATTGCGCTTGCGGGAATCATTTTGGTTATCTTCTCAGTTATGCAGCTTTTCAGACAACCAAATACTTATGTAAATCTTTCTTCAACAGCGGTTGTAAAAGAGCTTCAAGCATTAAATCGTTATGAAACAACCTCGTTTACCATAGAGAAAATAATTGATGCTGGAAAAAGTGGTGGAGTATTTACTAATCTTTTGTTTGGCGATAAGTTACTCTTAATTGCGCATGGACAGGTCATTGCTGGATTTGATTTCTCCAAGCTAAAAAACAACTCCGTATCAATAAGAGGGGAAAGCGTGACTATAGATCTTCCATCACCTGAAATCTTAGTGTCACGAATTGATGAAGAAAAAACACGTGTATATGATCGAACGACTGGAATACTAACAAAAGGAGATAAAGATTTAGAATCTAAAGCAAGAGCTGTGGCAGAGCAATCACTTAGACAAGCAGCTTGCGATGAAAATATTTTAGATGAAGCATCTGAAAACGGAAGGACTCAATTAACGGCGCTTCTTAAAGCTCTTGGTTTTACCACAGTTATAATTAATATTCCTAAAGGTTCTTGCTAATGAACGTAAAAATAGTCGTTTTTGTTCCAGAAAAAGATACTGTAAAAGTTTTAAAAACTATGGGGGATGTTGGCGCTGGTGTAATAGGAAACTATACTCATTGTAGTGTTGCGGGAAAAGTAACTGGTCGATTTTTACCTGGGGAAGGAGCAAATCCTACAATTGGTGAAGTAGGAAAATTTGAAGAGGTTGCAGAAGATCGAATTGAAATGATCTGTCCTAAGGAAAAAGCAAAAGACGTAATTGCAGCGATGAAATCAGTTCACCCATATGAAGAAGTTGCTTTTGATATTTACCCCCTTATTTCAGAAGAAGAACTATAGTTTATTTTTTCTTTCTAAAAGTAAAGAAGAGGCCAAGGATAATTAATATATAAGCAATACTTCTAAGAATTGTTAAGATTCCAGCATACTGAAAAGCCACACCCATAAGATTTGCTAAATGTGATAATCCAAAAAGTCCGAAAGCAACTCCAACATATAGACCGAGTGGTTTTCTAGTTTTTTCGTATTCCATCCATCCGAGAAGCAAGATAATAATACAAAAGAGGAGATTGACTATGGTTTCAAATTGAGGAGTAATCATAATAAATAAGATCTATATTAATGTTAGAACTTATTTAAAATAAATGTCAAGAGGACTACTTTTCAATATCAAAATATTCGGAGTTTAATGAACCAATAGTGAACTTGTATTCTCCAGTTGGAATATTTGTTGGAACCTTATATGAATATGATCCAGAATTGGCGATGTTATATATTCTGTCTGCAATGCTAATAGATACGCCTTCTGATTCATAAGCATGGTTAATTAAGAAAATATCAGTACTTCCTGTTCCACCTTTCCATTTAATGATATATGTCTTTCCTTGGTGTAAAATATCACCTGATTTAGGGTAGGAGATGGCCGCTGGGGGATTTATTACATAATTATGACGCTTAATAGGATTTAAAAAGCTAGTTGTAATAAAGAAGAGGGAAGTAACGATTAGAAATGCAAATAAGATATGTATTTTATCTATGCTCCTCATAAATATAGTATATCGCGACAGCGAAAAACTTTAAAGCATTAGATCTAAGCGTTCTTTCAGATTAATTGTCTAAGATAGCTTTTCTGAAAGGGGGTGATAAATATCAATAGAAAAATAATGTCAGTTGCAGCAGCAACAGTAATGTTTGGAACTCTTCTTGCTGGTAGCCTTCCAGTTTACGCAGCAGATAGTACCACAACTACTAAAGATACTTTTGTTTCAGGTCTTGTTAAATTTATAGCACAAAAATTTAACCTAGATGAAACTAAGGTTAAGGCTGCAATCGATGAATATCACGAGAAGAACAAGCCGACAGAGGCCGATATTAAGGCTATGGAAAAAAAGCGCTTAGACAGTCTCGTGAGTGAAGGAAAAATTACTTCTGACCAGGAAACAGCTATCTTAAATAAGCTTTCTGAGCTTCGAACAAAGTATAGTCCAGATTCAATGAAGGACTTGTCATCTGACGAGCGAAAAGCAAAGTTTGATGCTATGCAAGCAGAAATTAAAGCTTGGGCAGCAGCGAACGGAATAGATGAATCCTATTTAAGAATGATGGGTCGGGGTCGTGGCATGATGCATGGTAGACCGATGGGTAGTGTCCCAACATCAACCATTACTCCAGCTTCAGCCCAATAAAAAAAGCAAAAACGTTTGGGAATAACCTTTGAGGAGCCCGGCGTTTTTGCCGAACTTATTAAATACTGCTTAATTTATCTTGTGCATCTTTAAGATTTTTGTTGTACAAAACAGCCTGATTATACTCATTTCTTGCAGCTTCAGTATTGCCTTGCTTTTTATAGATGTCGCCACGAATTATATAAAGCTCAGAAAATGCTCTGTTTTGATTGTTTAAAATGCTATCTGTTATTTGAAAAACACGCTCATAATTTCCAAGATGATAATATGCCTCAACTGGTTCAATTTGGTACCAAAGCGTTCTGAAAGGGAGCTGCGCTTCAACTTTTTCAAATTCCTCAGTCGATTTTTTGTATTCACCTATATTGAAATATGCAACAGATAAATTAAATCGGGCATAAATATCATCGGGGTTACTTTTTAATAGCTCACCTGAGCTGTTAGCAGCTTTTTTCCATGCTGTTTTGGTATCGATATCTTCTCCGATAATTTCTTCTGCCAAGCTTTGTTCTTCTTTTGGAACAAGAACAAGATACTCATAGTTATATGGTTCCCACATTTTGTTAAAGACATCGTAGTTATATCGAAGATCCTTACCTTCAAATGAATCATCCTGAATGATTTCAGACGTTGTATCATCATACCCGCGGATTACTCTAAAATGTCCAATGTCTTCATTCGGATGAAGCCAGGTTCTAACTATTACAGGAATTCCATTTGAGACAAATCTTTTAATTTTCTCATAATCACCATTAGGTCTATGATAGGCGACAAGGTTATAATCAGAGGCTGCATTTGCCAATTCTTCAAGTGTTACAGACTTATCATCATTGTCTCCACTAGCAACCTGGTATGGACGAAGCTTCTGTCCTA
>CAZXFJ010000035.1:0-10832 GCA_964640435.1 uncultured Gammaproteobacteria bacterium | reverse complement strand
AATTCCAGTAACTCCAGGCTTCACAGAAAGCACAACTTTCACAGCATCTTTTGTGTTTGGATACTCTTTTTGCTGATCCCGAAGCTCATCAGGATAATACGCGCGAGGCCCAACAAGGCTCATATCCCCGCGTAAAACATTCAAGAATTGTGGAACCTCATCGATTGAATATTTTCTCAGAAAACGGCCTATTTTTGTAATTCTTGGGTCATTTTTAAGCTTATATCCTCCTCGTTTATATTCTTCATGGAGCTTTTTAAATTTAGGATCGTCAACTAGAACTTCATGAGCATTTTTTATCATGGAGCGAAACTTATACATACGGAATAACCTTTCATTTTTACCAACTCTTTTTGGAGTATCAGCAAGGACTGGTCCTGGTGAATCAAGTTTTATGGCAATAGCAGTAAAAAGAATAACTGGCGAGAAAACGATAAGTAAAATTATTGAGCCTACTATATCGAGTGTGCGTTTAGCGAGATTGTAGAACATGGGTTTAAGTCAGCTTTTCGTGCTCAGTTCCTGCTAGACTTTCCACTAATTTTTTAATTTTTGGAGCAGAGTCCTTATTACAGATTAATAAAACGTCATCTGTATTAATTACAATCATGTTTTTAAGATCAATTCCAGCTGTTAACTGGTCTGTATAGTTGAATACTAAATTATCCGCAGAATCAGTTAGCAAGACCTTTCCACGTACAACGTTTTCATCAGTACTTATCTGTAACGCTTCTTTTAATGCTTCCCATGCTCCTACATCACTCCAACCAAGGTCTGCCGCTATAACAAGAACTGTATTTGGATCGAGTTTCTCAAGAACTGAATCATCAAAGCTAATCTTCTCAAGTAGTGGATACTCTTTCTTCATTACTGAATTAAACTCAGGAGTGCCCCATGCTTCTTGAATCTTCATTACACCTTCGTATATTGATGGGGCATGTTGTTTAAATCCTTCAAGAATAAAACCAGGTGTAGTTACAAAATAACCAGGATTCCAAGCATAATTATCACTTTCTAAAAATCTATGAGCATCTTCAAGACTTGGTCTATATATTAATTTCTTAAACTTGAAGACCTTCGTATCGCGCATTTCACGGTATTCTTCACCAAATTCAAGCCAACCCAAGTTTTGATTAGCAAACCTTGCACGCTGTCCGATAAATATTAAAAGGTTTGGATTTTCACGCACAAGTTCTTCAGCAAAACCGAGTACCTCACGAAATCTTCTTTCTTTTTTAACGAAATGGTCGCTCCAAATAATCGCTATTGGCTCGTCAGGATTCTCTTTTCCAACTATTGCACAGGCGTTGGCAACAGCTGGACCTACATCACGAACTTCTGGTTCAAAAATAAAATTACTCTGTGGTATATCAGGAAGCTGCTCTGTAAGGATATCTCCATACTTTTCGCCGGTTGAAACATATATGTCTTCTGGCTTAAAGTCTGGGTAAAGTCTTTCAACAGCAAGTTGAAGAGTTGATTTATCTCCTGAAATCTTTTCAAATTGTTTTGGCGCATTCTTTCTTGATATTGGCCAAAGTCTTGTTCCTACTCCTCCTGCAAATATTATAGCTTTCATAAAGTATTAATTTGTTTTTCTATTTTCTTTTTGAATTGATCGAAAGAAAAACGTTTTGCGTTTCTAATACAATCCTCCTTATTATAACGGGAAGCTCGGAAGCTTTTCAATACCTGCGAGAGCGATGCGATATTTTGCTTTTCAAAAAATACACCAGTTTTACCTTTTATTACAATCTCTTCTGCTCCACCAGCCTTATATGCAATAACGGGCTTACCAAAACTTTGTGCTTCAACCATAGTTAAGCCAAAATCTTCAATACCAGGAAAAATTAAGGCTTTTGCATTTAGATAATATAGTTTCAGGTCTGTATCCGAAACATATCCCAAAAATTCCACTGTTGGTCCTGCAATTTTTTTAAGTCGTCCCATCTCGTTACCTGTTCCAATGACTTTTAACGGTAAGCCAAGTTTTGTTGCAGCTTTTACTGCAAGATCTACTCTTTTGTATGGCACTAAACGAGAAACGACCAGAAAATATCCCGAATCTTTTGATGCTTGTCTAATGATGCGCTTACTAACATTCCTGACCATTAATGGAGGAAAGATGATTTCCGTATCCAAGCCATAATATTTTTTCACCCTTGCCTGAACTGTTGAAGATATAGAGATAAGCCTGTCTGGTCTATGCGCAGCAATTTTGTCCCACACTCTTAAATAACAAACAATGGGTGATGTTATTAATCGAAATATTCTATTTGAAAAATAATCTTTATATCCACTCCACAAATATCTTGTTGGGGTAAGAATTATTGATAAATGACGCGTACGAGGCTTTGTGATTAATCCTTTTGCTGCTTCACTTGTTACAGAAATTACTAAGTCGTAGTCATCAAAGTTAAAACTTTCAAATGCCAGTGGCATCAAAAAACCAAACGCCTCATGATGGTCAGATGCAAAAGGAATTCTTTGCAAGAAGGAATTAAAAACAGGAATTTTTTTCGCCCAAGATGCCTTATCTTGTTTATATACTGAGGTATATAGAGGTGCATCTGGAAATATTTTACGCAGAGCTATAACAACTCGCTCAGCTCCTCCCCATTTATTAACTCTGTCATAAACAAGCGCTACGCGCTTGTTTCGTATACTGTTAATGTTTCTTTCGCCATTTTTTCCCATGAGAATTTTTTAGATTGTTCGTATCCTTTCTTTATTATTTTTTCTTTCTCACTCTTGCTCAAACTTAAAACCAATTCGATTTTTTGTTTTATATCATTTGGATCTTCTGGATTGCAATAGATAGCTGCAACCCCACATATTTCCCTGTGTACTGGAATGTCTGATGCTAAGACAAGTGAACCAACACTCATTGCCTCAACTGTAGTTAAGGAGAAACCTTCTGCAAATGATGGAACAACTGTTGCAGCAGCATTTTTATATAGCTCAACAAGTTCTTCATCTGATGGATTTTCTATAAATACAACCTTATTATCGATGTTTAATTTGTCTACTAATTTTTTTATTTTGTCGTAAAAATAATCTCTTTTTCCTACCAAAACAAGTTTTAACTGATCATCATTTATAGAACTTATTGCATTAAGAAGTCCTTCAGTATTCTTATGTGGATAGAAATTCCCTACTCTTACTAAATAATCGCCATCAACTAACTTTTTATTTGAAGTTTTCTTAATTTCTTCACTAAATCCACCTTCGTATGTTACAACTATTTTGTCCTCTGGCGACAATGGATATTCCTCTTTCATATTCTCTGCTACAGTGCTTGATGGAACAATAATTTTTGCAGCTCTTTTTATCGCACTCCCAAGAACGGCATGGTATCCAAGTCTTTTTGCATAATATAAAGGAAATGGCAAAGTTGACGCTTTACCTGTATTAAAATTTTTAACGATCAAATCGTGAATTGTAATGACAAATGGTTTTTTGTAAAAAATAGGAACAGAGAAATAAGGAAAATGCACCAAGTCTAAATTATGTTTATTTAAGAGAGTGGGAAGTTTTGTTTGCTCAGCAATTCCATGCCAAGAGATATCAGTTTTTACAATTTCAAATTTAGAATCTTTAACTGTGGATTTAATTTCTTTAGTATCCTCAGATCTGGCAAACAAAACATATTCATTCTTTTTGTCAATATCACTTAGATTTGAAACTAAGTTTCTAATATATCTTCCCACACCCGTTTGATTCCAAAGTCTTACATCAATTCCTATTTTCATTTTCCTATTCCTGCAGTAAATTTTTTAGCAGAAACTCCTGATAATACTAATCTCCTCATCCAACCTGGATATTTATTCTTGTAATGCTTGTCGTAGAAAATTCTCATTGCTGCAAACCTAGCATTATGAGCACGTCTTCTTGTCTCTTTAGTTGCAGTTGTTATATTCCTAGTATGTTTTTTAATTCCTCCCGATACACCTTTGTAATGTAAAATTTCATACTGTGGTACAAAATATATTTTCCACCCTGCCTCTTTTAATCTGTAGCAGAAATCTAAATCCTCACCATACCAGAAAAAGTCCTCATCCCACCACTTACTACTATCTGGGGGCAATGCTACTTTTTCTGCAGCAGAGCGTCTTGTAAACATAAACGCACCAGTTAATGCTTCTATTTCATGTGTTTTTGTAAGATCTTCATATGTCATGTTGTAACCCGCAAAAAATTTTGATTTTTTAAATATCTTAGATGCTCCTGAAAAATGCGAAAATGCTCGAGCGGGCGTTGGAAAACCCCTGTGCGCTGCATCATCAAGTTTCCCATTTGGTAATCTCACGAAACATGTTGATGCCCCACAATCTGGACTTTCTTCCATAAAATTAATCATTCCATCAATTGTGCTTTCATAAACTACAGTATCTGAATTGAGAAAAAGAACATATCTACCAGACGCCTTCTCTACACCGATATTATTTGCTTTTGAAAAACCATAATTTTCCTTGTTTTCAATAATTTTGATTCTGGAATTATCTTTTGCTAACTTCTTAAGCTCGGAAACTGAGTCATCAGATGACGCATTATCCACAACTATTATTTCGTACGAAAAAACTTTTGTTGTTTTAATAACAGAAGAAACGCACTGAAGCGTTATCTCTCGCGTATTAAATGAAACAATAATTACTGATACATCTACCATTTTAAATTTCGTTCCAAGACTTACTCAAATATTTACCAATCACTTTCCAATCGTATTCACGCTCAACAAGTTTTCTGGCATTAGTAGCAATTTTTTCTCTTAACTTTTCATCTGAAAATAATTTCTCTATTTCTATCATAAATTCTGCTGCGTCATTTGCTATTAATATATTTTCTCCATTTTTAATATCAAGTCCTTGTACTCGATCTGGGAAAGATACCACTGGAACTCCTGCAGCAAAAGCTTCCAAAACTTTAAAATTTGTTCCTCCACCGAGCTTTACAGGAGAAACAACAACATCTGCCTGCTTATATGCATCAGATATTTCTGGAATAAACTCAATTTTTTCAACTCTATTATCATCTATTTTTAAATCCTCAACCCTCTTTCCAACAATAGTAAGTTGAGCATCTATTGTCATTTGGGAAAACACCTGGTTATAAAAAAAGTTTATAGCATCAACATTTGGAAAGTAGGAAAAGTTACCCACGAACAAAATATTCTTTGCGTTTTTCCTTGGTTTGTTAAATGGAAAATTTTCAACATCCACACCATTACGAACTACATCGCACTTATTATATTTATCAAAATATTCTGCATCTGCATTTGAAACTGCAATAACACGATCTGCTTTTTTTGTAATCCAAATCTCTTCGTTCAATATCTTTCTAACTTGCGATTTATAGAATGGTCTAAATGGGAGAGGTGCAGTCTTTGTATAATCCTCATACATTTTGTATTCAATATTTTCGGATCCATAAACCTGCTTTGCACCAAGCATTGTTAACGTGTCTGAAATATAAAAGGCTGTATAAAATGATTCAAAGTGAATAATATTAATTTCTTTATCGCGAACAATTTCTTCTATCTTTTGCGCAATTTTTGGAGAGAAATATAAGTTTTTAAATATTGATTCGCCACCAATAATCGACTTGGCATTTGTGACACTTAATAATCTTTTTCGCTTCTCAAGCCCCACTGTCTCAACATCAATATCTTTTAATGAATCTATATACTCTTTCTTAAAATCAGGCCTTATAAATGAAAATAGATATTTTTTAAAATCTCCCTTTGAGTGCTTAAGCATGTTATATGCACGATTTTTTCCACCGGTATTTGTAGGATATGGAAAATCATAAGTTACAAATAAAACGTTCTTCATTTACTTTAGTTTTAATATTAAATAACTACTACTTGATGCAACTGCTTCATATGTTTTACCAAAACCATTTATGTCGTTCTGTGTTGGATTTGCAATAACAAGATGAGTTGCGCCCATTTTCATAAGCCCCTCAATATCCTTCTGAAATGAATACCATCCCGGACGAGCAGAAATATTTAAAAGAGTGGTACTTCCATCATAGAGGGCAATAATTTTTGCATTTTTTGGCAAAACCTCATTTGCTTTTTCACCCGCTGCTACCATCCCACGATCATTAATATTGAAGTAATCCTTAACATACTTCCAGGAAAAGAAAAATGTGAGACATAATAAACCTCCAACAACTACGATGGCAATAATGCCATTCTTCTTAGCAATATATTCATACAGATATGCAGCCCCAATTCCTGCAAACATACTGATTGCTGGAATAATATAGATTTGATAGTAATCATGCTGAACATTACCTGTTGCGATAACAACGGTATAAAGAACAGATGCTAGAGCAAAAGAAAAGAAGAACCATAATTTTTTATTTTTAAAAACTACCCAAGTACCAATAATTAAAAATAAAACGCCAACATATCCGAGGATCAATTTCGTCAATCGCTCATAAACCATCCATTTAAAAAAAGCTGGCTTAAAACGTATTCCATTTCCATTTAGAAGCCATGATGACTGTGGAATTCCTTCAGGATGCATACCAACCCAATATCGCCAAAGGACTAATGGAACTAAACTCAAAATAGCAAATAACCATAGTTGCCATTTTTTGAAAAAATCTATCCCAAACTTATCCCAAGCAACATAAATCATTGGAAGAACAAAAAACAATGCATATGGCTTGAGCAAGAATGCGGATCCAGTAAAAAGAAGTGCAGCAATATACAAACCAACTGGCTTTAAGGATATTTTTTTGCCTTTTGTTTTTGATAACCAAAGATCAAAAAAATATATTCCTCCCAATATAGAGGTCGTTGCTGCGGGGTCAGGCAAAATTGTTCTGCCGTAGTAAATTGAATAAGGAAGTAGCAAATAAAAGCCGGTAGCAAATATAGCTGGCAAATCTCCAGCATATTTTTTGGTTAACTTATATACAAAAAACGCTGCAAGAAGTGTTAATAAAATTGTCACAAGTCGTCCGGACTCTGCAAGATTCATACCTGTCCAAGATAAACCCTGAAAAATTATAACCTGAGCAACATTGTAGATCGGAAACTCCACAAATCGGTACCCTTCTGGATTGTCATAAACTCCAGATGGAACATTTGATATGTCAAAAAAGCGAGGATAGGCAAGATTTATCCCATCATTAACGTATATTTGTGAAACAGCATTGGTGTCCCCCTGTCGAAATGAGTGCCAATCAGCTACCGGATTATCAAATCTATAAAGTCGAACCAAAAAACCCAAACCAAAAAGAAGTACTAGTACCCACAGCCATAATTTCTTCATAAGTTTATTCTAGTTGATTTGCTTCGCTTTATCAAACTATTTCGTGCTTGTTGGGGTTATATTTTGAACTGGAGTAAATGTGGATGGTGTTGGGGTTGGACTCGCATTTCGAGTTAAAGGCTGCACCTCAATAACTGTTCCATCTTCATTAAATTGGAATACCTTAAAGGTTTTTGATATCTGCGACTGAAGCTCCGGCGTAACCTCTGCTTCTTTGTAAACAGCAACATTTGGATTTTTGAATGCAAACCATAGGGCATTCTCAAGACCAACTGGGAAAACCCATGCTTCTCCAACTTTGGTTGGCACGTTTACAAAATGAAGTTGCATTGGACTTGTTGACCAATAATCAGCATATGAATCTGCAATTGCAATTAAGAAGTTCTCTGCTCTTTGCCCTGCGCCTCTCCAGTCCAAAAATGTTTGCTGGACCTGAATTATTTGGAAAAGGGCATATGAGGATATAACAACGCTTAATGCTGCGATACCAATTTGCTTTGTATTATTTTCTACAACCCAGTTGTAAATTTTTTGAAGTACAAAGACCATTACGATAACTGTTCCAATAGATGCAAGATAAGAATATCTTGATGTGATATTTCCGAGACCCAAGAATGGAAGAAGAGCAACAACAAAAAATCCCACACCGAAAATTAATATTTTCCTGTCACGACCAACTATTTTATCTGCAAATAATCTATATGCGAGCACCAAGACTCCAATAACAATAACTGCAAATACTAAAGCTACTGGAATATTTAAGCGCAAGATATCTCTAAATTTTTCATAGATAGGGAGTGTTATTGGACCCATAACTGTAAGAATGAGATAACCAAATAAATTACCCACAACGTTAAATGGAAGTTTTATCAAATTGTAGGAATAATCTCCACCTGACCAATGACTTCCCGCAAGGAATCGTATTACGCCGTAGAAAAATACAGGCACAAAAAGCCCCAAATATGAAACATTTCTATATACTTGCTTTAACTTAAATCTATCGTTAAATGCAACTTCATATGCTATCAGAAGAAGAGGCGCAATAACTGCAAGCTCTTGAAATAACAAAGCAGCAGAGATTGAAACTATAGTTAACGCATAATATATGGCGCTACCCTTTTCTTTAAAACGAATAAATAACAACATCGCTGTCAAAACAAACACAGAAGCAAAAAGTGTTCCAATTGATGAAATCCAGAAAACGGCTTCAACATATCCACTCATAATAAGGAATAGAAAAGCGGCTCCAGCAGCAATTAAATTATTTCTAAATACTTTTCTTGATAACATGAAAAAGAGAACAACAACTATTGCTTGAAGGGCAATTGAGGCAACGTGATATACAACCTGATTAAGCCAAAATGCCTGATACATAAGATAGAAGAATGTTTTATCTCCTGGTCTATAGAAGAATCCATCAGAGGATGTAAAGTAATGGAAAATTACATTTAATGGAGAACAATTTGTTAGGGTACAATCAGCGGCCCATCTAAACCATGTAAAATCATCTCCCACAAAATAATTTCCTAAAGATGGTGCAAAAATTACAGCAGTTAGAACAACAAGATAAATAATTACTGCATAAACAGAGGTTGCTACATTTACAAACTCACGTAGGAGATTGATTTGCTTCTTCTGATATAAAACCAAAAGCCCCAGTGTTATACCCGTCAACATCCAAAGCAAATATGCAATTTTACTTGCTTCAAATACATCAATTAATGTTGCATTAAGAGATAGCCCAATAACCCCGGCTGCAAAACCTAACACAAAGCTTTTTGCCAGAGGTGAGTCAACATCGGGCAAAACTTTTCTGATATAAATTGCAACGCCAATAAAAATTGCAAAGAATGAGAGAAGACCAAGTAGTCCCGTTTCTCCAAGCATTCTTAAATAATTGTTATCAACGGCTAGAGAAACCGATCCATAACCACTTCCTATCAATATATTTCTCTCAAATGCCATAATTGCATGTGGCCACTCCCCTTGAAATCTTGTTGTGAACGAAAGGTCATATGCTGATGCTCTCTTAATTATGAAGTCTCCATGCAGAATAAGAACCTCAGCAGATATACTTGCTCCTTCAATTGGAAATTCATAGAAAAAGTTTCCAACACGTTTTGTAACTGGGGCAAGAGACAAGTTAACATAGCCAGTACCCTGAGGTAGACTCTCACCATTCGATACATTTGCAGCAGTAACAAGTGGCACCTCTCCTAAATTAGACAGCAACTCAAAAGGTAACACGCCTGATATTGATGCACTTGACTGCTCTGGCTTACCAAGTATTGCATATGTTAATTCATCTTCCGTTGTAATTCTTTCCTGGCGTATTTCTTTATCCTTAAAATAATCGATAGGAACAAATCTAACTTCTCCAACAGCAGCTCCTGTCTTACCATTTACTAAAACATCAACTTGTTTTACTGTATTTCCAAAACGTGCAATAAGCGCAGGGGAAAATGTTAGAAGACCAAATGCAAGAACTGCAATTACGGGTAGCGCATATAAAACAAATCTTTTTTTGTACATGAATAGAAGTAAGAATAGAGAAAGTAGTAAAACAAAAAATGAAACTCTTGAAACTGTTAGAAGCATCAGACCAAAACCAAAAAATGCAATTCCAGCAAGAATAATTTTACCTATCCAATTTTTAATTCCGAAAATAATACTTACAAGTATTGGAATAATAAGTACTAAATATGCAGCCAAATCGTATTGACCAGCAAATGTTGACGGAAGACGAGATAGTTGAGAAAGGGTTATTGGTGTACCTTTTGCAAACTCCTCGTTCATAGTTAAGAAGGCTGGAAAACCAGCATACTTTTGACCAAGACCATATACAACGACTCCTACCAAAGTTAAAGCCAAAACTGCAATAATCGGACCAAGATACTTCTTACTTCTCATCGCAGCAAATGCAACAAAGAAAAGACTTAAATACTCAATGTGTCGAAGAAATGCCAAAAATGCAATATTTGGAAAAACATTTGCATCATTTGGAAAAATAAGAATCACTCCATGAATTGTTGCTATAGCACCAATTATCCAGAAAACCATTATAGGAATTGTAATTGGCGTATTCAAAGTTACCTTTTTACGTATTAAAAGAAATACCCAAATAAGTAATGTGAAAACTACTAAAAAATCTTCAACTCGTATATAAACCCAAGTGTTTTTAATATCTACGAGTGGTAATTTTGGATATAGCGGGATGAATGCAAGAAGAAAAAGTGTTGCGAGATATAAAATATTACCCGAAATCCAATTAGTTATTTTTTTCATTAAATTAACTTTTTAGCACAACTGAATAGGTTTGTACCAGATATTTATTATTGATTATTTTACCCATTAATACAAGTAGAATTGCTTTCAGATATAGAAGTAAATAAACAAGAAAATAAGATACGGCAGATTTATGCATTTTTTGGAAAAATAGAACCCCTTTATAGATATTCTTAATAGCAAATGATCGATTTGAGCTACCATGTGATTCATGCATAACTCCTACATTTGGAGTAAAGTAAGTTGTAAAACCAAGCTTCT
>CAZXFJ010000034.1:0-11063 GCA_964640435.1 uncultured Gammaproteobacteria bacterium | reverse complement strand
CCATCTCATCATAGTGTGGAGTAACCTTTGACATCTCGCGAACTGTTCGTAGATGTACCGTTAATGCATCAATATTTTGTTCGAGTAAAAATGATATCCAGCGCTCAGTTTCAATTTCTTTTATACCGATTCTGGTTTTAACTGAAACAGGTAAGTCACCAGCGCCCGCTTTGGTTGCTGCAATGATTTCTCCAGCAAGTTGTGGGTTATGAATTAGTCCTGCGCAGGCGCCCCTAGCAACAACTGACTTTTCTGGGCAACCCATGTTTATATCTATTCCGTCATAACCCATCTCACCGATTTTTTCGGCAGCTTTTGTATAGTTTTCAGGTTTCATTCCCCAAATTTGAGCAACAAGTGGTTTTTCTTCAGGTTTAAAGAATAATCTATGTTCAACATGTTCTTTTCCTTTAGAAAAAAGACCATCAACGTTAGTAAACTCAGTAAAATATACAGTTGGGCGACCACAGTAATTAATGATACGTCGAAAGACAGTATCTGTAACTCCCTCCATAGGAGCAAGTGCAAAAATAGGTTTTGGTAAATCTTTCCAAAAGGATTTCATAGTGTAATTATACTAAAATTGAGGCTAAATTACTTAACAGTAACAGATTTTGCCAAGTTTCGGGGTTTATCTGGATCTTTAATTCCTCGTTCTAGTGCTGTGTAATACGCGAGAAGTTGAACTGAAACAATTTGTGATATAAAAGTTGCTTCTTTATTGTCTCCTGTTTCGATAAATAGATCAAAGGTTGGACTATTTTTTGGTCCAATTCCAATAATAACTCCACCACGGGATTTGATTTGCTGTGCGTTTGAAATAATCTCGTCATATGTTTCATCATTTGGGGCAAGAACTATACATGGTGTCCCTTTTTCAATTAAAGCAATAACTCCGTGTTTGAGTTCTCCTCCAGCAAATCCTTCGGCATGAACATATGCTGTTTCTTTAAGTTTTAATGATGCTTCAAGTGCTCCAACATATGAAAGACCTCGACCGATTATGAAAACGTGTTCAGCATTTTTAAGTTTTTTAGCAGTTTTTTTAATTACTTCTTGTTTTGAAAGAATTTTTCTAAGATCTTCTGCTGCTTTAAGTAACAACTCTTTTCCTTCATTTGTTTTATTAACAAGTGAGTAGGCAGTAAGCAGAAGTAGAGAGTACATTGCAATAAATGCTTTTGTTGAAACAACAGCTTTTTCAGGACCTGCGTTGATCATGAATTTGTCGTGTGCTGCGCGGTAAAGTGTTGATCCCATAACGTTTACAACCGCTGCAATTTTTGCACCTTTCTTTTTTGCTTTGTTGACTGGATCAATAACATCAATTGTTTCTCCACTTTGTGAAATTGGAATAACTAAACTTCTAGAATTAAGATAATCTTCTAGATATTCAAATTCTGATCCTATTGAGAAATTAACATGGACTTTTGCTATATGTGAGAAAAGATATGTACCAGCAAGCGCAGCATATGAGGCAGTTCCACAACCGAGCATAAACGTTCCCTTTGCTTTTTCTATTAAAGTTGCAAGGCGAACTGCTTGTTCTTGGTTTGAAAGAATAGCTCCCTCAATCATGTGAGGCTGTTCATTAATTTCTTTTAAAAGAAAGTGTTTGTATTTGCCTTTTTCAGCAGCTTCTGCTTTCCATGTTAATTCTACAAATTCAGGTTTAATTTTTGCACCAGTGTTTGAGTCATAAAGTAGAATATCCCCGTTAATAACAACCATTTGATTATCTTCAAGAAAAATAACGGATTTGGTGTGTGGGATAACAGCTGAGGCGTCTGATGCAAGGAAAAATTCTTCTTTACCACGGCCAATAATAAGGGGTGAACCATTTTTAATCGCAACAATTTGAGATGAAGTTGAGTTTTGAACAACAACAGCATTAAGACCTGTTAGTTTTAGGAAAGATTTTCGAACTGCAGTTGGGAAATCTCTCTCTTTTTTAGCTGTTTCTTCAATTAAATGAGCTATAACTTCCGTATCTGTTTCTGAAACAAATTTGTGCCCTTTTTTGATAAGTGAAGATCGAAGTGCGTCATTATTTTCAACGATTCCATTGTGAACTATTGCAATTTGTTTATTACAATCAAGATGTGGATGAGCATTTGTGTCTGTAACTCCACCATGAGTTGCCCATCTTGTGTGACCAATGCCCAGTGATGATTTAGGAAGTACAGTTTTTGCATCCCCGATTTTACCGACATGTTTTTCAGAAGTTATTTTCTCGCCTGTCTTTACTGCAATTCCCCACGAATCATATCCGCGGTATTCCAGAATCTTGAGACCATCAAGAACTGTTTGCGCAGCAACATCACGTTTACCTATATAAGCAAATATTCCACACATAGTGTTTGAAAATAATTTAACTTATTCGTTAAATTTAAGTAATTTGAAGAAATAGTAGACTAGAAGTTTATTCGTAGGTTGCTTATTGTTTCTTTATTACTACATTACTGTAATTTTTTAAAACAATATCAAGATCGCAACAGACCTGAGGGTTTCCGCAGATACTCTTCAAATTAATGAAGGTTCGATTTCTTGTTTTTCAACAAGACCCTCTCCTCGTATTCCCAAGTTTTGCCTGGGACCACACGCTCTCAAAACACTATTTCTATCAAAGAACAAATGTGAGTATAGCAATTTTAAAAAAGTTTGTCAATTGCTATAGGTTTAGTGTTTGATGACTAAACATGGTAAAATATACTCTCTATTATGAAAAAAATCTTCTTAATTATATTCATGATGTTAATCTTCCTAACTTCCTCAAGTATGTCTTTTGCTGCATATAACCCAATGACTCGAACAAACAATATATTTGGCATACATATTCTTTTCCCAACAGAGCTTGACTTAGCCTCAAGACTGGTAAATACAAGTGGTGGGGATTGGGGGTATGTGACAATTCCTATTCAATATGGTGATCGTGACATGGAAAAATGGCAAAAGTTTATGGATGATGCAAAAAAAGCACACTTAATACCCATTATTAGAATCGCAACAGAGCCGTATTTTGCAAACACGGCCGTTTGGAGAAAGCCATCAGACTATGACATACTCGATTTTGCAAACTTTCTTAATTCACTTAATTGGCCAACTAAAAATAGATACGTACTTTTATTTAATGAAGTGAATCGTTTTGATGAATGGGGTGGAGAAGCACCAGATCCTGGAGAATATGCAGACTTTGTTGCTTATGCATCAGATGCGTTTAAAAGTATAAGTCCAGATTTTTTTGTTATTGCGGGGGGATTTGATAATGCTGCTCCAAATGATGGATCAAGATATGTTGATAATTTAGTATTTTTAAACAAAATGGGACAACATAACCCGGATGTTTTTAAAAAGATTGATGGACTTTCAAGTCACTCATATCCAAATCCAAATTTTGCTGAACCTCCATCAAAATCTAAACAAGAAGGCACATCTACATATAAATATGAACTTGATATTGTAGAGCGATTTGTAGGTCGACAGATGCCAGTTTTTATAACCGAAACAGGTTGGAATGCTACAGTCCTTCCTGGTAGTGTAATTTCAAAGTATTTTCAAATGGCTATGGTTGAAATTTGGGGTCAAGATCCAAGAGTTATTGCTGTTACTCCTTTCGTTTTAGAATCAAATGGCGGTCCTTTTGACAAATTTACCTTCTATAAGGGCGGAGACTTTACTGAATATGGTAAAGCTTACCAAGCGATTGCAAAGAAAAAAGGTAACCCTGAGCTAACAAATTACAAACCTGCAGTAGTAAAACTTGCAAAAGATGAGCCTAAGCTTCAAACAAAAGATGGAGAAAATAAAGGTTTGATAAAAAGTCTTTCATCGAGTATATTAAGAGACTACTTTAAGGTAATTTTGGCCTTAAAAAATTAATATGATTACCATTCTGGCAGGAGAAGACGTAATTTCTTCAAGAAATAAACTTAACGATTTCCTTCGGGATAAGAAAAACCCAATAAGGCTTGACGGTAAAAAAATAACTCTCGCAGATATAGAAATGCAGTTGTCATCAGGCTCTCTTTTTGTTGTAGAAAAAACAATCGTTATTGATGGTTTTAGTAAGTTTAAGCCTCAAGATAAATTAATAGAGCAATTATTAAATTTTGAAAAAGATAAATCTACTCATATATTTCTTTGGGATGAGTCAGATCCAAGTGCAAAACTTAAAAATTCATTTAAAGGAACACCTATTCTTAATTTCGCTTTTCCTAAGTTTTATTACACATTCCTAGATACATTTGAACCTGGATCTAAGAAAACCCTAGAACTCCTTTCACAAGTATTAAAAACCTTTGAAGCAGAACAAGTTCTCTACGGATTAATCAAAAGAATAAGACAACTAATGGTTTTAAAGGGAGATAGTTATATGGAGTTTTCGGAATTTGCCAAAATGCAGGAATGGCAATTGTCTAAATTAAGATCGCAAGCTGCAAGGTTTCAAGAGAGTGATTTGAAAAAGATATTTATAAAGCTTGCTGACCTTGACAAGCTTTTAAAAACAAGCTCGATGACCATGCCCTTGCAAGCATATCTTGACAATTTGATCATCGGAGATTTAAACTAAGGGTCACAATATGAATATTCCTTCACATATATTCAAAGGATACGACATCCGCGCCATATACCCTGACGAAATTAATGAAGAAAACATGGCTGTAATTGTTGCTGCTATATATAAGTTCTTTAAGAAAGATAAACCAGGAGAAGAGAATTTAACAGTAGTTGTAGGTACAGACATGAGAACTTCCTCTCCATCTCTTACTAAAGTGGCAATTGATACATTAGTCTCACTTGGTGCACACGTAATTGACGTTGGAATGGTTTCAACTCCAACCTTTTATTTTGCAGTTTCACACTACGGATATGAATTTGGAATGCAAATTACTGCTTCTCATAATCCAAAAGAATATAACGGGGTTAAGTTTGTAAAAAGAGGTCCAAACGGTCTTATTAAAATCGGAAAATCTACTGGAATGCTTGAGATTAAGGATATGGCTGCAGCAGGAGATGTTGCAGAAGCAGCTCCTGGTGGAAGTTTTGAGAAAAAAGATGGTATTTTAATTGATGAGGTTAAAAATTCACTTGAAATCGCAGGAAATCCTCAAATTAAGAAGTTTAAAATTGTAGCAGATTCTGCAAATGCAATGGGAGCCCAATACATAGATGCAGTATTTGATGCAATTCCTCAAGATCTTGTTAAGATGAATTGGGAATTTGACGGTACATTCCCTGCACACCAACCAGACCCATTACAGCCTAAAAACCTAGTAGACCTTCAAAAAAAGGTTTTGGAAGAAAAAGCAGATTTAGGTCTTGCTCCTGATGGAGATGGAGATCGCCTTTTCTTTATCGATGAGAAGGGTCAAGTAGTTCCGCCTACAATTATTACCTCAATTGTCGCAAGTGATCTTTTAAAGTCGCATCCAGGAGATACAATTTATGCTGATATTAGATATTTATTTACTCCTGAAAAAATTGTTGAGGAGAAAGGTGGAAAGCTACAAGTTGTTAAAGTAGGACATGCATTTATTACTGAAGCAATGAATAATACAGGGGGAGTATTTGCTGGAGAGTCATCTGGACATTATTTCTTCAGAGCAACTGGAAATGCAGAATCTCAAATGTCGATTCTAGTTACTGTTCTTAAAGTTCTATCAGAAGAAAATAAACCATTCTCTGAAATTGTAGAGGAATATAGAAGAAGTTACGAATCTGGAGAATTTAATTTTGAAGTTACAAACTCAAAAGAGATAATTGATGCACTAAAAGACAAATATAAAGATGGAAGACTTGATGAAATGGATGGGATTGCAATAAATTATCCTGACTGGAGATTTTCAGTAAGAACTTCAAACACTGAACCACTTCTTCGTTTAAATGTTGAAGCATTTGATAAGGCAGTTATGGAGAAGAATCGCGATGAATTAATGTCAGAGATAAAATCCCTCGCAAAAGAATAATGGATCCAAATCAATTCGATAAATCAAAATTTACAAACAATGGATATGTTAAAAAGGTTGATAAGCCTTGGGGATATGAACTGCATTTTGTTGAGGAAGACAAGCCATACATGGGCAAATTGATGCATATCAATGCAGGGCATCGGCAGTCAATGCAGATTCATGATGCAAAACAGGAAACATATCTTTTATCTTCAGGGAGAGCTAAGGTGTTATGGGAAAACAACAAAGGCGAACTCATCGAGACAGAGCTAGAAGAAGGAAAAGGTTTTACTACTTTAATTGGGCAAAGACATAGATTATGCGGAATAACAGATTGCGATATTATTGAGTTTTCTACGCCTGAAAAAGGTACTACATGGAGGTTAGAGGATGATTATAGTAGGCCTGATGAGACACCTGATCAAAGAAAAAAAGAAAGAGGAGAAAAATAATGACGGACTTAAATAATTTAGAAGAAATTAAAAAACTGGATCCTCAAGGAGCGTATGGCTCTACGTTTATGCTTCCTGATCAAGCAATTGCTGCCTGGAATCAAGTTAAAGAAATGAAAATTGACCAGGACTTTTCTGGAGTCAATAAAATAGTTTGTTGTGGAATGGGTGCATCTATGTATGGTGCTTTGGTTTTCAAATCATTGCTTGGAGATAAAATGCCTTACCCGCTTGAGATTGTTTCTGATTATCATTTACCAGCCTACGTTGATTCAAATACTTTAGTTATATTAACAAGTGCTTCGGGATCAACCGAAGAAACCTTATCTTGTGCGGAAGAAGGAAAACAAAAGGGAGCAAAAATGATTGCTTTAACAAAAGGAGGAAAACTAAAAGAGTGGGCTACTGCAAATAATGTTCCTGGTTACTTTTATGATGGCGCATTAAATCCATCAAGCGTACCAAGACTTGGTGGTGGATATTCAATAATAGGTTTACTCGGATTTTTATCAAAAATTGGAATTGCTCAATTTGATGATGCAGCAATAGAAAAAGCACTGTTGAGCTTAAAAGAAAAGTCCGATAGCTTAAAAGAGAAAGCAAAAAGTGAAGCAATATCTTTTCAAGGTAAACTTCCAATTGTTATCGGAGCCGAGCATCTAACTGCAAATGCATTGATATTCAGAAATCAATTTAATGAGACGAGTAAAACATTTTCTGCTTTTTATATAGTTCCTGATTTAAATCACCACTTAATGGAGGGTTTAGCTTTTCCAAAAGACTCAAATTTGTTATTTATACTTTTAAACTCACAAAACTACTCTGAAAAAATTGAAAAACGAATGAAACTAACGGAAGAAGTAATTAAACAAAATAATCATCAAACATACAGCTATAAGGCGACCGGCGCAAATATATATGAAGATTTTCTTGAAGTTCTTGCTTTTGGAAGCTATTTAACTCTTTACTTATCAATATTAAATGAGCAAAATCCAGCAATTAACCCTTATGTTGACTGGTTTAAAGATCAACTCGCTAAATAGTCTCCTTGCATTGTTTGTGAAATTTCCTGTACCATGGATATATGGTAAGACCACACGATTTCGTGGTTTCTTTACGTGATGTGGACCACGATGATAAGTATCACGTCGGAGAGCATGCTGCGAAGCTTGCAAGTGTTGGTGCTGCAAATTTTTCAATTCTACCTGGATTTGTTGTAACTTCCTCTTCTTATTTTAAGTTTCTTGATGAGAATAATCTAAATACAAAGATAAAACACTTGCTTGGAGCAACGAATTTTGATCGAGAAGACTCTGTAAGTCAGATATCTCAACATATTAAAAAGCTTATTAAAACATCCCCAATACCTGATGATTTAGTCAATGAAATAGTAAAGCATTATGAAAACATAGGAGGTAAAGCATTTACTATTAAAACCACACTCTTAACCGGTGATCACGAACAGCATACTGTATTGGAGGAAAAAACATTAGACACGACTTATGGGGATGCAGTTTTGCTTGATAGCATAAGAAATTTTTGGTCAACACTTTTCTCACCAGCTATGTTGTTTCATCGAAATGAGAAGAATATAGATCATCTTAGAACAGGGATCGCTGCAACTGTTCAAAAAGCTATTGATGCAACAGCATCAGGAAGAGTTTTCTCATATGATAGGCTTGCTAGTGATACTTCACGAGCTGTAATTGAGTTACCAATGGGACATAATATTCTTGTTGATAAGGCGTCTAATGAGATTTTTCATAGAAAACCAAACAACCAGCCTGTTGTTTTTATGGTTGGTGGTAAACCCTTTCACGCGCACGAAGCAATAAGCCAGGAAGAAGCTGTAACTCTTGCTAAGATTGCAGGTGACCTTGAGAAACATTTTTATTTACCTCAAGAAGTCTCTTGGATTAAAGATAAAAATAGTTTTTATATAACAAGCATCAATTCAATTTAATATGACAAACATAAAATCAGTACATGCAAGACAAATTTTTGATAGTCGTGGTAAGCCAACTATTGAGACTATTGTCGTTTTGGAAAATGGACTTTGGGAAAGGTCTTCCGTTGCTTCAGGTATAACTCGTGGAGAAAATGAGGCAGTTGAGATGCGTGATAACGATCCAGATAAATATAGAGGTATGGGAGTAGATACTGCTATTAAGAACGTAAATGAAGTAATCGGACCCAAAATTATAGGAATGGATGCATACTCTCAAACAAAAGTCGATGCTGCAATGATAGAGCTCGATGGAACACCTGATAAAAGCACGCTTGGGGCAAATGCAATTCTTTCTGTCTCTCAAGCGGTTGCGAAAGCCGCAGCTAGAAATTCAGGTCTATCGGCTGCTGCGTATATAAGACAGTTTGTTACGAGTGATAAAAAGGCTAAGTTGCCTATTCCTATGTTCAACATGCTTGAGGGCGGTAAGCACGGTGTAAATTTACTTAACTTCCAAGAGTTCTTAATTATTCCAGCTTCTTCAAAAACATATCAAGAAAGTCTTGATCAGGGTATAGCGATATACAATTCGCTTAAGCGAATAATAATTGAGAGAAGTCAAGGAACACTTCTTTCTGATCAGGCAGGATTTTCACCACAGCTTGCAACTAATGTCGATGGATTTAAGCTTCTCAAAGAAGCAGTTGAGACTGCAGGAATTTCATATTCACTTGATGTTTTTTCTGGTTTAGACGCTGCTGCTAACAGCTTTATGGCAGGAAATAACTATACATTAAAAGACAAAAGTACTCCGTACTCAACAGAGGAATTAATTGAATACTACAAAAATATAAGTTCAGATTACTCTTTAATCTACCTTGAGGATCCATTTGCTCAGGATGATTGGGAGGGTTGGGATAAAATACAGAAAACAATTGGTGAAAAGATTATGATTTCAGCTGATAATTTAACTAAAACTAATCCATACAGACTGCAAATGGCTCTTGATAAGAAGGTATTGAATGGAATTGTCATCAAACCTATTCAAATTGGCACAATTACAGAGGCAATTGCTGTTGCTGAGATAGCTAAATTTAAAGGCCTTAAATTAATAGTTGCTGCAAGAAGTGGTGAAACTTCTGATCCCTTTATAGCTGATTTTGCTGTAGGGATAATGGCTGACTATGTAAAGTTTGGTGCTCCAGCCCGCGAGAGAATGTCAAAATATAACAGGCTACTTGAGCTTCAAGACGAAATAAAGGAAACTTAGAAAAGAATCGTAAATTCCCCCTTAGGAGATTGATTTGTGAAGTGTTCTACAATCTCTGATACATTTCCACGTTTAACCTCTTCATGCATTTTTGTGAGCTCTCGAGCGGTAACTATGTCTATTTCGCCAAAAACTTGTTGGATTATCTTTAGAGTATCAATGAGTCTTGCAGGAGATTCGTAAATTATTGTCGTGTATTTAATTTCTGAAGCTTTTATACTTTTGAATATATTTTCTTTTTTAGTATCACTTTTTGGTAAAAAACCTAGGAATAGAAATTTATCTGAAGGAAGTCCAGAAGATGTTAAAGCAGTAATTGCTGCTGTTGCTCCAGGAATAGAGATAACATTCGCCCCATGCTTTATTGCTTCTCGGACTAGTTTAAATCCAGGATCTGAAACAAGAGGTGTTCCAGCCTCAGAAATAAGCACAAGATCAGAATTTTCCAACTGAGAAATAATCGAAGGAATTTTATTTTCCTCCTCATCTTCAGTAAGTGAAATAATTTTTTGATCTTGATTCTTTTTATATTTAAACGCTTCTTCGAGAAAACTTAAAAGCGTCCCAGCTTTTGAAGTTGATTCAGCGACAATATGAGTTGCATCAAGAAGAGTAAAGGCAGCTCTTAGTGTTATATCTTGCAAATTGCCAATAGGCGTTGATACAATATACAGATTCCCCATCAGGGTATTATATTCTTAAATGGAGTTTTTAACAAATATTGCAGACCTCTTTTTACACGTTGATTCACATTTAGAGTCAGTCATAAGCACTCTCGGACCACTTACTTACGTTTTATTATTCGGAATTATTTTTGGTGAAACAGGTTTGGTTATAATGCCATTTTTACCAGGAGATTCGCTTCTTTTTGCAGCTGGAGCACTTGCAGGGCTTGGTTTTCTTAACATTTTTGCTTTATATATTTCACTTCTTTTGGCAGCAATTTTAGGAGATTCATTAAATTATTGGATAGGTAAGAGAATCGGTCCTCGTGTATTTGCAAAAGAGAATTCTAGAATATTTAAAAAAGAGTATCTTGAAAAAACACGTGAGTTTTATGAAAAACACGGTGGAAAAACGATAATTTTAGCTCGTTTTATACCTATAGTTCGCACTTTTGCACCATTTGTTGCTGGAGTTGGGAAAATGGATTACAAAGAATTTCTGACATACAATATTATTGGAGGATTTTTGTGGGTAACTTTGTTTGTTTGGGCTGGATATCTTTTTGGAGGCTTACCATTTATGCAGAAAAACTTCCACTATGCTGTAGTAATAATCATTGCTGTATCTGTATTGCCAGTGGCATACGAATTTCTTAAGAGTAAGTATGAGAAAAGAATGTCATCAAATAAGTTAAAGCATGCAAATTACCCCGAAGTAAAAAAAGCAGTTGAGAAGGAATAGCTAAATAAAGTTGAACTTACGAACAAGCGCGACCGCAA
>CAZXFJ010000033.1:0-11396 GCA_964640435.1 uncultured Gammaproteobacteria bacterium | reverse complement strand
CCAACAATTGATCTCATTATCTTATCGAAATCGTCTGATGTAATTTTCCCCAAAGGAGTTTTGGGATAGGGTGCCGCCATATGCACCAAGCCTTCAACTGAACCAAATTCTGAAATTGAATCATTTGTTAATCTTTCTATGTCTTCAAGCTTTGATACGTCTGCTTGAATTGCAGCTGCACGAACTCCAATGTCTTGAACCTCTTTGACTAGAGATTCTGCTTCTTCTTTTGATGAGTTATACACAATAACAAGATTTGCGCCTTTCTCGGCAAGTCTGTGAGCCACTGTTTGGCCAATTCTTTTAGCCCCTGTTAAAATTATTGTTTTCCCTGAAAGATTCATAGAATTATTATACAGTTTATCTTAAAACACTTCAGCCACTTTTCAGTTCACACTTGGTATAATACGCACATTATGAGAGTGCTTATAGTTGAAGATGAGCATAAGATTGCAAACTCGATAAAGCAAGGACTGGAACAAGAAAATTTTGCAGTTGACGTTGCCTATGATGGGGAAAATGGATTTGATTTGGCAACAAGCGAGCCTTACGATGTTTTAGTTCTAGATCGAATGCTTCCAAAAATGGAGGGCGCTGAAATCGCAAGAAAACTACGCGAACAAAAAATTCACACACCAATCTTAATTCTGACGGCAAAAGGACAAGTAAAAGACAGGGTTGAAGGGCTTGATGCAGGAGCAGATGACTATCTTACAAAACCTTTCGCATTTGAAGAACTACTTGCAAGAGTTCGCGCGTTGACAAGAAGACCAAGGCAAACAATTGATGATAATTTGAAAGTAGGAAATTTAACGCTCAACCCAAGAACTTTTGACGTAAAACGCGGAAGCACTCCAATAACTCTTTCCTCTCGCGAGTTTGCCTTACTTGAATACTTAATGCGTCACCCAAATCAAGTTCTAACCAAAGATCAAATCATAAATCACGTGTGGAACTATGAATCAGATGTTTTACCAAACACTATTGAAGTTTATATTGGATATTTACGTAAAAAGGTTGATGAACCTTTCAAAGATACCCCAAATTTAATTCAGACAATTCGAGGATTTGGGTATAAAATAGGTACCTAACATGTTTGATCAAGCGCGCCTTCGACTAACCACTTGGTATTTGGCCATCATAATGATTATCAGTCTTCTTTTTAGTGTTGGTATTTATTCTCGTATTGATTCTGAGTTCACAAGATTTGAAGAGGCTCAAGAGAAAATTCAACAAGATATTCGAGAGGGTAGACTCAGAAACCTTTCCCCAGTTTTTATTGAACGCTTTGAACCAAGAATGGGAGAGGGAGCAAGGATTAATCTTGTTGTATCGCTAGCACTTCTAAACCTTGCCATTTTGGGGCTTGCAGGAGCAGCAAGCTATATCTTATCAGGTGCTACACTAAAACCGATTCAAGACGCGCTTGATGAACAAAACAGATTTATCACTGACTCATCTCATGAGCTTAGAACACCCCTAACATCATTACGCTCAGAAATTGAGGTTGCGCTTCGCAACAAAAAACTTGGACTTACTGATTCAAAAAAACTATTAAAAAGTAACCTTGAGGAAGTTATTGCTCTTCAAAACCTATCAGATCATCTCTTGGAACTGGCTCAGAGCGGAAACACAATAAGCGAAGAGTCAATGACAAATTTGTCGGTAAGTGAAATTATAAAAAACGCAATAAAACGAGTTGAGCCTCAAGCAATAACAAAACAAATACAAATTAAAAACAAAACAACAAATATTTTAATTCATGGAGTAGAGGATCGCTTAACCGAAGTTTTTGTAATCCTTCTTGATAACGCTGTTAAATATAGCCCCTCCAAAAGCACTGTCAACATAAAGTCTCAAAAGGACCGAGACAGTATAAAAATTTCTGTTACAGATCAGGGTAGGGGCATTGAAAAAGAGGATATTCCTCATATTTTTGACCGCTTTTATAGAGCCAATAAATCAAGAAGTAAAATCCAAACCAACGGCTATGGATTAGGTCTGTCAATTGCTAAAAAGATAATAGAAAGTCATGGAGGAAATATTGAAGCAGAGAGTAAACCAAATTATGGAACAACTTTTATCGTTACACTAAAAACACCTTTGGCTTAGTTTCCACACTGAAGAGGAGTTGTATTGGAGAACCCTGAATACTGATTGCTTCCCGATGGAACATTTGGAGTATTTGCGTATGCATATCTTGCATAGTAAGTTGTGTTGTCGTTAAAAACTAATCCAACTGTCTGCGTGCTTCCTGTTCCACCATTTGAAGTATTGTTAGTAAGATTGTTTCCTCCGTTTGTAGTTCCTACCTGATACCAATATGACTGTGCACCAGGAATGGAAGGGAATACAACCTGAACATTCCAGTTGTTTTGATTTGGTCCGGAATTATACTGCTGACAGTTAACCGTTATAGTACCCCCTGGCGGAGTTAGACTCATTCCGGAGTTAATTGTGAACACAACATTTGATGCAGGCGCTGCAACAGTAATTGTATTTGAAGTTGCTATATCTTTGTCTGTGCCGTTAGGCTGTGCCTGTTTAAGAACTGCAACAAGCGTATACCAAGTAGCATTTTGTGCGCCGTTCCATGTCCACGTTGTTCCGTCAACAGGCGCTATATTATTAACCGCTACCTGATTATTTCCAGACGTTGTTCCCTGAGATTGAAAAACCACAATTCTGGAGTTTGCTGGAGCAGCACCATTAAAATTAATGCTTCCAGAAATATTTACACTACCTGCTGCGGGTTGATTTGAATTACTATTATTGCCTGTCGGAGCAGTAGTTGGTGCGGCAGTTGGAGCCGTAGCTGTTGAATTTATTACAAGCGTTTCATTAACAGCAGGCGCTGTTACCGTCAAAATGTCAGAATTTCCAATTGCCTTTCCATTTGATGCAAGTAGTACCCCTTGAACCTCATAGGTTGTTCCCGCAACAGCCGTTGAATAGCTCATGAATTGAGTTTGCTGACCTGGTAAATTTTGTGCCACAGTCGAGAACTCTTCTGAACCAAGCCTTCTACCTTTAATAACTATTGTTGATCCGCTAGGAATATATCCATTAACCTCTATGTTTCCAGAAATTACACCCGTCTTGCTCGTACTCTTAGCAACAAGGTTTAAGGTTAATTTTTCATCATCAGCTGGGGCCGTAACGACAATCGGAGATGATACTGCAACCGTTGAGCCATTTTCAACAACTTGCGCCTGAAGCTCGTATGTTTTTCCCTTTTCGGCCGTATCAAAACTCCAAGAAGAAAGATCCGCAACAGCAAGACCTGATGCAACTACCTGGGCTGATCCCGACTGTCCAACTTGTTTTGCGGTTAGGGTAATTGTTGCCCCGGCTGGAATTACACCATTGATATCAAATTTTCCAGAAACAGAAGCCTTGCCTGATCCTAAAGAAATATATCCATTAGAGCTTAAGAAGAGTGCAGCAAAAACACCGAGGAAAAATACAATTAAAACAATAAGGATAAGGGCAGGTTTTCCTTTCACAACATTAAGCGTAGCATTAAAAAAATTTTATTGCAAACCTACTGGCTTGCTTCGTTTTTCACTTCTGTAGAATATTCACGAAGTAGCTTTTTAATTTTTGGATCAATTATTACGCGGCAGTATCCAGCTTCCTTATTGTTGTTGTAGTAATTTTGGTGATAGTCTTCTGCTTTATAAAATTTTTCAAAAGGAACTATATCTGTGACAATCGGATCTTTATATACTCCTTCATCTTCTATTTGCTTTCTAACTTTTTCTGCCGCATTCTTTTGCTCATCATTGTGATAGAAGATTGCCGACCTATACTGTGTCCCCACATCGTTCCCCTGACGATTTAGAGTAGTTGGGTCAACTAAATGAAAGAATATCTCAACTATTTTTTCGTAGGAAATAATTGAAGGGTCAAATTCTACCTGAATCGCTTCAGCGTGTCCTGTTGTTCCCTCAGAAACTGTTTCGTAATCAGGGTTTTCCATTTCTCCACCCGAATACCCTGAAACAACAGATGTTATACCCTTAAGCCTTTGGAAGATTGCCTCCGTACACCAAAAGCATCCTCCTGCAAATGTTGCTATCTCCATGAAATAAGAATAGAGAATAAAGAACCAATAATCAAGTAAAGAACTCTTGACACGCTTTTAGCACTCGGTATATAATAGTGCTAATTATATTGAAAGGAGGTGAAAAACATGCGTGATTTAGTTCCTACAAGACTCTGGCAGCTCCCTTCAGTTTTTGATGATGACGAGTGGCCAATGCTTTTTCAAAACCAAAGCGGTCTTTCTATGTCTGAGGATGAAAATAAAGCCTACGTTGAAGCTCACGTTCCCGGAATTGACCCAAAAGACATCGAGATAACATATGACGATGGCGTCTTATGGGTTCGCGGAGAAACAAAAACAAACGAGGAGAGGCAAAACAGAAAATACTACAAGAGAGCATCAAGCTCCTTCTCCTACCGAGTTTCTGTTCCATCAGACGTTGACCAAAATACAGATCCAGAGGCAGTATGTAAAAACGGGGTAATGACAATAACATTTACTAAATTCCCTAAAAAACAGCCAAGAAAAATTGCTGTTAAAACTGCTTAAAAGTTTTACAACCAAAAAACTCCGCTTCGCATGAGGCGGAGTTTTTTATTTAGTAATTATATGAACTCGCGACTGGGTAATATAGGCGGGAAAGGGAAGCTGGGTCTGCGCCTGAACGATATACAAATTATTTCCTGGGTCAAGTGCTATTGGAGATGAAATTAAAAGCTGAGGAGTCCCTCCACCGTTAAAAGTAACTGTAGAATTCCAAACCGGATGGTTAAGCGTTGAGTTATATAGTTGAAAAGTTGCCGTTTCATTTCCCGTAGGAATGCTTACTGAAATTTCAAATGTGACTGTCTGAATCGACCCATATGCACTCCCGTCAATATATGCCTGCATCCCCTGAACCGTTTGCCAACTTTGGGAATTAATAACTCCAGAACCAAGAGGAATAAAGTATTCTTGAACCGCAGAATTGCTACCTGTAGCCGGAAGCGCTTGCTGACTGGTGGTTTTGGGGATTATCGCCTCAACGGCCTTGTTTATCTCCTCCTGACAATTTTTTCCACAGGAATCTTTTTCAACAACACTTTCTGCGGTAACTTTTGAGGACTGAACAATATTTGCCGTGGATGGAGTAGTAACAATTTTATAGTTAACAAACACAAGATCTAGTAAAAGAAGGGTGGCAATAACAATAAGCACAATCGGAAAATGTTTGTGATTTTTTACCCCCAAAAGCTTCTCCCGAGTTAAATATTTCTCCATGAGAATAGTATAATAGAAGTGTGAAGAAATATCTTTTTTTTCTAGTCCTTGTAATCATTGCAGCGGGTTTAATTGGATATTTTTATACTAAACAACAAGTTAAGAAAAATATTACCAGCTTTGAAGAGTGTGCGAAAATGGGCTTCCCAATAATGGACTCTTACCCTCCAAGATGTGCTGTTGATGGAAAAACCTTCACACAAAATATTGGCAACGAGCTTGAACTAAGAGACCTTATCACAATTTCTACCCCAAGACCTAATCAAACAATTACTAGTCCGCTTGAGATTCGGGGAGCTGCTCGTGGCAATTGGTTTTTCGAGGCAAGCTTTCCAATAAAACTTGTTGACGAGAAAGGTAAAATTATCGCAGAAGGACAAGCTGAAGCAACAGAAGAGTGGAAGACAGAAAATTTTGTCCCCTACAAAGCGGTTTTAGAATTTAAGACTACAGCAGAATCTGGAAAATTAATTTTAGAAAAAGATAATCCATCAGGCTTACCCGAAAACAAAAACCAACTTGAGGTTCCTATTAGATTTAAATAGAAATACGTGGAAAAAATATTTCATCACAAACTTCCAAAGATTCTCCTTCTAATATTTTTGCCCTTCATTTTGTTACTGAGCATTGTTGGCTTAATCTCAAACGATCCCCACGAAGTAAAATATATGGACTTTTTGGCCTTCTATACCGGTGCCTCTATGGTGAAGGAGGGCAAAAGCACGAAACTTTATAGTCTCGCCGAGCAACGCAAAGAACAATATGTCATCAGCGAGGATCAAAGGAAAAATAGAAGGTTTATTCCTTTTTACAACCCGCCTTTTGTAGCACTTGCCTTAACGCCCTTAACCTATACATCTCTTCTTAGGGCTTATGAGCTCTGGTTTATATTAAACGTAATAATTCTTTGCGTAACAATTTTGTTAATTTACAACATGTTTATTAAAAGATCTTTTCCTCTCACTGTTGGCGCCATAATAATGACAATTATATTCCTACCTAATATTCTTTCTCTTTTGTTTGGGCAGTGGGGCACTGTGCTATTCTTTTTGTTTTTGGCAACATGGTTTTTGTGGGCAAAAAAATATTTTTTCGCAGCAGGATTTATTCTTTCTTTAATTTTAGTAAAGCCTCATTTTCTGTTACTCATCGTCCTTGTTTTACTACTTCAAAAACAATGGCAGATATTGAAAGGGTTTGCACTTGGGGTATTTATATTAGGATTACTGTCTCTTTTTATTGTTGGGCCAGCTGGCATCGTAAGCTACTTTAATATCCTTACTCAAATAACCTCGGTTAATAAAGCTGAGTACAGCATGGATATTTTTTCCCAACACAGCCTTCAGACAGTATTTATGCTTTCAATAAATACAAGTTCCATAGCAAATGTTCGACCCTTGTGGATCGTAAGCAGCCTAGTATTTATTGTCTGCACCTGCTATCTATGGAGGAAAAAATATTCTCCTACATCAGTGTGCTTTGGATTACAATGGGCAACTCTAATAATCGCATCTCTATTGGTTAGCCCACATACCCATTTTCATGACTTACCCATATTGATGTCTGCAAACATCGCGCTTCTTTTTTCTTTTTCAGTATCAAAAACCAAACAAGTCAAAAAAATACTTCTTGCAACCGTCATCATGTCCCTAATCACACTAACCACACTATCGCTCCTGACTATTTCTAAAACAACCTCTTCCTCAACACTTATATACATAAGCGTAGGCTCAATGATTCTCGAGTATGCAGTTTTATCCTGGTTACTACTAAGGGGCAGACTACAGTAGGCTTTCTTGTTTTGATCCTGAGGACTTGATACTAATCTTGAGATGTTTATATGCCTCCGCAGTTGCAACACGACCCCTATTTGTTCTTTTAATAAAACCTAACTGTAGAAGATATGGTTCAACCATCTCCTCAAGTGTTCCAACGTCTTCTGCCAAAGATGCTGCAATGGTTTCAACGCCAACAGGGCCACCTTGATGCTTTTCAATAATACTCTTAAGATATCTGTGGTCTGTGTTATCAAGACCCACTGAATCAACCTCGATAAGACCAAGTGCTTTTTCCGCCAAGTCTCCGGTGATTTTTCCATCCCCATGAACCTCTGCATAATCACGACAACGCTTAAGAAGTCTGAGCGCGATACGAGGAGTGCCACGAGACCTTCTTGAAATTTCATCTACTGCTTTTTTATCAATTTCCACATTAAGCTTTTTTGCAGCCTTTTCAATAATTTTTGATAAATCTACTGGCTGGTAAAAGACCATTCTGTGAACCACGCCAAATCGATCACGGAGAGGGCCTGATAACATTCCCGCTCGGGTTGTTGCACCAACGATCGTAAACCTCGGTAAATCAAGCCTTACAGTACGAGCGCTTGGTCCTTTTCCAATAACAATATCAAGCGCGTAATCTTCCATTGCGGGGTAGAGGGTTTCCTCGACCACTTTGTTAAGCCTATGAATTTCATCGATAAATAAAATATCTCCTGCTTCAAGATTAGTAAGAATTGATGCCAGGTCTCCTGCGCGCTCAATTGCAGGACCTGAGGTTATACGAATATTTGCCCCCATTTCTTTTGCGATTAAATGAGAAAGCGTAGTCTTTCCAAGGCCAGGTGGTCCATACAAAAGAACGTGTTCAAGAGGCTCTTTTCTTTTTTTAGCAGCAGAGATACCAATCTGGATAGACTTTTTAACCTGATCTTGCCCAACAAAATCTGCCCACTCAGCCACTCGAAGAGAAGTAAATATTACCTCCTCTTCAGGAGTTGTTTCAGAATCAATTATTGATAATGCCTCTTCGTCTTTTTTCTTCATCTTCCTAGGCTTTTAAGAGCATCTTTAATTTGTGCTTCAACCGATTTTGAACCATCAAGATTTCGAACAGCATCGTTTATCTCAGCGCTGCTAAAACCAAATGCTTTTAATGCCGATGAGACTTCTGTTCGTGCGGCTCCATCTCCTTCAGAAAGATTTAACTCTCCGCCACCAACCTTATTTTTAAGCTCAATTATTATTTTTTGTGCGTTTTTTGTTCCTAGGCGTGGAACGCGTGAAAAAAACGACGTATCAGCATCTGTTATTGCCTGTAGTATTTGCTCAGCCGTTCCAATTGCAAAAACACCAATAGCAGTTTTAGGGCCCACCCCTGAAACGTTTATTAGAGATTCAAAAAGTTTAAGATCTGAATATTTTGCGAAGCCGTAAAGATCTAAAATATCTTCACGAACATGAGTATATACAAATGCTTTTAGAGGTGAACCGACTGAGGCAGAAGAGAGCACATCAGAAGAACCATGAAGCCTATACCCAACACCATTAACATCAAGAATTAATACTGGATCATCGCGAATTATTACAGTACCAGATAGATATGAGATCATGCGTACGAAGATTATATCACACGGTTTTTCTTGAAAAAGCGCATGCAAGAGCTATTGCTAAGGCGTCAGCTGTATCGTCTGGTTTTGGAACTTCTGTCAAACCCAAAAGCATCTTTATCATTTTTCCAACCTGTGGCTTTTCAGCTTTTCCATAACCCGTTACTGCGGTTTTTACCTGAAGCGGAGTAAAGGAGGAAACATCAAGCCCCATCTCTGCAGCAGTTACTAAAATTACTCCACGAGCCTGCCCAACAATCAAAGCTGTTTTAACATTTTTATTGAAAAATAGTTCTTCTATGCCCATGCTTTCTGGCTTGTACTGTTTTATTATTTTTACAAGCTCTGCGCGAAGAATCTGGAGACGTCTTTCTATTGGCATTCCCACTTCTGTCTCAATACATCCGTAGGCGAGAGGCTTTGTACTATTTCCGTTCTTTAAAATTACCCCCCAGCCAGTTCTTCCAATCCCCGGATCGATTCCCAAAACAATCATTGAAACAATTATATCACCGGCATATAATGCCTCTTATGATAGTTGCTGTTGGCTCAACAAATCAGCGTAAAATTAATCCCGTTGAAGAAGTTTTCTCTCACTACTTTAAGCGGGTTCGCGCAGTTGGTGTCGATGTTTCATCTGGCGTCTCGGAGCAGCCGCGCTCAGAAGACGAAATGTTTAAGGGCGCATTAACCAGAGCAAAAAGCGCACTTAAAAACACACGGGGCGCCTCATATGGCGTTGGAATCGAGGGAGGCATACATGATTTTTCTTATGGCTCTACAGAATATACGATTGTTGTAATAATAAACAAAAAGGGCGGAATAGGAATTGGTGCCTCCGGAGGTCTAGTTTTGCCAGCAAAAGTAATGAGAAAAATACGCCGTGGAAAAAACCTTGAACAAGCAATTGATGAAATGTTTGGAACAGAAAAAATAGGCGAGGGGATCGGAATGTTTGGAGTTTTTACAAAGGGACTCGTAACTCGAGAGGGCGCTGTTCGCCATGGCGTTGCATTTGCGCTGTCTCGCTTTTTACACAAAAATCTGTACTAAGCGCTTTTTTGTCAGATAAGCAATTCTTCAAGGCTGTGAACCGTGCGAACAGATGGGTCCACATCCTCATTTCTTCTGTTTATCCAAACCACGTCTCGAGCTTTTGATAATGCCTCTACAACATCGTGCTTGTCATCAATAAACAGGGCACCCTCGGGCAAAGAACCCAAAACCTCATCCAAAAGTTTTCTTTTATAAATAAATAGCTTATTTCGGTCAAAGTACTGAGAAATGTCACAGGCATTTAGCTTTCTTGCCTGAAACTCTTGGTCGCCCTGAGAAAAAATTCCAAGAGTTTTCTCTTTTGAAAGAGTTTTTAAAACATGCTCGACCTCAGGGTAGAGCGATTCTTTGTATATTTGATCGTTTTCCCAAAAAACAGCGTTAAGCTCGTCCTGAGAAACATTAAATCTATCGGCCAAAAAGGCAACAATATCACGAGGGAGAAAATCTGTGGTCGACTCAAGCTTTGCGTAGTAATCTGCATTTGCACGAACAAGCTCCTCTTCGTCGATGCCTAAAATCTTCACAAACTCATGGCGAATTAACTGCCCCAATCGCTGAGGATCAAAAAGGGTCCCATCAATATCAAAAAGAATAATTTGCTCCATTTATATAATTATAGCATTAACGCTTAGGCCAGCTTGCTTAAGCATCCTATAATCTATATAATACCTCACATGCGAGGAAAAGCCTTAAAATTCATCTTCGAGAACCAGATAATCGTGGCTATTCTTTTTGTGGCTACAATCTGGCTTGCAATTGAAATAAAAGAAGTATTAATTGTTCTTTTTATTGCCTATATCGTTATGGCAACAATTTCTCCATACTCTGACTTTTTAGAGAAGAGACGTGTGCCTCGCCCGGTTGCAGTCCTGCTTCCATATATAGTTGCTCTTTTCCTTTTTGGAGCAATCGTTTTCTCCCTTGCGCCTTTTCTTATTGCCCAGGTTCAAATCTTAATAGAACGCTTTCCAGCATATCTAAATCAGGAAATAAAGATTTTAGAATTTAAAATAGATCCTGGCCAAATTAACTCTATTGCCTCAAGTGAGGTTGAAAATATTGGAAAAGGAGCATTGTCAGTTACGGGGAAGGTTTTTGACAGCATATTCACAGCGGTTTCAGTTTTTGCTATCTCTTTTTATCTTCTTTTGTATAAAGATACGGTTCGCGCAAGCTTTGTTTCACTTTTCCCTAAGGGAAATAGAGAAAAGGTGAGAAAAACAACTCTTCAGGTTGAAGAAAAGCTTGGAAGCTGGCTTCGCGGACAAATTGTTCTGTCAATTGTTATTGGTGTGTTAACTTGGCTTGCCCTGTCAGCTTTAGGTATCGAATTTGCACTTCCATTGGCTGTTATTGCGGGAATTTTGGAGCTTGTTCCAACCATCGGACCAATTTTAGCACTAATACCAGCACTTGTTGTTGCTCTTAATATTTCAGCAACAACATCCATTGCTGTTATCGTTGCATATATATTAATTCAATTTCTAGAAAACCATATAGTTGTTCCTCGTGTTATGCAAAGGGCCGTGGGGCTTAATCCAATTGTTATAATCGTGGCCATTATTACAGGCGGAAAACTTCTTGGAATCGCGGGAGCTCTTCTTGCCATTCCTTTTGTTTCTCTTCTTGTTGTGCTCTACA
>CAZXFJ010000032.1:0-11556 GCA_964640435.1 uncultured Gammaproteobacteria bacterium | reverse complement strand
AATGTAATGTCAGCAGCTTCTATAGCCACATCTGTTCCAGTCCCCATTGCTATACCAACGTCAGCAGCAGCCAGTGCGGGAGCATCATTTATTCCATCTCCTACCATTGCAACAACTTTTCCCTCAGCTTGAATCTTTTTTACTTCTGCCTCTTTCTGGTCAGGTAATACTTCAGCTAAAACTCTTTTAATTCCAAGTTTTGAAGCAATAGCATTTGCAGTTCTCGTATTATCACCTGTAATCATCACGACCTCTATACCTTTCTTTTTAAGTGCCTCCACTCCTTCTTTTGCAGATTCTTTTATTGTATCTGCGACTGCGATAAGCCCTACTAAATTTTTATTTACACCAAGTAACATAACTGTTTTTCCTTCTTTTTCAAGTTTTTCTATATGATCTTTATATGAATCCATGGAAATATTTTCCCTCTCCATTAATCTTCTGTTACCAAAATAGACTTGTTTATCACCAATTACTCCTTCGACTCCGTGCCCTGCGACTGCTTTGAATTTAGAAACTGCTGTCATATTTACATTTTCTTCTTCTGCCTTCTTAACAATTGCCTCTGCTAATGAATGTTCCGAACCTTTCTCAATTGAGGACGATAGTTTTAATACCTCATCCTTGCTTACTTTTCCGACCGGAATAATATCAGTTACCTCCGGTTTACCCTTTGTTAAAGTTCCTGTCTTATCAAAAATAATTGTATTTACTTTATGAGCAATCTCAAGACTCTCTGCGTCTTTAATAAGTATTCCTCTTTCTGCCCCAAGTCCCGTTCCAACCATTATTGCTGTAGGGGTTGCAAGCCCCATCGCACAAGGACAAGCAATAATAAGAACAGCAACTGTATTGAGTAGTGCAAAAAGTAAAGCAGGGCTTGAACCAAATACATACCAAATCGCAAATGTGGCAATGGCAAGCATGATAACAATCGGAACGAAGTAAGAAGATATTACGTCCGCTATTCTTTGAATTGGAGCTTTAGAGCCTTGTGCTTCTTGAACCAGCTTGATAATTTGAGCAAGCATAGTATCTTGACCGATCTTACTGGCTTTGTATGTGAAAGTCCCAGTTTTATTCATTGTTGATCCAACAACTGTGTCTCCTTTTTGCTTTTCAGCAGGAATACTTTCGCCAGTTATCATTGATTCATCAATGGCAGACTCGCCTTCCAAAATTATTCCATCGACAGGAATCTTTTCACCTGGTCTAACTCTTATAACATCCCCTATAGCAACTTGCTCAATTGGAATGTCTACCTCTTTTCCATCCCGAATAACTCTTGCAGTTTTTGCCTGCAACCCGATAAGTTTTTTTATAGCTTCAGAGGTTTGTCCTTTTGCTCTCGCTTCAAAGTAACGTCCAAGAAGAATTAAGCCGATAACAATTGATGCAACATCAAAATATGGCATAACCTCCAAACCCAAACCCATAACTACACTTGGAAAAAACGTCACGAATGCAGAGTATAGAAAAGCCACGGTAGTTCCCAATGCAACAAGTGTGTCCATATTTGCAGTTCTGTGTTTTAAGGCAGGAATAGTTGCCCGATAAAAATCCCACCCCGCCCAGAACTGAACGGGAGTCGCAAGTAATAGCTGAACCCAAAAGTTTTTTAAAAACCATGGGGCGGTATTCATGAGCCCTGGAAAGCTACCCCATAAAATTAATCCCCCCAAGAAAAGACTAACCCCTACTTTATTTCTTAATTTTTTTAGTTCTTTTGCTTTTTCAATTTTTTCTTGGTCTTCTGAAACAGCCTCATGCTCGGTTATAACTTTATACCCTACATTAGAAACTGCAGAAGCAATTTGTTCTTCCTTACAAATATCTGAGTCGTAAGTTACAGTTGCCTTTTCAGTTGCTAAATTTACTACAGCGTCCTGAACTCCAGGAGTCCTCTTAAGGGACTTTTCTATAACTCTTACGCAGGATGCACAATGCATGCCTTTAATAGGATATGTCTTTTTTACTTCAGTCATATTAAACAACCTTTAATTTCCCATGAAACATATTCATTCCACAAGTAAACACAAACTCACCTTCTTTTTTTGGTGTAACTTCAATAGTTGTGGTTTTATTTAATGGCAGAAATTTTCTAATCTTAAAATCTCCTAATACAACCTCTTCTAAACATGAAGATGGGTCTTTACGAAAAAAATTTATCTTTGTGGTTTTACCTTTTGGAATAGATATAAAATCAGGTTGATAACCTCCATCAACTTTTATATCAATTGAGTCACCTATTACAGTAACTTCTTTCTCTCTTTTCATTAAAAAGAACCAGTAGGTAAATGCGATTCCTAGTCCGCTTAGCACTAAAACTAAAATCTTGTCTAATGTCATAATTATTTCTTTTCAAAATGTTCTCTTACTCCACCCACCATTTGCTTAACACACCATTTTGCATACATGTCACCAAAGAAATATCCTAACCAACGAGAAGGTGACGATTTTGGAAGTTCGTAGTCAATATATACTTTGAGATTTGAATCTTGATTGTCAGCAGTAATTTCAAATCCCATTTTGTAGTCTCCAATAACAAGCAGTTTTGGTGTCCCTACTGTTTGCCAGGCTTTTTGATGAGGAGGCTCATGCAAAGTTACTACTTCATCTAAGGATAGTTCAATTCCAAAAACCTCCCCGGTCATTTGAATATGAGAACCAACCTTTTGTCCATGACCATCATCCATCGCAGTTTCCATTTTCCCTCCACCCATCATCCAACTGGACTTATTCATGTGAGAAGAGAAGTTTTCATGGTCATCGGCATAATTAAAGGTTTCGTCAGGAGAAGCTGCAATAACTACACTACTTTCATGATGGCGAGTTTCTTTACTCATTAAACCCCCAGTCCTCATACCACTGTCTCATTTGGTTTATCTCTTTCGTTTGTGCTGTAATAATGTTCTGTGCAAGCTGTTTCATTTCTGGACGACTTGTTCCTTGAAGGAGCATATTTGCCATCATTACTGCCATCTGATGGTGTGGAATCATTTCTTCGATGAATGCTTTATCAAAATCTGCCCCTTTTTCAAGCCGAGTCATATCTGATTGATTACCCATCATTCCCATATGCATACCATTTCCACCCATCATTCCATGTTCTCCCATTATTTGAGTGCCTGAGGGAACTTCCTTATCAAACCACCCCTCATACCAACTCTTCATTTGGCTTATTTCTTTACTTTGAGAGTCAATTATATTTTCCGCTAATTGTTTAATTTCAGGATGTTGAGCTTTTGTTTGTGCAAGTTTTGCCATTGTTATAGCGTCTTCGTGGTGAGGAATCATTTGTTCAATAAAGTGAGCATCCAGTGTATTCGAGTTATTAATAGAATTTCTAGTATTTAAGCCCATCATGCCGGTAGGCGTGTTACCAAACGTGGTCATTATTCCCCACACTGCAAACCCTCCAATTAATAATCCGACTAAACCATATTTTATTTCTTTATTCATACTAATCCTTCTTTTATGATCTTTTCTTAAAGACTTGCATTATCTCTGCTATAGACTCGTCTGCTTTCCCCTTGGTAATAGCATCTGCAACGCAGCCTTTAAGATGGTTTTCTAGTAGAACATTACCCGTCTCTTTTAGGCCAGATTCTACAGCCTGGATTTGATGCATTACATCAATACAATAAGCATCTTCGTCCATCATTCTGATAACTTTATCGAGATGACCCCGTGCAATCTTGAGGCGATGTGTAATTCTTTCGTGTGTGTCTTTTGGTCTATATGCCATATATCCCCCTATGAGGGATATTATTGCAAAGTCGTGTTTGCTAGTCAAGTAACAAAATGTAAATCAATAAAACTATTTAAATTCTCGCATCTAATATAACGCCCTCTACTCTTACAGTATTTTTTGAAGACAGAGCAACCGCTTGCTTGCTATATTTATCTCTAGCTTCCTGAATGCTAATCTTCTGTGCTTTTTTTCTTCTAGTAATTTCCCGCGCAGACGGATCATTCCATTTATCGCACTGAAACCAACCAATTAGGTAGATACCCCTACTGCAATCCGCACCCGAAAGATATCTTTTAACAAGTTGCGCCTCCATTGCTGTTTCAATCTCGTCGTTCCAAGACCCTTTGACCTCAATTGTGACTTTATTTATATCTGTGGGACGACCAAGTTTGTCTTTGCTAAACACACTAATGTGTATATCCGTCTTACTTCCTCTCTCTATCTCGACTTCTCGGTCAATTATGATACCTCTATCTCGCAGGTCTTGCCTGAGATAGTCAGCGATGCTATCTGATAATCTTCCTTCATCTTTGGGAGAGTAATATGTCACAGTCCCTTTTTTCCTATTCTTAGTTTCTGACACTTTATTTTCGTTCCATAAATAAATAGCTTGGGGTTGAGACTGCTTTTGAAGTTTTGTTTCATAGCGTCCTAGTGAGTCAAGAATTATATCCATTAACTCATCCGGTGTATTAACCAATCGCAACTCATGATTCTCAACTACAGTAAAGATACTCTCTACTTTTGGAGGTTGCCAAGATTTTTGGAGAGCAATACGTCTAGCTTGTAAAAGAGTGTATTCTTTAATCCATTTATAGTTTGGCAAAGCAGAGGCAACGCGATCTATTTGCCTGCATGCCTCTGGAGTTCCTTTTTCCATGAGTGATCTTATAACTGAATCTCGCCATTCTCCTATGGAAATTTGAGGCGTAACGGTATAGCCCCCTTCCGGCTGAAAATATTTTTCTGGAGGAAAGTTCTTCATCAGCCAAATATATAACTCTGCCAATTGAAGCTCACTTAGGTTTCTTAAAATATTTGATCCCTCCAATGGATGCTCATGCGATCTTTCTATAAGCGCTTGTCCAAATTCTTTGTTTTGTTTAATTAACTTCCAAAGATATTCCCAGTCATCGCCATCCGCGCTCCATAATAAAGCGACAGCCGCGAACAGGCTCTGTTCTTTTTCAGCAGGGACTTTGGATAGCGGAATTTTAATGGTTGCTTTAGTATAATCTCTTGCAGACCTGACCTTGTGCTTAAGCAAAAACCTTAAGATGTCATACGATGCCCGGGGGTTAAACCCTTTTGTTTTTACCTTAGCAAGTAAAAACTTGACCATTCTCTCATCAACACAACCGTCAAGAAGAGAGGTGATGAATAAAGATCCATGTCTTTGAATTTCATCCTCCATTACTACCTCAAGTGCTTGTATGATTTCATCGGGCGCTTTTTTATAAGCTAATGAGATTAACTCTCCATTCTTTGGATCGTTTGTAATTAAAGGCATCGCAACTGTTATTGGAGCCCACCCTTTCCAAGTTTTTTCATCTAATCCGTTTATAAAGTCTTTCTCGAGTTCTAGGAAAATATTTAACGCCCTGTATCCAGCGAAGGCCGGGTAGTAAGTCACCTTTTTACCTAGCCAGATCTCAGGTTTTGATACCTGCTGAAGCATGAATTCTTTACCTGCTTCTATAATTCTTTTTTGGGTTGATTCATCTATAACTTTCCACCCCGGTAGCTTTCGAATATCCTCTTCTGTTATCTCATGCTGATACATACACATCGCGTTGTTTAACCTCCACCATGCATCTGTATCTCCAGCTTCAGATTTGCGAAGAAATGTTTCTATTTTCTCCGGTGAAATTACTTTTAGAATTTCTTCCTTTTCGTCTCGCTCTCTTTTTTTACTCCACTCTTTCTCCTGCTCCCATTGTTTCTTAAGACTTTTCGCTTCTTCTGATCCAAGCGTTATTGGCTCAAACCAATAACGCGTGTCGTTTTTCAAATAAGTATTTTTTGCGCGCGTGGCAAATATTAAATCAATATCACGAGTATTGTGAATGTCAAAAATTCTTGATGTAACCTCAGATAATAGTTTTTGGGCTTCTTCATTTTTTTCAACCGATAACCACTTTAGCAACCACGGAAGATCTCTTGAGAAAATAATTCTGTTTTTACGATGAGGTAATAGTATGAATCCATTTCTACCATTTTTTCGCTCAGGATCATTAATAGAAAGTGAAACAAGATTTTCTAAGAAAGAATGCCGCTTGTCATCATCTGTCTCAATTAACGCTTGGAACTCTGCCGTAATTTTATCGTCAATTGCGTGATTGCCAACAATTTCCTCAAAGTCTTTAAGTCGAGAATAAGCAATCTTCGCAAATTCTTTAAACTCCTTTGATGTTGCAGGATGTTTCCATGCATGGATTAAAATATCATCTGCCAACCTGCCAATGAAATATTCGGTGGATCTTGAACTCTCCGCATTTTTTTCCACCCAAGCTAATCCTTCCAATATGTCACCAGGCTTCATGCTTGATCCAAGTTTTCTTTCTGTAAAACCGTAGTATGCCCCCATAAAATTTCGCTTCTTAGGAGGAGTCAAAAGAGAAAAAAGTTCTCTTGCTGATAAATTCCCTGGCCATAATGCATCTAGGGTCACACCCCTCAATTCGTCTTCTGGATCACTACTAAACCCTGAGGTTGCCAAAGGCTTCAATGTCTTTTTTGCAGATTCACTTCCTCCTTCCGCAATTGCTCTTACTGCCCTAACTCTAATAGCAAGCTTCTCTTTTTCATTTAGCGCAATTCCCAAAAGTGGCTTCTCTAAAGCGGTAGTAAAGCATGATGATGCAATATCTATTGCTGTTCTTCTTGCAACGACTCCAATGGAAGAATCAGAAATATATGGCAATAATTGATCTGCTATTTTAGGGTGACAAAGTTTTTTATAGTTCGTGAAATTAAAAATTTCCCACCTATCGAGCAGCTCACCTTTCGCAAACCGAGATAATAATTGTTCTGTTAAGACTTCCCTTTGCGAATTTGTAATAACATTTGCATCACTTAACATTAAAAATTCTGGATCAAGTAAAACCGCATTGTCAAAAAATGAATTATCAAGACTAGCAAACCATGCGCAGACTTCATAAAGCTGAGGAACTACCTGAAACGAACCGATCTTTAATGGATCTTGAAAAAGAAAACTACGAACCTGCGCCCAATTAAGCTTATGTCTTTCAAGATAACGCGCGGTAAGATATTCTCCATAGGTCTGATGAGCCCACCCCATTCTCCCATCCCCCCTAGCAGAAAATAGTCCTGAGTCAAGCACCTCCAGAATTTTCTCCCCATCGATCTCAAATACTGCACTGCCTATTATTTCCCTACCTACTAACTCAGACATTTTCAAATCACCTTCTGCTGTTTTTGAATCATCAAGTGCAATTACTGGCTTACCACCAACTAAAGTTGCAACTGCAATTCTTTCAGCAATTACTCTTCGATGGATTAAGCTTAGCTTCGATCTTTTTCCATTGCCAAATTTTTTAGAAGGATCAGGATCTTGAACTAATAGGTCACATCCCTGTTCGTAAATTTCGGACTTCCTTTCAGGCAGTGATTTATTTTTTTCAAATAATTCTATTAACATCTTAAGAGTAAGTGGCTTCCCGGCTAGGGCTGTTACTCCTTTTTTGTTTACCTCATCCAAAAACTTGTCAGCATCTATTCCTCTAACTTTTAGCGCATTAATCACATCACTTTTCGTTAATGGACAAAGCTCATATTTACCGATCATGTCAGGCGCCCAGAAACCCTCAAGCGTGTCTTCTAAGAATGATGGCCATACTGCGGTTCTGCTAGAAATTCGAACAAAGAGATTATTAATTTTATTGCTATTTTTTATTAACAAACGTCCAAACGAGCGGGTAAAATTAGGAAACGAAAATACTCCCTCATCAAAACTGTCTAAAAACAGATACAAAGGCTTACCATTCTTGATCCACTGCTTATAACCACTGCTACTCTCCAGCTCTTTCAAGAATTCATCCGGAGACATATACTCTCTTAGATCCATCCAGACAGTCTCATCTTGACCCACACTCGCTTTTATTGATTCGTAAAGATTTTCAATTTCTACGCTTTTTCCAATTCCAGGTTCCCCCAACAGGATGAGACAATTCTTTTTTTCACTGGGGTTGATTTGAATTAAGTTGGGGTTAATATATTTCCCTATTGCTTCATCAGTTGGATCATGCAAAAATCCTCCGTCCGAGAGGCTTATTTGAGAATCAGGAGGAGCCCAAAATCGTTTCCATTCGTATTTAACTTTCATAACCTGCCAGTTAGCTTTGCGATTTACCTTCTGTGAAGCTAAATCGTCTCCATTATTTTAGCACAAATTGCTTAGTTTGTCCGGTGTTATAGGCCAATTATTTATATTCAATTTCATTAGCCGTTTTAAAAAATATATCGCGGACACGAGAGGGGTCTTGGCGTTTCCGGTATGCTGAAAAAAGAGGTGGGTGGCATGCCTCCCCCTTTATACTTTTGGTCGGTGGGTTTTTACATAAGGAGCACGGGCTTTTACAACTTGACCTAGTCTATTTCTTTCAATTATTAGACGAGCTTTTCTTAGAGGTGGAAGGTGTAATCTGAAGCTGAATGGAACAAATACTGTGTTTGGGTCTCGCAAGTTCCTACAGAAATATTCATCCGGTTATTATATCAGAATTAACACCCCTACTGGGATTTTTTGTCCGGAGTTAAAAACTGAGGAATTAAGATTATTTTTTCCTAATAGACTATTTTAAGGGGGAGTTTAAAATAGCAGATGAGAACTTAAATTGCTAATCATTCGTTATTGTGGTATACTGATTTAGTTGCAGATTGTGCCAATTGAACATATTCACTTAGGCTTGAAATAGTTTTTAAATAAATATTTGATACCTCATTTATCACAACTTGTATCTTCTCACAAATTGTTTAATTTATATTTGAACAGAGATTCTATAACTAACATATGACATACACAAGAAATAAAAGGAAAAGATTTGAAAACAAATTTAGAAATAATTCAAAATATAACGCACCAGCACCTAGAGCTTTTAGTCCTCGCAACAATCATCGAGGTACACCAAAACCTCTCGACCCTAGTCTTTTTGTAAAAAAAATTAATGAAACCCCTTTAAGTCCTCTTGAAGAGTTTAAACCATCCATGGATTTTTCTTCATTTAATATCGTGGAAAAACTAAAGCGAAATATTGCTAATCACGGATATACTAGTCCTACTGCTATTCAAGAGAAGGGAATTCCAGTCATACTTGAAGGAAAAGATATTATTGGTATAGCAAATACAGGTACGGGCAAGACCGCTGCATTCTTAATTACATTAATTAATAAATGTTTTCTTGATCGTAACCAACGGGTGTTGATTATTGTACCGACAAGAGAACTGGCAGTGCAAATTGAAGACGAATTTAAAGCATTTGCTGTGGGAACTGGTCTTGAATCAGTTGCAACAATTGGCGGCACTAATATTAAACGTCAAGGATATGCTCTAAGACGAAAGCCCCATTTTGTGATTGGAACTCCTGGAAGAATAAAAGACTTAATTCAAAAACGTGATCTAAATTTAAATTTATTTCAAAATATTGTACTGGATGAAGTTGACCGCATGGTCGATATTGGATTTATTAAAGATATTCAATATATTATTTCACTTCTACCAAAACCAAGACAATCTCTTTTCTTTTCGGCAACAATCGATTCCAAAACTCAGGAAATTCTTAACAGCTTCGTAACAAATCCAGTAAGAGTCTCTGTAAAACAACAAGATACCGCTGCAAATGTTGACCAAGATATTATAAAACTAACTGGAAATAGGCCTAAGGTTGATATTCTCCATGACATATTAATTCAACCAGGTTTTGATAAAGTTATAATATTTGGTAGAACAAAACACGGTATGGAAAGACTATCTCGTACACTTATTGAAAGAGGGTTCAAAAGCGCATCAATTCATGGAAACAAATCTCAAAACCAGAGACTACGTGCCCTGGATGAATTTAAAAAGGGTACAATTAACATCTTAATTGCTACTGACGTTGCATCCAGAGGTATAGATATTGAAGACGTATCTCATGTTATAAATTACGATGCTCCACTTTCATACGATGACTATGTTCATAGAATTGGTAGAACTGGACGAGCCGGAAGACGTGGTATTGCCCTGACCTTTGTTGAATAATATGAATCCATCAAAACAAAAAAATCTATATAATGGCCAACCATGTGAAAGATGTGGGAGCAAAAAAATTACCTCAAAAACATGGAATGAAACAATTACAACGTCTCTTGGTAAATTATTAACAATAGAAGTTTCGGAGACAACTTGTACAAATAAAGAGTGTCAAGCGGTATTTGATATTGCTCGCAAAAAAGAAACTCAAATAATTAATGAAAGAAAAATATTCAAAGAAAATCAAATTAAAGAAAAAAAGGAAATTATGGCAAAAAATGCCGCTGAAAGACTTAAAAAACTATCCTTCGAAAAATAAGTATTAACACTATACTTTTATTCCCCGTCCTACATTTATAAGAATTAACAACCAACTTTAAGTTTTTTTCCCGGGTTAACGACTGAAGAATTAAGACTATTGCTTTTCATAATCGAGCTGTAACTGGACCCACTTCCTAACTTTTCACTTGCAATACTCCATAAAGAATCACCCGACTTTACTGTATAAGTCTCACAATCAGCTGTTACCCCTAAAACTTTATTTGTCTTTGCTCCAAGAACTGTTGTTTGTTTTGGAAAAATACTGGTGATCTGAGAAATAATATCTTTGTAATATATTCTTCCATTTGTTGTAACTTTCATCGTATTGCTCCAGTTTCCTTGTCCGCAGTTGTTTTGAGCAAAGACCTTATAGTAAATATTTGAGCCTGAAGGTAAACTATTGACTGTATAGCTTAAAACTCCTGTTGAATCGCCTTGATTGGTAAATACATTAAATTGGTTTGCATTTGAATCAAATCCATATGAAATTAGATAGTTTTGAGCATTTGCTACAGGACTGAAGAAAAGATTTGCTGAATCTTTTGTTGTATTTATTTGAAATAAATTAGGTGCCCCGTTTGGAGTAGTTGAACAGGTTGGGGTTGTGTTTGAGTTATTGGGACTTCCAGAGGAAGATCCTCCTCCCCCGCCGGAATTTGGAGTTGGCGTTGGAGATGGATTTGCTCCAATATACAATCTCCCCCCATAAACTCCTGCGAGAAGCGTGTGAGAGTCAGAGGACATACTGCCCAATGTCCAATCTTTGTTTACATCCCCCGCCGGTTGTGTTTCTGACCATGTATCACCGGTATCGGATGACAAATATAATCGTTCAGAGTTCCCTACAAATAGAGTATTTCCATCAGATGATACAGACGCCAGTCGCCAGATTTTATAAGTATCACCGGCGGGCTGAACCTCGGCCCAAGTATCTGATCCGTTTTTTGACAGGAATAATTGGTCACTTGTACCTACAATAATTACTTCTCCGTTAGGCGACATCGCTGCTACTTGCCAGGTTTGATCTTGATCTCCTGCAGGTTGAATTTCAGACCAAGTATCACCTTTATCTGTAGATTGATAGATTCTTCCCAGGTAACCTGCAATCATCTTCTGACCGTCTGATGACATAGCTGAAGTAGACCATTCTTCATTATTATTTCCTGCAGGCTGGGTTTCCGACCAGAAATTTCCACCATCAACAGATTTATACAATCTACCATTCCTTATG
>CAZXFJ010000031.1:0-11570 GCA_964640435.1 uncultured Gammaproteobacteria bacterium | reverse complement strand
AGGCAAAGTCCTGCTTCATATGTATATCCTGTTTTAACTCCTTTAACTCCAGGATATGTAGTTAGAAGGTTAGTCTCATTATATAAATGGTAGTCCTTATGCTTATTTGTTGCTAGAATACTATGCTCATAAGTCATAGCAATATCTGCAAATTCTTTCTTCTGGAGAGCATAGCGTGTCATTACAACTAAATCCACTGCTGTACTATATTGTTTACCATCTCCTTCAAGTCCTGAAGGGTTTGTAAAATGAGTATCTGTTAAGCCAAGATTTTCCGCTTTTTTGTTCATCAAAAAAACAAAATTGTCTCGACCAAAGGGTGACCCTTCAGCAATCACTTCTGAAGCATCATTTCCAGAATTTAAAACAAGGCCATAAAGAAGATCTTTAAGTGGTAACACTTCCCCCTCAGAAAGTCCCATAGAATCTTCTCCTATTGTTGCAGCATTTTTGGAAACCTTAAACTCCTGATCTATTGAACTATTCTCTAAAGCAACTGTTGCCGTCATTATTTTGGTAAGTGAAGCAATAGGAAGTCTTGTGCTTATATTTTTCCCATAAAGAAGAGAATTGGTTGTTAAATCATACGCAATTGCAGCCGAAGCTGTTATTTCTGGCTTTTTAATTACAGATGCAACAGGTTTTAATACATTTGGCTTAAAGTACTCATCGTTTACTGCTAAAACTTGCGGAAGAGAAGTAGTAAGAAGAGAGGGAAGAGGAGATGTAATTCCAACACTTGATGAATCAAAGTGAATTAACTTATTGCTGTATCCATAATAAATTAAGCAAACAGAAAAAATCAGTAACAGGACAAAACTTACCTTTTTTATCACAGAGTTTAGTATATCAAATTATATAGAGGAACTATGGCTTTCTCTTAACAAGAACTGCTTTTTGGATAATCTGCATTGGACCATTTGCTGTTTCAATTTCCGTTGACCCAGAAAGTCTTTGATACTCTTGAAGATATGAATTCATAGACTCTTTAATTTCTTTAATTTCTGCAGCAACTTCTTTTGCTTTTGCATCAACGTGTGATACATCAGGACGCTTTAATATTTCTTGTTTTGTGGTATTTTTTACTTTTGCAGCAGCTTTTGCTGCTTCATCATGCTGCTTGTATGTCTCATCATTTTCAAGCACAGAATCAATCATTTCTTTGTGCTTATTTAATTCCTGAGATAGTTTATCTATATTTATTAAGTTCTCACGAATAAGTGATTCAAGGCTATCTAAAACCATTGCTCCCCCTGCATCTGTTGCTGGAGGAATATCAGAAGATACAACTTCACCTTCTTGTACAACTGTCTCGAGGTCGTTTGTATTTTGATCGTCCATAGGTATTAAATATAGGAAATATGTAACTGCTTGTCAACCCCGACTTTTCACGAAACTGTGAGAATGTCAGTCAATTCTAGTATAATATTTATTATGCTTAGTGGAATTAAAAATTCATTGTATTTTACTGTAGCTTCATACTTCAAAGTTTTTGCTGAAGTGAAATTGTCCATTTGGAAGCCAAAAGTTATTGTTGTGACTGGATCATATGGAAAAACCACAACAATGTCACTTCTTGAAGCGCAACTTGGCAACAAAGCATACTACTCTCATCATGCAAATAGTGCGTTTGGAATACCATTTAACATCTTATGTCTTGAACGAAAAACATTTTCTATTTTAGAATGGGTAAGCCTTTTTATTAAAGCGCCGGTTAGAGCTTTTTCAAATATTCAAAAAGAGGCCATTTATGTAGTTGAGGCAGATTGTGATAGACCAGGGGAGGGAAAGTTTCTTGCTGAGCTCCTAAATCCTGATATAACAATTTGGGTTTCATGTAGCACGACGCACAGTGCTAACTTTGATAAATATTCAATTATTAACAACTTTCAAACAGTTGATGATGCTATTGCTTACGAATTTGGTTACTTTCTTGAAAAAACTCGCGAGGCTTCAATAATTAATGCAGACTTTCCACTAATTCTTGAGCAAATCGAAAGAACTAAAAAAACTGTTATTAGATTTTCCGAAAAAGATTTAAAAAGCTACAAAGTATCAACTGATGGAACAGAATATAAAATAGATGGAAACGATTTCGAGTTAAAATATATTCTCCCAAAAGCTGTATTTTTCTCACTTGCAGCCATAACTAAAACACTAGAGTACTTAGGATTTGATTTAGACCCACAGTTTAGAAACTTTCAAAATCCCTCGGGCCGAAGCAGTATATTTAAAGGTAAAAAGGGAGTTACAATCATTGATTCTTCATACAATGCTTCAACAAACGCAGTTGTCGACTCAATTAACTTAGTTGCAGATCTTTCAAAAAATGAAAAAAGACCAGTAGCATTACTTCTAGGAGATATGCGAGAGCTTGGTAAAGAAGCTGAGAAAGAACATGAAAAGGTTGCTGAGTTAATAAATGAAAAGGTTAATGTTTTATATTGTGTTGGACCACTTACTCAAAAATTTGTTATCCCTAACGTAAAGTCATCTATTCAGACTCACTGGTTTAAAAACTCAAAAGATGCAGGAAAATATATAGAGGAAAATATTCCCAAAGAATCTATTCTTCTTGTAAAAGGATCCCAGAATGAAATATTTTTAGAGGAGGCTATAAAAGAAATACTACTAAACTCAGATGATAAGGAAAAACTTTGTAGACAAGACAGCTACTGGATGAAGATTAAGAAGTCTTTTTTTGAAAAGTAAATTACTTAACCTCAGTAAATTTTTTCAAACCGTGTTCAATAGCTTTTTTCTCATCCCAAGGCTCTTCGCCATGACCTAAATTCATAGATTGCTCATGACCCTTACCTGTAATTACCACAGTGTCACCCTTTTGAGCCATTGATATCGCAAGATCAATTGCCTTTTGCCTATCAGGAATTTCAATAATTTGACCTTTAAAGTTTTCTATTCCAGATTTTATTTGCTCATTAATTTGAGCAATATTTTCTTTTCTTGGGTCTTCTGCGGTAAGAATGATTATGTCATCAGATTGAGCAGCAATTTTTCCCATAATAGGTCTTTTTGTTTTGTCTCTGGCTCCTGCTGCGCCAAAAACATGAATGAGTCTTCCTTTGGTTGCTTTTTTAAGCTCAGGCAAAATACTATCTAAAGAGTTTGGAGTATGAGCAAAATCTACAACAACTTTAAAATCTTTATCATAAACAATTTCTTGTCTACCAGCTGGAAACCTAAATGTATTAATTGCTAGCTGAATTTTCTCATCTGGTATACCAAGAATTTTTGCAACGCTTACGGCAGCGAGAAAATTTTCATAGTTAAATGAATAGCTTTCGGGAAATTCAATATCAATATTTTTCAAATTAAAGCTTGCTTTATCATTTAGGCTATATGTATATATCTTTTTATTTTTTGTTAGCTCAGAAAGAGGCACGTATGATTCATCATCACGGTTTAAGACAACTATCTCAGAATGCTTAAATAGCCTCGATTTTGCCTTGATATAGTTTTGCATCGTTCCATGGTAATCAAGGTGATCCTGAGTAATATTTGTAATTACACCAATCTTAAAATCAATTCCTCGAACCCTATTTTGATCAAGCGCATGAGAAGTTACCTCTAAAACTAGGTAGTTACATTTTCCATCGACTGCCTTTTTAATGTATTTTTGTAAAGCAAAAGCGGATGGAGTAGTAGTGTGAAGTCCAGTATCAAACTCTTGATCTTTAATTTGTGCACCAACTGTTGTTACAACAGCCGGATTAAAGCCTGCTTCGCTTAATATATGATAAATAAGTGAAGAGGTTGTGGTCTTTCCGTCTGTACCAGTAACACCAATAGTAGGAATATTTCGCGATGGCCTTCTATATGCAACGTTTGCTGCTTCTGCTTCAAAAGCGTGTACTAAATTCTTGAACTTACGTAACATATTTTAGATTTTATCACTTCTTACTCTGTAAGCGAAACTATTGACAAGCAATTCACAAAAGTTTACGCTCAAGATAGGCTCGATTCTTCGACTGAAAGGTGGTGAATTAATTTATGAAATGGGTACACATTATTGCATATATTCTTCTTTTCGTAGGAGGTCTTAACTGGGGTTTAATCGGACTTTTCAACTTTAACTTAGTTAACTCATTGCTTGGTACAATGCCAGCAGTTGAAAACATTGTTTACATTCTAGTTGGTGTCGCAACAGTTTACATTATTGCAACACACAGAACAGATTGTAAGGTTTGTTCAGGTAAAAAATAAACTTGCTTATTGAAGCATATTTAATTCGCTTGTAAAATATAGCCTTTGATGAGGGCAAAGTATAATATTGCCCTGCCCAAGAATTCAAAATCCGAGATAGTCGGTATTGATTTGTTTTTTGTTTGCTTGGTTTTTTATTTTCTTCTGTCGTTTATTAATATTTCTATTCCAATTTTTTCTGTTGCTTTTACTAACATTAAGCCACCAACAGCAAGAGCTTCGTATATTCAAAACCCTTCAGCATTTAATATTCCAATACTTATCTACCACTATGTTGAATACGTTCAAGATCCAAAAGACACAATCAGAAAATCACTAAATATTGAACCGGCTATTTTTGAGGCACAGGTAAAAACTTTAAAAGAGGCGAATTTCACCTTCCTCACTCCTAAAGATATTGTTGAAATAAGTGAAAATCGTGCAAGAATTCCTGAAAAACCCGTAATTTTAACTTTTGATGATGGGTATGAAGATTTTTACACTGACGTATATCCTATCCTTAAAAAATATAATGTTCGTGCAGTCTCATATGTAATAACAGGATTTTTAGATCAGCCAAACTATATGACTAGTGATCAACTAAGGGAAATTGCTTCCTCAAACCTTGTAGAAATTGCATGTCATACAGCACATCATCCAAACCTTAAATCAATGTCAGATATTGATGCAGAACTCGAAATACGAGGATGTTTTGAGGACTTAGTAAGTGAATTTGGGATTACTCCAGTCTCATTTGCTTATCCATACGGAGAATATCGTGAAGAATTATTTCCACTAGTTAAAAACTCAGGATTTACAAATGCAGTAACAACAGTCGACGGAATGAAAGTAGATAAAAATTATCTATTCTCAATTCCACGTGTTCGGCCGGGCAGCCGAATTGGGCAGGAACTTATAGCGTATCTTTTAAGAGAACAATATATAAGCCTCAATTCAAAATGAACCGGCCGTGAAACTTCAATAATTATTGATTATTGTCGTAACCACCACGGTCGTCTGAACCACGTCGGTCATCACGTCTGTCATATCCTCCTCCATTACCACCTTGTGGGCGATCTTTCATAGGGTATGCTTCTTTAACGATGATTTGGCGTCCTCCGAAATCAGCACCGTTAAGTTCATTAACAGCTTTTTCTGCTTCTTCAGGTGTAGACATTTCTACGAAACCAAATCCTTTTGAGCGTCCAGAATATCTATCTGTAATAACTTTTGCAGAAGATACGTTTCCAGCAGCTGCAAAAAATTCTTGTAATTGTTGGTCGTTAACTGAAAATGGAATTCCAGCAACGAAAAGTCTTGTTGACATATTATAAATTCACCTCCTTTGGATAAAGTTGGCACATGAGAATATTCAAATTGGAAAGTGATGGGTAAAAGTTAGGCATTAGGGAAAGTCAAGGTTTGTCGGAGTTAGTTAAAACTTACTATACTGTTATTATATCACAAAAATAAAAAAACAATATACAAATTGCTTTCTTGATTTATTTTTCATCTTGTGACTAACATAGTATATGGATGTTTTTGCTGTAGCACTCGTAATAGGTCAGATTCTTGATTTGTTTGGAGTATTTATAATTCTTTTTGGTGTGATTATCTCTACCTCTATATTTGTAAAAGATTTCTTGCTTCACCTTCATAAGGATACGAGTTTATATAAAAGCTATCGTGCAAATCTAGGCCGTTCGATTCTAATTGGTCTTGAAATGCTTGTTGCTGGTGATATTATCCGCTCAGTAGTTGGACAACCTAGCTTTGTTTCTGTAATTGTTCTTCTTATGATAGTTCTAATTCGATCCTTCTTAAGCATCACATTTGATATGGAAATAGAAGGTCGCTGGCCTTGGAAGAAAAAATAGCTACAAAGAAGGCCTAATCATATCAAACCAAAATCTTTGCCCCTCATCATTGGGATGAAAGTGGTCAGACGCACCTGTAAAGCTATAATCTTTTAAACTTAGTGTTGTTTCAGTAGGATTTATGTATACAACGTTTTCATATTTACCTACTTCATCGGAAATAACTTTTGAGTAATCCTTGGCTTTTAGCCTGTAAATTGGTTTTAGAACGATTGGTACCGCATCAGCATCAAAAATTCTCCCTGGACCCACAATTATTAACTTTTTAGCAATAGGGGAATACCTAGCAAGTACTTTTTGAGTTGAATCTTTAAAACTATTTAAGTTTTGAAAATGAAATAGGTCGTTTGACGAAATAATAAGAATGATTAAGTCTTGTTTTTTATCTGGTAGCGCTCGGGTAGCTAAATCTCCCATTCTCGAGCCACTTACAGCGGTATTTTGTATGGTTACATACTTATCTTTGGATAAATATTCACCAATTCGGCCTTCAATAGCTGTTTTTGGGCTCGTTGCACCAACTCCTGCCGCAACACTATCTCCATCTAGAAAAATAGAATAGGGTAGATTTTTCTTATCCCCAAAGGTAAATGTGCCTGTATGAATTTTTTTAACAAGAGCCGCAGATTTCTGTAGAAAATAGGCAGAGTATAGTAGCTGAAAAATAATATATGCTGCAATTAAAACGAGTATTACCTTTACCATAAAGTTAGTATAACAGTTTAGCGAGCAAGAATTATCAATCATATCCCATAATTATGCGAAATATGTAAAATTCTGGTATAATATATTCAAGGCCGCGAAAGCGCGCTTTTTTTTATATAAATGGACCAAACAACAAACAATCAAATTAGAAACGTTGCGATTATTGCTCACGTTGACCATGGAAAAACAACTTTAGTTGATGCACTTTTGAAGCAATCTCAAACAAAAATGCACAAAGATACAGCAGACAGCCTCATCATGGACTCAAATGAGCTTGAGCAGGAACGTGGAATTACGATTTTCTCAAAAAATGCCTCTGTTAACTGGCAAGGAACAAAAATTAACATTATTGATACTCCTGGCCACGCTGATTTCGGAGGAGAAGTAGAGCGTGTTCTTAAAATGGCTGATGGATGTCTTCTACTTATTGATGCAAAAGAGGGACCTATGCCACAAACTCGATTTGTTTTGAAAAAAGCTTTAGAAATGAAGCTGAAAATTATCGTTGTTGTAAACAAAATTGACAAGCCAGATGCTCGAATTCACTACGTACTTGATAAAACACTAGAGCTCTTCTTTGACCTTGGAGCCGATGATACAGCAGCTGATTTTCCAATAGTTTATGCTTCTGCTAAAAGTGGTTTAGCTGGCCTTGAACCAGATTTGTCTACCATGACAAACATTAACCCAATTTTTGAAACCATAATGAAAGAAGTTCCAGCACCAAGCGGAGACTCATCAAAAGGTCTTCAAATGCTTGTTACAACTCTGTCAAGTGATTCACATTTAGGTAGAATTGCTATCGGAAGGATCTACAATGGAAAAATTAAAAGTGGTCAAGATGTTGCACAAATAAGACGTGACGGTGAAGTTAACAAATTCAAAGTTACGTCTCTTATGACTTTTGAAGGTTTAGACCGTGTTACAGCAACTGAAATTGAGGCTGGAGATATAGTTGCAGTTGCTGGAATTGCAGATCCTGAAATTGGAGAAACAATAGCAGATAGCTCAAATCCTGAAGCATTACCATTGCTTCATATTGAAGAGCCTACAATTCGTGTTACTTTCCGTGTTAATGATTCTCCATTTGCCGGTCGTGAAGGAGAGTTTAAAACCTCAAGACAAATTGAAGAAAGATTATACAAAGAACTTGAAACTGATATGGCATTACGAGTTGAGCTTAATCCATCTGGTGGATGGGTAGTTTCAGGTCGTGGAGAACTCCATTTAGCAATACTCATGGAACGTATGCGACGTGAAGGTTATGAATTTCAAGTTGCTCGTCCTCAGGTTATTGATAGAGTAGTGGATGGTCAAAAAATGACACCATTTGAAAAAGTATATATTGAAGTACCTGAAGAACTTGCGGGTGTTGTCATTCAAAAAATGGGGGAGCGACGTGGAGATCTTAAAGATATGAGAAATGATAATGGAATAGCATTTATGGAATTCGTTATCTCAACTCGAGGTCTTTTTGGATACAGAAGTGAATTCGTTACTGATACAAGAGGTTTGGGAATCATGAATACACTTTTTGATGACTACAAACCAGATAATGGGTTTTCTTTTGAACGCCAACAAGGTTCTCTTATCGCATTTGAAAATGGTGTAACAAATGGTTATGCGCTAACTTCAGCTCAAGATCGTGGACAATTATTTATTAGACCTGCAGAAAACGTATATAAGGGTCAGGTTATTGGACAAAACTCAAGACCAGATGACTTATCAATTAACGTATGTAAGACAAAAAATCTCACAAACATGAGATCAAAAGGAGAAGGAGTAGGAGTTCATGTTAAAGAGCCTAAAAAAATGGGTCTTGAAGATGCTCTTGAATACATTGCAGATGATGAGTTAGTTGAAATTACTCCTAAAAACATAAGAATTCGTAAAACAATTCTTGATGAAAATGAAGCTCGTCGCCTCAAATCCCAAGGACTTTTATAATGGCTCGATTACTTTTCCATTTCCCCATCGTTCACCATTCTAGAGAGATGGGTTTTACTAATAATGAGGCTCTTGATAGTGCCCTTCAAAGTTATTGGAACGAAATTGACAGCTATTTGCATCGTGCTGTATCTGACTTTAGTAAAGCTCTAGTATTTCAGGATTCCTTACCAATTCTCGAAGATTCATTGATGGAAAAGTGGCTGGAAACTTCCCCTGAAACTCCAAACTACAACACGCTGAAAAAGCTTGTCAAAGAAGGCGCGAGACTCATTGGAGGAGAGAATCTTGATGCAACGAGCGAACAATACGATCTCGCTCGAAAGGCACAAGAAGATAAGTGGACACTTGATAAATATAAAAGCGTTGCGGTTCCATTACTTACCAGGAGGGATCGTTTTATGGCGAAATCCATTGATGGTAATTTAACTAGCGAGAATTTCGGTATTTTATTTATGGGAATGGCGCACCGAGTACAAGATTACTTACCCGAAGATATAATAATCTCTGGATTTACGCTTGAACCACAAGAGGGAAAAAATGAAATATACCCTGACTCGCGAAGAGGTAAGGAAAGAGAATAATTGTTTCATAATTAAAATCACTCTATACTTAAATTGTGGATGATCAAAATTCGGTCGTAAAACCTTCTGAAGAGAATAATATTTTAGATAGCTTTAAGAATATACCTGCTCAAACTATCGTTATTTTTGCAGTTCTTCTTTTTCTTGTAATTAATGCAATAATTGTCGACATAAAAGTATTCACTGAAAAAGATAAAGTAAGCACAGCTCAGATGTATAAGGCACTAAATGCGCAAGGAACGACTTGTTCACCCGCCTGTAATGATGTCATTAATAAAAATCTTTCAGCAGTTGTATCAACTAGTGCCTCAACACTTGTTGCAATACTACCATCTACTACACCTGAAAAATCTCCTACTCCAACTCGTCCTCCAACTCCAACCCTTATTCCGCCATATACACCAACTCCCACACCCATCGCTCAACCAAAAGAGTTCTTTATTCCTCTAGGAACAGGTTCTGGAACATATACTAATTGGACATCAATTGATGGAATTGGAGCAACGGTTAACTTGGCAAATTATCCCAACGTAGCAAATATATACTTTGAAGTTACAATGAGAATTCCTACAGGAAATCAAACGGCTTCAGTTCGGCTATATAATGCCACAACTAATAGTGCTGTTTCAAACTCAACCCTAAGTTCTTCTGGAGGAACATCGACACTTCTTACATCAAGCTCATTGTCACTTCCAATAGGGTCAAACAGCTACCAAGTACAATTACAAACACAGCTTGGGTATACAACCTTTATTGATCAGGCGAGGATTCACATAATCACTAATTAACGATTAGTCTTAAGTAGATCAATAATATTTGCCACCCCAGCTACACTTTTTACGCCGTTTTGCAAGAAAACCTCCCCAGTGACCATTCCAGTCTCAACTCCCACAAAATTGAAGCCTGCATCGACAGCAGCACGCATATCATGAAGTGCATCTCCAACATAAACTACCTCCTGAGGCTTAACACCTCTTTCTGATAACCAGTTTTTTGCTGAATCAAAAACTCTTGGATCTGGCTTATGAAAATCTGACTCATCGGCAGTTTGCGTATAATCGATAAGATCGGCAGTTATACCCATGGTTTTATGGTCATAAGTAAGTCCCTCACGAGTTGTTGCAGTTACAACTCCTGTCAACATACCCATATCTTTAAGCGCACGAAGAGTAGAGAGGGTTTCTGGATATATCACCTTTGGAAATTCTTTTCTGTATAAAGCAATATATTCAAATGCTTGATCTGAGTCATCAGTATCATAAAGTATTTTTACAAATTCTGCGAAAGGTTTCCCGTAATGTAATCCAATAAATTCGTCGGTGAGTTCTCGATTATAGTGGGTTTTAGCAACATGCTTGTGTTGATCCCATTTTGGTTTTCGTGATTCCACTAGAGTATCATCGTGATCAAAAATTACCGCCTTAATCTCATTTTGCATAATAAGCAGTATAGCAGATCCACAACTTTATTGAAGCTAGATCTACTTTAAGATATAATATTGAGAACATTGCTGGATCGTCTAATGGTAGGACAACGGACTTTGGATCCGTTTATTCTGGTTCGAATCCAGGTCCAGCAGCAAACAAAAATAGCCTCAACTCACAATATCAAACTATACCTCTCCCTATTTGGATTCGAACTAATATTACTAAATAAATCAATGTGGTAGAATCATTTTATGAGAAAGATTATTGTTGTTGAATTTATTACACTTGACGGTGTCATGCAAGCTCCAGGTGGTTCCAAAGAGGATACTGCAGAGGGTTTCAAATTTGGTGGATGGATGGGCCCTTACTTTGATGAAGATGGTGGGAAAGAAATGGGAAAACAAATGAAAAAAACCGCTGGATTACTCCTTGGGCGAAAAACATATGATATCTTTTCAGGATTTTGGCCGCAACATACTACAGAAGCAGAAGGCTGGCCACAAATAAACAAAATTCCAAAATATGTCATCTCCAAAACCTTAGAAAATCCAGCCTGGGAAAACACAGAAGTGTTAAAAGATATTAATGCATTAAAAGAGCTAAAGAAATCAACCGGTCCTGACCTACAAGTGTACGGAAGTAGCAATCTTATTCAATCATTAATGAAGAATGATTTGGTAGATGAACTTTGGCTAAAAATATTTCCCCTTACACTTGGGACAGGAAAAAGACTGTTTGAAAAAGGTACAATACCTGCTGCCTTCAAGCTATATAAATCCAAAGTTACTCCAAGTGGTACTTTCTTTGGCTATTACAAACGTGCGGGA
>CAZXFJ010000030.1:0-12070 GCA_964640435.1 uncultured Gammaproteobacteria bacterium | reverse complement strand
CCTTTGCCTTGCGTCTAGGATCAATATGAGCGTCAAAACAGGCATCATTTGCATATATATTTCCAATTCCCCCAATCTTTTGTTGGTCCATAAGAAGAACCTTTATTGGTAGGTTTGATTTTTTAACTATCTTCTCAAAATATTCAAGAGTAAGCTCGGGAGTTCCAGATCCGGGAGATGGAATGGGCTCAGGACCAAGTGACTTAAAGAATGGAAGAGTTTTTAGATCATCTGTCTTGAGAATCTTCATCCAAGCAAAACCACGAACTTCTTGAAAATACAGATTTGATCCGTCTGAGAAATTAAAAATAACACGAGTGAATTTGTTAGGAACTTTGTTAGGTGTTGGCTTCATCACATCCAGGTCACGTGTTTTCTCATCTCGAAAGATAAGCTGACCAGTAAGCTTTATGTGGAATGCAATGGAATATTTATTTGATAAATCTATTACAATACCTTTAGCGTAGCGTCGTACATCTACTATTTTGCCCTTCTCAACAGATTTTGGGTCACCTGTTAAAAGCTTTGGATCAATAACATCTAGATCCTTTATAGTCTTTCCTACAGTATATTTTTTTAAACCTAATTTAAGTGTTTCAACTTCTGGTAATTCAGGCATATTAATCGATATTACTTATAAACTCTTTTATTTTTTTGTCAAATACTCTAGCTGAAAACTTCTCTGCCTGATTTCTACACGCCTCAGAAATAATTTTAGACTTTTCTAATTTGTTAATTGCCGAATTTAATTCATCTGCAGTATTTTTGTCATAAAAAATTCCAGTTTTTCCATCAACTACAGTCTCTTGCACTCCCCCACTTCGAAAAGCAACAACTGGAGTTCCCACGGCCATTGCCTCAACTGGTGTTATTCCAAAATCTTCATCATATGCTGCAAATATATAACCTTTGGCTTCCCGCATTAATTCAATTTTCTCTTCATCTGTTACTTCTCCAACAAATTCAATTTTTGATTTTCTACCTTTAACTTTTTCAAGTAGCTCATCTTCAAATCCTGCAAATCCTTTTCCAAATATTTTGATTGCTTTTCCACTATCCATAAAAGCATCCAAAATAACATCTATTCCTTTTGCACGAGCAAGTCTTCCTCCTGCTACGTAATATTCTTTTTTAGAAGTTTTTCTCTCTTCCGGAATATCAACTGGTGGATTGATAACAATTGCGTCGCGTCTATAAAACTTTTGAATACGAGCCTTTATCTCTTCTGAGTTGGCGATAAATTGGTCAACATTTTGAGAGGCTTTAAAATCTACCATTCGCAAGAAATGATTCACGGTGTGACCTGCAAGACGCATTAAGCGATCCTTTTGCCAGTCACGAGCAGTCATATATCCATAAAGATATCGAGGTGGTGTATGAGTGTAGCAAACAAGCTTGGCTTTGCCTTTTTGAACTAAATTTGGAAAATATGCGCCTGTTTGAGAAACAATAATAACGTCGTACTTTGATAAATTCATACTCATAAAAGCCAAGGGCGCAATAAGACGAAATATTGAAATTAATTTTTGACGAAATGGAATTAAATTTAGAAATGATGTTTTGACCTTCATACTTTTGAATTCATCCTCGTGAGGTCCTAAATATTCTGGTGTATAAATCGAGGTATATACCGGTGCTTCAGGAAAAAGTTTATGAAGCTCGAGAAGCACTCGCTCTGCTCCACCATATTCTTTGATATAGTCGTGAACTATAGCTATTTTCATTACAATAATTTCATTTGATTCTGTTTTTTAGTTTCTTCGCGACGTCCTAGCACCTCATCTACTCTTTTAGGTAATGTTTTAAACTCAAACTCCTCTAAAGCTTTTTTAAATGCATCAATGTCTATTTTTGAGGTCTCACATTCCTCTAAGCTGTAAGAAAATGGAACATCCGTTTTTATTTTTGCCAAAGTATATGAAATATGACCTGCTTCTGAACCGTCTATAAGCTTCTGGGCAAGGTTTTTATTCTTAACCGCTATGTCATCTAGGTGTTGGTAAATATTATTAAAATTACTGTATTCTGCGATCAAATTTGCTGCCGTTTTTGGTCCTATCCCTGGAACACCGGGATAATTATCTGATGCATCTCCTGTTAAACCTTTTAAATCAACTATTTGAGGAGGATTTACTCCATATTTTTCCTTTACAGATTCCTCATCGTGAATTTTTACTTCCGATATTCCCTTAATAGGCATCAAAACAAGCGTATCCTTATCAACCAGCTGTAAAATATCGCGGTCTCCTGTAACAATATATGTGATTATTCCCTCACGGTTTGCGTCTGTTGATACAGTCCCTATTACATCATCTGCTTCAAAACCATCTACCCCAACTTGAGTAATTTTTGCTTTGTTTAATATGTCGATAATAGCCTTAAACTGATCTGACAGATCAGATTCCATTTTAGGACGCTGTGCTTGATATCCCACATACATTTGCTGACGAAACGTTGGTTTTGGACGATCAAACGCAACAAAAATGTGTCCTGGTTTAAGTTGCTGAATTAGCTTCAAGAGCATTGAGAAAAATCCGGAAATTGCTCCAGTTGGCATACCTTCAGAAGTAGTAAAAGGAGGCATCGCATGATATGCACGGTGCACCATTGCTGATCCGTCCACTAAGAGAAATACAGTCTTCTTTCCTTCCATTGAGGATATTATACAAAAACGAACGGGGAATAACGAATGAAGATATATAGATTATTAAAACTGATGTGGATGCGGGGAACTGTTACGCCAAGAAAGGCGTGGGTCGATTGACCCAAAAACAGCTCCTCCGCATCCACTCCACCAAAATTGGTGGTCAGTTTGTGACTCATTGAGTCCTCCTTTGTTTGTTGCCCCCGAGGGACGAATCCCCCGGGGGCAGGAGGTGGTTAGCGTCGCCGTCTGGCAGTGCGTGGTTTGTGCAGATGCACGTAACCAATCATCACTCCAGAGGTAGCAAACGCACCTAGGAGGAAGAGTACATCTTCCACCTTACTCCTCGCGGACGATCTTCACAGCGAAGCCTGCGACCACGAGGGCGGCCACAACCGCAAAAGCGGCGCCGGCAACCCAGGTGTTCGAGTCGGCGGTCTGAGCCAGACCGGGTTCGCCCGCTTGAGTGATGCCGATGTGACCGATACCTCCTTGCGTCGCAAGAGCCAGGACCGAAACGGCGGCCAGGATCGGAGCGATCCGGACGGCCTGTCTCAGCGCCATGGGGTTGCGCACAAAGAAGTAGCCAACTGCTGCGAGAGCGAGCCCGGCCAGAAGGGCTGGGTTCACGAGAGACCTGGAGGCGTCGCCGAGAAGGTTGGTGACGGTTGCACCACCATTCAGGAAGTAGCCGGTGTCAGGTCGCGGGACGGCGATGGGCGAGGCGGCGGTCGATGAACCTCCGCTGTCCATGCCAATCACGGTTGCAGTTGATGTTAACGCGGTAGCAAGCGTTGCAGCGTCGTCGACGTCGTCGGTGGCAGCGGTGATCAGGTTGATCTGGCCGGTGTCGTCGTAGGCGTAGGCGCTCGAAGTAACGTTGACCGCAGTAGGTACGGTGACCGCCGGGGCGTCAGCGCGCAGCGCTTGTTGTGCCAAGGTGGTCAGGACGCCGCTCAAGTTCGTTGCGGTGTCAGTAGCCGGAAGGCTGGCGCCGGAGGTCTCAGCGACGATGCTGTAGACCGGGACGCTGCCGATCGCAGGTGCGATGCCGCTGTCGATGTCATAGATCGCAGACGACGAGTTGGTACTCAAGAGAAGTGAGTTCATTAGTGTCGTTATTGGCGACACCTCCGAACTCAGAACCGTTGTACCGGTTCTAATCTCCCAAGTGCTAAAGACTGTAGCGATGTCGGCACTCGGCACGACTTCAGCAACAGCCATATCCAGATTGCTAGCCTCGAGGTCATCGATGATGAACGCGAAGCCCGACGACGTCAGGTTGTCGCCGCTTGAAGGCGGCGGGTGAGACTGACTCAGAGCTACTACGCCCAAGAAGCCGAGAAACCCGGCTACTATGAGAGCTGGTAGATGAGCCTTAGGTATGAATCTCATTTCGAGAAACTCCTTGCTCAAACGTGCGTGTCGGTAGATGAATCATTTCATCTCTTTTCTCCCGGCGACCTCCCCAGTCAAGAGTCCGGGAATCCCTATTTTCTCCTTTCATTTTCCCATTGAACTATCGCCTTCTCACTTTAACGCGAGCTTGACGAAGGTCTGGTTGTGTAGAGGCACCCCAAGCAGGGGCAGGCGAAAAGGCACCTCTACACTCAGAAGACGACACTACTCCACTCCATAGCAAGCTATGGTGGTCCAGTGGAATAGCACATATATGTTAAATCTCCATATGGGAGACGGTAATTGTTTGGTGGAGACGCATACAAAGAACGTCCCCGCCGACGTTCAAATGAACGCATGCGTCTCCATGGAGGAGACATAAGCTATCTTTGACAGTTAAGGGAGGTGCGAAAACCCTCAGATAGCTTAGTCTCCATGCGGGAGGCTTTCAGTTGTAGAGAACGACTAAGTCAACATACGCGTAATAACAGTCGCTGAAAGCCTCCGATGAGAACAACCTACTGCATATAGCAGTTTCGACTAGATCTAGCCTCGAGTTCTCGGCCGAGTCGCATACCACTGCGAAATAGTCTAGTCATAAATCCATAAACTTCCTCACTTTCTTTTTTTGTTATTTAATCGCCCCGGCGATCCATTTTACAGGCTCAAGCCGTGAGGCGGAAAAAAATGAGAAGTCATTATACTCAATGACTTTTTTCAGGTTGTGGCGTGAGGCAAATCTCGAACAATTTCGAAACTTAACTCACGTCACACGAGTCATGCATAAGGACTCACTTTTGAAAAAAGTGTCACAAACTGAATGTCAAAGAGCAAATCTACTCGGAAAGTATATGCAAAAATACCACAGAGTAAATTACTATATGTTGTGAATTATATTGCTAAATCAGGAGAAACTCAAGTTTTAAGGTAGAGGGTGCGGGGAACTGTTACGCCAAAGAAGGCGTGGGTCAATTGACCCAAAACAGCACCACCGCACCCAAAACCTGTTCGCCATTTAGGCTGCAACCACCTCTTTCACTTCCACCACTTCTGGTTTGCCTTGACCGGCGGTTTTGAAGTAGTGATATATTTCCTTGTAGGAACCCCAGAGAGACGTCTCATAGTATGAGAAGCCGTTCTTCCTGCAAAACGCCTCCACGATAGGCTGCGCCCGCTTGAGCCGATATCTCGGCATGCGAGGAAACAGATGGTGCTCGGTCTGCAGATTCAGACCGCCCATGAACAGGTTAGCAAGAACACCTCTCACGTTTCGTGCAGTTGATGTCTGACTATCAAGAAAACTCACGTCCTCACCCGCCAGGATTACGCGCATTCCCTTGTGATTGGGAGCAAAGACTGATCCCAGGAAAAACCCCAGGGAGGCTTGGTGCACAACCGTGAACAGAATGGTGCCCCACAGCCCCAGTACTAAGTACAGGAACCCAAAGTGGGTAACTCCGTACACGACTAGCGCCGCGATTTCAAGGTTCCTGTGACGCCCTTTGCGCGACAGAAACTTGAAGCTTTGATACAGCATGAGAACCGGTTCGATCCAGATCCCAACCCAGTACCAGATGTGCTGCTTGCTGCTGATCCATTTGTAGATCGGCGTCTTCGCAGCAAACTGTGCCTCAGAGAAAGCCAGAGCCGAAACCTGAAAGTTTGGATCTCGCTCCTCGTCGTTGGGGAAGCTGTGATGCCCATCATGAGCATCTTTCCACCAAGAAGGACTCAGTCCAACGATGCATGCTACAAGATCCATGCCGTAATCGTTGAGAGTATTGCTGTGAAACACCTGTCGGTGCCCGAGATCATGCGCCAGATAGGCGATATTTGTTCTAACAGCCGCCGAAACGAATGCCAAAACAACAATGCCTGCAATCTCCAACCAACCATGGGTTGGAAGAAGAGTTAGCGCAAAAGCGCACATTGCGTATAACGGTAGCAAGATTGCCACCTGACTTGCGTAAAACCCGTAGGCTGGGTCAAATAGACCCTGCTGTATCAGATCTCTCTTAAGCTCAGCGTAGAGCTTGGTGTGGATTGCAATTGTTTCTTGTGTCGAGTTCATTTGTCTGCCCCTTTTGAAACTGAAAACTTTAGCTGGAAACGTTCCAGGCTCAAAGTGAAGAATAGATGATTATGTTAAATGTGAACAGGTTGTTAAAGAACATAATATTCTTCACGCAAAGTTCACATGCAAATCGCAAACTGGTAAAGAGTATTACCTAGTTTGCAGTATACCAAAAATGAGGCTAGTTTAGATTGTAGGTTTACGGCCGTACTTTTCTTTTGAAAGACGGATTATTGATTCTCTGTTTTCGTTTTTAACATTAGGAAGTGGTAATGTAATTGCTGGGAAAGGCGCCGAAGTCATGCTGTTAATAGAAAGTTTTAGAACAGTTTCAAATTTACCAAGAGAAACAAGATCGTTTTCAGAATAAATTTCGGCAAATTCTTTAGTTAAGTTTTCCGCATCATGAGCTCCTACAACAAAGGAAATGAGAGTTCCAACGTTTCCATAAATTGCATACTGAATATCTTCTTCTAGCTGGTCTGAATACTGATTTGCAAGAGTTAAAGACAAACGATATTTTCTTGCCTCTGAAAGAATTTTGGTGAAAGAACTTGTAGCAAAATTTTGGAACTCATCGACGTACAGGAAGAAATCACGACGGTCATCCTCTGCCATAAAGGCACGGTTCATAGCAGCAAGCTGGATTTGCGTAATAACCATAGCGCCAAGAAGTGCAGCGTTATCTTCTCCTAGTTTTCCTTGCGAAAGGTTTAGAATTAAAATCTTTCCCTCATCCATTATTTGCTGCAAGTTAACTGATGATTTAGGATTTCCAATAATATTACGGATCATTTTTGCAGATACAAACTGTCCAACTTTGTTTTGAATTGGGGATACAACTTCTGACTTCATCTTGTCAGGCATTCTTGCGAATTCTGCTTCCCAAAAATTTTTAAGAACTGGATCTTTGATTTGCATAACAACATTTGCTCTATATCGATCATCTGAAAGAAGTCTTAATACATCAATTAAAGTTCCACCTTCAACATCGAGAAGCGTCAAGATAACGTTTCGAAGAACGTATTCAAGTCGTGGTCCCCAAGAATCACCATATATTTTATGGAAAATTGAAACAATACCTGATGAAACAAGATCTTTGTGTTGGGAATTATGTACTTCTAGAACGTTTAAAGTAAATGGACGCTCTGTGTCGAAAGGCTCAAGATACACAACATCATTTGCACGTCTTTTTGGAATGTAATCCATTATGATTTCTGATAAATCTCCATGAGGATCAATAACACCAATGCCGCGGTCTTTCCGAATATCGTCAATCGCCATGTTAGCGATAAGTGTTGATTTACCAGCTCCAGTTTTTCCTATTACGTAAACATGCTTACGTCGATCCGGTGTTTTAATTCCAAATATCGTGTCTTTATTTTTAAATTCGGTACGAGCAAAGAAATTAACATCCTTCTTCTCTTCTTCTGGAACTGAATCAACTGTTGGTAGATTTTCAGGTGGCTCTCCAAGTAATGTTTTACCCCACGCAATGTTTTTAAGTCCAGCAAGCAAAAATCCTGGTGGATGCCAGATAGTCGCGAGTTCTTGAGCGTTAAGAATTTGATTCTTACGCTCTAAAAGATTAACTTTTCTTGTTTTTATTCTCTCAAGTAGTGCTTTTTTATTTGCTGACAGAAGAGGTTTTCTAAATACAAACTGGTTTCCTTCTCCAAGTGAAAATGCGCCAAAAGTTCCTGCTAAATTTGCCATGTAAGAGGACCCATTATTGTTTTCTGTACCAATAACAAGTCTAATCACTGCCTTACCACCTTGAAATCCAGCCTTTTGCATCATGCGAACCTTCTGAGGGTTTTGTGTGTAGCTAACTTTCTCACCAGCAGAAGTTGAACCTGTTGCAGCGTCCTTAACCTGAGCACTATGAGAATCCTCTATCATGTGTCCTGCTTGTTTTACTGCCTGTGATTGCCAAGCAAAGGTTGCAGGAGTAACAACGATTTGAACAGCCATTCGAACTGATGCGTCTTGTCTTGCCATAAATCCGAGAAGTGCCGAAATTGGATCGACATCTTCAAAATCAGCATATGTTTTTATAGGTAAATATGGGAAAGAATTTAGAACCATCTCCCCCACCATTACATGTTTTGCAGCTAAAACTTTTTCCATGGGATCATCTGTTCTCATAATATTTGACGTTGGGAAAGATGAAGTAATAAGGCTTGAAACAAGAGTTTCATCCTCTTCGTTTGTTGTGGCATACATGTATACGGTCTGATTTAGGAGGTAAATTTCAAATGCATGAGATTTTGGTTTGTAATAAATTCTCTTAAACATTGACACATATGGGTGCGGGAGGAGAGCTGAAAAAATTTGGGATGCAGAAGCAAGAGGCGTTTCATCATCTTTAGGATTTCTGACTAAAAGGTGTGCGAGTTTACTCATAAAATTATTATAACAGGAATTATCTATACAAGTAGGAATCCTGATCCTCTCTACTTTGTAGCTTTTTTAGTGGTTTTTTTAGCGGTTTTCGGAACCGGTTTTACAGCTGTCTTAGTAACTTTTTTACCTGACATGATTTCTAAGAATTCTTCACCTTCAAGAGTTTCCTTTGTGAGCAATACTCCTGCAACCATATCAAGTTTTGCTTTGTTTTGCTTAAGAACAGCTTGAGCATCACGATAACCTTTTTCCATAATCTTTCTTATTTCTGCATCTATTTTTGATTGCATCTCCTCAGAAATCTGAGAATTCTCTCCGTACATTTTCTCGCGATCCATATCAAAGTTAACTGGACCGAGAGTACTCATTCCATATTCAATAACCATAGTTCGAGCAAGTTCCGTTGCTTTTTGAATATCATCAGATGCACCAGTTGTCATTTCTGAAAAAATGAGTTCCTCAGCAGCACGTCCTCCAAGCATGGTTGCAATTGTCTCGGTGAGCCTTGTTTTAGTCTCGTGAACCCTATCCTGTGCGGGTGGGATCAGTGTATGACCAAGAGACAAACCACGTCCTACAATTGAAATTCTGTGAACTGGATCTGCATTTGGTGAGAAATATGAAACAAGTGCATGCCCTGATTCATGATATGCAGTAATTCTCTTATCAAGATCTGACTGCATGCGGCGCTTCTCAGGTCCCATCTTAACTTTTGTTGCTGCTTCTTCAATATCACTCATATCAATTTCTTTTTTGTTAAGTCTTGCTGCAAGAATTGCTGCCTCATTTAGCATATTTTCTAGATCTGCTCCTGAATATCCAACAGTTCTTCGGGCAACGCGCTCCCACTCTACATCTTTTGTGAATGGTTTTCCTTTAGCATGAATTGTTAAAATTGATTTTCTTCCTTCAATATCGGGGAGAGGAAGCAATATTCTTCTATCAAAACGACCAGGACGAACAAGCGCTGAATCTAGGATATCAGGCCTGTTAGTTGCTGCTATCACAACAAGCTGTTCATTTGGTGTAAATCCATCCATTTCAACCAAGATTTGGTTTAATGTTTGCTCCCGTTCATCATGTCCGCCCATTATCCCTACTCCACGCTGACGACCTATTGCATCGACCTCGTCTATAAAGATGATTGCAGGCTGGCTTTTTTTTGCTGTAGCAAAAAGGTCTCGAACTCTAGCTGCTCCAACTCCTACAAGCATCTCCATAAATTCAGATCCTGCAATTGAGATAAATGGAACTTGAGCTTCTCCTGCAACTGCACGAGCAAGTAATGTTTTTCCTGTACCTGATGGTCCAACAAGTAAAACTCCTTTAGGGGTACGTGCTCCCATTGCTCGATACTTTTGAGGGTTTTTAAGAAAATCTACTACCTCACTCATCTCTTGCTTGGCCTCATCTACTCCTGCAACATCAGCAAAAACTGTTTTTGGAAAATCTTTATTAAATGTCTTTCCCTTATTTGATCCAAAAGAAAATATATTTTCTTGTGCTCCTCGTGCTTGACGGAAAATAAAGAAGAAGAAAATTACGATTAGAACCACGGGAAGAAGAGATGAGACAATATTAATCCAAGTGTTAACCGCAGTATCATCTTTTACTTCAATCTTTACAGTTGATGGATCAACGTTTGAATTTTTTAGAACCTCAAAAAGTGATACGTTTGGCTCTTTAGAACTTGTTGCTGTTTTACCATTCTTATACTTAACATCGATTTTCGTATCGGAGACTGTAATACTTGAAACTTTTTTCCCTTTAATATCTTGAACAAGAGTTGTTATTGGGACATTATTTGAGCTTTGAGTACTAGCCAAGTCTCCAAGACCTGCTACTACAAAGATCATAAAAATAAAAAGGAATCCGTAAAGAAGAAGATCGCGCCAGGTGAATTTAAATCCTACCTTAACCTTCCTTCCGCGCTTTTGACCATTCATGAATATTTGCAGATTATATCATAGGATTAAGCCTATGGGAAGCTAGTTATGAAGGTTTTTTTAAATCCTCTTTATATTTTTCCAGCGCCTCTCTTACGCGCTCAATTTCTGAAACATGAATAGATCTTCCTGAAGTATTTAAGGGAGGATTCAAGTCTCTTGTTGCTTTGGTTATTGTAACGTCGGAAGAATTAAGGATCTTCCTAACTCGATTAATAGGCACGTAATCTCCTTGTTCTTTTTTAGCCATACTTATTTAACTGGGTCAAATCCACTTGGGGCAAATGGGTGACATCTTGCAATTCTTTTTACTCCCATAACTGATCCCTTAAAAACTCCATACTTTTCTATTGCTTCATATGTATAGTCAGAGCAGGTAGGAAAATACCTACAAGCACCCCTACTCTGCACCAATGTTCTAAAAATTGCCTGATACAAATTTATTGTTGATAACGCTAACTTTTTCATGGGCATATTATATCAAATTAAACCTGAAAACCGAGAAGCAAGAGACATTTTTTAAGAGATTTTGGCTTTTTCTCGAGGAGAATTTCCAAAGCTCTTGGAGTATCAAAATCATTATCTAAAGCATCTAGAAAATCCTGGTCGATCTCGTCTGACTCCTCTTTTTGCTCGCATTCATCAAAAAGAGTTTTAAACTCCTCAGCGCAGTCTTGCATCTCAAGCTCTTCAAATTCCCAAAGCGCACGATAATGGTGTTTTAGAAGACAAAAACGTATTTCATTTGCAGAATACTTTTCTAAGAGTTTTTCTATCATAACTAAATTTCCTAAAGACTTGGCCATCTTCTCTCCTTGATAAAAAACTGTTCCAATGTGCATCCAACATGAAACAAAAGGAGATTTCCCCGTAAAAGACTCGCTTTGTGCAATTTCACTCTCATGATGAGGAAAAATTAAATCTCTCCCTCCGCCGTGGATATCAATTTGCTCTCCAAGATAGTCAAGAATCATTGATGAGCATTCTATATGCCAACCTGGTCGACCTTTTCCCCAAGGTGATTCCCACGATGGCTCCCCATCTTTTGTTTTCTGCCATAAAATGAAATCTAAGGGATTTTTCTTATTTGAATCATCCGGATTTGCACCACGTTCACGAGAAAGTATTATCATTTGCTTTTCTGAAAACTTTGATAATTCTCCATAGTTTGGAAATTTTGTAACATCAAAATATACAGTTCCGTCAACTTCATATGCAATTCCTTTCTCAACAAGCTTTGAAACAACTTTTATAATTGTTTCTATTGAATCTGTCGCTTTTACATAGTGTGTCGGCATTTGAATATTTAGAGACTTTAAATCTGCAACGAATTTATCAGTCCAATATTTTCCAAGCTCCTGCCAGTCACGATTTTCCTGCTCTGCTCTTTTTAGAATATCATCATCAATATCAGTAACATTTTGCGTGTAGTTAACTTTGTATCCTAAATATTGAAGATAACGGCTTAAAGCATCAAAGGACATATACACAAAGGCATGCCCTAGATGAGTTGTGTCGTATGGAGTTATCCCACAAACATACATTGACACCTCCTGATCTTTAAGAGTTTTAAAAGGTTCAATTTTGCGAGATAAAGTATTG
>CAZXFJ010000029.1:0-12288 GCA_964640435.1 uncultured Gammaproteobacteria bacterium | reverse complement strand
CTCAAGAAAAACCTTCCTTAAGCCTGATCCATTAAGAATTTCTCAACCTCAAGTGCGGCCATACAACCAAATGCAGCAGCTGTAATTGCCTGCTTATACTCTGCATCATGTACGTCTCCTGCTACAAAGACGCGATCTATGTTGGTTTTTGTGTGATTGGCAACCTTTATAAATCCTTTTTCATCCGTCTCAATTCCTTTAAATACTTTTGAGTTTGGAATATGCCCTATTGCAACAAATACTCCATCTATTGGCATTTCTGAGACTTCATGAGTTTGAGTATTTTCTATCTTTACCTTCTCGACTTTCATTTCACCAATAATCTCCGTTATGGCACTATTTAAAATGATTTTAATTTTTGGATTCTCTTTTACTCTCTTCTGCATAATGTCTGATGCCTTGAAAGTGTCACGCCTGTGAATAAGTGTTACATCATCTGTATACTTTGTCATGACAAGTGCTTCTTCCATGGCAGAATCCCCTCCTCCAACAACAATTACGCGCTTGTTTCGGAAAAAAGCTCCATCACAAGGTGCACAAGTTGAAACTCCACGACCAATTAGATCTTTTTCACCAGGAACATCAAGCCATTTTGTATCAGCTCCAGTTGCAATAATCACTGTTTTACCTTGATAAGTCTTGTCATCATCTGCTTTTATCTCAATTGGAGTCTTTGTATAGTCTGCTTCCTTAAAATTAACGTCCTTAATTTCTGCACCATGATGCTCTGCCTGTTTTCGCATAGCAGTCATAAGATCAGGCCCCTGGATTCCCTCAGGAAAACCTGGGAAATTTTCAACAAGTGTTGTTAACTGAAGCTGTCCACCCCATTGTCTGCCACCAATTATGAGCGTTTTGAGATTTGCACGGGTAGTATATATACCAGCGGTTAAACCTGCTGGACCTGAACCAATTATTATAACGTCGTATACATTTTCCATAAAAGAATATTACTACAAATATGTAGCTAAAAACTAGGAGGCAACAGCTGCGTCAATCTTGCTTTTGTATAAATCGCGGCTTTGAACTCCAATCATAGTTGTTAAAGGCTTTCCGTCTTTGAAGATCATAACTGTTGGAATAGACATAACACCATAATCTCCACTTCTTGAGTTCTCGTCAACATTAAGCTTTCCAATTTTTACCTTTCCTTCGTATTCTTTTGCAAGTTCATCAATTAAGGGACTAACCATCTTACATGGCTGGCACCACTCTGCCCAAAAGTCTACAACAACTGGAATGTTACTTTTTAATACTTCTTCTTCGAAATTTGCGTCTGTGAGGGTAATTGCATCCATAGAGATAATTAGTATAGTACATAAAATTATCTAGTGTCAAGATAACAATGTATACACTACTGATAACTTTTGCGGGAATCATGCGGTAATTCTGCGGTGATATTGTAGATCCATAAACAAAATTACCCTGGAGCATACGCTCCAAGGTAATTCGCTAAATATTTGGATCCAAATATTTATTTATAGTGAGACTTTATTTGGAAAAGAATATAGAAAGCGATTAAATCTCCTATTACTCCTCCAAATGAAAACGCAATTACGCTTGAAATAAGACTTACTACATAACTGTAGAAAAGCAAATTCCAACCGTGAATTTTATGTGCCTTTGTTCCTGGGAAAGCAAGAAGCATTAAAGCGCTTGAGATCAAGAAAAGAACTGATCCAATGATTCCGCTACTTGCTGCACCTGCTCCGTAACCTAAAGCTACAAAAGGAGCAAGAACTGTTAGAATTCCAAAGGAAGCCAGTGCAACAAGCACTCCAAGTCCTCCGAAGATAAGTGAAATCCAAGGAACAAATTTTACGATAACTTCATTCCATTTCTTAGGTAAAGGTGGAAGTTTTGAGAACCACTCTTCAACTGTTCCGATAAGTTGGTTTACATCATTTGATTTTGCCATTAATTATCACCACCTTTCTTTAATGAGATATACTTAAACTATAGCAAGTAACTTTTAAACAAATCAAGTGTGGTTAAAACCCGAGGCCCATCTGATCTTTTGCCTGTGCACGCTCTGCTTCTTCTGCTTCATCCCAGATAGCAACCTTTCCATATTCCCCGTCGAATCCAGGCACAATTTTTATGTTTCTCGATCTGACCTTTTCAATTCCCGCAGCAATTCTATCACCGGCAACATTTCTAATGTCTTGCAATGATACGCGAAATAACACTTCATGCTCAGAGCCAAAATGGTTAACTAATCTATCAAAAACAGTCATAACTTTGTCAGTCGCAATTCCACTGTGAAGCGCTTCGGAGAGAATCTCAAGCAAGGGAACAAGAGATACATATGGCGGGCGAACACTTTTTGGATCTTCCATCCATACAACCCCAAACTCATCTTTTCTTGGCCTAAAGCTTTCAGGGGTGTTAGCGAGTTCCTCTACTCTATGCATTACTCCAACTGTTAGTGGTCGTTTACAAACGGGACAAATTGTCCCTTTATTTCTATCATCGTCTGGTGAATATGATATTCCACAATTTCTATGTCCCGTATAGTGGTATTTTCCTTCTTCTGGATAAAACTCAATAGTATATCCGATCTTAAATGTTCGCTCTCGACCTCTGACAAATGAATTTAAAATATTGTCATAGGTAATGTCTTCGTTCTTTATTTTCCCACCGCTTGTTGGAACAATAATTGTTGCTTCACGTCCCATCTTCTGCATTGAATGAGCATCAGAAAATGAAACAACAGAACGCGTATTAAGCTCATTTATTCGCCAGTTCATAACTGGGTCAGAAGATAACCCCGTTTCTATTGCAAAAATATATTTTGTATATTCACCAAAACAATCTTGTATTCGATCGTAGCCCGAGCGTGATCCATATAAAGAAAACCAAGGTGTCCAGGCATGGCAAGGGATTATTGCAATCTTGCGATCTATTTCAAATAGAACTTGAGCGAGTGCTTTAGTTGATATTCCAAGAATTGGTCTACCATCAGACGACAAGTTTATTCCCATCTTTAACAATGCGGCATTAATTTTTTCTGCAGTTTCAAAATTTGGGGAAAAGATTAAATTGTGGATTCTATGAGGCACTCCTTCTTCCGTATATATGGCCGATACTTCAGTTGAAAGCATGAAATATGGACCTAGAAATTCTTTTACAGAAAGTTCCCCAAGTTCCTGATTTACTCCATTTAAATCCTTAAGTCTATATATTCCAGGATTTATTTCTTCTAGCTGACTCTTTGCTTCGCGAATCCAAATCGGATGCGTAAAATCGGCGACTGAGAGAATATTTATCCCCTTTTTTCTTCCCCAAATATACATATTTTGAAGGTTCATTCTTTGCGATACTGCTCTTGAAAATCGGGAGTGAATATGAAGGTCTAAAACAAGTTCCATTGCGCCTATTAAACTAAAATACTCTGGTATAATCAATACATGCAAACGATAGGAGATGTCTTAAAAAAATTTGATCCTGTAAAAGACAAATATATTAGCCGAGAATTTCAGGCCTATGGGATATACTTATCAGAAGAACTTCATGACCATAAGCATAAATCTTTATACATAAAACTTGCAAAAACAGTTCACCGATCAATTCTTGATAAAGCACTCTCATACTGCAAAGATGCTCGAACTGATACTCCTAATAAAGGTGCTCTATTTATGTGGAAAATGAAGCAACTTAAAGACGAAATTAAGAAAAAATAATGAAAAAAAAGCAAGCATATAGTCTTAAAGATTCGCAAAAAAGATATATCTACTTACTTCTTTTTGTATTGTCTGCTTTTATCCTAATCTCCCCCCTTCTTTTTGGCTTCGATTGGGGATTTTTTAAATCCTTAGGCCTTATTGGAATAACTTTAATTAATTTTCTCGCTTCCGCAACACTATTTTTACCAGCTCCAGGATTTTTAGCAATTGGAATTGGCGGAACAATATATAACCCAATTTTAGTCGCATTTCTTTCTGCTTTAGGATCAACTCTTGGTGAAATAGTTGGGTTTACCTTTGGATACACTTCTAAAAAAATGACTTCAAGTCAACAAAATATTTTGGACAAAATAGAAAAGCTGTTTAAAAACAAATATATCCCAATAATTATTGTTGCCATTGCCTTTATTCCTAATCCTTTTTTTGACGCAATTGGAATAGTTGCGGGCGCTTCACTATATCCACTAAAAAGATTCCTAATTTTGGTCTTTATAGGGCGATTCTTAAGGGATTTGATAATTGCTTACGCTGGACAAGCATGGCTTTAAAATATGACTTCAAATGAAAAGGTTTATGAAATAGTACGAAAAATTCCTAAAGGCAAAGTTACCACATACGGGACTGTTGCAAAGAAACTTCATATGTCAGCGCGTTTTGTGGGTCACGCACTTCATTTAAATCCAGATCCAAAACTTACCCCTTGTCACAGAGTTGTTAATGCTCAGGGTCGAATAGCACCAGGTTACGCCTTTGGAGGCCTTGAGAGACAGAGAGAAATACTTGAAAACGAAGGAATTGAATTTAAAAACTCTACTCATTTAGACCTCAATAAATATTATTTTCAGGATTTTTAGATACAAAAAAACCGCCTAAGCGGTTCTTTATTAAGCAGCTGGTGCTGCTGGAGGAGGAGTTTCTCCACCTGGTGTTGGTTCTGCTGGAGCAGCTGGTGCTGGCTCTTCAGTTGATGGTGGTGTTACAGGTGCCTCTGGTGCTGGAGGAGTTGGCATTGATGGTTCTGGTGTTGTTGGAGTAACAGGTGCTTGATCTCCTGCTGGAGGAGTAACAGGTGCTGTTGGTTGCTGTTGATTTGGGTCTGTAGGATTCATGTTAAATATTTTATACCATTTATCAATTTATCTTGTCAATATAACAAAATAGGTCAATGTTGTTTTTATTCTCCACCACTCTGAGCCTTTTCTTTTCTTTGTGCATCAAACATTTCCTCAATTTCGACTAAAGAGGTTACATCCTCGGGCTTTCTATCATCACGAAATCGCTCAAGTCTTGGGAAACGCAATGCATATCCTGGAACATCTACATCAAAAGCACTTCCTGATTTTGAAGCTTTCATAACTCGTCCTGCAGTATGAATCGGAGAACGAGTCAATTCATCTGCCTTAATTTCGACCACAATTGATGGTTCCATCCAAACATCGGGCTCGAGCATTTTATCAACGCTATACAGAGGAGGCTTTTCACTTGCTTTAAGCTTGTTGCCATCTTTCGCCAATGTCCTCCACTCTTCATCTGTTAATCCTGTTCCTATTTTTGCAATTGTTAGATATTGGTCGCTCTTTTTGTCATAAATTCCAATTAAAAATCCTCCAATTCCAAAAGCTGTTCTTTTTCCTCGACCATAATAGTACCCCATTACAAGACAATCAACTGTGTCTTCAAGCTTTGATGAGTACGAACGCTTAAATTTAATCCAGCTCCAGCCTCGAGCTCCTGCTTGATATACTCCATCAAGTTTTTTTGCCAGGATTCCTTCAAGACCACGGGAAATTGCATCGTCAAAAAAGTTTTCAACCTCTTTTGCATCAGACATTACTTTTTCTTCAGAAAGAATAATAACATCACCATCTTTTATAAGAGCGGCAAGAGCTTTTCGACGCTCTACATACGGCTTATCGATCATGTTTTTACCATCGACATAAAGAAGGTCAAAAGCCATAAGCTTTAGAGGAATTTTTTCAGCAAATTCTTCTATGTCATATTTTCTTTTTCGCTGAGTTGTTATTTGAAACGGCAAAAATTCACCAGTTTCTCGGTTATACGCAATTGCTTCTCCCTCAAATATTGCATCTTTTGCCTTTATCTGCTGTTTTATTCCTTCAACAACGTCAGGGTACATAAAAGTAACATCCTCCAGATTTCGGGTAATAAGCTTTATCTTGTCTCCTTTTTTATGAGCTTGTAGACGAAATCCATCAAACTTTGGCTCAATCGCACATTCCCCAATCTTTTCTATTATTTCCTCCCCTGAAGAAAGCCTTTCTGCTCGAGCCATAAGAACGGGTGTAAATGGAGTTGGAGTTGCTGCGGCCAAACCCTTAACACCCTTCTCTTTTACGGTTTTAACTATGTATCCAAGATCTGGACGAATATTAAATACTGGTTCTATTTCTTTTCTATGAACTTTAGTTCCATCAATCATCCATGAAAGAGCATCAAGAACTGTCATGTCTGAAAATCCAAGACGCATCTTTGCAATTGGAATTCTTACAACAAAACGAGCCGATAATGGATCAAGTTTTTTTAGAAGATCTGCAACAATTGTCATCTTCTTCTCAACGGACCCAGCGCCACCGGTTTCTGCTACCTTTTTAAGCTCCTCAAACACTTCACTAATTGTTATATTTGATCCTTTGTGCGTCTCACCTGATAGTTTTTCAGCTAAAACTCCAAGGTCTCCTATTTTTTTATAATCCGCCGCTACTTCGCGATCTGGGACATCATATGCGAAAGCAATTGCCTTAAGCATTTGTTTTTCAGCCATTCCAAATTCTAGAGGTTCGTAAAGCGGAACTACTCTTCCCTGAAGCAGATACACCATTTTATCGATTTCTGCACCATCGGCTTCTTTGAACAAATCTGCAAGAAGTTCAATCATGGTGTTACGCGACGCAGTATGCTCTAATTTTTCTAAGTGTTTGGCTAAATCTTTAAATTTCATGGGTGAAACGATAGTACCAATTCATCATTATTAAATGCTAAGTCAAAATAATCTTGCTTTCTTTCATTTAATACAATTTTCGCGAGCTTCTCTTTATCATCTATAACTTCTCCTTTTCTATTAATAAGCTTAACTTTCCAGGCTGGTAAAACAAAACCATTTTCAGGATCCATCTTGGGCAATTCTAGCGCTGGCACCAACCCCTTATCGTCTAGATCGATTTGTGATTCAGCCTCAAAACATGCCAAATATCCTGAAAGATATTTTCTTTTTTCTCGGATAGTTTTTACTACTCCAATATCCGCCAATCCATTGATCAAGGCCATCGGTAAAAAAATATCTTCCCCAATGCTACCATCTTTTATTCCCTGTTCAAGGCTTTGAGTATTTAGCAAATTACCTCTATAGGTTACTGAGCTCCCTATTAAAGAACTTTCGAGCGGCGTCAAAGTATTATTTGGGCTTATAATTTCATCTGTAATTAGTTCTTCAGACATATTATTCTTTCGTAATCACGTATTTTACGCCTTTTGTCACTCCCTGCTTCTTCAAAAGGCCTTTTTTAACTAAATCTTGTATCTCACGAAGAACTGTGTCTTCTGAAACCATAGGGAACAGTGTTGTATATGCAGTTTTTTCAAGATATCCATTTGCTTGAATGAATTCAATAATTTTAAGTTGGCGCTCAGAAAGCCTTACTGGTCCTCCAAGCCTTTTCTTAAGATTTGTATCTATTGAAATATTTTCAATTCGCTCTTTTATTTTTGAAAGTTCTATTGCAAGACACTCAGTAAAATACTCAAGCCATTCGGTTTGATCTCCATTGTTTTTTTCGACTGATTGAAGTGCGCTATAGTAGCGCTCTGGATCTCGATCAAAATGTTCCTCAAGGGAGAAGAACTGTCTTATGTCATATCCAAGCTTATATAGAAGAAGCATCGATAAAGCACGCCCTACTCGACCATTTCCATCAATAAAAGGGTGAATCCTGACAAATTCATAATGCACTATTCCACCTTTTAGAACTGCGTGAATTTCTGGTTCCTCATCAATAAAAATAACAAGCTCACGCATTTGCCAAGGAACCTCAACTGCTTTTGGAGGCTTGAATGCAACATCTCCTGTTATTGAATTTCGAATTACGACTTCTTTCTGGCGGAAATTTCCTGCTTCATCATCTGGTAAAACATTTTTAACTACAATCTTATGAAGCTGAAGAATAGTATCCTCATCTATTTTTGAATTTGTATGTCGATCAATAAAATCTAGAACATTTCGATAATTTATAACTTCTTGAACATCACGGTCTCGAGCAACAATTCGCTCACCATCCAAAACTTTTTGAACCTGAAGAAGTGACAGCTCATTTCCCTCAATATGTGTTCCATAATGAGTCGTGCGAACCATTGCTTCATCTTGAAACTTTTTTTCCCAATATGGCAATAACGGTGCGTTTTCAATTATTTCTTTTGCAGCTTCAATCGCACCAATATTTTTTAGTATCTTATTATTTATCGTAAATGTAGGCGTATACATGAAGAACTATTTATCCTCTAGCTTATCCAATAACTTTGACAACTGGAATGTAATGAAAACTGCAAGAATTGTAATTAAAACAGCATAAAGAAGTTGAGAAAGTACTCCAATTTCTGGCAAGTAAGGTTTTATATATGTATTTACTACATCCTGAATGAGGCTATTCCAAGCAAGTGCTGCAACAAGACCAAAACCAGCCGTCGCAAGAGTTAACATTTGCTTAACTATTTCAATTCGAAGTCTCTTTTGTTTCTTTGTTTCTGTTTCAGCCATAGTCAATATTCTACCACAGCAAGACTCAATATGTTATTATTCTTGCACTTGTATGAACCTAAAAACCTTGAAACTAAAAAACTTTAGAAGTCATAAAAATTCTTCATTTGAACTTACCTCAACAACTGTAATAATTGGTAAAAATACAGCCGGAAAAACAAATATTTTAGAGTCTATTTATGTTCTCTCAAGTGGTAAGTCATTTCGAGCTCATCAAGATAAAGATACGATTCATGAAGGGCAAGAGTTTGCAAATATAGAGGCAGACGTTGAAAACAATGACAGAACACGCCTTAAAGTCATCTTCTCTCTTCAACGGGGTTATTTATCAAAAAAGTTTTTAGTAAATAATGTCGCAAGACGCCAACATGATTTTACTTCAAACTTTGTCTCTGTTCTTTTTACTCCAAAAGATATTGAAATTCTAACTGATTCTCCAGGTGTTCGTAGGAGATATATTGACTCAATTCTTTATCAAGCGGATAAACGCTACCGAGTTGCGTTATCCACATATGAAAAGGCTTTAAAGCACAGAAATCGAATGCTTTATGATCTTCGCGAAGGGAAAAAAGATTATAAAACAACTGACTTTGACTACTTTAACAATATTCTTGTTGAACAAGGAACGTATATAACTGGTAAACGTCAAGAGCTTGTTGACTTTGTAAACAACGCAACTAAGAACATATTTGATTTTGAACTTTTTTATGACAAAAGCGTTATGTCTATAGAACGGCTTTTTAAATATCATTTTGAAGAAAGAGCCGCAGGTGTAACGCTAGTTGGACCACAACGAGATGACTTTGCTTTTTACTACGGAGGAACAAAAAAACATATCCGAGAGTTTGGATCTCGAGGAGAAGAAAGACTAACCGTATTTCAGCTAAAAGTCTTAGAGCTTGATTACTTACTTCGCGAAACAGGTCATACACCTGTACTTCTACTCGATGATATTTTTTCAGAGCTTGATGATTCAAATATTTTCAAAGTCTTTGAATTATTACCCAATCAACAAACGGTCCTCACAACAACTCACCATGAATTTGTACCCAAGAAGATAATGAACCGAGAAGGAGTATCAATTATAGAACTTTAGCCATTACTGATGGAATTTCATTTGCTAAATCAGTTGCGTTAAAGTAAATTCCCACACTCTCCTCCAAGCTTTCACATGCTTTCTTGTTTATATATGAAGCTCCTATAGCAGAAATAAATGCATCATTTTTAGCATAGAGCGAAACCACTAATCCTGCCAAAACATCTCCTGTACCACCTTTTGTCATTCCCGCATTACCACCTTTAACTTCAATACATTCATCAGATGAACATACATAATCAATTTCACCTTTAAGCAAAATTACAATTCCATACTTCTTAGCCATCTCCATAGCATTTTCTTTTGTTGGCTCGATTCCAAAAAGCTTTTCAAACTCCTTTTTGTGAGGAGTAATAATTGAAGTTTTAGGAAGAACGTCAGGAGAAATAACTTGAAGCGACCCCCCATCTACAACCCAGCGCTTATCGGAAAACTTTTCAAACAGTCCTTCTGTTAGTTCTTTTGTATCATCGTCTCCCACCTCTACTCCTTCTTCACGAGGAAGTCCTGGTCCAATTAGAATTGCGTCTGATTCTTTTACGTAATCATCAAGTTTTGAACGAGGAATAACAATTCCATTTCTAAATTCGTCTTTAGCAGATTTTACAAGTTCGTTATTATCTTCAATCGAGCTATAAAAAACCATATCTACAATTCGAGAAGCAACAGTTAGGGGCCAGAGGGACGCAGCATGGAAAAGCTTAGACCCTGCAATTATCATTACTTTTCCGTTTTCACCTTTATGCGAACTACTATCTGGTTTATATAGATTTTTTAGAACTTGTAGATCAAACTCGGACATGAGGAAATTATACAGCTTTTTAGTCTTCTATTGTGGTGCCAACAAAATCTCGTCCTTCAAAATAGTTCTGAAGATTTTCAAAATTATTTCCTTTCAAGATTATTACTTTTAACCCAAGCTCCTGTGCTTTTTTTGAAGCTATAGGGTCGTACGGCTTATTCATTCCTGGCTCCCAAACATCTCCAACAATTTTACGAAATTTTGCCCAATTAATCTTTTTTATTGCTTTAGCAGCTGGGTTTACTCTTGGATCAGAGTCATATGCATATTCAATATTACTCATATTAACAACAGTTTTTACTCCATAGTCTTCACAAACCATTGCAGTACAAAAATCAGTACTAAAACCAGGTTTCCACCCTCCTCCAATGACAACTTGCTTTTCAACTTTACGAATGATTTCGTAGTGCTTGAGAATAAAAGGTTCTGCAATATCACGAAAAATAGTTCTAATAAGCTGTGCATTAAGTCTTGTGGCATGAAGTCCTAACCAATCAAGGTCTTCTGGTACTATTTTGTGGTCAACTGAGTTTTGAGCAGCATCTTGATAATGTCTTGTAGTTGCCCCACCCCCTGCAACAATAAAGAATTGACGTTTTGGATATTTTTTTATTTGTTCGCGAATAAATTTATTAAAGTTTTTAAGAAAGGTGATATCGATTCCGCCTGCGGGAACAATCAGTGAACCTCCAAGTGAGATTACAATTTTTTCTTTATACATTTTGTGTATTAACGATAAAAATTATCAGATATTACTGATAAATGCAAATGTCGCCAAAAGTTGACTTTAGCAACTGCTTTTTATTAATATATACACTATGCCACAAGCAAAAAGCGTTAAAAAAACAAATAAGGCCGTAACCGTGGGCCAAATAGGAAATAACCTTTCAAATATGAGCCTAGGTAAAGTTCTCGCTGTAGTATTTCTTGTAGTTATACTTCTCAATATTGGAAGCTTCTTTCTAGGCTTCATGTTTGCAAAAATTCAATACCTTGAAAAGGGTGGTGCAACCGCTCAAACCGCTACTCCACAGACTCCAAAACTTTCTCTTGATGAGGTGAAATCAGCATTCAAGAAAAGTGCAGTTAAATTTGGTGGCACAGACAAAAAACTTGTTGTTATTGAAGTAGCTGACCCATCATGTCCATATTGTCATATTGCTGGAGGTAAAAACCCAGAACTTAACAAACAAGTTGGCCCACAATTCACTCTTTCAACAGACGGGGGTACATATGTAGCACCTGTTCCTGAAATTAAAAAACTAGTTGACGAGGGTAAAGCTTCCTACTCATACATTTATTATCCAGGTCATGGAAATGGAGAAATGGGAATGAAAGCTATGTATTGTGCTAATGAAAAAGGTGATTTCTGGGCAGTATCAGATCTTCTCATGAGCTCACAAGGATATGATCTTTTGAACAATACTGTTAAGAATGATCCAGCACAAACACAAACTTTAGTAGATTTCTTGAGCGGTGCCACAGATGCAACAGCTCTTAAAAATTGTCTTGATAGTGGAAAATATGATCAACAATTGAAAGATGATACAGCACTTGCAACACAAATTGGTGTGCAAGGAACACCAGGATTTTATCTTAATGAAACTCTCTTCTCAGGAGCATACTCCTTCAAAGACATGGAGCAAGCTGTAAAAGACGCAGGAATTTAATGTTGACACTTCGTACAGAAGAATGTTCCACGACCACCAAGATATATCTTCTCAACCGTCCCACCATCATCTCTTGAGCAGGGTTTATTTTTCTTTCCATAAACTAAAAAGTGTTTTTGGTATTCCCCAAGCTGACCTAAAACATCTACAAAGTTAAGTTCAGAAGATCCTCTATATTCAAAAGCTTTTTTAAGAACTTTTAATATTGAGTCAAATAACGTTTTTATCTCTTTATCCGTTAACTCTTTTGCCTTGCGTCTAGGATC
>CAZXFJ010000028.1:0-12563 GCA_964640435.1 uncultured Gammaproteobacteria bacterium | reverse complement strand
TATGCCTGCCAGAAGTACCAGGCCATCTGAGGACATACTTGTTGTATACCAGCTATGGTCTATATCTCCTGCAGGCTGCATTTCCGCCCAATTTTCTCCTCCATCTATTGATCTGTATAATCTTCCTGTAAATACCCCTGCTACTATCTTCTGGCCATCTGAGGACATATTTGCCGTATACCAATCAGGTCCGTCATCAACTCCAGTAGGAAATATTTCTGTCCAAGTATCACCACCGTTGGAAGAAATATAAATCCCATCGTTTTGAACACCAACTATCATTTTTTGACCATCAGATGACATAGCCGATGGTGTCCATGAAAGATCCATATTACCCCCAGGCTGAGTTTCAGACCAAGTCAACGCAGCATAGGCGACAAGACTTACAAAAAAAATACCAATTAACGCTAAAAGAGTGCCAGAAAAAAGAAAGCGCAAAAAACGCATATGTATCTATCCTATCAGAGAATTTATTATCAAATCAATTAAACTCTACTACCTAACATCTACCTTTTGATGTCGAGTTGTGTTCGTACTATACCAACAGAAAGATTCATGAAGCTAATTATTGCAGATTAACATCCTACTTTAAGTTTTTGGCCGGGGATAAGGACTGTAGAATTAAGGTTATTACTTTTAATAATAGAATTAAAATGAGAACCATTATTCATTTTTTTATTTGATATACTCCACAGTGTATCTCCAGATTTAACAATATAAGTTTCACATTTAGTTGATGTGCCTAATACTTTTTTAGAGTTCTTAGACTGAGAACCTGTCTTAATCCCGAGAACGGGAGCAAGACTGACTCCATTTGGCAAAACAACAGCATAATATCCAAGATTTACCGTAGTATTAGCAATCAAATTTTCACCAGGTTTTATGACTGTATTATTATTTAGAACTTGCCATCGTTTTGTAGTTGGATTAAACCAGCCAATTCTCAATAAATTTGGAGATCTACCATTTAATTTAGTTGGATCATACGTCATAATAATTGTTGCGGGTTTTACAAGTTGAGTAACTGGATAACCATTAAAAGCTGAAACCGCATTAAACTGAATTACACCTCCGACAAGATTTAATCCTTGTACCCACGGGACTGGAACTGAAGAGTTTGAGGAAAGCAAAGAGCTCGTACTTAGATTACTTGCCGTCACTGCTAATGCCATTTCGCCGGCAACGTGTTGGATAGTTATCAATCCCGATTCTCCCATTTGCCCCCCGGATGAAATGGTCGAAACTGATGAGCTGCTCGAACCACCAGCATTCGGACAAATTGAATATCCTGGACATGGATCTGAATTAGAATTGGAAGTCGATGTCGAAGACGGAGTTGAGGTTGGGATTGGAGTTGATGTTGGGGTCGGCGATGGTTCGGCCCCTAGGTATAGTCTTCCATTAATATAAGTGCCAGCAAGAAATTTCTTGGCATTTCCAGAAACTGCTGCTATCCACCAATATTTGTTTGCATCTCCAGCAGGTTGTGTTTGTGACCATATATTTCCTCCATCTGTTGAAAGGTAAAGCCGACCATTCCAAACTCCTATTAAAATTGTAAGTCCATCATAAGAAATGCTTCCAGCATGCCAACTTATATTTGTATCACCAGCGGGCTGGACCTCACTCCAATTTGAACCCATATCTATCGAGCGATATAATCTTCCTCCACCCACTCCAACAAATGCATTCAATCCATCTGGAGATATCATTGTCACATACCAATCTTTATCAACATCTCCTGCAGGTTGAACTTCTGACCAATTTACCCCACCATCTATTGATTTATACAAGCGACTACTGAGAATACCCGCTAACATAAATTGTCCATCTCCAGATATTCCAACCGTTTGCCAGGATTTATTTGCATTTCCTGCGGGTTGTCTTTCAGTCCATGAAGAACCACTATTAGACGATGTATATAGTCTTCCTCCATATGAGCCTGCAATTAGATATTGCCCACTTGGGGACATACTGACGCTAGTAAAGTTGTTTGCCCCAACACCAGTTAATGCTGCAGTCCAACTGTCTCCTTGATCTGTTGAGATATACATTCCATTTTGACCTGCAACCGCGATGACCTGACCATTTGAAGAAATAGCAGTTGTTTGCCATTGCGTGGCGGAAGAAAGGCCACGAGGCTTTACCTCCTCCCATGTAGATCCTGCATTCGTAGAAAGATATACAGCTGTATTTTGGGTTATAGCAACCATCGTATCTCCGTCTTCAGAAACAGCACCTGCATCCCAAAACTTATTAACATCCCCAGCTGGCTGAGTTTCAGTCCAAGTGACCGCGGCATATACTACTCCACCACTAAAAACAACACAAAGCAAAACTATCAAACATGCGGTAAATCCTAAACGTCTAAAACTCATATATAATATGGTATTCAATATCCCAATGTTAATCAATAGTATTTGTGCGGGAAATAATTTTATTTCACAACTACAGATTGTGTTTGAGACCAAACTCCTGGCATGCAATTGTTCATTCCCGCCACTTTAAAGTACCATTTAGCTGGAAATAAATAGTTAATTGTGTATGGAATTACTCCACTACTAAACCCATAATTAAAGGTTGTTGCGTATTGGTTGGCCGCTGGCGTAAAACCATATGAAATTGTATATGCAGTATTTGGTCCCATAACTGGGGCAAAGTATAAAGTAGCCTTACCTAATCCAGATTTAATTTGAAATAGATTAGGACTATTTAAAGGAGCTTGAGCAGTACAAGAAACACTCGTTCCACTGCTGGAAGGACTACTACCTCCGCCTCCTGAAGATGGTGTTGGGGAAGGAGTTGGATTAGGCGCTTGCCAGTAAAGTAAAGGATAACTTGTTCCATTGTTTTGAACACTCCAGGTATTAACAAAATCCCAATTACTCATTGGTGGATTAGTAATTGTATAAAAATAGGAAAGATTATTACTTACCCTAGTACATCCTGTATTTCCTCCAGAATAACAAGTCATAAAACCTCCGGACAAATCATTCCAGTAACTACCACTAATGGTTCCTGAATCTATCTGTCCTACGATTCCGCCAACAATTGATGAATTGACAAATGTGGTTGTTGTAAATGAATCTGTAATAGTTGCCCCTGAGAAAAGACGGCCAGCTATACCCCCAACATATCGTCCATTTGACATACTTCCGGTTGCATAACTATTTGTTATACTTCCCGCAGACATATAACCCGCTATACCTCCAGTATAATTTTGGTTAATTGTTGCATTTACTATATTTCCTGAGAAGTAGCTATTACTTACCGTTGCAGGATCTCCTGCTCCAAATAATCCTCCCATTACAGGCGAGATAAAGTTTGCAGCACTTCCATCTAAACTTGCCTTACTATAAGAATTTGTAATAGTTCCACCTTCAATTGTCCCTGCAAAGCTTCCCATATTTACAGTATCCCCCTGCTGCGTAATTGTCCCGCTTTCCAATCCAATATTAGTTACTACGCCTCCCGTACTAATCAGTGCAAAAATACCTACTCCATTATCATTACTATTAATGGTTAAATTAGTTATTTTATGTCCTTTTCCATCAAGACTTCCCACAAAAAAATCACCTACCGTATCCCCTATTGGATGAAAGCTAACACCATTACAGTTAATATCTCCAGTTAATATATAGAAAGCACTTAGATCGTCTTCGATTTCCTGCAACTGAGAACAAGTACTAATTTGGTAGGGATCAAGCTCAGTCCCAGATCCCGAACCGGAGAATGCGAAAGCGTTTGGAGCAAGACATATAAAAAAAACTATTATAAAAACTACTAAAGCAAATATCTTCGTCATATATAAAATTACTTTATCACCGTGCTGGCTAACATCTACATTACAACCCTACTGCAATGAAGTGATATATCAATCATATTTTGTCTGTACAGGCAAATCAATAGTTGCTTACTTTAAGTAAGGCTAAAAACTATATGAGACAATCAAGTTACACACCTTATTGTTTCAATAAGCTTAGTGCTTGGTAAACAATTACTGCTGGCCAAAATACAGCATAAACAATTCCAATTATTCCATCGAGAATTGATGTTGCATGCTGAAGGTAATAAACAAGCGCTCCTATAACTCCGAGTCCGTATAAAGCTCCTGTTCCTGCATTGTTTTTCATATACTTTTCACCTCCTTTTAAACTTATGTTATTCCAAAGGCATATGAGAATATATGATTTAAATCACTATTTACGAAGTGTATCGATAAGTGCCCATGCGATAAATCCTGCACCAAGTCCAATAATTGTTCCAGCACCCGTATTGCCATATAACATTCCTATTCCAATTCCCAGGAATAAACCACCCGGAATACAATAAGCTGCAGGCGATGTTTTATTTGATTTATTTGTTTTTTTAGCCATTAATATCCACCTCCTCTAGTAATTTAATATCCAAATATAATAATTTAACACTGAAGCAAAGCTCACCCATAAAAGATATGGATAAAGCAAGTATGACGCCGGCTTGGAGATTTTTTGAAACTTTACAATAGTAACTACTATCGAAATCCACATGGAAATTATGACAATCAGTCCAAAACCTGGGTTTTTTAATCCAAAGAAAATTGGTGTCCAGATAAAGTTTAGAAATAGCTGGAGATAGAAAAATTTCAGCGCAACATCTTTAGTTTTATTTTTTGACATCCAAACAATGTATAGCGATGTACCCATTAAAGCATAGAGCGTTGTCCAAACGGGGCCAAACACATAATTGGGAGGTGAAAAGGAGGGTTTGTTTAAATACTGGTACCAGTTTGGAATAGATTGAAAAGTGAATATCGAACCAAGTATTCCTACTCCTTCGCAAAGCAGAATTGCAAAAATTAACAAATGAATCTTTTTAATCTTGGGCATTATATATATTATGTGTAACTTTTCTTACAATTACAATATGACTTTTAAAGTTAACTAATAAGAGTTAGAATAAAAATAGTGAAAACACTCTATCCTCTACTTATTATCGTAATTGTTATGATTGTTGGTCTTGGCTACACATATGTTCATAAAGAAAAAACAATCCCTGTTAAACCCTCTACTAATACTCAAACAGCTTACTGTCCTCCAAACAGTTTAATTTCAACTATACAATTTGATGGAGCTGCCGGAAGTATCTATGGAAACTTAACAATAAAAAATATTTCTTCAGTAAGCTGTCAGATTGAGGGTTCAAATTTTGTAGATATAACTTATCAAGTAAATAATATTTCTGTTAACCACCAAGGTGAAGTTGGACCAAGTATCATTACACTAGAACCCAATCAAACCATTTATTCTCAAGTAAGATACCAAAATGGGCCACAATGTAGTAGTCCAATCAAGCAAACCCCAGTTAAGTTCACCTACACTATTTCTCCTAACTCGTTCGTAACTTTTGAGAATGAGAATGAACAAACAACTCAAGAGATTACAACATGTACTAATTCAACTGAGATGACACAAGTGACAACCTGGGGACTATCTACTCAACCTATTCAATAGCTATTAATAAAATTTACTGTAACTCTTGCAAAGTTTGAAAGCACTCGGTCATATATTCTATATATTTTCTTAGGCAGTGAATTCATAAAAGAATTCTAAACAATCTGTCTTAGAATTTGCTTAATATCTTTGTAAGAGGAAGTGAAGAATTAATTGTGGCCGTACTTTTTAATAACCCAAGTAGCTACTACTACAACTACAAAAACTTCTAGGGCAAGCATTAGACTTGCTCCAAAAATATATGCAATTACTCCTCCAACTGCACCTGGAACAAAAAAGTGCCATGTTAATTCACTTTTCTTTGAAGTTGCTCTTCTTACTGATTTTTTCTTTTTTGCCATAATTAATTATTTACAGAAATTGAATTGCTTGTCAATGGGTCAAAATTAATACCTAACTAAAAATTACTGAAAAAACTACTTATTAGTGAAATTAACATAGGAAAGAAACCTTCTGAATTTGCAGAAGTTGAAGCACCTAATACACTTGTTCCTGAGGCTGGATAGAAATAAATAACAAGAGCAAGTAAAAACGCTGGGATTAAAATGATATATGCATTAGGAGGAAATATGGATCTTTTCTTTCTCTTTGGTAATTTCTTTTTTCTCTTCATATAAATAGCTTATATATGATTGAGAATTTAGTCAATATCTACTTAATTTTCTATTAAATTAGGTAAACTGTTTGTATATAGAGCGGTAACAAACCAAGCCCAATTTTGATCATAGTAGTTGTTTTTTTCTCCCCAATAACCTTGCTCTAGATTAAATTTTGAATTAAATACTTTCTCGTAAACCTCTTTTGCCAAATCAGAATTAGTTATATACAATACTGATAATGCTCCGGCGCTATTTGCTAAGCTTTCATAACTTACATCTGGTTGACCATTTTGAAGGTAAACGGCTTTGAAGTATTTATTCTTATTCCATTCATCCCTGAAAAACTTACTAGATTTACTTAAATACTCAAATGCCTTCTCAGATTTAAACCATTGATAATCAAGTGCTACTCTCCAAAAAGTTCTGAAGGCATCAAATCCATACTTGTCTGCATCTTGCCCAACATATAATTTTGCACTCGATATTTCTCCTGATTTGCTTACAAAAATCCAGTTACTAGGAAGTTTTGATGTATTACCGCTTTTATCACTTATTCTGTTTAATAGGTAATATGAATCATCTGCTAATTTTACCCATGGATGATTATTATCTATCTGAGCAAATATTCTGTAATGTGCAGGTGATAAATATGATGGATTAATAACATACCCAGTGGGATGTTCAAAGCCGGATCCTGCATACATATAGTACCTACCACCTATATTTACAACTGAGGTTTTCCAAAGATCACTTAATATTTTCTTTGCTTCCGCTGTGTATTTTGGCTCATCCCATCTTCTACCTGCAAAAATCAGTGAGAGCGCTATATCCTGGTCTGCGTCAGCTGCATGTCCTGAGTCTAAAACCTGCTCTTTTCCGTTCTCCTTACCCCACAACCAAGAAAATAGCTTGTCATTTTTTCTGTACTGTAAATGATCTCTTGTCCAAGACCAAACGCCCTCAAATCTTGTCTTCTCATTCTGCATTACAGCTTTTAACATTGCATATGATTGACCTTCAGAAGTTGTCGTATCTTTAGCAGGGTCAACAACTTGACCATAACTCACAATGAAGTTCTGATCATAATAATCACCAGATTTATCAAGAGTTAATTTATTTTTTTGCTTCAACTTGTATATTGCTGCCCAATCACCATTTGTTGATCTAAAATCGGGAACACTTACAAGTGTACCCTTATTTTCAGGACCAAAAAATTTGAGGCTACTTGATCCTAATATTGCCTCTCTCAAAATATCAGGCCTATCGGTTCTCAATGGTATTTGCTTGAGCATTTCATGAGTAAGAAAGACATAATCGATATTTTGCCAACTATTATCAAACTTCTTTTGCTCTTCCGGATCATCCCAGATTTTCCAAAACCATATAGCATTTTTATACCCTTTCTCTCTGTAATCAACTTCTGCAAAGGCGTCAACTGCCACTACACTGTCTTTAGGTATATTATTGAACATCCATTTAAGTGCATCTACCTGAGGCTTTGTTTCGTTTTGTGTATATTGACCTTTTGAATAAAGTAAAAATAAGCCAGAAATCGCAACTATCGCTAGAAGAGACATAAAATTGTATGTATATTTATTTTTGAATGAAAAAAATCTTAAAAAGAAATCAATTGTTAATCCAATATTAAGAGCCATTAAAGGAACCAATGGTATGATATAAAAATCAATAACAAGTCCACCTCTTATTAAAAAGACCCACATCATCATAAGAAATAAAATTGCGATTCTATATGAAGGTTTTTTAAGACAAATCGCAATATTTATCGCTGTGGAGACTATACCTATTAGCAAAACGTAATAGTCTTTTTTTATCCATTCATTAAAATTTACATAAAAATCGCTTTGTTGATTCCAAAACAATGAACCGCTACCTCTTCCAAGTTGCTCCCTCATTGTTGTTATTAAACTTACATGCGGAGTACTATCACCCATAAAGCCTACAGGGAAAAATTCATTCTTTAATAATGCATAAAGGAAATATAAAGATATTACTATACCTGATATTACTAACCACTTTGTAATTGCAAGTAATTTATGATATTTATGAGTATTAACGTAAAGAACATAAAGAAATGCAGGAAGAAAAAAAATAGCATTCTCTTTAGTAAGAACCGATATTGCGAACGCAATGGAACTCAAAATTATATGCCTAAGCTTTAACTTATCAACAAGGAGAAGAGCTAAGGATAAGAAAATCCAAAAGATCATAATATTGTCAAGTAAAACTCTTCTTTGAAAATAGATAGCTAAGGGAGATAGTGAAAAAATTATTACGGCTATTATTCCAGCTAGATAAGTTTTGCTCAATTTATTAGCTACATAGAATAACAGCCCTGCAGTAAAAAGGTGGATAACTAACATTAATACTCTTCCCGAGTTTACTGAAACACCAAACGTAAAAAAGCCTACAATCTTGCCCCAGGCAGAGATTAAAATCCAACCAGCTGGAGCATGATCATACCAATAGGTATATGGCGACAACTTACCAAGTTTTACAATCGCCCATGCTTGAGACATATAGGCACCTTCATCATTTTCGTAATATGGATAATTAAACATATTGTATGCATGAGAAACCCCCGCAACAATTAATAATGCGATTAATATAAAAATCCAAGTATTCTTTTTTAAGTAATTAATTAAACTCATGGACTTGAAATTGCTCCAGCCTAATTGGTTCTTGCTCTACTCTATGATCATTAAAATGAGCAGTTTTTTCCCAACTCTCACTTCCAACAATAGATCTTATCAATGATCTAACAGACGAAATGGTTAAAATTATTTGGTAGGGAATAAATGTCAAAAGCATAAAAAATGCAGTTATATAGAAACCCTTCAGCCTATAATCCTTGATAAATATATATAAGCCCAAAATATAAGTAACCAACTGCAGCAGTAATAAAAAGAATGGTAAGAATGTAAATATCGAAAATATAATGGGAAGCTTTTGTGTTAGTCCAACCCATAAAGCAAATGGGATGTATAAAATAAGCAAAGTCTGAACTTGAGGCGATAAGTATATATATAGGAATGTTAGCCTCTGTTTAAGGGTAGGTGCTTTTTTCCAAACTCCACACAACACAACCTGCAAAAATCCCTGATTCCAACGTGTTCTTTGTTTAATAAAACTCCCAATATCTCTTGGTGTCTCTTCATGAGTCGTATGGGCTTCATCATATACTACCGAAAACTTAGCGCCCACAGATAATAATTTAGGCGAGATATCAGCGTCCTCCGTGAGTTTATTTTCATCCCACCCTCCAATTACATGTAGTAAATTCTTTTTGATAAAAACTGTATTACCCGCCAAAGAGAAAGCTTTTCCTATTCTATTGAAAAAAAACATTCCTGACTTAAACCAGAAAAAATATTCAAGTACATTCATTGGCGAAAACCAATGAGATCTAAAATTCATGAGCTGGACTCCGGATTGCAATACATCCGACTTATCACGAAGCATTATTGTATTTGCGATATTATAAATGTCTTTGTGTGGATTATCTTCTGCGTCAAAAATTACTACTACATCCTTTTTTGCGCCAATTAATCCATGATTCAGCGCTGATGGTTTATTAATTAATGGGCTATCAAATGTAAATAACTTCACGTTTGCTCTACCAATTCTTTGAATACACGTTCGAACAATTTGAATCGTTGAGAGATCATCCTCACGGCATAAAATCAATGTTTCTTTTAAATCCTCTGGATAATTGATATTTGCAACAGCATTTATAGTATCTTCTATAACTCTTGATTCATGTCTTGCTGGAATTAGCGCAGTGAATGATATACTTGGTGGTTCAAAAACTTTGGGTGATTTATGTCTTTCCGAATTATCTGGATTTTCCCAAGCATATAACATCCAGAAAAGTGTAAAAGACGAGTGAATAAATAAGAAAGCAGAAACGACAAGTGCTAACCAAACATAATTAGAAGTTTGCCAGGAAAAAAAAGCGGCAACTAAGCCAATAAAAAAGAACAACAAAACATATAAAAGTGTCTTCATAAATAACTTATAGAAATAACAGAATGGATTGTGAGTACAATAAAAACGGAATTTTCAGGAAATTATATAGGATATTCTACCATGAATTGCTAAAAAGTGTTATAATTTTTATTGCTACTTAACAATTTTCATTATTTCTTCTTATTAATTTCTTACACGGATTTATTGTCAAATTACCAATTTAAAGCTATAATAGCGACTTACCCGCATTTTCCTTGCGAATTTATGAGCCTAATTAACACATTTTTTTCGAGTGATCCGGTTATCCCATTCACAGAAGCAGAAGAAGTACAAAAAGGAAAGGGATTCCATCACAAAAACAAAGAATACGTTCACCACTCAAGCCTTACTCATGCGGAGCAGGCTTTTTTTAGGTTGTCTGGTATACAAAAAATCGCTATTCTATTCATTACTATTGGCCTAGGCTTAGGGTTTTTCATAAATTGGAAATTAACCTTTGTATCTCTTATTGCTGTTCTTACACTTGTTTACTTTGCAGACCTTCTTTTCAATCTTTTTCTTATTTTAAGAAGTTTCTCAAAATCACCAGAGATTGAAATTACTCCAGAAGAAATCGAAAGACTTAACGATAATCTTTTACCAAAATATACAATCTTGTGTCCACTATATAAGGAATGGGACATTCTTCCTCAATTTATTAATGGCTTAAACGACTTGGACTATCCAAAAGATAAGCTTCAGGTAATGCTTCTTCTTGAAGAAGATGATCAAGAAACTATTAATAAAGCAAAATCTACAGTTTTGCCTTCTTATTTTGAAGTTGTTGTTGTACCCCACTCTCTACCAAAAACTAAACCAAAAGCACTAAATTATGGAATTACGCGTTCTACCGGTGAGTATGTGGTTGTATATGATGCCGAAGATGTACCAGAAACTGATCAACTTAAAAAAGTATTATTAGGTTTTCAAAAGGCCGGCAATAAAACAAAGTGTATTCAAGCAAAATTAAATTTCTATAATCCTCATCAAAACATTCTTACGAGAATTTTTAGTGCGGAATACTCTCTCTGGTTTGATTTAGTATTAACTGGGCTTCAATCTATTCACGCTCCCATTCCGCTTGGAGGAACATCAAATCATTTTAGACTAAAAGACATTCATGATCTTCAAGGATGGGATGCATTCAATGTTACAGAAGATTGCGATCTTGGAATGAGACTTGTTAAAAAAGGCTATAGAACCGCAATAGTAAATTCAACAACTTATGAGGAAGCGAACAGTGAAATGATGAATTGGTTTTGGCAAAGAACTCGGTGGGTTAAAGGATATATTCAAACATATCTAGTTCATATGAGAAGGCCCCATGAATTAGTTCAACACTGGAAGGAACCACATGTAATAACATTTCAACTTATTGTTGGAGGAAAAGTCGCATCAATGTTAATTAACCCAATCATGTGGATACTAACAATTACTTATTTTATTTTTCGTGCGCAAATTGGAACCCAAATTGAATCATTCTTTCCTCCTGCAGTATTCTATATGGGACTCTTCTCTCTTGTCTTTGGAAACTTTCTATATCTTTACTACTACATGATAGGTTGCGCAAAACGAGAACAATACGAGCTTATTAAATATGTATTTTTTGTTCCTATATATTGGCTGATGATGAGTGCTGCTGCATACGTCTCTATATACAAGCTTATTGTCGCCCCACATCATTGGTCTAAAACAAAACATGGATTACATTTAAATCCTGCAATATCCAATATTGCAGAGGAAAAGAATTATGAATTTAAAAAACTTGAAAATTTTGAAGAAAAACCAGCACACAACTTTTCAAAATTTGTTACCTCATAGGTCTTATTTATAACTAATGAAATTAAAGTTTAAAAATAACTTAGTTACGGGTGGTGGATTGCTCATTGCTATCCTAATGATCACTAACCTATTCAACTTCCTTTTTAATGCAATTTTAGGAAGAGTTTTATCATTTGAGCAATTTAGCATTCTTACTCTTGCAAGCACATTATGGTTAGTCATAATGATTTTTCTTAATAGTCTTGCATCCGCGGCAAATAACAGAACTGCTTACTTATATTCCCGTAGGGGTCCAGCAGTAGCAAGAGGATTTGTGGGCTTTTTTATGAGAAAAAGCTTATATATTTCATTCTTTATTTGCATCGGATGGATTGTTGCAACGCCAATTTTGGGGGGAATTTTCCACACAAGTAATAATCTTTTATTTTTATCTATATTCCCTGCAATAATTTTTGGAACTTTCACAGCTATTAGTCGTGGTTCATTCCAAGGGCATTTTGCATTTGAAAAAGCTGCAATAGTTATTTTTACAGAATCATTTAGTAAATTATTTCTTGCAATAGTATTCATATTATTAGGCTTAAAAACGTATGCATATTTGTCAATTCCGCTTTCAATAACCTTGTCTTTTGTTGCTGCCATCATTCTTCTCAAAAAAATGCCC
>CAZXFJ010000027.1:0-15258 GCA_964640435.1 uncultured Gammaproteobacteria bacterium | reverse complement strand
GTTTTTCTAATGACTCAGGTCGGAAACAATGACAGTTTTTACCCAAAAAAATTATTATTATCCTTAACTGATAAATTTATTAAAGAGAAAATAATCATTAATATTTACAATAATAAGATTCCTATCCTTTCGGCAGAAAATCTATTTATTTACCTTCTGCTCCATTTGTATCACCATAATTTTAAGGGGACATTTAGATACGATCTAATATTAAAAGTAGTAGAAAATAAGCTTAACTATGAAACAATATCCCAGACTATTAAAAGTTACAAATTAATAAACTTTATAAATCCTTGTCTATTGCTTTTAGACAAGTACTATAGAACTCAATTATCGAAGTGTATTTCCGAAAATATCAATTACAAATCTGACCAAATAGAAAGAATTGTTAAACATGTAAATATTTTTGATGATGAGAATAGAATCGAAGCTGGTATTAGAAGATTTAAGCTTAATTTTATTTTATCACCAAATAATTTTTTAAAAAAATACAGGATACTTATCTCACCTTGGGTCATATATACTGCATACTGGGCTTTATTTAGTAGAAAAGGTAGAAATTAAAAACAATTACAGGTGTCTCCTCCAACGCACGTACAACTGCTTGAACATACTAGTCCTCCATCACCTGTTCCAGGAGGAACAATTGAACAATTACCACTTTGTGCAAAAACCTGGCCTATGGGGAAACTTCTTGAATCTTTATACCGACTTGAAAGAAAAAGATTTATTTTAACCTTCTTCACCTTAATCATTGGTTTTTCATATCTATCCATGCTCTATTTACAATATACGTTATAAAAAAAATGAAATCAAGGCAATAAGCTTTAGACATAAAAAGAATATAAAACCGATTCTTCAACTCCATCAATATCTAGGATTTTATCAAGTTGATTTTCATCATATTCTTCAATCAAATTAAATTTAAATCCTTTTGCCCCTGCAAGAAGAAAAATATTTTGAGCGAGATGTCCAGCCTCAACCAAAATATGCCTATAACCTCTATCTGCGTATTTACCCGTTGTTCTTTTAAAAACTGCAGTAATAATAAATATCCCTTTCATCTTTTGTTTTACTAGGCTTGGAAAACATTCTTTAAAATCAGAATTAGCATAATCAGTAAGATATTCTAAGTAATTTCCTTTTAAGTAAAAATGATAAACTCCTTTTTCTAAGTCCTCAATGCCTGTAGCAACAAAATAGACTTCAAGCGGATATCTTGCGCCAGCTGAAGGATAAAATCTTTTCTCTGTTTTTTTAATTCCAGCACCAAAATAAAGAAAATCACTAATATCCTGAAATGTTAATGTCTTTGATGCACTAGTTTTTTTCAAAAAAACATCTCCATAATTAATATTTTTGACTTTAGGTGTTAACAATGAAATTGAATCAAGTCGAGGGTAACCTTTATAATAAATCTCCTTCCACTCTTTAGGCCATTTTGATGTAGGTATTTCTTTTTCTTTTTTAATTATTTTAGTTTTTTGATGAAAATCAATAATTTTATTTTTTATCATAAAAATGGATGCGGAATATTATTGGTTGTTGTCATTTTTTTGTCAAAGTACTCCGATATTTTCTCCAGTCTTTTTAAATTTATACACTCTTTATCACTTTCGTGAAGATATAAAGGCTGCAATCCTGGAATAACTACTTTAACAACTTTAAGGCCAGTTTTTGCTATGATTTTAGGGGTTATGTCAACATAATATAGGTTAAACCCTTTATCACACAGTTTTCGAATAACTTCTGCATACTCGTTTTTTTTATTTCCCATTTTGTACTTCGGGTAGTAAGTCCTGGATGAAATTAAGAAATCTAAGTCTTTAAGCTTTGCAATATCGGACCAAAACATAGCCCTATTTTTTATACTGTCTCCCACTCCAACTGTTTTAATATTTGAATTCTCCACAATGGCTCTTGCCCAATTCATTGCAACAAAAGGCTCAGTCATACTATGAATTAAAGCGCTCTCAATATTAAGTGAGGATCCTAACCCTAACGAAACCGGATGCCCCACACCAGTTCTATCAATAACAAGGCTTAAAAAAGTGGGAATCTCCAAATCATTGGTAATATCCAAAACTATTATTTCTAGGTTGTATCTAGCCACTGAACGAATAATTTTTTGTATTTCAGAATTTTTATAAGATTCGACTCTTACTCTTCTACTACTTAATCTGTTTAGATAAACTCCCATAAATGCATCTCTCTCAACAATTTCATATATTCCACTTAATAAGGCTTTTTTAATATCGTAATCTGCTGCAGCCCCTGTACTTATTGCTGGACTATTTAAATTGGCCTCTTCCTTTCTCGCTTTATAATCTAAAAAAACAAGTTGAGACGGAATAGAAATTTTTTTCTTGGACTCAATGTCGACTCCTTTTACCCAACTGAATCTATGACTTTTAAGCTTATTTTTTATTCCGTACTCGCCCAAATCAATTTGGGTACGTGAATGATTATATTTTGCCCACGACTTTTTACTGGACTTTGAGGAAAAAAGACTTACTCTTTCCCATGCTTCCACCACGCACTTTAAAAATGCAATTTCAGAGGAAACAAACGAAACACCAGTTGATGTAATACTTACTTCTCCTACTCCTCTTAAATTATTAATATAACAAATGAACTGGTAAGGCTTAGGGTTATCATTGTATTGCCGTGTCTTACCTACGTATTCAATATTTTGTGATTGATTTAATAAATTAAGTAACGCCTCAGCTTTTGTAGCTATCGATTTCGAATTCATTCAAGAGAATCTTACAAGGAGGAAAAAGCTAAGTCAAGAAATTAACAGAGGGTTTTAAAAGGATCTTGTTTATTGTATGCAAGGTCATCAACTGTTTTTCGACATGCTCCGCCTCCAATAGTATATGTACCATTAGCATTTGCTACAGCATACCCTACTCTTATATCAACAGATCCATCATCTGCTTTACTTATAACTTTTTGGTACGAAATGTAGTCACTTCCGTCAGTTGTTTTAGATTCAGATTTTGACCATCCTTCAGTTGCATCTTTACTATCTTGCATTTCAAAGTATGTATTTAATGTTGAATAAATAGTTTCAAAACTATTGTCTTTTTTGCCAAAAGCATTCATTGTTATGTATTCTCCATGCTCTATTTGAACTTCACCTGATGATGAAACATATTGTATTTTTCCAGCATTATTTGAAATATTCATTGTGTACTCAAAACGGGTACCATTATTTGCAGGCTTCTTATTGTATTCAGCGCTTAATCCTTTTACTTGACCAAGGATAACTTTTTTCCATTCAGGTCTAACAACCTTCATTCCATAATCAAATACCGCACTCTCAGCGGGGGTAAGATCTTTAGGTTTTTCAATAGCTGAAATTGGTGTTGCTGTAGGAGCCTCAACAGTTGTTGCTGAAATGGGAGACGGATCGAGCGTAGGTGAAGTATCTACTTCTGAATTTGAAGCGCCACCACAAGCAGCCAGAGCTGCTGCTGTAAGCACCCCTCCAGAAGCAAGAACTAGCCTCTGTTTAAGGCTAAAATTTCTACTCTCTCTGCGTGGTTCTCTGTCCATATTCATCTTATAATATCACATATTACAGGATATTTCAAGCATTATAGGTTAATTACCAAAGCATGATTTTTTGCTATAACTTGGATTTTCATTTGATGTGTTACAGAAGCTTAGAAGCGCCTTGAAGGAGCCAGTATCTCCATCCGGAATTATCCAAATCCCTTCAGAATCGAATGATCCATTATCCCTGTCAACTATTCTTTCAAATGTGGCTGAATTGGTACCATTATAAATGGTCTTCCAATCTGCTACATCATTTTTTGGCTCATATGAATTAAAGTATTGGTTATACAACGCTAAAGCATTTGGAAGGTCTTTATTGGGAAGACCAGATTTGGCAAGACTTATAGTCTCTCTCCAGTACACGTGGCCGAGACTTTCTGTATAAACTGGCATTATTTCCTCCCCACCTACTGGAATTCCAGCTTGAACACCATACTTAATTGATTCGGAACCTTCATTTATAATTAATGACTTTAAGGATGGCGGTACATATTGGGGCTTAAGCGCTCTTTTAGAGAATTCCTGAAGGCTGTCACGTGCAATAAGATAATTTTTGTTTACCTGAGATGATTGTTGTGGCTGTTTATTTGTGTTTTTATTTAAAATTGGGATAGTAAATAGAGCTACAAGCAATAAGACAATAACCACAACTAGGACCAGAACAATAATTTTAGTGTAATTTTTTGATGGCTGAGGCGTAATTACTGGAGTAGGCGGTATTTGGTTATCCATTAAATTGAGTGTAATATATGGCTCAAACTTAAGTCAAGCGCTATGCATACCCCACTCTAACACTTGTTCTTTTAACTGACGCCATTAACTCTTCAGATGGCTTTACAGTTATGGAATTTGCAAGCATTGCGTCGGATACCATACCCAAATACTCCAGGTATGGATTTGGGGTATTAAATTCCTTGGTTTGAGATGCTGCCATCATATTGGCAAACATCTCTTTGTCTGCTGAATTTAAACTTGATTTAAGTTGGTCCGATATGTCTCTTCTCTGATCGGAAGATAATAAGTCTAGGTCACTACTACCCTCATGAATCATATTTATTACCGCAAGTCTTTGCCCTAATCCTACACAAAAATCAAACCATTCACTGTCTTTATCCCCCATGTGAGGGACTTCTAATATTGGCTTTGACAAAGCGGATAATTTCTCCGATCTATCCCAAATCTCAAGCCACAACATTCTACTATCGAGAACATCTGATAGGCTTTCTAAATTCTGAAATACTTTCCCAAGCCATGGACTTTTTTCGGCAACGACACGAAGAAGAGTTGCGTTTTCTTCATTGCCCAGAAACTTTTTTAAAGTGTATGATGTACTGTCTTTTTGATTAAACATTTTCCTGTACTCTGCAATTACATCCTCGTCTTGACGACGTTGAAAGAAAATATTTCCATCCGATGTTACAGGCTGATCTATATATATCCCTGTACAGAAAATGCCATCAGGATAATTATCATTATTAACCCTAACTGATTCTATTTCTTCAGGTAAACCTGATTGTAACGTAGTGATATCCGCCTGTATATTAAATGCGTCACGCGAAACAGTATCTGGTCCTGGAGGTCCAAATGAGTCCTCAGTTTGGATTGGAGGTATAAAAGAAACTTTTTTACTAAATACTCGCTTCAGGTCAGGATAACTTCTTCCCCAATTCTCATCCGAAAGACACTCTTCTCTTTTAGCAAATATTTTATAGAATTCTTCAGGTCCTAAATATTTAATCAACTGGGTATCATTCAAAACAACATCAAGCCCATGACCTGCGATTTCATGAAAGATTAAAAACTTATCAATCGTACTTAGATTAACTTCAGAGTTATCTCCTAACTCAATAAAGTTTCCAGCACCTTTTCCTCCATATTTGTTTCCAGCCCCATATTTTTCGTTCCAAAGCTTAACTATACCCTCTATATTTGGTATCTTTTGAAGAGTTTCACGGACCTCTGCTATGTCTTTATCGAGTGCTGCGCGTGCCTCATCGCTATCAACTTCATTACCTGGTCCAATTTGTAATTCTCCGCCTTTTATCGTACCCGCCTCCAAGTAGTCTTTAAGAGAAATATGTCTTCCTCCAACATATACCTGCTCCCCCTCTTCTTGATCAAAATTTTCAACATCTTGTCTAATATGACTTACCGCGTCTACAATATTACCTCTATTTTCGATAAGCGTGCTAAGAGGCTTCATAATCATTTTTTTTGCATGTTCATTATTATTTGCTATAAAGATCATTTTCTCAGCGTCCTCTACTTCAAGTGATTTATATTTTTTTGAATACATTTGCTTAAGCTTGGGCTGACCACTTTCATCCCTATCCTCTTCATAAGCTTTTACGAATCGATCATTAACATCCATAATTGTTCGAAGCTCTTTTGCTTTCTCAAGGGTTTGTTTACGCTCTTCTGGATCCTGAATTGAATCTATACCTGCAAATAACCTATCAAAAACTGTCTCGTTTGATTCTTCACTATTCTTATTAACATCTAGGGGATCGTATCTTGCTTCTCCAATTGCAGCAGCAATTCCAACAACTAAAGCGCCTTTTGCAGCGCCTCTAACTAGAGTCCTTCTGGACATCCTTCTTTTAAAGGACGTTAAAAAATTCGGTTTTTCATCTACAACCGGTCTACTCTCACTTTCAATATTTGTCATAGAATCCTCCATTAAGGTTATTGTAACAAACAAAATATAGTAATCAATGTAAGACTTATTACTATATAGCCTATGCGTAGATTTTTTTTCATAGTAAAATACTATGTAACGTGAAGAAGAAAATTTTTGAAAAATTAGGAGACGCAAAAAGTGCCTTTACAACCTCTGTTCGCCTTGTCTCCCTTCTTTGGGGATACAAAAAATCACTTTTCTTCTCATATTTGGCTGCCATTTCTCTTCCCGCAATTATTCCCTTCGTTAATGCGTTCATTTATGCTCAAATTATCAACCTGATTGTCACAAGTATTGGTGGCCAAGCGTTTGACTACAACAGACTATATGTTCTTTTAGCGATTCGTTTCTTTATGCTTTTGGTGCAATACACAGCAACCTCGCTTCAAGCGTATGCGGAGCTTATGATATGGTCAAAAATGCCAATATATATTTATCAAAAAGTACTTGGAAAATTATCAACACTTGATGTTGAATACTTTGAAAATAGCCAATTTCGTGACAATCTTCAAAAGGTAAAAGAAAGCTATGCATACATGCCTCTTAATCTTTTTACAAATGTCTTTTATACATTTCAAAGCATATTACAGCTCTCAATTGCCTTTGTTGCTCTCGCAACGTTAAATATTTATCTTGCCCTTGGAATAATAGTTGCTGCTCTGCCCGCTTTTCTAAACCAACTCTATTATTCAAAAACTCTCTGGGGAGTTTGGAGTGAGAATTCTCCATTTAGAAAAAAGTTTTGGTATCTATCAGAGCTCATTCAAAACCAACAAGGAATTAAAGAACTTAAGATTTTTGGAACAGCTAAAAAGTTTTTATCTGAAATTACAGATATTCAAGAAAAGCTCGCTCGCGAGAATCTTCATGTTGGACGCAAGCGTCTTCGAAACTCATTTCTTATTAACATCGTTGATACGCTTATCTACATAGTTATTGAGCTTCGAATTATTCTTATGACGATAGGCGGAAACATAACGCTTGGAAGTCTTTCATACTACACGTTTGTTGTTTGGAATTTTCAATCAGGAGTGACAGGTCTTTTTGCAAATCTAACTCGCGTCTTTGATCAAAGCCAATATGTTAAAGATATCTTCATAGTTCTGGATTTACCCCAGAAAATAAAAGTACAAAAAGATCCAGTAAAAATAGATTCAACAAATCCTCCAAAGATTGAATTTAAAGACGTAACATTTGCGTACCCTGGACAGACAAAGCCAGTTCTTAAAGATTTATCTTTAGTAATAAATCCGGGAGAAAAGGTAGCATTTGTAGGCGACAATGGAGCTGGAAAAACAACAATCATAAAACTTTTGGCACGTTTCTACGATGTTGAGCAAGGCGAAATATTAATCAATGGAGTAAATCTGAGAGATATTGATCTTGAGGAGTGGTACAAAGCGCTTGGAGTCATATTTCAAGACTTTATCAAATACGAATACACGCTTGGTGAAAACATCCACTTTGGAAAAGTGCATGAAAAATATGAGCTTTCAAAAATAGAGAAAGCCGCCTCATACGCTGATGTAGGGAGTCTGGCTCAAAACTTTAAAACAGGTTACGACCAGATGCTCGGTCTCACATTTGAAGGCGGAATAGAACTTTCTCTTGGTCAATGGCAGAAAGTTGCATTGGCCCGTGCATTTTTGCGTGACGCACCTCTCCTCATCCTTGATGAACCAACTGCATCTATTGATGCAAGAACTGAAAAAGAAATTTTTGACAAACTTGAAAAGTTAAAAAACGACAAAACGGTAATTATCATTTCGCACCGTTTCTCAACCGTGAAAAATGCAGATAAAATTTACGTCATAAAGGGCGGTAAAATCGTTGAAGATGGCAACCATAAGCAACTTATGTCTCTTGACAGTCTATACGCCAAATTATTCAACCTACAAGCAGATAGATACAAGTAACTAATTACCTTTATAGTTGGGGTCTGCGAGCCCTGCGCAATCCTTACAATTAAATACAGTGATTTTTATTTCAGGAAAGTCTTTGAGAGCATCGTACTGAATATTACTCTCGTAAGAGAGTACCTCTGGCTTACTTCCTCTCAATTCACTACTCACTTCTATTCCACCCTTAAGTGCTGCGATTGATAGTACAACGCCAGCAGTAATCTCCCCCGCTTTTTTAATATTTTGTCTAAATCTTTCTTTCATGGCTAGAATTATATTAAATTAAATTCAAAGTTACCATATGTAATCCTAACTACTGAAAGTTTGCTATAATCTGGCAAAATGAAATCAAATACTCCGTTGAAGACAAGACTTGAAAAATTATGGCTTGATCCCGACTTCAACTCTTTTTTTGAGAAGTTCTCAAAACGTGCACCACTTCATATCAAAGCAGGAAACATAATTTTCTATGAAGGCGATACACCAAACAAGCTATATTTTGTAAAGGCAGGATTTGTAAAACTATATAGAACTTCTCCAGAAGGCCGAAGCACTATTATTTACCTTGTTGGGCCAAATACAATGATAGGTCTACGAGCCTTAACGAGTAAAGACAAAAGACTAAAACATACCGCGGAGGCAATAACAGATACTGAAATCATTACTATTTCAGAAACAGATTATTTAAACGCGTTAACTGATAATCCCGAATATATAATTGACCTACTCTCTCTTTTTATTGACCGCCTAAACCACACAGAACGAAAACTTGAAGGATTTATCCTCTCAGACACTACGGCACACGTTGCAAGCTTTTTGTATGACACAGTTATTCGGTTTTGTGAAGTTAAAAATAATAAGACGGAGATTCCTCTACCCTTAACCCACCAAACAATCTCAGAATTTGTTGGTGCATTTCGAGAAACAGTAACAATTGCCATGAATAGGCTTAAGAAGGATGGAATACTCGAAGATAAACGAGGAAAAATTACAATTTTGGATGTTGAAAAACTAAAAGAACAAGGATTAATATAAACGCATATGCCAGCTGAACGTCCGGTGTTTGGCGAACCTCAGGAACAAAATAGATCTCAATCCATATTAGTCTCAAAAGATAGAGTTGAAACTTGGGAACTATTTGCAGGCGCACTTAGATTTGTGGGATATGATGTGCGACTCGATTTACCCTCAAAAACAAACAAAATGAACACTCGAGAAGTGCTTACCAATACTGGAAAACTTGTTTACGAGCTTTATGGCAAACCAAAAGCACTTGAGGCTTTTAATGCCTGCGTTGGAGAATACGAGCGAGTAAGAGAAAGATTCTCAAGCGCTGCTGGACGAGTTGAAAAAGCTCATCTATCTCTAGTTCTTGCTGGCCACACCATAAAGATGCTCAATGACATAAGAAAAGGCCATATCCCCTCACTTTATCAAGGCGACGACTTCAGGTTCTAACCTTTGTAACAATACTCACATAACATTTGTATTGAGCGCTGCTGAATTACTTAGTCTTCTCTGCTTAAATGGCCTTATGAATAAAGACCAATTCACAATTGACTGGCCAGAGATAAATTTTCGCGAGCTAGAAACATTTTATATTGAAGAAAAACATTCAAGATTTCTATATAAAACACTTCTAGCAATTCTTGTTTTTCCAGAAATAATCATCGGAGCATTTTACGAAGTTCTAAAATTCAAAGCTTAAAATCAGGAATTTTAGGTATAAGAATATAAATATAACAAATATGATAATTTGCAAAAGTTGTATAAAAGCTTTATTCAAAGCATTTACTGACTCTGAAAGTTTTTTCTTAGCTTTTTTATCCACCTATAGGGGGCTTTAATATGGTAAAACTTATCGCACTTCTTGCTAAAAAACATAAATACAGAAAAGTTCTTGAGAAATATAAAAACTCTACTCTATTTGAGGAAAGAAAAAAGAAGTATTTAAATTCACTTAATACAATTGGGGTTATCAATACTTAGAAGCATCTAAATATTGACATGTTTTGCTCTTGAGTCCCCCGGCCTTGACCTATTGTCCCGGGAAATCCCAGTATCGTGAGCGCTGACTCGTTTCACTTCTCTGTTCGGAATGGGAAGAGGTGGTACCAAATCGCACTAAAGACCGAAAGGCTTAAGAGCAAAACAAAACAAACTGTTACTACAACTATTTTCATTACACTGGCAAAGCCTGTGTAATGGGCGTGATTTTCTAAAATCTACGCTAAACGAGCTATTAGTATGGCTAAGCTAAAGATGTTACCATCCGTACACTCGCCACCTATCAACCTAGTGATCTACTAGGGCTCTAAGAGATCTTATCTCGAGGTGGGCTTCCCACTTAGATGCTTTCAGCGGTTATCCCGTAGAAGTAATAGCTATCCGACGCTGCATGTTTACACACAGCCGGCACACCAGGGACTCCTTCACCCCAGTCCTCTCGTACTAAGGGCGACTCCTCTCAAATCTCAAATCGGTTGTCCTGGATAGAGACCGAGCTGTCTTACGACGCTCTGAACCCAGCTCGCGTACCTTTTTAACTGGCGAACAGCCAGACGCTTGGGAGCTTCTTCACCCCCGCGCTAAGATGAGCCGACATCGCAATGATGTTTCACCACTCTGTTACCAGAGGTTTTGACTATACCTTTACCATGATTGCCTCATGGTATTAGCCGTATTATGGTTCGTGTCAAACAATTGAACCATCGTTTGAATCCCTTCAAACAGTCGATACAAGGCTCGACTAAAAAGTCGAACTCTCTCGGTATTGACCTTAAATTGTTCGTTTTTAAGGTGTCCACCGATTTGGACTAATATTTTTACTTCACAAAAAGACCTATCCTAATAATCTCCCATGTGAATACAGACTTAATATATGTATTACTACACATACTGGCGCCCCAATATGAATTCATAAAGGTGCCAAACCGCCTCGTCGCTGTGGACGCTTGGAAGCGATCAGCCTGTTATCCCCGGGGTAGCTTTTATCCGTTAAGCTGTGGCCTGACCAACAGGATCCACAGGATCACTTAGACCTACTTTCGTACCTGCTCGGCATGTACGCCTCACAGTCAAGCTAGCTTTTACCTATGCGCATTCAGCACGATTTCCATCCGTGCTAAGCTAACCTTTGTACAACTCCGTTGCAATTTAGGAGTCAACCTCCCCAGTTAAACTGCCCACCATGCACTGTCATCTTCCCGGATTTTTATGCGGGATAAGAATAATGATCATCCATTCTAAAGAGAGGTATTCCATTGTCGCGCAAGCGCTCCCTCCTATTCTCGACAGTTAAAATAAACTTTCAAATGCAAAGCTACAGTAAAGCTCCCGGGGTCTTTTTGTCCTAGGACAACTAGGCCGCGTCTTCACAGCCATCTCAATTTCGCCGGGTACATGTTCAAGACAGTTATTATGTCATTCTACCTTTCGTGCGGGTCGGAACTCACCCGACAAGGAACTTCGCTACCATAGAACAGTTATAGTTACTGCTGCCGTTCACCGGAGCTTTGGAAACGGACTGACTTCTTACGAAGGTCATCCACCACCATTGACTTACCGGCACTGGGCAGGTGTCAGCCCCTATACTTTACCTTTCGGTTTTGCAGGGACCTGTGTTTTAGATAAACAGTTGCATAATAGACTTTAGCTGCGGCCACACTATTAGCGTGTGGCAAGGCATCTCCCATAGGTTACGCCTAGCTTTTTTGCCGAGTTCCTTAAACATGCTTCTCCCGATCGCCTTAGTACTCTCATACCAATCTACCCGTGTCGGTTATGCGGTACGGCAAGACTTAGCACTCACTGTGAACCTTTTCCTGTTGGCTGAAAAGTCAGTTCTTGTTCTACTTTCTTTCGATTTCAAACTTGTATTTGTCACTAAATTAAACACTCTGACGGATTTCCCAATCAAAACTATTTTGTGACTTGAACCACGCAAGCGTGGCAACCTTTTCCACCCAAGTTAATCCCCAGTTAATAACGCACTAACCCCTGTACTCGAATCTTAACGAGTTGTCCATCCGGCTACCCCGCGTTCTACACGGGCCACCGTTAGGAGCCGACTAACCCTTCGCTGACTTACATTGCGAAGGAAACCTTAGATATTCGGCGTGCACCATTCTCAGGTGCATAATCGCTACTCATGCCAGCATTCTCACTTCTATGCGCTCCACCAAACCTTACGGTTCCGCTTCAAGGCACATAGAACGCTCCCTTACTACTTCTTACGAAATCTCCATCGTCGGTATCAAGCTTGATCCTCGATCATTTTCGACGCTACAATCCAAAATCGACTAGTGAGCTGTTACGCTTTCTTTAAAGGATGGCTGCTTCTGAGCCAACCTCCTAGGTGTCAAAGGATTATAACTTTCTTAACAACTTAGCTTGAATTTAGAGACCTTAGATGGGAGTCTGGGTTGTTTCCCTCTCGACCCACGACCTTAGCGCCGCAGGACTGACTCTTAATGTAATAATACTTTGGTATTCGGAGTTTGATTGATCCTGATGAATTGCTCCACCAGAGACCATTCAGTGCTCTACCCCCAAAGCGTAATTATTAAGGCTATACCTAGATATATTTCAGGGAGAACCAGCTATCTCCAAGTTCGTTGGGCATGTCACCCCTAACCACAAGTCATCCCATAGAATTGCTGCTCTAACGGGTTCGGTCCTCCTGCTAGATCTCTCCAACATTCAACCTGCTCATGGTTAGCTCACCTGGTTTCGGGTCCTTTACAGTCTTCTTAACGCCCAGTTAGGGCTCGCTTTCACTACGCCTTCCCAAGATTGCTTGGTTAGACTAGAAGACAATAAAAACTCACTGGCTCATTCTTCAATAGGCACGTCATCATCTCATTACGAGACTTTGACTGCTTGTTAGTCATTAGTTTCAGGTACTATTTCATCCCCCTCCCGGGGTGCTTTTCACCTTTCCCTCACGGTACTAGTTCACTATCGGTAAGTATTGATATTTAGTTTTGGAGCTTGGTCGCCCCAGCTTCCCACAGGGTTTAATCGTGCCCCATGGTACTCAGGGTATGACGAGGCAAAATTTGAATTTCGTTTACGGGACTATCACCCTCTATGGTGGCGCAATTCCAGCACCTTCTTCTATCCAAATTTATATCCTTTGCATTTAAGCAAGTCACCCTACAACACTACTGTTTATTGCTAAAGAGTAGTTTGAACTCTTCCCTTTTCACTCGCCGCTACTAAGGGAATCTCTGTGATTTCTTTTCCAATGGCTACTTAGATGTTTCAGTTCACCACGTTCCCTACCCGCCACTATAAAGTATCGATTGCTCGACACAGACTTTATGGCAAGGTTACTTTTCCTTTGCAGAAAAGTGGGTTTCCCCATTCGGACACCGCCGGATCAAAGAGTCTTAGATCTCTCCCCGACGAGTTTCGCATATCTAGAAGCGTCCTTCTTAGGTCAATACTTCCAAGGCATCCACTAATGACATTGATAGCATAGATTTTAAAAAATCAAACCGTACTCCCGGCAAGGGTTACGGAACCTACTTCATGTAGGTTTTTGGCCTAGTTGTCTCAAATTAAACAAACTACATCTTCCAACGTATTGGAAGAATCTAAATTTGAGAATAACAATTTGTTGTTCCACAAAAAAAATTGTGGAAACTTATATAAACCCCAATTGTTAAAGTGCTAAGCCTAATATATTTTTGTCTCGCCGCGAGTAAAATTGCCCTCGCCGACGAGGCAGAAACATACTAAACCTATTTAAAAGTACTGTGGACCCAAGGAGATTCGAACTCCTGACCTCCTCATTGCAAATGAGGCGCACTACCAGCTGTGCTATGGGCCCGAGATTATTGCAAATCACCCGAACCGCAACTGCCTAGCGCGGTCGTTATACAAATTATTAAACCTTAAATGGAAACAAGATAAGCACAAAATGTGCTTGAAGTAGTATCAATAGGGATCCCGTGGGATGTATTGGAATTAGTTTGAGTTAATTATCATGTACTTTTGAGCTTGTTACCAGTAAAGGTATGAACGATTGTACACCATCAGTTTGGAGGCTGTCAAGAGACTAAAATTAGCCTATAGATGATATAATTGCTGACATGATAAAAGAAGGTTATTTTTATCCAGTCGCGATCGATGGCGGATTCAAGTTGATTGAAGATGTAAAACCAGCGGATGATGGAACCCATAGGGTTATCTTAAGCAGCGTTAGCTTCTCATATGAGGAAGCTGATAACTTAACAAGACTTTTTCAAAAAGAAAGAGTTTTAAAGGCTCAAGAAAGAATTGAAGCTCATAAAGACTCAAGATATCAAGGAAATTTTAATGATTTTCATAGAGCAGCTCAAGAAAACATTTCATATCAAATTTCACGAACAAACATAGATCCACTAGAGGGGGGTCTGTAAGCATGGCTATGATATTTGACGAAAAGGTAAAAATACTTCGTGCTCTACCCCAATTTAAAGTAATACCAATTCCTGAAGTTCGTGCTGTAGCATTTGCTGCAAAAGAGAATCAAAACCTTATTAATATAAAAGGGTCTAATTTATACCTCTCTTCAGAAGATATTGATAAAATAATTCGAGAGTATCCTGACTTAGCCACAAAATTGTAAATTTATGATATAATTATAGGATGAATATTCACGAGATAGTGAGATTTCATCCTACCGAATCACCAAGAGGCCCACGCAAAAGAGATCTTCCAACGGGCGATTTTCTAAATGATTCACTCGAATCCTTCAGAAGAAAACTTCTTGTAGAAGGAAATCCTGCATATATTATGAGAAGTGAAAGGCTTGAAATTGTAATCATAGAAGCAATTCTAGAAAATGGGAGCGACCAATATTACGCGTCATATTCCATGACAAGCGCGGGGCATGAAAGTTGCACTGATACGACCCTAATAAGACTCTATGCTGAAGAACTTAACTATAGTGTCCTAAAACAAAGTTTGGACGCTCAAAGCTTAGTAATTGTGCCAAAAAACAAGCAGTTTTGGGAAGAGCTAAAGGTTCTAAGCTCGGGCGTGGAATTTCAAGCACCCACTTCCAGAGATACTCAAATAAGAGATAGGTTTTTAACAGATCTTAATCGCGCTCGTATAAATGAG
>CAZXFJ010000026.1:0-15593 GCA_964640435.1 uncultured Gammaproteobacteria bacterium | reverse complement strand
GTTGTAAAACCAAGCTTCTTTGCTCTAAAGCAAAGATCCATATCCTCCACATACATAAAGTAGTTTTCATCAAATCCTTTTAGTTCTTCAAATAAGTTTTTTCTTATCATCATAAAACCTCCACTTACAAACTCGACTTTCTTAACTATGCTCGGTGAAAATCTAACCTTAAAAACATTATCGAGTCCCAAAGCAAGAGCTGCTGTTGCCCAAAATCCAAAAAATTTACCCGCTGACATTTCTATAGCGCTTGGCCCAATCATTCTTCCCCCAACAATACCTATTTTTTCACTTTTTTCATAAAGTGAAGTTAAATCTCCTATTGTTCCTTCAAACCAAACAGAGTCTGGATTAATAAAAAGCAAATACGCCCCTTTTGCTTCTTTTGCACCAATATTAATTCCCTTAGCAAATCCGAGATTATCTCCTGTCTCAATTATTTTTATTTTGGAACCAAATTTCTTAGCATTCTTAACAGTGGAGTCCGAAGAATTATTATCTACGACAATCACTTCAAATTTTTCATCTTTATTGAAGGCAAAAATACTATTAAGTAAGGGATCAATATATTTTTCAGAATTATAAGTGAGAATAATTATTGAGGTTTGCATTGAGTTATCTAAACCAGGCTGCGCGACCTAGCTTGTAATTTGGATCTTTAAGCTTTCTCTCTCCGATTTCTTTTGCAGGAACTCCACCAACAATTTTTCCCTCAGGAACGTCTTTTGTAACAACTGCTCCAGCACCAACTACAGCTCCTTTACCAATCTTTACCCCAGGTAAAATGATCGCTCGGGGTCCAATAAATACATAATCTTCAATCTCAACTGGAGCAATAATAGCCTTAAATTTCTCATCATTTACATCATGCTCTGCATTGTAAATCATTACTTCTGAGGCAATATCAACATGATTTCCTATAATCAACTTATCTCTTCCATCTAAAACTGAGTTCTCACCAATTATCGTATCTTTACCAATTCTTATGTTTTTTGCCTTATAAAATATTGCCCCCATATGAATTGAGGACCCCTTTCCTATCTGCATTCCTTCTAGTCGATAGAAAAATCGTCTTATGTGATGTGAAGGGATACAACCAACAATTCGGAGTATATAATTATCCGATTCAAGGAGTACCGCATTTACTCTTCTTTTAACTCTTTCCATATGCTTCTTCGAGAACTGCTAAAGTTTGCTTTGCTGCTTTCTCCCAAGAAAATTTCTTTACCTGCTCGTGTCCTTCCTTTATCATTTTATCTCGTAATTTTTTATCTTTCAAAACCATTTCAATTTTACTTGCTATATCATTGGTATTTTCAGGATCAAAATAAATTGCTGCAGTGCCGCCTGCTTCAGGAAGGCTTGAAATATTGCTCGTTGCAACTGGAGCGCCATACCTCATGGCTTCAAGAACTGGCAGACCGAATCCTTCATAGAGACTTGGCAATACAAAGAGTTCAGTCTTTTTGTAAAATGCAGGCAAATCTTCATCTGTTACGTTTTCTAAGAATATGACACTTTCCTCAACATTATATTTTTTAGGTGCTTCTAAAATTTCGCTATAATTCCAACCCTTTCGACCTATGATTACAAGCTTTAGAGGTGAATAGCTTGGAGGAATTTGAGAGAAAGCTTCGATAAGTCTTACTATATTTTTTCTAGGCTGAAGTGTGCCAACAAATAATATGAAGGGGTCATTGATATTATACTTTTCCATAACTTCTTTTGAATTAGTTTGAGATTTTAAATTTTCAAACTTTAATCCTAAATAAACGGTTTTAACAATATTTGGATCAACACCGTATTCTTTGATTATATCATTCCGAGAGCTATCAGAAATTGTAATAATTTTTGCTGCATTTTTTACAGAATGACCTCCCCAAACTGCAAGCTGTGCAAGATCACGCTTCTTAAACATATCAGGAAAATATTTATATGAAACATCAAGAATAGAAATTACTTGAGGGCATGGACAGAACAGAACACCATAGTGAGAAGGTGAGTAAAAAACATCTATCTTTGCTTTCTCAAGTCTTTTTCGTGTAAGACCAAAAACTGTCCAAAGTTTCCTATCGTGAACAATTTCATATCTCCATTTGTCAGTTTCTTTGGGCATGTCGGAAGTTGGCCTGCTTGGAAGGAAAATAACATATTCGTTTTTCTTATCTAATTTTGCAAGCTCAACTAAAGTTTCAAAGCAGACCTCACTACTTCCAACACGATTAGGTAAACCGTCTTCGTTATAGCCAAATCGCGGTACAACCGCTTCAAATCCGTTAATTCCTATTCTCATATTCCTGGATAAATTACATGAATCTTTGATTTATCGATTCCTAAAACTTCTTCAACATCCCGCTTTCCCGACTCTGAAATAGTAAATATAATATCTGATTCTAGCTTAACATGCGATAACTTCTTTTTCTGAGTCTTAACAATTTTCTGAGCAGTTTCTTCTGGAGATTTGTAAACAATAAGATCATATATTATTGTTGCCTTTTTAGCCCTTTTAGTCACAGGCTCTGTCCAATCAGAGGTGATAAATATATCAACATCTCCAATAAAATTCTCAATTGGGACTCTGTGAAGTTTATTCCACATAATGTTTAAAGCAGTAGGTGGAATTTTAAATTTTTTTAGTTTTACTCTTGGGTTACCCTCAAGTTTTAAAATAATCCTCTCTGAGGGCTTCCCTCGAAGGGAGGAGAAGAACAAAACGTACTCATTCTCTTTGTCTATCTCCAAAAGCTTTGCCACAAGGCTCGACAGATAATTTCCAACCCCGGTATTCTCATATGCTGTTTGACTAATATCAATCCCAATACGCATGAATATAATTATATAGTGTTTGTTCTTTTTGAACAAATAAATGCTTATTGGTATAATACAAGGATGACAACAAATATAATTGAAACTCCGCTTCCCGGACTTGTAGAAATAAAGGTTGAATACCCAAAGGATGAACGAGGATTCTTTATGGAGCCTTGGAACAAAAAAGTATTTGCAGAAGCAGGTCTTGATGTTGACTTTGTACAAGAAGGACATTCTGGGTCATCAAAGGGAGTTTTCAGAGGTCTTCATTACCAAAATATGTCAGCACCTATGGGAAAGCTCGTTCGATGCGTTGTGGGAAAAGTGTTAGACGTTGTAGTAGATCTTCGAGAAGGTTCACCTACATATGGTGGTTATTTTAAACTTGAACTATCTGCTGATGAGAAGAATATGCTTTATGTACCTGTAGGATTTGCACATGGGTTTTTAGTTTTGTCAGATTACGCAGAAGTATTGTATAAAATGACTAGCTACTGGGATCCAAAATCTGAAGGTGGAATAATATGGAATGACCCAGAGATTGGAATTGAATGGCCAATTGATAATCCAATTCTTTCAGAGAAGGATAAAGTACTCCCATCCTTTGAAGACTACAAGAAAAACCCTGTTTTTAAATTCGAATAACTATTTCCTCTTGTAGATTAAAATAAGCGAAGCAGCCGTCAAAAATACCACAGAATAATAAACAAGTCTCTGCGCTGTGAAAAAAACCCAAGATGAAAATAGTGGTATTGAAACAATCATACATATCAAACCCAGTATTACAAGAGGCTTAGGTTTTCTAAGTACAATAAATACAATAAACGCGATAAAAAATAAAATGTCCTGTGGTTTCATTTTTTCTTTTTTGAAAATAAAATAATCAATATCACAACTATAAAGCTTATTCCGCTCACAAATAGACCAATATCAACCCATTTTTGTGCTGTATATTCAATTCGTATTTTGTAATTGCCATCTTTTGGCAGAACAAAACTATTTATAGATCTATTATCAAAAAGCATATATTTTTTATGCTTTAGCTTTTGACCATTTGAAGTCGCACTCCAAAGAGTATCAAAATTTTGAGAAAATATAATTGCATCCCCAGCTCTAGCATTTTCAATATTTAATTCATAATTTACTGGACTAATAGTTTTGTAGACTATCTTCAAATCTCTATTAGTACTCCAGAATAAATCTTTAGGATTCGGTAGTTCAAAAACAACAATTTTATCAAATTTTGCCACTTCTTTTATGCCGTTGATAGATTCTGTTGCGTTAATATATCCTTGATAAACTCGTTCATTGTATTTTCTGTCGTCAGTAAATATTTTTCCATAAACATCATCGGGAATGATTACATATTTAATACTTGCATCAGACAATTTATCAAGATTTTTGCTAATTTTTGAAGCAAGTGATTTTGGGCTATATTTACCAAGAAAATCGGCTGCAGGTATTGCAAGGTTTTTATCTGGTGAATATGTATATTGGTGAACATTTGGAACCCAAAGAGTTCTAAAATAACTGTTTTGAGAAGATAAATACTCAGTTAACCTACTATATTGAGTAGGCGAACCCTGTGGAGAAAATGTTCCCGGTAGTTCTCCAACAACTGAAAATCTGATTGTAACTAACCAAAAAATTACAAATGTAAAAATAATAATATTTGGTAATTGTTTCAAATTTGGCTTCAATTTTGAAATGGATAAAAGAGAAAAGGGAATTAAGATACTGAATGCAAAAATTGTTACTCCATACCATTTAGTTGGATCACGAAACATCTGAATACCAGGAACAACATTAAATGCCCAAGTGTAAAATGCGCCAAATGGGTCATTTGTTCCTTTAGCTAAAAACGCGGCTATTATCGCAATCAACGAGAATATAGCAATACTTTTACCTATTTTTTCAGTTTTAACAAATAAAAGTGATGAGAAAGCAATTATAGGAATAAGTAAAAACTCTGGCCTCATAAAATACACTTTCCCAAACAAATCTTCTGGCCAATTTGGATGAAGTAGCGAAATAGTATTCTCAAATTTTGCAAAACTTAAAAACTCAACAATTCCTGCTGCTGAATATTGTGCTCCCAACTCGCTTAATGGATTTTTACCAACTAAAACAAAGGGCACAATCCAGAAAAAATTCAGAAAGAATGTTACTATTCCGGGGACTATGAAAAAGGGAATAAATGATTTTAGTAGAAATTTAAATCCTGATGTCAAAAAAATTAAAAGATAATATATGCCAACAAATAATAATGTCACATATGCAATTCTTAAATCATAAAAAAGTTGTATAGAAAAAATTATTCCTGCAATTAATGAAGCATTAAAAGGTTTTTTATTTTCCATAATATTATGAAGAACATTAAGAAAGCCGTAGAATACTGCAGGAATTAATGCATAACTTATACCAACAGCGAGTTGTCCCCCACCCGCAACCATAAAAACATACGTATTTGCAGTAAAAATTAATGAAGCAACAGACGCAAAACTACTTGAGTTCGCAATAAACTTTTTGAAAAATAAAAATGAAGATACGGATGAAATTAAAATAAATGGAATGAACCAAATTATTTTTTCTGTTATCTCCCAAGGAATTCCAATATTGAAAAGCAGGGCGTTTCCAAAATAGTAAAAAGTATTTAGAGGTAAGACAAAAATTCCGTTTCCTCCTAAACCAAAATTTGTATGATTAATCCAAGAATAAGGATAAAGAGTAGACTGATTTATCGCTTGGGGAAAATTATATAACCAATCTCCGGTCGATAAAGGAAGAGTTGTGAACCATTCTCTAAATAAAAAGAAAATAGTTGCAAAAATTATTATTGAAACCCAGTTTTTTCTAATAAAACCCAAGACCGTTCTATTTCTCATCTTTTCTTGATGTTATAATACAAAATAAGCTTTTGCAAATATGACAAAGGGAGTTTTTATACTATTTTTATTGTTTAGTTTTTTCTTCCTTCTTCAATTTCTGATATCCCCTAATATTATCAACGGAAATGATTTGAATGGAAACATTGTTCCACTTCTCCACTTCCAAAAATCTATACTTGTAGATCATACTTTTCCTTTCTGGAATTCATATATGGGACAGGGGCTTCCAACAACTGCAGATCCACTATATGGTATCTTTAACCCACTTATAGGAATTCCCGTTCTTTTATTTAATTATCAGAGCTCAATAAAGGTCACATATTTCTTATCAGTTTTATTTGCCAGCATTGGAATGTTCTTGCTTGCAAGAAGTTACAGAATCTCTAAAAATGTCTCAATTATTCTCGCTCTATCTTATGCCAGTACCGCATATATAATGGCAAGAATTATTGCAGGACATATAGAAAAAATAGTTTCCTATGCATTCCTTCCTTTCTTTTTACTTTGCGTTGTAAACCTTATACGAAAGAAAAATGTTTTTTGGGCAGGAAGTCTTGCAGGAGTAATAAGCTTAATTCTTTTTACAGGAGATATCTACAATGCACTTTATTGCCTTTATGCCGTTGGAGCTATTTTCCTATATTATCTTTTCGTTGATAAAAAAGTCTCATTATTTCTCATCTTTTCAGTTTTCATATTTATACTCTTCTCCGCTATTAAAATTTTGCCAATGGTAGAATTGCAACATTATATTTCCAAAACAAGAGAACCATTTATTGGTGGCTTAAATATTTTCTCTTTTACAAGCAACCTATTTTTCCCATTTGAAGATTTTTCATCCAAAATACTTGGGGGTTCACAAATATTCTCAACAGGATTTGGTTGGTGGGAAAGTCTTGTCTTTATAGGACCGCTCTCAATTACTGGATTAATATATATTGTGCGATCGGCATTTAAAAAACGATCTCAAGAAGCATCAATACTAATAGTGTTGTCAGTTTTATTTTTACTTCTATCAACGCCTGACTCTAGATTAAATCCAATCCATTACATCATTTCAAGAGTTGATATTCTTCAGTATTTTCATGTACCAAGTAGAATTCTTGCTATTTGGGAAATGGTTATACTTATAGGATTTGGGCTATATCTTGATCATTGGAAGAAAAGATCAATTGCAATATTTTTGTTATTAGTAAATTTCTTTGCGATACTTTTCTTCTCCCAGTATGTTTTGGCTACTCGCGATTATGCAAAGATAACAGAAGGATATGAAGAACCGCTTATCTGGATATCTAAAAATAATCCAAATCAATTTTTTACTATTCACTCAACCTCTCAAGGAGAAATCCCACAAGATAAAGCATATCTTTTGAACGTTCCCCTACTTCAATCCAACTATGGACTATTTATTAAAAACAGTCCAGCAGAAAAATATAACTTTAGAGGAAACAAAAGCTATTCTGATCTACCCGCTGGATTCCTGATAACTAATATTGCTACAAATAGCTCGAATTTAAATTTAGTAAATAAATATAAAAACAATATTTACCTTTATAAAAATTCAGATGCAAAACCATTCGCAACAATTGGAGGGAAGCCTCAAAAAGCACAAATTAATGTAAATAAAATATCTATCACTTCAAATTCTTCTGGTGGCAAGCTATTAGTTTATCAAACGAATTATCCTGGATGGAAAGCGTATATTGATAAAAGGGAAGTTCCTCTAATTTCTGATCGATTTTTAAGCATTAAAACAAAATCAGGGATTCATATTTATGACTTTGTATTCTTTCCGTCTATATTCATTTATGGAGCTGTAGTTTCTTTAGCAGCGATCCTTCTGTGGTCTATTTATTGCTACAAGCAAATTTTAATTGACAAAAAACCACTTATTTAACGTTCTTTATTATTGCAATATTGTATGTGAAAAATGGTTTTAAAAACTTCACTCTACTTATTTGCCTTTGAAAGCTCAAAACGTATTTATATACATTCATCCTAAAACAAAAAGGTGGATATGCCTCAATTGAAATATGTTTAAAATCTGGAAATCTTTTGTTTATTATCCTTTTAAATTCTTTCTGCGTAAAATGATCATGTCCTCTTACTTTTGTGACATATAAAAAGAAAAGAGGATTATATCTATTACCCTCTAAAATAACTATACTTCCACCGGGTTTTGTAATTCTTTTTATTTCATCTAAAGTTTTTCCAACGGTTTTAATATGATGCAGGAGGTCTTTTAAATAAACCCCATCAAATGAATTATCTTTGAAAGGAAGTCTTGTAGAATCCCCTTGAAGAAATTTTATTTTTTTACTTTTAAAATGCTTCCATTCTTCATACTTTAAAATATCAACACCTGTTACAGATTTAGCGAATTTAGCCAGGATTATTGAGTCTGTTCCAAAACCACAACCTAGATCCATTATTTTTTTATCTAAAAATAATTTCCTTACCCCTATTCTTTTATAAATATCTTTTTTAAATACCTGACTCTCTTTTTCGAGAACCGGTCCATATTGATATTTATTACCAAAAATTCTACTTCTCATTTTCTAGATTTTTCCTCGATTATGAGCTTTCCCACTCCAACCAATAGAAGAGAATATACCACAATGTTTAGGGTGTTTTGAAGAGCTAAATTGGCAAATGGCATTAACAAAATCCAAATAAAGATTCCACTAAGACATAAAGCAAATGATAATGCACTTTTTAGCTTAAATGTAAAGACGGTTAACAGCCAGGTGAATATAAATAAGTAAAAAAGGCTTTTACCAAGAGTGCTTGAAAAAACAACTATCAATACCAATGAAATAGGTAAGGCAAATCTTAATATCTTACTTAGGCTATATATTTTTTCAAAAGATACAAACAAAATAACAAAAATAAACAAAGGAACTAAATAAATAATCGACTTCGCTACAAATTCAACATCAGTAAAAGAAGATAATGACTTAAGATACAAAAATGATATTAGATTCTTTCCTTTTTTCAATTCAACAACTGAATATTTATATCCAGTTTGAAATTTATTTGGATTCTCAATGTGTAAATACCTTCTTCCTACACCTTGTGAGATTTGAAATTCATATTCATTATTTTTTGAATTCGTAATTGGTGGAAAGCCAAACGGAAAAATTTTTTGGCTATCAAAAAGTTTTGAATCGAACTCTTGCACAAAACTCCAGTTTTTGTCTCTACTATTTTTAAGCTTAAAAATAACCTTCTGCTTATCATCTGAGGCCTTAAATTCTGATAGCCAAACAATTATTAAACCTAAGTTATTTTCTTTAGCAGTAAATTTTCCTCTAAATTGCTTGCCGTTACTTAAATTAAAATCCGTATTATATAGAAAATTATTTTGAGTTTTTAATGTAACTATAGAAAAACTAACCTTGTTAATTGTAACTAAAGATGTAAAAAACCAAAATAATATAAGTACTAGTGAAATTAAAATAAAAATTGCTAGTCTGTATTTTTTAATTATCTTTCTCATTTTGTTTATATGTCAAAAAAATTAATGACAAGAGCGTTAATGTGCTTATAACGACACCGAAGTAAAAGTATATCTGTGGCAAAAAATATAATGTAACATTAAAATCGATTGTTCCATCTTTATTAATTCGGTAGTAATTATTTCCATAATTTTTCTTAATATATTCAGGATTTATATCCCACATATTTGTTGAGACATTTTCCTTATGCGTATTATTAAATACTTGTTTTTGGGTTAGGAGCATAACATCATCAACAGGAATCAGCTCTTGTTTCTCTATACACTCAGCAGCTGCGAGCTCTTTGTTTAATTTTTTATTAGTACATCTAAAATCCAGTTGAGGAGTTAAATACAATTTCCAACCAGGATGATATGAGTCATTAAATAAAAGACTTTGACTACCCTTTACTCCTTTAAAGCTTATTTCATACCTTACCCTATTGATTCTTTTATAAATAATTCCTTTTGAGGATATTTGGGTATTATTTATTTTTGTTGAGTAAAGTTCATAGTTTCCATTTTTACTTGTTAATATTTTCTTATCAGTTATATTATTCAAAAATGTTTTATCTTGCGCTTTAAGGACATCAGATATAAACAAATATGACTTTTTAACTTCTGAGGGTACATTTTTTGTTACTAAAACATAATTTATATTATGTTTATAAAGAATTTTGCTTAATTCTTTGTAATTTCTTTCAGCAATTAATTTATTTACTATTTCAGCATCCGGTAGATAATTAAAGGAAAGATAGCCTGATATATCATTAACTCCCGAGAAAACAACAACTGGAGAAATACCAACATACACATTATTTGAATCATTATCTTTAATAACTGTATATAACGACAACCCGTATGGAATACTTAAAATATTGTTTGTCGGCGATACAGTTTTTTTAATATCTTTCATAAAATCCAAATATTCATCAGGAATATTAATATTTTTGTAAATATTTTTTGTTGTCCAGAGAGGTGACACAATTGTGCTTTTAATTGGAAGAATATTTATTAAAGTAACTAATGAGAAAATCACTAAGACATATTTAAATAACTTACTTTTGGGTTTAAATCTTTTTTCAATGAGAATAAGACAATATGTTAATAACACTGCATAAACGAATGAGTATCCTAATGCAAATTTGTCGTATGCATTTCTGAACAGAACAAATCCTGGAATCTTTCCAAGCAATATATAGAAATCGAATAATGGTCCAATGTTAACTGTAAAAAGATATAACAGAATTATAAATGTCAAAAGTATGATAATAAAAATTTTCCTCTCAATTTTATTCTTTAAATTCTTAAAAGATAAAAGCCCAAAAAACAAAGTTAAAATATAAACAAAATTTATAAAAAGTGTCTTATCATAAAATGATAAGTATATATTTTTTAAATTCCAGTCAAAATCAAAAGCAATTTGTCTATGATACAAATTGAGCAAAGGATGAATAACCATACCTCTCGCGGTTGCTTCAACTGCTGAGGTAAATGCATTAGTGAACTCTGATGAAACCACTTTTGAAGTTACACTACCCGCACTCTCACCTACAAAAGTTGCCATGAATGGAAGAATCCAAAATGAAGAAGATAGAAAAATAAAAGAGAAGAAAACAAATGATTTCTTAGAAAAATAAAATATATCTTTACGCTTAAATAATATTGAACAGATAAACAATGAAATAATTAAAGGTAATAAAAAAGCCAGTATCCAAGGAATATTATGTAAGCCAAATGAGAATATAGCGATAAGTACTACAGCCTTAAGGATGTTAATAAATTTTCCATCTTTTAAGTAAAGTATAAAATAATAAATCGTTGCAGGAATTAAGCCAATAAGCCAAATAGGTATTAGAGGATTTAGAAAATGATTATTAATAATGATGGGAGAAAAGATATAAAAAATTGATCCAATGAAAAAAATTAATTTATTTTTTTCTTTCTTCTCCAATATCAGTTTAGAAATCATTTTTTGAAAGAAAACAAAACCTAAGATAAATGGTAATGAAAATGCTAGATAAGTAAGCACCATAGGAGATCTAATAAAAATACTCAATATTGACCAAATTGTTACAAAGGGAATAAAATCTTGATTGGGGTAATTCCAACCAACCGAAGAAAGATTACTCCAGGAATAAAACTGAGTGTTTGCTAAAAAATCCTGCGGATATGCATAGAAAAGTCTCGAATCATCTCCCCCAAGAAAAAGTTTTCCACCAAAAAGTATGTATGGAAGTAATAAAAGAAAAAAAAGAAAAAATGTATTGATAACTAATATAGGGTTTTTTTTGTAGAAATCTATATTAAAATAATGCTTTAAATTGAATCTAAACATAAATTTTTATTACTATATCCTATATACTTTTTTTTGTAAACTATGAAATGCTTAGAGTTTTAATATATAATGCAATGATGAAAAAATTGAATAGACCAATGATAATTCTGGCAGGAATTTTATTACTAATCTTAATAATTATCTCCAATTTCATCTTCAGCATTTCACAGAAAAACATCATTAATAACCCAATCATAAATTACGGATATGGTTGGAAAAATAATCAAAGTAATTATTCAGGAAGCGAACTAGATTTTGTTTTTAATAAAAGTAAAAGTATTTCATTTGAGTTTGCAACCAATTCCAAAGCTGAGCAAGGCGTTGAGATATTTGTTGATCGCACACCGTATATACTCTCTTCTCCCAATCTTGAAAATCAAAAATTAACAATAAAAGTCGACAAGAATAAGGAACACTCAGTTACAATTCGACATTTTTGTACAAGATTTGAATATCCTTGCGGAATCGAAGTTAGAAAAATTCTAGTCGATCGTCCGTCACAACTTTGGTCATATAAATGGCATAACAAAGTCCTATCAATCCTAGGCGACTCACTCTCAACAATTTATGGTAAAGATAACTATTCGCAAATTCTTTCTGATGAGCTAGGTTATGAGCTACATGACGCAAGCGTGGTTAAATCAAGTATTACAAATGTTTCAGGTGTTGATAATGCTATAAAACGCTATAAAAAAGACCTAATGAATTTCCAGTCAGACGCAATAATAATTTTCTCTGGAACAAACGACGCTGGCAACAATGTACCGATTGATAAATTCCAAAGTGACTACGATAAAATCGTATCAGATGTAAAGAAAAATAATCCTAATGCAAAAATAATTCTTGTGTCAACATTGCCAAGAAAAGATTTGTCCGAAGACGTATTACGACCATATGATTCGGCAATTGAAACAGTATCAAAAAAATATAAAACATATTTTGTAGACCCCGGAAATTGGTTAACAGAGGGAGACTTTTCTGACGATATTCATCCGTCAATTGAAGCTCAGTCAAAAATAGCTAATAGCTTTAAAAGTGCATTATCAAAAATTCTGGAATAAATCCGTTATTTTTGTTTCTTAAATTCTTGTATGCTTTGCACAAATCCCATTGTTAGTAGAAAGTATGCAAATGCTGATGACTTATCAATGTAAATTGGCAATTTAAAGTAAATTCCAATTACCGAATAGATAATCAGTGAAAACGCAAACCAAAACGTTACTGCACTCTTTGATTTATTTATGTAAATCGATATTAACCACAATCCGAGTAGACCCAACATAAAACCATTACTTAAAAACTCATAAAATGTTACGTCCGAAAAAATTAATACAACAACAAAGACCATAAACATTTTCTTTGCAGTAAATTTGCCATCATTTTTTACTAACTTATCAATCGGAAAAATAAGCCATAGAAAGTAAAATATTAAAGGAAGTAAAAAAACAGTTGAAGAAACGAGATTATCTTCGTTTGTTAAAAATGAAACAACCTTTTTATATATAAAGGAGGCAATAGAAGCTGGACTATTAATAACCTCAGATTTTGAAAACTTGTATTTTGATAAATATATAGGGTTTACTCTCGAAATACCAATTGCATTTCCAAGATTACCGTTTTCTGAAGTAATAACAAACTTATAAATCTTACCTTTTGAATTATTTATTTGTGTAAAACCAAATGGATAATATTTATGCGGCGGGATAGCACCGGATTTATATTTATTCTCGGCGAGCCATTTATTGCCTCCGACCTCTTTGATCCTAAAATAGATAGTATCCTGCAAATCATATGAAGGCTTTGGAATTTCACCAAACCTTACTTCGACAATCCCTAAATTATTTTCTTCAGCAACAAATACCCCACTGATCGCTTGACTCTTTAGCAACTTATTTCTATTAAAGTCATCCTTGTTACTTAAATTATGGGCATGCTGTATAACAGTAAAACTTTTGTACGAACTATAAATTAAAGAAGAAGATAACCAAAAAACAATTAACAAGACAGGAATTAATATCCATTTAACGAATGGGTTAGCAAGAATTTTATTAACTAAATTATTTCCTTTTTTTGCCATTTTGTTTAAATAAAACAATAAAACCTCCAGAAAGTAATACTATTGTTAGTAAAGAACCTAAATAGAAGAATTTTTGAGGCGCAAAATACAATACCAGTTTAAGGTTCACGGACCCATCTATATTTAGATTGAAACATTTATTTCCATACCTTTCTTTAATTGTTATTGGATCCATAATCCATTGGTTTCCATACGGATTAATAAAAGTATGCGAGTTACTAAATATATTTGTTTTGAAAGGTAATATTAAATCGTTTACTTGCATATTGTCATTACAAACGAGATAAAGTGACCAACCAGGATGATATGTTTCGAAAAACGTCAACTTATTCTTACCCTTCATGTTTCTAATATCTATTTCATACTTTATTGGACTTATCTTTTTGAAGGATATTGAAGCATTTGAAACCAAAATCTTAGGATTATTTTTAAGTTTGTATATAACGTAGTTTCCCTTATTACTTTGCAGTATTTTCTTTTCTGTAATTGCCTGTATTAATTTTTCATCTTGAAATTTAAGATATTCTTTATCAAACAGATATGACTTTAAAATTTCAGAAGGTGTATTTTTTGTAACCATAAGATAACCAGAATTAATTTGCGAAAGTATATTGATTAACCCTTTATAATCTCTCTCCTTAATTAATGTTTGAATTTTGAGTGAGATATCTGCTGGATATGAGTCAATACCAGTTAAATCATTTATTGCAGTAAAAAACTTAAACGGTGAAGTTCCTACGTAGGAATTGATTCCATTTGGTTCTGTGATAATTTCATAGGCCGTAATGTTTTGAGGTAATGCAAAAACATTTGTCGTATTTGGTATTTTTACTTTTGCATATTTAACAAAGTCTGTGTATTCTTTAGGTAAATTGACTGTTGTATATACACTGCTTGTTTTCCAAAGAGGAGCACTAATAATCTGCTTCACTGGAGCAAATCCAAGCAAAACAGCAAATAACGTTAATACAAATATTATTTTGTAAAAACTGTAGCTCTTTTTTACAACAAGTAGTGACAATGCAAGAATACATGCGTAAAAGAAAACGAAGGACAATGCGAACTTATCTGTAAAGTTACGTAATATTGCAAATCCCGGAATATAAGCAAATAAAACAAAGACATCTTTTAAAAAACCTATATTAACAGTGCAAAGATAAAGAACGGCAAGAAAAGATGTAAATATCAGAATAAAAAGTTTTCGTTTATTCTCCGACAGTGCTTGATTGTATTTAATTATTCCTAAAAAAAGAATTAATACAAATACTATTCCGATGGGTAAAATCAAATCATAATAATTAAGAAAAACATTTTTAAGATGCCAATCAAATTCAAATACCATCCTCCTGTGATATAGATTAAGAAGGGAATTAACTATATTGTCATTTGCCGTACTAATAACTGTATTCTTAAAACTAACCACGAGGCTTTGAGAAACAGCCTTTTGTCCTAAACCTGTCGAACCACCCGACACAAGAGATGAAAAGAAGGGTACGAGCCAGAAAAGTTGACTCGAAATTATAAAGAATGAAAAAATTAAAGTCCTTCTTAGAAAGGTAATTATTTTTCTGTCAATAAAAACAAAGTAAATAAATACTCCAAAGATTAAAGGCAAAAATAACGCTATTATCCACGGTATTGAATAATAAACAAAAGAAAGAAAGATTGACCAAAGAGTCGCCTTAACAACATCCCATTTATTTCCAGCTTTTAAAAATCTTGTAAAGTAATAAGCAACAATTGGCACAAGAGATATTAAAAAAACTGGTGATAGAAAGAAGGCAACGCTTACCAGCGTAATAGGTGATGCAATATATACAAGTGCGATGAGAAAGGAAATATCATCCTCTTCTCCAATGAGCTCCTTTATAAACTTTTGAAAATAAATGAAGCCTAATATTAGTACACTTGAAAAGCCAATATATGAAATTATAATTTTTGATTCAATTATGCTTTCAACAATTGACAGAACAAACGTAAAAGGAA
>CAZXFJ010000025.1:11119-15743 GCA_964640435.1 uncultured Gammaproteobacteria bacterium | reverse complement strand
GCCAGACTTAAAATAGATTTGAATAAAAAAGATGCTCGATGTTCTTTTACTTCTCGAGAGAAGATTAATGCATAGTAAACAAAAGCTGGGAGACTATTGTTAATAAAATAGTAAATAGCGAATGGAACTGCCCCAATTAAACAACCTAGAAGATATAAACCAAGATAGATATCTTTAAAACCATATTTTCTTATTCTTTCACTCAGTATGATCAGGAAAAAACCCAATCCAGCCCAACCTCCATAACTTTGCTTAAAAATAAATACTATGCTTACTAAAACCCCTGAAATTAATATACTTTTCTTGTCTTTGTTATCAAGGCCCTTACAAAGGAAGTAGAAGGATATTAACGTAAACAATAACGCCTCTACGTTGTAGTATCCAAATGCACTTGGTACAAGGAAATATATACCTATTGCCAGAGAAACAACAAATCTTATAAAATTATTAAACTTATATATTAAGTTTACGAGAATAATACATAAAATCCCGATTATCCCAAATAGAATTCTTCCTGTAATTAAATTTAAACCAAAAAACTTACTTAGAAATGCTGCGAGGTAAAAACTCCCAGGAGTTGTTGTCATAAAGAAGTCTCTATATGGGATTTCTCCACTTAAAATCCTATTAACATTAAGATATAAAAACCCTTCATCTCTAAATCCAATTCCCAAGTTATAAATTTTAGAATAGAAAAACACATAAATAATGATTGATGCAGCTACCGTGATCCAACTTGTTCTTATAATCTTATTCATTTCCTAAGAGACCTTTAAGTGTTTTTTCTAAAATCTCAATTTTTTTACTCCATCCCCAATTCTCTACCGCGTTTTCTTTCGCTTGAATACCTAGTTGTTTAAGACGCTTGGGATTTGAAAGTAAATAATCTAATTTTTGTGCAAGTTCTGAAGGATTTTTGGAAACAAGATATCCTGTTTTTCCATCTATTATTGTTTCCTTGTGACCTGCTTCATCAACTGCAACAGTTGGAACACCACAGGCTGCTGCTTCAAGTGGTGTAAGACCGAATGGCTCATTTGATGCAAGAGCCACCACAAGTTTCGATCTTTGATAAAGCTCTCTCATTTTCTCTCGACTTACCCATTCAGATTCCTTGAGAACTAATCGAATCTTAGGTTCCTTTTTCATTTTCTCAAGACTTTTCAATAACAGTGGGTATCCATCAAGCTCTGATTTTGAGCCAACAAATAAAATATCTATTACCCTTTTCTTATTAGAAGATTTAAAAAAATCAGTATCAATTCCCAAATAAGCTACCAAACTTTCACGTCTATATGATTTAAACGCTGTTTGTTGAGAAAAGCGTGAGTTTGCAATTAAATAATCAGCAGACTTAAGGTTTTTAAGATCCATTTTTTTGAGAAGTTTTCTGTGAAGTTTTTCGTATGTTTTACGGACAACATCTAGATCTTCCGAAACATCAAGTTCTTTCTCATAAACCATCCTAAAATGAGGATCATGTAGATAAAAAACGCTTTTAGTCTTCAAGTATTTCAAGATAAAAGGAGATTCAACAAATTTTGATGCATTAACAAAGACTAAATCATATCCACGACTATCTATAACATCTGCAATCTTTTTATGTAGTGCACTTAATTTTTTAAGTTCGACAGTATCCTTGTAGATTCGGGCCAAAGGATCCTTACCTGTCCATTCTTTTTCCAAAAACTTATAAAAGTAGACTTTTGTATAGTTTTTATATTCACTTATCTCTTCCGACCCATCTACATAATATAAATCAACTTTGTTTGTCTTTTTTAATCGTAATGCGATTTCATTGGTCGCAATTCTAGCTCCACCGGGTGGCAATTCATGAAAGAAAGCAATACGCATAAAACTTTTGCAATTATACCAATTATTGCTTCGCAAAAACAGAAATTCTCAATGGATAGGCAATTAAACCTATCGTTACGAAATTTGGATTATTTGAAAAGTATTTATAATATTCCGAATTTGGAGAAAATCCTTTAACTTCTCTATATCCTTCGCGCATCATGCGTTTATATAAATCTTTTTTAGGAGAGCTTTTTCGATATTGATAATCGAATTGAGCATTGGATAAAACAATAACTGGTGGTAATTTAGGAGTTTTTGCCTCAATAACTTTGTAATTATACATATGTGGTGTTTTAACCAGATAAACATCCTCATAGAATTCTTTAATGATTATATCGGGTAACATTTGATAAATGGGTATATTCTCAATCCCAATTACTGTATTTTTAGAAATATTATTTTTAATCCATGATGATGCCGTAGACTGCGAAGGCTCGGCGTACTTCAAAGATATCCAGGCAAAAGATTCGATTGTCTGAAGACATAATACAAAAATTAATAAAACAGTTACAAAAATCATTATTTTTTTAATTTTCAAAATATCTGACAAGGCAATTCCTGTAATTAAAACCATAAATGGAAGTAAAACAAGAGCTCGATTCGCAGCAATAACCCATAAAGGGCTTAAACTTGCAGAAAAGAGTATAAAACCCAAAAGAATAAGTATAGTAGCTTTCTCATCCGAAACTTTTCCATTTAATAATTTTCTTGCAATCTTTATACATACATAAAATAAAGAAGCTATGAAAATTGCAAAAAATGCATGACCAAATATTTGCGGTAGGAGTTGAAAAAATAAATAGTAAAAATGATTTACGCCAAAAAGTATATTCTTATCATTTTGCGGTAAGGAAATGGTGTTGTAATAAATATACTCTACCATCGATCTACCACCAAAAATAATATCAGGTACTCCGCAAAGCACAAATGTTATAACATAAGCTGCAATTCCAATTATTAAGTGTGATATCTTTTTTTTCCGTGAAGGTGTAAAGAAGAAAAAAGTATAAAAAAGTAATATAAGTAGCGGCGCACCAGTTAATTTTGTTGATACTGCGAAACCTGATACTATTGATGCGAAAATAAAATTATTGAGAGTGGGTTTAACTTTATAGTTAAAGTATAGAAGCAAAGATAATGTAATCCAAAATAAAAGCGCAACATCATACTTAAAATAGTTACTTATTAAAAGAAAAACGGGCGCTGTTGCAAACAGTCCGACGGAAAATGTTGATTTTAATTTCAAAATTTTAGATATTGGGATTAGAGATATCAAAGCCCCTACGCCAAACATAAAAGTTATAATTCTCAATGCTGTATATAATTGTGCTTGAACAACAAGAGCGCTTATTGCTGTCGTTATCTCCGAAGGATTGACAATTTTTAGTACAAAAAGTGGGGAGACTAGTACAGCGGACAGTATGTAATTAAGCATGGGACCAACTTCTTGATGAGGTAAATTAGAAGTTCCATTCTTTACAACTGTTTTTACAGCTTGAAGACTATGTGATTCATCCATAAAGTATGGAAATGGATGCGAACTACTTGGAAGCCCCCACTTGACTACAGAAAGCATAGTTAAAATGTAAAAGAGGATAATAATGATCTCAGACTTATATCTTCTGAAAAATCTCATATCTAGCGCAGTTTTTACTTTATTTAATGTACTTATAGTCCTTGTTACAATAATCTTAACTTCGGTATATATTGATAAAAATCCTTTTTTAATTCCACCACGGATCTTAAATGTAATCAAAAAGAAGGATAAGTAGATCAGTATTGCGATGATTTTAAAAGCATCGGACCTAAGTAGTAACGCCAGAAATATCGTATACAGCAAAAAGACGTACTTAAGAATGATGAGGTCAATATTTTTATGCTTTAAGCTATTTACTTTTTTCATAAAATCATATTATAAACTACATAATAAGTATTTCAGCCGTAATTGGCAATAAGTATGAGTCAAATTGATAAATTTAGAACAAAGTTGCTTTCGTTAACGGTTGGGATCACGATTGCCTACATCTTTCTATTAATAACTGACATTATTCCTTTAATACGTGGGCCGTATGATTCTAATTTGAATTCATTATGGCCTTTTTACTTTGTTAATACCATTAATAAAGCTTGGGTATTTATTCCAATTTATTTACTATTAGCTTTTATTACTTTCAGATTTGAAAAGCTAAAAAAAATAACAAACAAAAATGAAGTTATTATTTTAATCTCGCTAGTTTTTTTAATTTTTCTTTTTCAAATAGCACTTGTTTATTTTAGTAGATTTGGGATAAATATTCTTTTTAGAAGACTTGTTGATCCAGGAATTAATGGGTATTTCAGTACGGCAATAAATATAAATAGTATTCAATCATTTTTATCTAATTTTACAAATCTTGTTAATGAGAGGGTTTTAGCACAACACGCAAGTGGTCATACTCCAGGTGCAGTAATTATGATACGTGGTTATATTAATTTAATATCCTTTTTCCAACTTGAAAATCTTTTTTCTTTTATCTCAAACCTTAACGTTAACTTTGCAAAAGATTTATGGGATGCACTAACAACTAAACAGAAACTTGCCTCAGTCACACTACCATTCGTTTTACATTTTTTATCAAGCTTTGTAATTATTCCCTTTTATTATCTCTCAAAACTAATTACAAAAAATACTCTTGTCTCTTTCAGAAGTACACTACTTTTTTCAATTATTCCAAGTTTTTCTTTTTTTGCTTTAATTTTTGATCCTATTTATTTATTTTTTCCACTC
>CAZXFJ010000025.1:0-11019 GCA_964640435.1 uncultured Gammaproteobacteria bacterium | reverse complement strand
AAGTTTTTCTTTTTTTGCTTTAATTTTTGATCCTATTTATTTATTTTTTCCACTCTTAAGCTTCATATGTCTGTATAAAGGCGTTGAGCGTAAAAATTACAAATTTATTGTTCTGAGCGGTTTAATAATTGGCTTAGGACTATTTTTTACAGCTTCTTTTTTGGTTTACCTAGCAGGTCTTGGTTTACTTGCGTCTTTATATTTTATCCAATATAAGAAGACGGAAATTATTAAACAGTCTGCTCTTTACGTGTTTGGAATAATTTTACTTGCCGCCTTACTTTTTATTTTTGATTTCAATCTATTTTCTGCATTGATCGCCACAATTCATAATCAAGCTTCTCGGGACTACATAGCATGGCTTTTATATAATCCTTTTGATTTTTTTCAGTACATGAGTATTCCTATTACTATTATCTTTCTAACTTTTTCCTATCTGTCACTAAGAAATAATATTGAGAAGAATAATTTATTGAAGAAAATTTTAATATCCTTTTGGCTTATATTTATAGTCCTAATTGCTTCTGGTGCATCAAGAGGTGAAGTTGGAAGAATTTGGCTTCCTTTTATGATATTCCCAGTAATACTTTCAGTAAATTTTATTACAAAGTATTCGAAATTCTCAAGCCTACAATTTTTAATAATTTTAACTTTTATTTTTTTGCAAGTAATAGTAATTGAAGAGTTTTGGGTACCTATCTGGTAAGTTTAAACAAATACTTTTCTTACCAGATATAAAATTACTGGTATCTCAATTAAGACAGAGAAAATAACGGAGTAAACTGCTCCAATTAGACCGTACATTTGAATAAAAGGAACTATAGTGATTAATAGGCCAAAAACTCTGAAAAACGTCATTATGCTCACATAATTTTGCTTCTCAACTGCCAAAAACAACGCAGATGCAGAACCAAATACCGCTCTTAGAACACCATAGATCGCAAGAAGTTTTACTATTGGAACAATTGGTAACCAAACTTTACCCAAAAACACCAAAACTAATGGATAAGCAAAGAAATATATTACTAAACTAACAAAACCTGTTAAAAGAGTTAGAAAAAGAGTTGTCTTTAAAAATGCTCTAAGAAGTCTTGCCTTTTCATGTGCAATCTTAGAATAAACAGGGAAAACTACCTGATTTACGACATCAGATGCCTCAATTGGTAATGTTCCCACAGTATATGCCATGTTATATTGTCCCAAAGCAACAGTATTCATTAACCGCCCAACCGCAATAGTATCCCCCTCCTGAGCAAGATAGCTAAATATTCCAAAAAGTGTTACCCACTTTCCTCGGTGAAATATTAATTTTATGTATTCTGGATTTAAAGATAACTTTGGCCGAGGCGTAGCGAACTTGAAAGAAATAATAATTTCAAAAATAACTGCCAATATTGTTCCAATAACTAAGCTGTAAACGGAGTGAGTAATCAGAGCCAAAATAATTGTAAATATAGTATCAACACCAAAAAGTGTAACTCTATATAAAAATTCTTTATGAAACTTTATTTCTTTTTGGAAAAAAACTATTGATGGATTTATGAAACCACGAAGAAGAGGAACAAGAGATATTAGAAGTAATACTCCAACTGCCGATCCATTGTTAAAAAAGTCAGCAATAAATGGACTTGCCATAATAAGAATTGCCGTCATTATTAACCCTCTTATAATAGACACTACCCATGCCGAATCTATGTATTTTTTAATATCAGACTTTTCCTGGATTAAAAAAACATTTACGCCTGTTTCCAAAAATACTTCAAGAAGAGCAAGTGTTATGGTTGCAATTCCAAAAAGACCAAACTGCTCTGGAGCAAGTAATCTTGCAAGAATAGCTATACGAAGAACTGATATTCCTCTTATTGAAATTCTAAGCGCTGCAGACCAGCTTATACCGTGCAACGTGTTTTTAAAATACCCCATAAGGAGATTATAACGTAGGAATTAGGAAATTTTTAATTTAAAAAGGCCAATAGCATTGCTTACAGCGATTTTTGGGATTTTACTTGAACTATAGACATTAGTTTTCCCATCAATTCTCGCTCTATGATTAATAGGAAGCTCTTTGATTTTTATTCTTCTCTTTACACACATTCCAACGAAACCCCACCAAAAACCCTCTCTTAAAAAAGTTAAATCTGTTAAGTGTTTAATAATAAGATTCTTTTGGAAAAGTACAAATGGTGCGCTAGGGTCATTTATTTTGGATGGGAAAAGTGAATCAAAATAGAGTTTAAAAAAATTTGAGAATAATTTTCTTTGAAAATTGTCATTTCTCTCTACTCTTCTACCTATAAGCACTTGCTTGGGTGATCTATTCTTCCAGAATACTTTAAAATCTTCTGGATCACATTGTCCATCTGAATCAACACAGAGAATATATTCTGCAGTTGATAAATTAATTCCATCTATTACAGCCTGACCGTATCCACGTCTACTATCTCGGTGGTCAAGAATAAATTTATATTTCTTCTGTAGCTTTTTTAAAAGAGTTGTCGTTCCATCGGTTGATCCATCTTCACAGATAATAAAACGGTATTTAAATTTTTTTGGTAAAACCCTAACCCATTCTGTCAAAACTTTTTCTATGGATTTTTTTTCATTGTAGACAGGTAAGATAATGTCGACAGAAAAATCCATTCGTCTAATTTGTTTCATTAGTTTTTATTTTGTAAATAATAAGGCCATTACTATTTAGGTAAACATTATAATAAGCTTTTATATATTCTACAACCTCAGGAAGGCGAGTTGCATTCGAAATATCATCAACAGCCCATGCATTCTTATTCCATATAATCACTTTAGGTCTTTTATGACTTAATTCTAAAACTAGTTCTTTTTGCGAACTAAAAGAGCTAGCAAAATATGGCAAATCGTATCTACTCGCGTTATTTCTATTTGTTAGTGAATAAAAGGCTGGCTCATCCTGCATAACAAAAATTGTGTCATGAGGAGTTGTTAAATTATTTACAGGATTAATAACTGATTCAAAATATTTTTTTTGCTCTAAAGAAATTCTGAGTGGATCTCTTGAAGAGACAGGAACAAACTTACTATATGAAATAACGCTCTCGATATTTTTATTAATATTAACTCTATTAATTGTTAAAAGTCGTATTGGTATTATCAACAATAAAGCAACAAACAACAAGGCTAGTTTTTTATTTTTAAGTCTTAGTGCCTCTTCACCGAGTACTCCTCCTAATATAAATAAGTATGAATATATAAATTGTATATTTCCCCGTCCTATTACACTTACGTAAAGGAGTAGACCAATAATATATATAGGTAACGTTTTTTTATCACGGGTAGTTAACTTTCCAAGTATGAACCTAACAACAAAATATATACCAACAATTATTAAAAAGAGATATGACCAATAAAGTATTGCGTCTGCTGTTAATAAGTATTTTATAATTGAGAGATTAAAACCGGGAAATAATGATAATAGATTGGGAAAATTTTTACCGAGAGGAGCATTTACACCAGAAAAAAGCCTTAGAACTTTCAATGTCTCAGCTATATAACTATAAAACCAACCTTCTATAAATGCCCATACAAAAAATATATAAAAAGAAGTAATAAGTCCTATTAATACAAAGCCTATTTTTTTAAAAGTATTTACAAAACCAAAGTCAATTAAAACACTTGCAAAAACTGCTAACATTGAAAATATTCCAATCTCTGGACTTATTAAAAAAGCAATTGCGGCAACTATTCCCACAAATAAGTATCTTATATTTGTTTTCCCATCATTTGCATATAAAAGTGCAACTATTACCATAAAAGATGCCGCTTGCCTCAACTGAATTCCTGGTAGAAAAATAAGGAGAGCTATTATTATAAGTCGGGTAAAAGTTTTTAGTTTTAACTTTAAACAAATTAAATAAACAAGCAAGAGAGCGATTAGGGAGCCAGCGAAGAAATAAATTCGCATTGTAAAAAAAGTAGGTCCAAATATTTTAAAGAATATGTATTGCGGATAGATAAATAATGGTCCATACATTACAAATAAATCTTTAAACATTAATTTTCCATTAAGCATTTGATATGGCCATGAAACAAACTGCCCTTCATCAAGCAGATTAATGTCTCCAACAAAAATATTCCCCATCCCTACTCCAAAAATAAGAGACAGAAGAAAGATAATAATTATTTCTATTTGTGTTTTTGTGATTTTGACCATATTTTTATTAACCAAAGTAAAACAGTTACCAAAATAATAAATACATAACCGAATTCTAGATAAATATAATCCATTTGCTTTGGATATTGATTTATAGAAAACCAATTTATTGTTTGTATGTTATCCGCCTTAAAAGTTATAGGCGATAAGAGGAGTAGTAATATATATAGACATATGGAAATAATAAGTGACAGAAACAAAATTAAAAGATGTTCTTCTGTTTTTATCTTCTTTTGTGCGTATTTTAATAATTTCATTTGTATATTTTAGTTTATATCTGAGGTACTTTAAACGTGTCTCTTATTTTCCTGTATTCCGAAAGTATTTTATTGTCAACTATTTTCAGAGGAACACGTATTCTCTGATTATTTTTTTGTTTATTTTGTAAGTCAAAAATATATACATCAGCTTTTTCAGAAACTATTTTAATGAAGGAGTATCTCTTTTTAAGAGATTCTATTTCGGCAGGATACATATTGCATGTTGGCTCACACGAATATACATAATGCTTATATTTTCTTAAAAAACTTTCACTATCTTTTTCGTCAGTCTGTACCGCGTCAATAAGTAAAGGATACTTCCATATGTCTGGGTCGATTGCATAATATTTGTTGTAAACAATGGTTTCGTAATCGGTAAGATATTTTTTTGCCACATTGGCGAGTTGGTATCTCCAAACGTTTGATTCAATCTGTGAATTTTTAAGAATTGTTATAACTCCTAAATACAAAAAACTCATTATTACTATTGATGCAAAAAATAAGTACTTTTTATTCAACGATATTTGATAAATAAACCATGATGATGCAAAGGAAAAGAAGGGAAGAAAATATATTAATAAGTACGGGTGAGTGAAAGACGCTTCAGTATAAAGTGTTATATGAAATACTCCAAAAAAGAAAAATATTAAAGTTAACAATTGCCTATCATCAAGTTTTTTACTTTTAACTTGTTTAAACAATTGCACTAAAACAGCTAATGCAAGAAGGACAATTAATGGGTTGAAATATATTAATGTTCGCAAAGCTGTAACGCCCACCCATAAAATAGGCCAATTGGCTATATCCTGAAGTTCTAGAAAACTTCTTGACCCAATTGCTTTTGTAAGATCCCAAAAACCAACACGAATATATGCAATCCAAAGTATTGAAATAACCGCTGATAGGCCTGCGAAAATAGGAAGTATTAGCCCTACTTTCAATTTTTTATATTTTGCAAAGATTGGCAACAAAAATAATGAGAAATATGTCGCAGGCCAATCACTAAATGTTGCCAAACAAATTGAAAAAATAGAAAGATAAAAATATTTTATTTCACGTTTTTTTAAATAAAGAAAAGAAAAATATGTACAAAGTAGGCAAAATAAAATAACCAAATTTTCTTGACCAATCATTTTTCCAAAAATGGATGTTGCAGGAATAATTGCCATCATACCTAAGCTCACTAATCCATATTTCTTATTCACAATTGTTCTTCCTATTAAATAGGTGACAAATAATGTTCCCAACATAAAAAGAATCATAGAAAATCTACCTACCCAAAAATCTAGCCCAAATATATTTAGGAAAGGCATCATATATATGGAAAGTAGAGGCGGATGATGTATAAAGTATTCAGGATTTTTGGGAATATTTTCTGAAACAGTTATTATTGGTGCAAACTTCGCTGCAAACAGCCCAAACTTATTATAGTTATGAGTAATTAAAGAATATGTTATAAAGTTATATGCATTTTGTCCTACATATGGCAGATTAATACCAAGAAACGAAGACCATAAAAAAGCAAGTATCGAAAATGCTGGGAAAAATCTTTCAAATAAAACTAAGCCCGTTCCGAAAAGTACTGCGAGATCTGACGTTAACTGAAGAAGCGGAAGAAATATAAATGCCTGAATGTTTTTAACATATTTATAGTTTTTTTTAATAGACCAGAAAACATATGCAAACATTAAAAATAAAAGAGCAAAAATAATTGCAACTGAAAAAGTTTTTAAAAAAGATAAGAGTAAAATTAAGCCAACAGCGTAACGTGCAAATATAAAGACAACTTTAGGTCTATAAATTTTGGCTTCTGCATCTCCTTTTGCAAATCGGTAAAACATAGTAAAACTTTGATTAATACTTGAACGGGGAATCCAATATACAATCGCATTCTTCTCAAACTTTATGTTAAATTTTTTGTCCTTAAGTTTTCTTGCAAATACATAATCTTCATTATTAGACAATTTCTCATCAAAACCTCCAACTTTTTTCCAGGTGATTTTTCGAATTGCCATAGATCGGGTTGCCGGAAGAAAGTTTTGAGGATCAATTCTGTCTGGCATCACAAATACATATGGAATAACGCACTTTTCAAATATATTTTTAGGTCGAGCTTTGTAGTACCCTGCAACAACATCTACCTTTCTAGAACTAAATGGTGAAATAATATTTTTAAACCAATTTTTTTCAGGAACACAACCTGCATCAGTTATCGCTATTAATTTATTTCTGGCTACTCGAATCGCTTCATTTCTTCCAACCGAACGGTTACCTTTTTTTATTAAAATTTTTACTTTTATTCTCTTTTTTTTATTTCCTTGTATGAATTTGTTAATTGTCTCGACAGTTTTATCCCGTGATCCACCATCAACTATTATTATTTCGTCTGGCTTTTGGGATTGATTAAATAGTGCTCTAAGAAGAAGATTAATATTTTTTTCTTCATTAAATACTGTTATTACGATTGATGCCTTCATTATTGAAGTAGAAAAATTTGTACTGTATTATACCATTATGCATGCAGCATACAAATTAGTTTTTATTAATATAACGGCCTTTTTTGTATTTTTGGTCGGTCTTTTTATCTACAGATATATTTTTCCCAAAAAAACTATTCACCCACTGGTAATTGTAATTATTTTATCTTTACTGCCATTAATTAGTCTTTTACGTCCTGGTTCATATGAAAGCGGAGACTTCTCATACAACATATATAATTCAATTCTTTATTATTCATCGCTTAGTGAGGGACATATTCTGCCCTCTTGGGCTGGAATATCGAATGCAACATTTGGCTATCCTTTATTTATATTCATCTATCCCCTTCCTTATATTTTCGTTTCACTTTTTCATTTCTTAGGATTCTCATTTGTAGCCTCACTTAAGATTTTTATCACAATATGTTTTGTTTTTTCAGGTGTATTTATGTATCTTTTTATAAATGAAATAATTGGGAAAAGATCAGCTGTCGTTGCGGCTATTTTTTATCTTTTTGCCCCCTATCACCTTGTTGATATGCATTTTAGAGTCAGCACAGGAGAAATAGCTTCGTTTTCTATAATCCCAGCCATATTCTATTGCATAGTAAAAGCTTTAAACAAGAAAAGCCTCACTTGGCACATCTTGCTTTCTCTCAACCTTGCCCTTTTGATGTTAAGTAACCAAGCAATAGCAATATTTGGCTTTGTTATCTCATTTTTATACTTAATTTTCTATTGGTGGAATAAAAAGAAGAAAAAAGTATCAGAACTTATACTTGCATGCTGTGCATATGCTTTTTCTCTGCTACTATCAGCTTTCTACTGGGTTCCTGTTATTTTGGAGTCGAAATTCACACATCAGGCAGAATTTGTAGCAAAAATTGGCTATGTTGAGATTTGGCAGTTTCTATTCTCGCCTTACCGCTTTGGCCTCCTTTTTCAAGGACCCAAAGGGGAGTTATCATTTCTGATTGGCTACGCACAAATAATAGTTATATTTACATCTGTTTATTTTCTATTTAAAAAACGATTCAAGACAGATACAAAAACAGTATTATTCTTTTCTGTTATAACTTTCGCTTTTTGCTTCTTAATGACAACCTATTCACAAGCAATATGGGAAAACATAAAAATTCTAAAAAACTTCCAATTCACATTCAGGTTATTAATATTTGTGTGCTTCTCAACTTCAGTTCTCGCAGCCTTTCTATCAAATAAACTCGGAAATATCTTAATTTTTCTTCTCTGTACGCTCGTTATATTACAAAGTATTCTAAATTGGGGAAACAGACGCACAATTCCTGAGTTTGATGACAAAGTGCTTGAATCCCAAATTCCTCTAAATACTGCAACAAATTCTGGATTCCATCCTGCGGTACCTAAATGGGTAGATATTAATAATCCTTGGTTTACAAAAATTCCCAAAAATCATCTAGAAGTAGTAAACGGTGAGGCAAAAGTTACACAACTTTCACGTACATCAACAAATCACTCCTACCTTTTATCTGTAACAAAACCTACATTATTTAAGGAAAACACAGCATACTTTCCTGGATGGAACCTAAAACTCAATAAAAAAGACGAGTCTATTCAATACTCAGATAAACGGTTTCCGGGAGTTATTACTTTTAAAGCAGCGCCAGGAGTTTACCTTGCAGAAGTAAACTTTGAGGATACACAGACAAGAAAAATTGCAAAAGTAGTTAGCCTCATCTCAGGTGTTACCCTCATCTTCATTTACCTTATAAAAAGACGCTTAACCTTTTTGCCAAAGCTTTAAGTAGGTATTTACTACCTTTTCCCAGGTTTGATCCTTAGCCCAAGCGTAAGCTTTTTCAACGATTTCCTTTTCCTTCTTAGGATTTTTCATAAAATATAGAACTTTCTCAGCAAGCTCCTCAGGACTTGAAACTACTACTGATAACTTGGCAAAGGGAGACAATTTTAAATAATCTCCTTTTATTGGATTATCATAAATTGCAAAAATAAGTTTTTTTGCAAGCATTGCTTCAATCATTGCAAGATATCTTGAGATAAATGCATACCTATATTTTCCAAAATATTTCTCCGGATTATTAATAAACCCCAAAATCTTTCCTTGGCGTTTTGCAAGGCCTTTATATTTTCCATCTCCAGCAATTATCAACTTAAAATCCTTACTTTTGTTTTTAATAATTTCTGTTGCATTTACATAATCTAAAATATTTGTTTGCTCATCAAGTCTTCCTACAAAATATGCAGAATTTTTTAATGGCTTTTCAGCTTTTTTTAAGACTATACTATCGGATGCCCCATAGATGATGTAGTCGGGGTGAGTACCATACCATTTTTGAATGAATTTACCAACAACTATGTTTCCATTAGAAAGCTTCTCCCAAAGCTTGTGCAGTATAATATTTTTTTTAGGTAAAGGGTATGTCTCATAGCCATGAAATGTAGTAAATACTTTTTTAAAGGGGAAGATAAACCTGAAGGGTAAGTACCAATAGAAGACATCGTGGCAATGGACAACGTCGGCCTCTTGAATCAGACCCTTGATGTCCCAAAGCTGGGACCAAATTTTGAACTTTTTGGTCTTCTCATTTTTTTCTGTTTTTAAGCTTATTGAGCCTATTTTTTTTGAGTCAAAAGTATCAAAACGGATTGATTTGACGGGCCGTTTTGAAATTATAGCCTCACTGTCACTCGAGAGGCCCGAGTGATAATTTAGGTTTCCTGCCTGAGTTGTGCGTAAAGCCTTCTCGCTAACTACGACGACCTGGTGCCCTTTGGCAATCAGTCTCTCAGAAATTTTATATATGTGCTTCTCTACTCCGCCAACGTCTGGATAAAACCGCCTTGTTAAAAATAAAATCTTCATGAGCTTGTATCTTCCTGTTCAAAACTTATTTATATACTTCAAATTCTCAAGACTTCCTGAAAAATTGATAGAACCTGCGGCAGTTGTCAGAGTTGATCGTATTCTATCAGCTTTATAAAATAACTACAAGGCTATAAGATATAGGATTATTCATTGACAAACATGCCTACATACAGGACAATATAAAATATGACTTTTTTCCAAAAAGTTTATTCAATATTAATAGACCTTGTTGAAACCCTTGTAATCGCTGGGGCAATTTTTGTTGTAATTTATGCATTTCTTTTCCGCCCCTTCCAAGTAAATGGTGACTCAATGTTTCCTAACTATCACAACGGTGAATATATCCTTACAAACTTAATTACATTAAAATTCGGTAAACCAACACGTGGTGAGGTAGTAGTTTTCCAATCCCCAATCGATAAAGAGAAGGACTTTATTAAAAGAGTCATAGGTATTCCAGGAGATCGGGTAATGGTAAATGGTGGATATGTATTTGTTAATGGAATAAAACTCGATGAATCAGGATATTTGAACCCAGATGTTAAAACGTATGGAGGTAATTTTCTCTCAGAAGGTAAAGAAGTAACTGTTCCAGCTGGTAATATTCTCGCCTTGGGAGATAATAGAACAGCCTCATCTGATTCACGTGAGTGGGGTTTTGTTACTTACGACAAGATAATAGGAAAGTCATTTTTTGTATATTGGCCACTAACAAAGATGAGATTCGTAGAAAAGGGTAAATATAACCTTTAAGCTGCTAGTTTATCGAAGATTTCCTTCAAAATAGGGGTTGTTTCTGAAGGATCACCCTTAATTTCAATAATTGCTTTTGCTTTTTTAGTTGATTGATCGAATTGAACCTTTGTGTACCCTCTAACTTCCATTAATTTCTTTGCCATTTCGTCTTGTTCTGGAATATAAAGCTTGTCACCCTTCTTGTGAGGCTCTTTCTTTTGCTCTACAGCCTTAATTTCTCTCGCAACTTCTTCTGCTCCTCTTACTGAAATACCTTCAACAAGGATCTTTTTGAAGGCTTGAAGCATTAACTTTGGATCACCAATTGAAATGAGTGGTCTTACATGTCCTTCTGTTATTACTCCTGCAGCCAATGCATCTTTGATAGCATCTGGAAGTGTCAAAAGGCGAATTGTATTAGAAATATAAGGCAAACTTTTTCCAACACGCTTTGCAACCTCAGTAACTGAAAGTCCGAATTCATCGATAAGTCTC
>CAZXFJ010000024.1:1941-16662 GCA_964640435.1 uncultured Gammaproteobacteria bacterium | reverse complement strand
ACGCAAAGTATGAGGAGTTGCTTTAACAGGAATACGTGACGCACGAACATATTTAGCAACAATACGCTCAATGGAGCGGGAAGTGAGTCTCATCTTTTCACCATCATCTAAGTAATTTTTATCTCTTGAGTAACGAATAAAAGCAGGTTTCCAAGGATCTTCCCGAATATCAAAATACATCTGAAGCCATTGAGCGGCAGAGTCTGAAAGGAAAACTACACGCGCTCGGCCTCCTTTTCCTATTACCCCAAATTCCCTTGTTTCAAAATTTATTTGATCTCTATTTAGCCTTGATAATTCTGATACACGAAGACCCGTAGAGAAGAGTAGCTCAAGAATTGCCCGATCGCGAAGGCCTGATTCACGATTTTTTTCAAGATCAACAGAATCAAAAAGATCGCGAAGGTGTTTTTTTTCTAAAAATTTTAAAGATTTACTTTCAGTTTTTGGCAAATCAATCTTATCAGGGGAGAGTGTATCTTTATCCGAACGAATAAGAAACTTGAGGAAAGAGCGTAGGGCGATAATATAATATGACTGGGTCACACGCATAAGAGTCATTCCCTTATTATCAACCCAATTTGAAAGATAAAGTCTATACGCTCGAACTTTTTCAATATTAACATCTTTGATTCCAGATCCTGGATAACTTTTCACGAACCATTCTTCAAATCTTGTTAAATATAAATGATAATTTCGTATTGTCAGTTTTGAAGAATTCTTTTCTATTTCAAGATATTCAAGAAACTTTTGAATGTATTCTGCGATTTCAGATTGCTTAGTCTCTTGAGCCTCGGGCATATAAATATTTTGCGACATAAGATATTATTTGTCAAATTCTTACTTGAACTAGCCTTAATAACCTGCTAAAAATTATGCATGAATTACTCTGAAATGTATAAAGATGAACTTAAATATATAGACTCTTTTTGGGATAAAGTTACTATAAAACCTAAGAAACGTGAGAAGTTTTTAAACTTAATACTTAAAAAGTCCAAAAAGAGAATGCATAAAAACATTCTTAATGTTCCTAAAACTTTTGTCGTGCCAAATGATAAAAAGTTTACACACCTATTTTATTGGGATACATTTTTCATCTTTAAAGGATTGCTTGAAACTAAAAGAGAAGGAATATTGCATTCGATGGTTGATAATTTCATTTACCTGTATGAGAAATATGGAATTATTCCCAACTTTAATTCTCCAGCTTCAACTGGAAGATCACAACCACCACTTTTAACATCTATGATTCTCGACACTTACTATGGTTATTATTTTGCATATAAGAAGCGTAACAAGATTAAAAAAATAGTCAGGGCTAGTGATCTTGAATATTATAGAGGGTGGTTAGATAAGGCTATGGATGCTGCAAAAAAGGAATATTGGAACGTATGGGTTGATGCTGATGGTTTTTTCCATCATAAAGTTGAAGGGTTTGAACTTAGCAAATATGGAGATCGTGACATAGGGTACGCTCATTCAGCAGAGCTTGAATCTGGTTGGGATTTTACTTCCCGATTTTATAACCGCTGTAATGAATTTCTGCCGATAGACCTAAATTGTTTTCTGTATAAATACGAACGTGATTTTGCAAAAGCAGCAAAAATTCTTGGTCAAAGCAAAGAGCAAGAAAAATGGGAAGCTTTATATACAAAAAGGCGTGAATCGATAAACAAATACATGTGGAATGGACATGCTGGTTTTTTCTTTGACTATGGATATGTATATAACAGACGAAGTGATTTTTATTCACTTGCGGGCTTTACGCCTCTATGGACTGGCTTAGCAACTCCTCATCAAGCAAGTAAAATGGTCAAAAAGTTGTCATTATTTGAAATGGAAAATGGACTGACTATAACAGCAAAAAAATCACTTGCACCAAGAGTAGGCCTAAAAGATATTCCTGAAAGATTTAGACCGGCAATACAGGATATTCTTAAACCAAAACAATGGGACTATCCAAATATTTGGCCCCCGCTTGAATACTTAACTGTTGTCGGGCTTCTAAAATATGGATATGTAGATGACGCTGTAAGGATAATGAAAAAATCTCTTAATGTTCAATCTAAAATCTTTAAAAAGTATGGAACTTTTTTTGAAAAAATAGATGGATTAAAAGGGGACATAACAGGAAATTATCATTACGCAAATCAGTCCGGGTTTGGATGGACAAATGCTACCTTCTATAGATATATACAGATACTCGACATGCTAGAGGAGGGGAAGGATATATATGTTAACCCAAAAGCTGATAAAGCGCCTTACAAATTAGCGATCTTTCATTAATAGCTGATCAATTTGAGGATAAATTGATTTATATGTCTCTGCAGCTAGAGCTGCCCCTCTACTCACTATTTGCTGCATACCTGGCGAAGCAAACCTTCCTGGAATTTTTGAATCTCTATCATTTACATATTCAATAAGTTGATCCACCAATAAAAATCCGCTTGGATCTTCTTCTAATAGCTTCATTGATGAACCAATTAAAGCCCTGAGATATAAATATGTTCCTGCATGATGAGCCGTGTCCGCTTCATGACCATGCATGATTGGCTCAACTAAGCTTACTGCTTCATGAATAAAATTTTCAGCATCTGTGGGACTTTTTCTTATCATTTCTGCGGATTCAATATTGCCAGAAATTTGACTTGCACCATATGACATGTCATACCAAATAACAAAGCCGGCATAATTTCCAGCATTAAGATTTATATTTGCAAGCTGGGTAGTAATACTACCTACGGAATCTGTTGTGTAGCGAGCTGTTAAAAAACTTGAAGATTGTAATTCTAAAGGAATTTTTTCTCGACTTTCTGAAAGCCAACTTTCAACACTAAATCTTTCAATATTAGTTAGTGTTATTTCTTTTACTTTTTCTGCCGCAGCAACTTGCTGCTCATTTGTCAAAGTGAGACCAATCCTGGATAATTGGTTCCTGGCATCCAGCATTCTACCATTTTCATTATTCATAACGACAAATTATACCACTTTTAGCCTCGGATTCAAGGCTAAGACCTTCTACAATCGATTTCTAGGCCTATTTGTCAACAAGGACGACTAACTTATCGTCTTAAATTTTGTAAAACAAATTGCTGACAGCAAAATTACAAAATTTCCATAAAAAATGTTTTTAACAATAAACTTTTTATATTTACAAAAAATTAATTTTAAAAAACAGAAAAATTTAAAATTTAACAAGAATATTTTTTTATATTAACGATGACAAAAAAACGTTTAAGGCAAATTAACCTTAGCAAGCCTTATTGGAAACTTCTTGCCTTAGGCATTTATTAGCCATGAAAACGCCCCTCCAGGATGCGATTCTAGACCACTTTAATATGAAGGACTACTAGTTAATCATCCCTTTGCATCACTTATCTTTTTTTATAATTTTCAAAAAATAATCTACATCCTATAGTAGAGTAGCCACACAAATTTATAAGGTCGTATAGAATGAATGCAAATGAGCGTAGTCTGAGCTCAAAGTATGAGTTGAAGAAATAGAATGAAATTAATGAAAGAAGCTTATCTGAAATAACTTAAGCACACTCTCAGATCACTCTGACATGTCGTAAAAGTATTATTGTACGACATAATAAACAACCATACTCCGCGGGTAGGCAATTACGTTAGTTATCTATGTAAAAATTTGTATACAACAGTATAAATGAGAATAAGGGTTTTAGAGGCTACTTGAGCACGACCAGGCACTCCCCCGGGTAGGTTCAGGAATTCGTGCCTAACTGAGGCTAAAGGGCTAATATCCGTGAAAAGGATTAGCATATCTATGTCGGAGTTGACAATACAGTTTTAGTTTAGATTGATATATTAATCTAAATTAACATTTTTAGCCACGAAAATGTGCATTTTCGCATAGTATTACTTCGAGGAGAGGCTGTATGAGAATATCGTTTCGTATTTTTTTCGTTTTCTCTACTTTTCGTGCCTAATTAGCCACAGTTTACGCACGGTTTTTACTCTCAACTAGTAGAGTCGTGAAAAGTCCTCTCGTTTTTAAAGCTGAAAACTGAGGCTAAATTAAGGCTGGTGAAAAGGATTTATGCCTAGCCTCAAATCAAGACTGACTAGCCACATTTTTTATATATGTACAACCTGAGAAGAGCTTTAGCACCCGAGTACAAATTGGAAGCATTTATTTCTATGAATACTTGGTACTGCTTTGAAGACACTGGATATATTAAAAAGTTATCCACAATAAATAATTATAGGATACTTATCAAACTATATCATTCCCTATCACTCGATTAGACTATTAAATCAATCCAAACTGCATATTTTAGCCTCACTCCTCTGCTTTTCTGTACATATTAAAAAAAATATTTCTTACAGTAATTTATATTATCATTAAAATTATAAGACTTGATCTTCCCAAGCCAAACGAATAAATATGAAATTATAGGTGTATTCTGACTGTTTTGAGTTTTGAGGCTAAATCGATGCTAATTAGCCTCAAATTTTTGAATATCCCTCTACTTTACGCGCTCCACTTAGAAAAGAAAATTAATATTAGTACAGACAAAAATCCAACCCAAATATATTCCCACAATACTCCTTTAAATAACCTCTTCTCCATCCATGCATGAGTGAGTCCTGAATATGAATAAAAGATTCCAGTAATAAAAATTGAATATATTGCAGCATTTATTGGCCAGATGCTTAGTGCAAATGATAATTGCGCGCAAGCGACCCCAATAAGGGCCGATGTGGCTACCATCTCTCGATTTAGCTTCAAATTGAGGCTGTATGTCCAAAGTGATTGGAAGTTAAGAAGAAAGATAATAACGAAAATAAGCAGCGGTGTTATATAAAACGGAAGTCTGACGGAAAAGATTATGTTGGTTAAGAAAAACAAAACAACAATTGTTAAAACGAATGAAACAATTCTTGCTGAACGCAATAAATTAATTGTCCGAATACTGGATACTGCAAAAATGTTTTGAGTTAGAAATAAAGAATATAGACCCAATGCATAAAGTGATGTTAATGCAAAGCGAGTTATAAATCTTGCGGGAACCAGCGGATAAAAAAGCGCAAATGCTAATGTAAAAAGCAGCGGTAAAATAAAAATAGGATAGAAAAATGTTCCCTGAACATCGCGTTTCAAAAACGAATATAAAAGTACAACCGTTAATATACCCAAAACAATTGCAAGTCCAAGTAAACTTATTCCTGATAAAAATTCCGAAGCAAATATACCTGCTGATAAAAATAAAACAGATAAAACAAATTTCTGTCTTTTTGAAAGAAAGGTTCGCGGCAAAACTCTAATCATTTATGTTATGCAAGGGTAGTATAAACCTGTTGCACGTCGTCAAGATCCTCAAGCTTCTCAATTAATGCAAATACTTTTTCTTCATCAGCGCCATCAGTTGGAGTAATTGGAAGATATGATAATTCAGCACTTTCAATAACTAACCCCTGCTCTTCAAGTCCCCTTTTTGCTTCTGCAAGCTGAGCTGGCTCTACATAATAAAATACTGTATTACCCTCTTCTTCCATGTCTTCAATTCCTGCATTAATTGCAAAGTTAAGTAATGTATCTGAGTCTCTTCCCTCTTTAGGTACAGCAATTACGCCACGACGCTTAAACATATATGCAACAGAGCCTTGAGAACCGAGTGCTCCTCCACTTTTATCAAATAGGTTTTTGATTTCAGCAACCGTACGCATTTTATTATCTGTTACAGTTTCTACAATTACCGCAACTCCACCGGGTGCAAAACCCTCATAAACAAGCTCTTCAACGTTAGCAGAGCCAACTCCTTTAGCACGATCAATTGCTCTTTGGATATTTTCTTTAGGCATATTTGCAGCACGTGCCTTATCCATAGTGAGTCTGAGCTTAAAATTGCTGTTTGGATCTGATACTCCTCCACCCTGACGTACCGCAATTGTTATTGCGTTTGAAAGTTTTGTAAAAAGTTGCCCACGCTTTGCATCGGTAGCTCCTTTTTGTCTTTTAATTGTTGCCCATTTGGAATGTCCACTCATATATAAAATTGCTTTCTACTAGACGCTATATTATAACCCTTCTCCCTTGACATTTCTACATATATTGGATAATATAATTGCCATCCGCATAGTTAAAAAATGAATCCCCCATCCAGAGATCTCGCAATAAAATACGCACTAGAAAATAAATGGGATGATGCCTATAAAGAAAATCTACGACTCCTCGAAGAGAAAGAAGATATTGAAACCCTAAATCGTTTAGCATATGCTCTCACTAAGCTTGGAAAGTTTAAAAAAGCAAAAACTTATTACCAACAAGTTTTAAAAATCGATAGGACTAACCCAATTGCTCAGAAAAATATTCGCAGAATCGAAACTCTTTCCAATAGAGATTCTGATGCTCCACAGGTAGCTCATTTATCAGGCGTATCAATGCAGGATGTTTTTATTGAGGAAGCTGGAAAAACAAAAACTGTTGAACTAAAAAATTGCGCTGATCGAAAAACTCTTTCATTTGTTCAACCAGGAGATATTGTTAATTTATCTGTAAAAAGATCTAAGGTTTTTATTCAAATGGACAAAACATATTTAGGAGTACTTCCTGATAGCGTTGGAATGCGCATGATTGGATTTATTAATGGTGGAAATGAATATTCAGCTTATGTAAAAGCGGTTGGCGATAATTCGATTACTGTTTTTGTTAAAGAAACAAAGAAAATGGCGAAGTTTAAAGATCAACCTTCTTTTATTAGTACCTCATCCTAAGAACCTCGTTTAAACAAAATTGTTTCTCCAATTTTTGATAATGTTTCGTGCTTACCCTTTTTCGTCTGGTTTATTTTTCTACGAAGTGAAAAAAGTGCCCATAGAAATGAGATTACCAAAATAACTATGATAGAAATCCAAAGCATACCTTAATTATATTCTATTTTTTTAGTAAATCCTCACCAAGAACTACCTTTATATCCGCAATTCCAGTATCCTCAGACTCAACAATTGGCGCGTTAAGAAACTTTGCAACGCGCTCTATATTTGGAGTAATACTTGAGCTTGTTATTGATGATTTACTTGACTCGGTACTACCCGTCTCAACAACATTGTAACCAAGTGTTTGCAGTATTGCCCCTACTCGCGTTGCAAAACCATTAACCTCAGTACCATTTAAAACTTGAATACTTATTTTACTGTTAAATATTTCAGGGTCGGAAAACTGAAAAAAATCTATAGTATCTCCTAAATATTTATCAGTATCGAGCTTCTCGATAGTTTTGCTTTCTTTGTTTATTTTTGAGGCTCCATTTGCCTCCATATATATTTTCAGCAGATCGTAATCGTTGAGGTTATTTTTATGAAAATTTGGGTTCGTTGCGAGAGATAAAAACTTTCCAAGTTTTAAAAAGTCTTTGTCAACACCACTAAAACCATCCTGACTTTTTGAAATGATTGATCCGTCGATAAAAATGCCAAGAAGTAAGCTCTGAGAGAGTCTGGATTTTTTTTCAAGTGCTGCCCCAGCATTTTTTATTTTTAATATACTAACCTTATTGTCTCCACCCTCTACATGAACTAAATATGCGTCACGATCCAGAAGTAAAAGATTAAATGCTTCGTATTTATATGAAGAGTTTTTAACGAGAAGCACACTCCTATAAACGAGTGATATAAGGGCACATATTATTACAACAAGAAAAAATATCTTTATGTAATTGAGTGTTGTTCTTTCCTCCATCAAACCAAACTTCGTCTCCTTACTTGTTCTGCGTACGATGCACTATCTGTTTTTCTTACGCTAAATATATCCAGAACTTCGCCTCCCATACGGATTCCTGCTTCAAACTCCGGCACTACAATAGAATTTACTCCCATATTAATTAAATCGTATCTGTCAGATTCTACATGAGATCTACATAAAATGGAAATCTTTGGATTTTGCTTTAGGGCTGTTGTAATAATTCTTTTCTGAGAAAATCCATCAGGAACTGCAATAACCAAAGACTTAGCACGGTCAATAAAAGCTGCTTTTAAAATATCTACATCTGTTGGATCTCCATAGATTCCATATTTTGAAGCTTTTAATAAATCATTAATTACTTTTCTGTTAAAGTCGATAACAATATATGGAATGCCTGCAAGATCTAGCATTCCACAGACTTGCCTTCCTACTCGTCCATGCCCACAAATAACAACATGGTTTTTGTATATCTCTGTTTTTGAAGAAATAATATTATCTTCTGGTAATATTTTGGATAAAAGTCCAAGACGCGCCATGCGCTCTCCTCCACTACGACTAAGCGCGAGAAGAAGTGGCATTGTAAGAAGACTTAGAATAAAAACGGATAATACGAGATTGTATTCACTGCTATTGATAAATGCTGAAACGAACGCAATTTGCCCTATTACTATGGCAAATTCTCCAACATTTGTTAGGTAGGATGATATAAAAACACCACCTGATGGTGAATATCTAAATACTCTTAATACCAAATATGTAATACCAAATTTTGCTATAAGTACAAATGCTGAAAGCAGAACAATTAGCCAGATATTTTCAACAAAAAAGTTAAATGACAAAAGCATTCCTGTCAAAACAAAAAACAAAACTAAAAATAGATCCCTAAAAGGTCTAATCTCCGCAAGCGGTGTTAGGTTTTTACCCTGTTCGGAAATAAGAACACCCGCTAAGAATGCTGCGATTGAAGCTGGAACTCCTACACTTGCAAACAAAAGTATTGAGATCGTTGCAGTAAATATCGTTGCAAGAATTGTTAATTCATGAGATGGATAACGGAATAGAAAATCCAAGATTTTTGATAGAAATAGCTTGCTTAAAACTAAAATTCCAACGAAAATCAAAAGTGGCTTTATACAAGAAACCAAAAACTCAACTATTTTTATATCTGATACTCCACCTTGTCCAAAAAGAAGAGGTAAAAGAAAAATTAACGGAACAACAAACAAATCTTGAACAAGTAGCAACACAAATATATTGTTTCCCGGAAAATCATGAAGAAGACCTTTCTCCTCAAGTATTTTTATTGCAACGGCTGTTGATGAAAATGAAAATAAAACACCAAACAATATCGATACATTAAGCGCAATTCCGAATAAAAGAGTAAAAATAGGCACGTATACCCCTACGCAAAGCAGTATTTGAATTATTCCTACAATAAAAATTTTCTTGTCTATTTTTTTTATTATGTCGAGTGGTATCTCAAAACCTAAAGTAAAAAGAAGAAGACTAACACCAAATTCAGAAATTGACTGAAGTGCTTCATATTCCTGAAAAAAATTTCGACCTATAATTCCAAATACGATTCCACTTACGATGTATCCAAGAACAGGTGGTAACTTGATTGTACGAGCAACAAACCCTCCCAAAAAAGCCGCAATGATAATTATAATTATTTCGGACAAGAACGCAGGCATCAATTAAGTTTAGGAGAAGAAGACAATAAAATCAATCTTTTTAGGCAACACTTTACTTATCGAGATTATCCCAAAAATCTTGAAGATCTATGGGCAATTTTGATTCAAACGCAAGTATCTCCCCGGTTTTTGGATGAGTAAATGTAATTTTATTTGCATGAAGGAAGTGTCTCGCTAGGAGCTTTCTATCTTTTTTCATCATTTTGCGTCCGGCATATAATTCATCAGAAAAAATTGGGTGATTTAAATATCTCATGTGAACACGAATCTGATGGGTTCGACCAGTTTGAGGATAAACCTCAACTAAACTTACGCTCTCCTCTACTTTGTCTCGAAGTAATTTTTTTGTTGCAAGCTTTTTATATAAAGTGCGAGCCTCTCGTCCGCCTTCTTCTAAATATCCAAACTTTGTTCTATTCCAAGGAAGTCTTCCTATTGGAACATTTACCTCACCCTCACCTGGCACTAAGTCCCCATGCACAAGCGCTATATATGTTTTCTTAACTTCACGACTCTTGAATTGTGCCTGAAGTTTTGTGAAGCTTTCTTCATCTTTTGCTATTATTAAAATTCCTGAAGTCTCTTTATCAAGTCTATGAACAATTCCCCCTCGATTTTGAAATTCACTTTCCTCTTCTTTAACTTTTAAGGCGTCCCCAATTTTCTTCTCAACCCATTCCTGTACCGTTAAATATGCTCGTGTTGTATCGGCGCGATTAACAATCATACCGGCTGGTTTATCAATTACGATTATTGAATCGTCTTCAAATATAATGTTTGGTTGCATATTTATGTTTTGGAAGATTTTTGAGTTAAGTAAATCCCAGCACCAACAATCGGAAGTAAAAGTATACTAAGAATAGAAGACAGAGATAAACCAAAGAACAAAACATGCTTTGGAAAAAGAAATTGCGAAACTATTACATCAATTGCAATAAGTCCTAGCATTGCAAGCGCATTACTCCCGTCTTTTAATATATATTTCTGATGAGACCTTAAGAAAAATACAAAAGAAACTAAAATAATTAAAATTGTAACTACCGAATAAATAATATTCTTGTGTCCTTGAGCCAAAACAAAGAAAGCAAATAGGGGTAAAAATGAAATTCCAAAAATATCATATATGCGTCTTAAACCCTTTTTATTTCTAAACAGGAATCGAACAGCAAGCGCTCCACCTAAGAAAAATCCTAGCATGGATACTCCGGGGAAACGCGTTATATAAAAAAAGCGAAGTGCATGAAGTAACTCAAAATTAAAAGTATCTAAAATATAAAAAACTCTTCCTGACAGGAGTGCGAAAAGAAAAACAACAATCGCTGCATCAAACATTTCTGAAAGTGAGATGTTTTGTCTAAGCAATACAAAATCTTGCTTTGATAAAAGAAAAAGCAAAAAGAAACAAGTAAAAATAGCAAGTATTGAAATTAAAATAAAAATCATCTTGATCGAATAAAATGCAGGACTGAAATAAGAATTTTTTCTCGAATTGCTCCAATTATAATAATTAATAATCCTATCAAAAATAGAACTGACCCTACTCCGATAAGATCTGCAACTCCTCCTGCAACTATAATTGGCAATAGTGAAAATACTCCAATTAATGAAAACAGCAATCCATATATTTTTGACCGATATGCTTCTGGAACAGCCTCCTGAATTATAGCCTGACTTGGAATAAAGATTAAAGCATTTGCAACTCCAGCAAAAAATGCTAGCAACAAAACAAAATTAAAAACGTTTAAATTAAGAAGTTTTGGCATAAATAAATTCATCGTCCCTACTATACTTTGTGAGAATATTTGAGACGTTGCAGGAAGCAAACAAAGAACTGCTCCAGACATAAATACACCAATACTCATTAGCTTTTCTTTCTCAGACTTATGGAATACACCACCAATTAGAAGTCCTGCAATTACCATTCCAATTGCGGCAGGTGCAAATAAAACTAGGGATAGGTCTTCTGCAGGAACATGAATTATTGTTTTTGCATAACCTGGGATAAGCGTTGCTAAAATGAATATTACAATTTGAGAAAAAATCAAAAGCAGAAATGCATTTCCTACTCTAGGAGTATGTCTGATAACTGTGTAACTTTCATGAAGTTCTGATCTTATTGATCTTCGGATTAAGTTAAAGTCAAAACTTACATCTTCTTTTTTAATTTTTTGCTTTGGTATAAAGTGAGCAAATACAGCGGCTATTACAAATAAAATGGCCAGAACTAGAAATATATTGCTTCTCCCTAAAGCGGTTACTATTGGACCCGCCAAAACATACCCAATAAGTACTGATCCAAAAAAGCTTATTCCAAAAATTGAATTTGCTGCAACGAGCTGATCATGATCAACAAGAGATGGGATGACAGATGACTCTGCTGGAACATAAAACTGGGTAATTGTTGATACCAAGAATGTAACAAAATACACAACAAATACTGATTGAGAATTAAAAAACAGAAGAAGTAAAACAGCAGCACGAAGCAGGTTTCCTACAAGGAAAATCATCTTTCGATCAGCAACATCCGCAATAACTCCTCCAAGAAAGCTTATAAAAATTTGCGGGATAAGTAACATGAACAAAAGTATTGAAACTGAAAAATTTGAATTTGTTAAAAAGAAAACCAAAAAAATTAAAACAATCGTTAGCATGTTGAATGCTATTTGAGAAGCAAAAACTGAGAGGGAAAAATACAAAAAAGGACGATTACAAAGTAAGACAACAAAATGATTGCTTGCTGCCTTGCTTTTTAGTCTGTCCATGAATTTTTAGGAAAATTTATGCGCGCTTTGTGTAGCTGCCGTCGCGAGTATCAATAACAACACCGTCTCCATTATTAATAAAAAGTGGAACGCGTGTTTTCATACCATTTTCAAGTGTAGCATCTTTATAAACATTACTTGCAGAATTTCCTTTGACTCCTGGTGCTGTATCAACAACTGTTAATGTTATTTTAGGAGGTAAAATTAAGTCGAGCGCTTCATCACCGAAAAATTGTAGGGATACAGTTTCACCTTCTTTAAGAAACTCTACTCCGAAAAGTGATTTTAGAGGAACTGTTTTTTGTTCAAAACTTCGTGGATCCATGAAGTATGCAGATTCTCCATCTTTGTATAGAAACTGATAATCTTTTTTTTCAAGATTTACGTTCTGAACATTGGCATTATTAATATAACCCTTCTCGGTAGATGCACCAGATCGCATATTTTTAACTTTAACCTTAATATTTGCGCTTCCACGACCCATTTTAATGTGTTCAAATGCCAGAACTTTATAGATGTTTCCATCTTCAACATATGTAGTACCTGCTCGAAGTTCGTTAACTGATATCATTTCTTTTTACCTCTCCTAACTCTTATAAAACCAGACGCTGGAATTATCTCTACTCCACTTTTTTCAACCGCATCAAAGAATATATTTGCGCCTATTGAGTCAGCAGCCATGTGTCCACAATCGATAACGTTAACATGCATTTTTCGAAGCTCTGCTACTCCATCTTCTGGAACATGCATTTCAATTAAAGTTCCAACTCCTGCTTTTGCAAGTTCCATATACATTTCTTTTGATGGGCTTGTACCACCAGTGAACCCGACAGATATTTTTCCAACCGGATTACCTGGTGCTCCTGCTGCTAAAAATGGCCCTGCTTTACCTCTTGTAGACTCTACAAATTCGGGAATTTCATTTATATAATCAAGTAACTCTCCAACATTATCAAATTCTTTTTTGCCAACATAATCTTTAATAAACTGACTTCCCAAATTATCCCATACAGTATGAATTGACATTAATGGAACATTTAAGAGTCTTGCTGCGTCAACTGCTTGTCCGTGATTGGATGGGCTAATTCTTCTCTTTACTAAATTGCTTCTATCAGAAGTTAAGGCATGAGCAATGTTTATTGGTACACCATCTTTTTCCATAATATCTGCATGAACATCCATTACTTCATGAAGGGATGCAAGTGCGTGTCCTGAAGGATGGTGAGATATGAGAAGATCTATTTTTGCTCCTCGCTCATTTAGTCGGTCGACAATAATTACTTCTGATGCATCAGCATCAATTCCAGCCATTAACTTTTTTACGTTAGTTTTTGGATCCCCAAATAAAATTCTTGTATCTGAAAATGGGTTTTTTAGAGTTTCTGCGTCAAAAAACTTTGTTTTTTTAGCAGGTAGTTCTCCAAAAGCTTTTTTTCTTTTTGCTAAAAGTTTTTTAACTTTTGCTTCTCCGCGAGGATCTGATTCGATTCCCATTTGGATTGCCAAATCGTAGATTTGTTGAATTGTCATATGCTGAAATTATATAATATGTAGGTTCAAAACTCAACGAGTTTTGTTAGGGCGAGTGCTGGAATGGTATACAGGTTAGTCTCAAAAACTAATGGGGGCAACTCCATGAGGGTTCGACTCCCTCCTCGCCCACTATTTGTCATCAGTTTTCGGACTATTTATTTCTTCAATTCTCTCTTCTATATGCTTTATCCTTTTCTCGGCGGTAATAATCTGCATTGCTTCAGCATCTTGCTCAGCCCGTCTTTCTTCCCACCAATTTATTGCCTTTCTTAAACCGTTAACCATAAGCCCATCTCTTTCTTCTCCTGTTACACCTCCGAGCACCATATCTTCAAATGGCTTAACCATTACATCCCATGTGTCAGTCATCTCGTCTAAATTCCGTTTTGTAGCCAAAAGTCCTGGTAGTGAATCATGTAATGAAATAGTTAAAGCTCTGGAATAAACTATAGTATCGAGGTTCATTTTTAGAAGATTACTTTCACAAAATATGTATGCTCTATCAAGCTCTGCCTGTCTATTATAACGATTATCACCCTCTAGGTTTGTCATTATTTGTCTCCCCCTTCCGGCTTCTGAATTCTTTCTATCTTCTGATCTATATAGGATAGTCTCCTCGTTGCTAAACCTACCTGAGTAGCCATACGATTAGGCTCTCTTAGGAAGTCTACTAATAGTACCCTGGCTGATCTAAATGCTTCTACTCTTATTTCATCTGCCTCCAATATGCCTACATGTTCAAATATTGCATCTGTTACATTATCTATATGAGTATCAATCTCACTTATCATTTGATTTTTGCGATCCTGAATGAATGCAAGATCAGGGTGTGATTCCGAAATCCCATGAGTTTCCATCATAGCTCCTATCATTCCATTTGCTTGCAAAAACTGCAGTTCTCTAAATCTATAAAGCCTATTTATTTCACTTCGAACTCTTTCCCTTGGTTCCATTTCGCTCATGGAAGTGATTATACCAAACTTTGACTATAAGTCTATAATTTGCTCTTTTCACACATAAATTGTAA
>CAZXFJ010000024.1:0-1931 GCA_964640435.1 uncultured Gammaproteobacteria bacterium | reverse complement strand
ATTATCCCAGCATGCCAAAAAAAGTAATTTGTATTGTTGGACCAATCGCTGCAGGAAAAGGAACCCTTGTTAAAATTCTAGAGGCGAATGGTTATACCCCCTACTCTTTTTCAGATCGCATAAAAGAAGAGATTAAAAATCGTGGAGAAGAAATCTCTCGTTTTAGCCTCAATAAAGTATCAAATGAAATGAAAGATCAATATGGCGCAGATCTTTGGGCACGAAAATGCGCAGAACTTATTGATCAAGAAAATCCAGATGCGGCAGTTGTTGATGGAGCTCGAAATCCACATGAAATAGAATTTCTAAAAGAAAAGTACGGAGCAAAAGTTATTGGAATCGTAGCTGATCAAGAAACTCGTTTCGCAAGGCTTAAAGCACGCGGGTTAGTAAACGAAAACTTAACTTTTAAGGAATTTAAAGAACTTGATGATCGCGAAAATACTCAAACAGGTGATACAGCTCAACAAGTTGATGAATGTCTTAAACTTGCTGATATCATAATTGATAACAGCAAAGGAACTATTGAAGATTTTAAAAATCAGGTTACTAATCTAGATTTAATCAAGTCACCATAAGCTTGAATAGACTCAAAATAAGTTTCTAATTTGCCGTTGAAGCGGGCTGATTATGCTCTACATTATAGAATTTAATTCTGTCCCCCCTAAACAATAGTTCTTTCTCACCAACTGGCCCATTACGGTGTTTTGCGATGTTTATATTAACAATTCGCTGAGGCGTAAATTCTTCATCACGGGAATATAGGAACATTACTACGTCAGCATCCTGCTCAATTGACCCAGATTCACGTAGATCTGCAAGCTGTGGTTTTCGGTCCCCTCTCTGCTCAACAGCACGAGAAAGCTGTGATACTCCAATAACTGGAATTTTAAGTTCACGAGCAAGATTTTTTAGGGATTGAGAAATATATGTAACCTCTTGAACACGATTCTCAAATCGTCTTCCTGGAGCAACAAGCTGCATATAATCAACAACGATAAGTTTTAAACCGTGCTCCATTTGAAGTCGTCTTGCTTTTGAACGAATTTCAGCAATGGAAATACCTGGAGTATCATCAATAAAAATGGGTGCTTCCGCAAGTTCTCCCATAGCATTTGATAGTTTTTCAAAGTCGTCCTCAGATAACTTTCCGGTTTTTAATTTCCATGCATCAATATTTGCTTGAGAAATTAAAAGTCTATCAACCAACTCCTCTTTACTCATCTCAAGAGAAAAAATTCCGACCGGTTGCTTTGTAACCGCTGAAATGAACTGGGTGATGTTAATAACAAAAGCAGTCTTTCCCTGCCCGGGACGCGCTGCTAGCACTATTAAATTTGAGTCCTGAAGACCGGATAGTAGGTTATCAAGATCAGTGAAACCTGTTTCCAAGCCTCTATATCTTGAATCTCTTTTATGTAGCTCGTCAAGTTTATCAAAACTTGCAGCGAGAGTGTCGCGAATATGCAGGAATCCTTGTTTTACGTTTTCTTGTGATATTGCAAAAATTGTTTGTTCTACAGTATCTAGAAGTTCTGCTGAAGGTTTATCCTGATCGAAAGAAATATCTGTCATTGTTGCAGCAATTCGTATTAGCGAGCGCCTAATATATGCTTCTTTAAGAATTTGCGTGTAATGCTCAATATTTGCTGCTGTTGGAACAGCATTTGTAAGTGACGTAAGATATTCTGATCCACCAACTGCGTCGTATTTTTTTATTTTTTTAAGTGCTGTTGTTAAAGTTAGAAGATCAATTGGCTTTCTCTCTTCGTATAGAGAGATCATTGCCTCATAAATTATCTTATTGTTTCCGTCATAGAAAAAATCTGATTTTACATTCTGAGAAACTGTGTTTATTGCCTCGTGGTCTATCAAAAGCGCTCCTAAAACCGCTGCCTCGGCCTCTAAACTACTAGGGGGAATTCTTTGTG
>CAZXFJ010000023.1:15266-16729 GCA_964640435.1 uncultured Gammaproteobacteria bacterium | reverse complement strand
ACTTTTCTTTTTCAATTAAAGCCCTTTCTGTATCACGGGATGAGCTAACAGAAACATACTCACCTGCTGCCATTGATATAGCTCCTGCAATAATTCCAGCAATGCCTGCTGTAATAATTATTTGAGTGTTGTTTGTGGCACTAGCAACTCCTACAACAAGTCCTGCGATTGATACAATTCCATCATTTGCCCCTAATACTCCGGCTCGTAGCCAATTAAGTTTTGGAGCAACACTATCTGAAATGTGTTCTTCTGGGTGAATGTCGCGTTTTTCTTCGGGCATGCTTTAATTATATCACTCAAGCAATCTTGAGTCTCGCATGGTATAATAACTGATCTTATGAGTTTTAATAACAGAGATAATCGTGGTGGTAGAAAAGATTTCGGCCGAGGTGGCGGAAGAGGTTTTGGTGGAAATCGTGGAGATAGACAAATGTTTCAAGCTGTTTGTAGCAACTGTGGTCGTGAGTGTGAAGTTCCATTTCAGCCAACGGGTTCAAAACCAGTTCTTTGTAACGATTGTTTCAGAAACGCTAATGGTGGATCAGGATCATCAGGAAGAAATGATAGACCTCAAAGAGGTGGATTTGGTGAAAGACGTAGCTCAGCACCTAGAAGCGATGATCGCTTTGAAGCGCTTAATGCAAAATTAGATAAAATTTTATCTCTTCTCGAAAAAAGAAATGACCAGATAGTTGATGCTCCAGTTGTTGCTGAAGCTGAGAACGTTGAGTTACAACCAGAAGAGACAATCGTAATTGAGAAAAAGAAGAAAAGCAAAAAATCAGACTCAGATACCCTCGAATAGGTTTTATGTTAAAAAATGACCCTCGTGAGATTTATTATTCTTTTGGTGGCAAACTCGTAGGCACAAAGCGAATGCAAAAGTATGTTTGTGACGTGCTTTCATTAATGGGCGAGGAGATAATTGAAAAGATAACATCTACTTGCTGGTTTGTTTCTTCGATGGAAGATGCCTACGGCTTTGCTTTTACCGGTAATGATTTAAAAGATCAGCATTTAATATTCCTTTCAGACGAGCTCTTTTTACAAAGTGATCACCAGATAAAATACACGATTGCACACGAAATAGGTCATGTTGTTTTAAAACATCGCAACTCTACTCTTATAAGGCAGTCAAAACAGGAAATTCGTAATCAAGAAAAAGAAGCTGACGAGTTTGCGAGGGGCTATATTAAATAAGTTTAGAAAACGCTACCACAGTCATTTTTGCTGCTCTTGATCTTTTTTGAGATACCTCTTTGTTAATTTGTTCCATATAAAATTCATAGGTTCGTGGCATTCTATGTCTAACTTGTCTTTCTTCGTATAATCTTTTCACCTTGGCAAGTTTACCTGTTGCCTCTTGATTATTAGTGTCGCTAAGCAGGATATCCAACTCTCCAGTATCTCTGGCTGTTCCTATCCACATGTTAACGTGATGATTTCTTGCATCAGAACTC
>CAZXFJ010000023.1:0-15256 GCA_964640435.1 uncultured Gammaproteobacteria bacterium | reverse complement strand
ACAGCATCATCTATAAGTTGCGCAGAAAACATGGGAAATCCGGGATCTGGGGGAATGTTTAGAAGTCTTCTTGCTGCAACAAACCACTCTACAGTTGTTTCTATTTTGTATCTAAATACATCGTCGTACCCATAAGTGCCAGGTTCTCCCAGATGTGAATGTCTAAATTGTGAATCAGCAGCTCTATTTATATAATCTTCTAAGACTTGTTGTTTTTCTGGGTTAAAGTGTCGCATGACAAGGTTTTTTAATTCTGTAACAGATAGCGTGATTGGTGGCTCGCCAAAGGTGACAGGTTGATCAAGTAAATGAGATTTGAAAGCCTCAGTAGAGGAAAATCTAGGATAGGTCGGTGAGTCCATAATATCATCAACCCTTTTTATAAAAGGCATAAAAAGCGCTGTGCCTACTCGCTCATCTGCTGTATTTGGAGTTGTCGGTTTGTCCACTTCATCAAGAGATAAAAACCCAATTCTATATAGAAAATCATCAAGAGATTTTTTGTGAAAGTCATGAAAAAAACTTTCAGCCAGTGAAATTGTATTAGCGTCTTGAGTGCTTTGCTCAAGGTTTCTTCTGAAGTTTGAGTGAAACCTTGCTATTTCGGCAAGTTGTTGAAGTCCATTTCTGTGGACTTGAGCCTCATTTATTGGAGTATGTTTAAGTGCTTCCATTAGGAAAGCAATTATACTAAGTTAGTGGCAGAATATCAAACTATAGGGCTATAATAAAGGAGAATATTTCCATTTTTAAACTCACGAGTTTTTAAAAGATTAAGCCTGGTTTCTTTAACATCTTTAAAGAGGGGCTTTCCCTCACCTAATATTATTGGATTTACCATAAGACGATATTCGTCAATTAGCCCAAGATTTGCAAACTGCTGAACGATTTCTCCACTTCCAAATATTGCAGCATTTTTACCATCTCCATCTTCTTTTTCTTTCCATGCAATGACATTTTCTGGAGTGATTTTTTCAAAAACCTTCGTATTTTTCCAGGTAGGGTCTTTAATGGTTTTTGAGAAAACAATTTTTTTAGTATTTTCAATAATTTGTGCTACTTTTCGATCGTCTTCGCTTGTTGCTGGATCAACTAAAGCTTTTGGCCAGAATTCTTCAAAAATTTTGTAGGTTGTGGCGCCAAAGATTAGTGTTCCGAATTCTGCCGTATGTTCTATTGCAAACTCGTTAAATTCATCATCTACCATGTGCCAGTCGATGTTTCCATCAGGGCCTGCGTAGTAGCCATCAACTGAAATCATATTAAATACTATTATTTTTCTCATTTTAGTTCTTTCCAAAGCGCTTAATAGCGCGTTCGTGGGCTTTTTCCGCTTCTATCTCGCGGTTTTTAGGCTCCGCAGAAGTTTTTAAATGATCAAGTAAATGTTCTGTAATGTGTGAAATTTCGTGAACAGCTTCGTTAAATGCTTGTTCATTTACTTCTGATGGTTTGTTAAATCCTGAAACTTTTCTTACATATTGAAGCGCCGCAGCTTCGACCTCCTCATTTGTTGCATGAGGTTCGAAATTAAATAATGTTTTTATATTACGGCACATGAGTTAATAGATTTTAAACGTGCATTGTTGTTTTTTCAAGGGTGGCTAGAATTTAACAGTAAGTGCCTGAGGGTAAATATCGATAGAGAGTTTTTTTGTTGAAGAAAATACATTTCCATCACACTGATATGGCATTGGTCGTCCTGGAACTATTTCTATGTGTTTTCCCGAAAGCAATTCAACATGGGAGCTCCTGTTAATTTTTCCAGTCAGTGCATTAATAAAAATATTTAACCAGTCGGTAATGTATTTAGATTTAATGATCCCTATCTTAAGCGCTCCGCTTTTTGGATTGGCGCCGGGGATTATCTTTATCCCTGCTGCAGTTTTTTCCATATTTCCGATAATTACACTTCTCGCCTTTATGGTAAAAGGTTTTTTGTCATCTATTAGAATTGTAAACGATTCTCTTTTTCGAGGCAGTAGTTTTATCCCTGCAAGAATGTATGCAAAAAGCCCAAGCTTATCTTTTTGATCTCTTTCTGCCATTTTCATCATGTCGGCATCAAATCCCATTCCAGCATTCACTCCAAAAAAAGTTTTGTTAGCAAGTCCCATGTCAATTTTTTTAACTTTTCCCTTCATTGCTTGAGTTAAAGCAGATTTAATATCAGACGAAATACCTAGATTGAGCGCAAATATATTTCCTGTTCCAAGAGGTACAACCGAAAGGGGTATATTTTTATCAACTAGTGCGCTTGCTGCTTCCATTACTGTTCCATCTCCTCCGCAAGCTATAATGTGGCGTACTCCTTTTTTAAGATACTTTTTTACAATCTTGTCCGCTGTTATGTTTTTCGCAGTTTCCTCTATATGACCATGCCAGCCAAGGCCTGAGGCAATTTTTTCAATTTCCTTTTTTCTGTCCTTGTTATTTCCTGCTCCACTTACAGGATTTACAATAATTAGTGAATGCATAGGTATTTTTTGAGGCTAACGGGTAAGATATTCTTCAAGAGCATTAAAAAATCCTGTCCATCCGTCTCGAAGACCTTTGTCATATTCTTCTGGAGGCAGATTCCCTTTTTGGGTAAACTCCATTTCTGTCTCATGATTTCCAATATCTTTAAAAGCTGCAGTTACAACCTCTGTATTAGGATCACTTGGGTCTTCAGGGTTTTCCCAGCGCATAACAAGCCTATTTGGTTTATCAAATTCAGTAAAAGTTCCGGCAAAGGTAATTTCCCCACCGTCAAAAGCTGTGGTTGATTTCCATTTTCCGCCTTCTCGAGCTTCCATTTCGACAGATCCTTCTTTTACTTTTCCAGGTTTTCCAAACCATTCAGCCCATCCTTCAGGAGTTGTCCAGGCGTCCCAAACGCGCTCAATTGGAGAATGAAAAGTTCTTGTGAGAGAGAGCTGTTGATTGTCCATTAATTTCTATCGTCTTCTTCCCAAGGGGGCATGAGTTGAAAGTAGTTACCATCAGGATCAGCAAAGGTTGCAATCCATCCATCCCATTCTGGAGATGGTTGGTATGGTTCTGCAACAACTTCTACTCCATCAATTTCCTTGATTCTTTCAAACTCACCCTTAACATCATCTGTCTCAAAATTAAAAAGTATTCTTTCTGGGTTTTGGCTTTTGCCCTTAACTTTGTCGTGCGCCCCAATGTTTATGAAGCAACTTCCTACAAGAAAACCAGAGTATGTTTCATCTTCCATCTCGGGTTTTTTCTCAAAAACCTCAGAATAAAAATCCACTAATCTTTTGTGATTTTCGCTTGAAAGTAGTATTGAATTAAAATTTAGCTTCATTCTCCAGCCTTTCTTATTGCTTCAAGATCAAGTTTCTTCATTGGCATAAAGACTGCGGTTACTGCTTCTGCTTTTTCAGGGTCACGCATCATTTCGTCCAAAATTCTTGGTACTATTTGCCATGTTACACCAAATTTATCCGTGCACCATCCACATTGTTCTGCTTCAGGAACTGCAGACAGTTTTTCCCAAAAATAATCAATTTCTTCTTGAGTTTCACACTCAACAATATATGAGCTTGCTCCATTAAGTTTAAATTGATCAATAGGGCCTCCGTTGAGTAGCATAAGGCTTAGTCCATCAATCTCAAGCTCAGCGGTCAATACAGATCCTTCAGGTCTACCTGAAACCTCTTCAGACGCCTTAGGTGATTTTGTGATATCTCCCATTTTTGCTGTGTGGTCTCCTGGGGCTGAGTTGAAAGTGTCTATGTAATATTTTGCGGCTTCTTCGCCGTCGTTATTTGCAAACCAAAGACAATTAATTAATCTTGACATAAGATTATTTTAACACGAAGTTTAAGAAAATATAATATGAATAATGTAATAGTTGTTTAATTTATCTAACTGTTTATTTTAAGCGCTCCGGAGCGCGTGCTTACTTTTTAACTTTAGTCCCAAACCCAAGGATTTAGGATTAGGCTAAAGACCCTACTGCCTCGTTGAGTGAATCTTGAAATTGCTCGAGTTCTTCAGGAAAAAGAAAGAAGGAATTGTATACTCTTTCTTTTCCCTCGCCCATAAATTTAGATTCTGTAATCCTCAAATACTTCTGTGAGTTTTGTCCTTGGTTAACATCAAAGAAGTATGTTCTCCTGCCAAAGCGAACATGTGAAGATGTAATTTGTTTGTTGCTCGTACCCTTTTTCATTGCTTGTCACCCCCTTTCTTATAAACTCGTACCTAATCTTTAAAATAAAATCCGAATATTAATCAAAGAATAAACGAAAAAAATTAGAAAGTCAACTCATTCAAATTGGGTAGAAATATATCATTTTTATGGTTTATAAAAAGTCTTAAAAATGGTAAGCTAAATGAGTGAATCGTATACTCACTTTTCCTAAGAATATATATATAAAGTTCAAATCTTTCTCCTTAAAAAAGAAAATCTTTGTAGTTGTAGCAATAATAGTTGTCTTTTTTGTTGTTTCAGGTATCTTCTCAAGCGCAACTAAAAAACCACCATATACTCTTGCAAAAGCCTCAAATGCCAATATTACTGAGGAGGTAGTTGAAACAGGTCACGTTGTTGCAGCGGGTACCGTTGCGGTATACTCTCCTACAAATGGAATAGTCGAAGAAGTTTATGTAACGAACAAGGAAGTAGTTGAAGATGGAAAAGATCTTGTAAAAGTTAATAGCTCTGCAACAATTCAAGAACAACAGGCAGCATACGCTAACTATTTAGCCGCAAAAAATTCTCTAGATGCTGCTCAATCTGATCTATTTGCAATTCAGGCAAATATGCTTGATTCATGGGATGACTACAAGCAGCTTGCAGAAACAGGAAAATATGAAAATGATGACGGAACACCAAAAAGTGATCAAAGAACATTACCTGAATTTAATATCTCAAAAAATACTTGGCTTGCAGCTGAAGCAAAGTATAAAGATCAACAAGCAGTAATAGCAAAAGGACAAGCACAAGTTAGTTCAACCTGGTTACAATATCAAGCTACTCAAAATTCAGTTGTTAAAGCTCCAAGTGGGGGAATGGTGGAGAACTTAGCAGTAACTCAGGGAAGTAATGTTTCTATTAACTCTCCTACTTCTCCCGGTAAGCCAATTTTGACAATAAGTACGTCTTCAGGATCTGCTGAAATTGTTGTTGCTCTTTCCGAAACAGATATACCAAAGGTTGATGAAGGTCAGACGGTTGAGATAGAGATTCCAGCGCTCGATAAGACATATAAGGGTAAGGTTAGCCGAGTTGATTCAGTGGGTACGGAAGATGCCGGTGTAATTCGATACGATGTGTATCTTCAGTTTACAAACCCTGATGCAGATCTTAGAACAGGAATGACAGCTGATGCAACCATTGTTACAAAAAGCTTAGATAATGTTTTATCTGTTCCAAATTCTGCTGTTAAACCATACAAAGGAGGACGTGCGGTTCGTGTGGTTAAAAACGGAAAGGTAGAATACGTACCTGTAAAAGTTGGGGTTCGAGGTGTAACGCGCACACAAATTCTTTCTGGAATTTCAGAGGGACAAGAGGTGGTCACGGCTCTATCAAACGAACAGCTTAAGCGTCCGGGACTATTCTAAGATGGCAACGCAACTTCCCTTAATAACACTTGAAAACATAACTAAAAAATATCCTCTTGGAGATGGTGAGTTTTACCAAGCTCTTAATGGGGTTAGTTTAAAAATAAATCAAGGAGAGTTTGTGGCTATCATGGGTCCTTCGGGATCTGGTAAATCAACCTTTATGCATATAGTTGGAGCCCTTGATACTCCTTCAACAGGAAAATACATTTTTAATGGAAAAGACATTTCTTCATATACAGAAGATCAGCTTGCTGAAATTCGTAATAAAGAAATTGGGTTTGTTTTTCAAAGCTTTAATTTGCTCCCAAGAACTACGGTTTTGAAGAATGTAGAACGACCAATGATGTATGCTGGTATCGAGCCAAAAGAGCAAGAAAGACGTGCCTTAGAGGCGCTGACACTAGTTAAAATTCCAGACAAAACAAATAATCTCTCAAACCAAATTTCAGGTGGACAAATCCAGCGTGTTGCTATAGCTCGTGCAATTATTATGGAGCCATCAATTATCTTGGCAGATGAACCTACCGGAAACTTAGATAGTAAAACATCTCATGAGATTATGGAGTTTTTTAAAAGTCTTAATGAAAAGGGTCACACAATTATTGTTATTACTCATGAGGATGATATCGCTCGGTTTGCAAAGCGAATAATTCGCGTAAAAGACGGATTAATTGTGTCAGACACTAAAAGATAATGGAATATAAAGAAATTGTTTTACAAGCATTTGTGTCTTTGAAAAGAAATGTTCTAAGAACATCTTTAACGATGATTGGAATAGTCATTGGAATAACAGCAGTTATTTTGATCTACTCTATTGGTCAAGGAGCTGTCGCCTTTATTACAAATGAATTTGCACAATTCGGAACAGATTATTTTCAAATAAATCCAGGAAGCTCGCAGGTAAGTACTTTTGCAGGATCTCAAGCATTAACGTTTGATGACGTTGATGCAATAGAAGCTGACACTTCACTAAGTAATATTAAAGCTGTGGCTCCAATTGCTATGGCTTCAGTTCCTGTTACTGCCGATGGTGTAGAAAAAGAGTTATTAACTTATGGTGTTACGGCAGAGTCTCAAGACATTTTAAAGCCTGAGGTTATTGATGGTGAGTATATAACCGATGAGCAAGAACAAGCGAGTGAACGAGTTGTTGTAGTTGGAAAAGACGCTGCGGAGGATTTTTTCGGAGAGGATACTTCGCCTGTTGGTGAAACTATAAGAATTAATAATCGAACATTTCGAGTAATTGGAATGGTTGAGTCGTCAAGTGTTTTGGCTGGAAGCTTTATTAACAATGCGCTCTTTATCCCAATAGATGTTGTCACGAAGCAAATTTTAGGAAAAGAAGTCTTGCAAGAGATTGATGTGAGTGTCTATGATCCTTCACAAATAAACCAAACAATAGATGATGTTGAGGTGTTGCTTCGTGATAGACACGATTTAGGAGAAAATGATGAAAATGACTTTAGAATTGCTAGCGCTCAAGATATCATCTCAACAGTTGAAACAATAACAAGTCTTTTAACTGTAATGATCGTGGGAATATCTGGTATTTCACTTGTTGTAGGAGGAGTTGGCGTTATGAATATCATGCTCGTCTCAGTAACTGAAAGAACGCGTGAGATAGGACTATTGAAGGCAATTGGCGCGAAGCAAAAAGATATTTTAACGCAGTTCTTAGTTGAAGCAGTTGTTATGACTGTTACTGGAGGAATAATTGGAATTATTTTGGGCGTGTCAGGGGCATTTCTTGTATCTCTTGTTGCTAATATCCCCTTTGTTTTCAGTGTTCCAGCAATCTTAGTGGCTGTTGGTGTTTCAACTCTAGTTGGAATTGTTTTTGGTCTTTATCCCGCAAGACGGGCTGCTAGACTCTCTCCGATTGATGCACTTCGTTATGAGTAGCTACATTGAAGAAGGTTGAAGAACTCCTACATTATTTCCCTCAGTGTCGATAATTGAAACGTATTTTCCAATTGTTGGAATATCCATAGGCTCACCTTTTACAGTTCCACCAGCAGCTTTTACGTCTTCCATTGCCTTATTTATATCCTCAACGCTTACAATGACATGTACGGTTTTGTCTTCTGGGTTTTGTACGCGTGCTCCATCGTAAAGTCCTCCGTTGATTGTTCCAGGGGTTTGAACCATGTTGTTTGCATCAGTCTCTGCGGTCTGAGCAACAACATAATTTCCCGTCTCTTCATTTGTTGGAACCATATTCCAGCCAAAAGCCTTAGTGTAGAAATCTGAGGCGCGTTTTGCGTCTTCGTATGGCATTTCAAAATGAACTACTGGATTTTTACTCATGTATGTTTATTTTATACTTTTATGCTCTAAAATTGAAAGAATATTTCCTGCAGGATCTTTAAACCATGCAATTGATCCCTCTTCTCCATTTTTCATAATTCCTTTTTCATTTGTTTTGTAATCCCCACCCATATCATATTGTTCAAATTTAATTCCTTTGTTTGATAATTCATCAACAGTCTTCTCGATATCATCCACAAAGAAGTTGAGTACCGTAAAAGTTGCTGCTTGATGATTTTCCTTTGGATAGATACTTGCCATGCCTCCGTGACCCAAATGAAGTTCCAAGATGCCCATCGGATTGTCTTTTACCTCTATGCCTAGGATGTCGCCATAGAATTCACGAGCTTCATCGAGATTATTAGTTGAAAAGCTTGAGAAAGTTTCATTATCTTTAAACATATTATTCTGTAATAGATTTTTCTACAGGAGATTGCTCACCTGTTATATTTATGGTCCAGCGGATACCAAATTTGTCTGTTAGCTGGCCATATGTATCACCCCAAAATTGTTTTTGAAGTGGCATGTCGACTTTTCCACCTTCTCCCAGTTTATTAAACCAGTCAGTTAGAGTTTTTTCATCAGAACCAACAAGGCTAAGGTAAATATTTTCACCCATCTTAACAGGATGTTCTTCGTTTCCATCAGATGCCATAATTATCATTCCATCGCTCTCAAGACTCGCATGAATCACCAGGTCGTCGTCTTTTGCATCATGTGGGAATCCAGCGTCTTTATATGTTTGTATTTCAAGCTTTCCTCCGAGAATTGACTGGTAGAACTTCATTGCTTCAGCAGACTGACCCATGAAGTTAAGGTATGGATTGAGGATTATCTTCATCGGGAAAGTATAACACACGAAGGGATTAAATCAATTAAGTTATGGTAAGATTTTGCTATGAGAATTTGGGACGTTCCACCTTCTGAGCTTTGTAGAATACATTTACTTGGGGAGCATCGAGAACTTCATGCTATTTGGACGATACTTACTCAGGGTAAAACAGGTTATGCTAAGCATCCTGAGACTAGGCGCTGGGTTGCAAAGCTCGGCGCCTTATATAAGCGCCATGAAGAAGAGGTTGATGAAATGAAAAAACGTGGCTACAATCATCAAAGTCCTCTTGATAAAAATCTTGCAACTGGATTTGATACCCAGGATAACTTTGTAAATACAATTGAGGAACAAAAAGAGATTCTGAAGAACAAAAATTGCGGGTGTTACAGCTAGAAGCTATTTCTTCTTTTTGCGTGCTGCAAGCATTGCGTACTTTATAGCAAGGCGTTTTTTAGTTTTATGATTTGTGATCTTGGCGCCTTTTCCTTTTCCAAGTCCTGTAGGTCTTTTTGACATATGGCTATTATACTATAAAAATTTGAAAAAATGAACCTAGTTAGGTCTTGAGGGTTAATACTACTTCACAAACCATAAAGGGTTTTTATTATCCTTGTGATCCTGAATATAATTTACCGTTATTTCATCATCTTTTTTTATGTTGTTTATGGCTATAAATTCAATTGTCGCCTCTTTTTCATCAATTCTATATTTTGCATTTGGATTCTCTTTATGGTTATATATTGATCCATAACCGAGTGCTAAAAGCATTCTCTCGCGTTTTTCTCCAAAATAGAAAATATAATTAACGAGAAAACTCTGCTCTACGGCTTCAAGATTGTCATCCGGGAGTTCTATAATTGGGCATCTTTCAATCAGATCGCCCTCTTTAATATCGATGTTTGCAAATACACCGTTTCCGCTTTCTGGAATCTTGGATTTCAAAACATAGAGTCTGTCTGTAGATATTTTATTCACGAGCGCTTGAGTATATCAGATTTTACTTAAAGTGGTTTTTTTAACAAGCTTTCCTGTTTTGTCATATGTCATCCAGTCCTTTGTTTGTAGGCCTTTGTTGAAATATCCGGTTCTCATTTTGGTTCCATCTTTTCTGTAAAATTTCCAGAAGCCATCCATTTTCCCATCAAGAAGATATCCCGTTGCCCATATTGATCCGTCTTTGTGAAGCTTTGTGTGTTTTACTCTCATTTATTTTGTTTCTTCAAGTCGTAGTTTTATAAGTTTTCGAATAGCATCTAATGGAAAGTTTTTGTCATTTGAAAACTGAAGAGTTCCTTTACCGGTTCTGTGAGGGGCAAGTTCAGGAATGGATTCTTCAACTTTTGAAGAAGTTGGATAAATAGAGATATGATCTTTCCAGCCAGCAAAATATATTAAAGGTTTTTTGTTGTTTTTATATCCTGGCATTCCATAATTCATTCCCTCTATCGCGTCAGGTGCTTCTTTTTTAATTAATTCTCTTAATTTAACAAGTGTTGGTCTTACCTCTCCTGGCGCATCTTCAATATATTCATCAACAGAATCGTACTTTTTCATAAATTGATTATATCAAAGTCTTGAGAAGCCTTAAATTATCTTTTGGGAGCTTGAGGAAGACCTGTTCCGCCAGTAGTATTTTTTCCTCCAGTTGTGCAGTAGTCCGACATAACGCCACAAGCCTCGTTAAATAGTTGAGGATTAAAATGATCTCCGAGTTTTTTGGCCATCTCGCGGGATAGATCAAAAGTGCTTACGCGACCTTTATCAAGTAATGTTTGAAGTACAGTAATTTTATACATAGTGTCGGACCCTGCTAAAAGTTGGAGTTCAGGATGCATGTTGGGATTATCATTTAATCTTTCTCTGTATTCATCAAGCTTTGTTGTTAGTTGTTCTCTTCTTTCATCAGGAAGAACAATTACTGGTCCTTCATCTCTTCTTATCTGTTGAGTCTCGCGTGGATCTGCCATGATAACTGTGATTATAGTCTCAAATATTAAGAATGCAACAATTAATTTTCAAGATAATCTCCCACAAGCCAATCGCAGACAGTTTTCATATACTCGACTGTTTTGAGGTGTTTTTCAGAAACCCTAAATTCTTGAAAAGCCTCTTCGCTCTCAAAGAGACTATTTTCAACAATTACTATCCCTTTTCGAGTATCGAGTGATTTTGTAATAGTCCACTCTTTTATTTTGGGATTATTGTTGTCAAGTTCAGTTAGGCGTCTTATAGACTCCTCTATTTTTTCTTCAGAGAGGCCTTCGTGTATGCGAAACAAAACAATATGTCTTAGCATGGTTATTTTTTAAGCAACTTTAGCATTTTTTTATGCTCGGTTATAGTCAGATCTTGGTATAAAGACCTTCTGATTGCATCAATATCTGTTTCTATTCTATCGTTTTTATTTCTTGGATAAAGATTGAAATGTAGATGGTTAATGTGAGTTTTTGTATTTTTTATATAAGGTCTCGTATTTTGACGAATTTCAGACCCTTTACCTAATTTGTCTAAGATTTTATTTTGATATTTTGCCAGAAAATTAAATACTTCCTTAATCTCCTGATTATTAAGCTCAGAGAGTTTTTGAATATGCCTACTCAAGATTACTAAAAGATGTCCTGGTACAAACCTAGGATTACTTAATACAACGTAAGAATAATCTCCTTGTTCAATTAATCGCTTTTTAATATCTTCCGAGCAGAATGGACAATTATTCATGAAGCAATTATATCAAAGCGTTAAATTAGCTTTTTTGTGCGGAGAGTATCAAAGTAGTATTTCTTTTGAATCACAAATGCGCCAACCCCCGCAAAGAGTACAAGAAGTTTTAAAAGCCAACCTACGATGGGTATAAAGCCTAGAACGTAATAGAGAGCGAGGCCAAGAGTAAATGTCCAGAATGGTGAAGTCTTAAATTTTCCTGTTTTTGAGACATATGCGCCGATTGCCATTGCAGCAAATATTTTTGATAAATAAATTGTTACTGCATATGCAAAAAGAGTGATTAGGGCAATGGGAAAGCCAATTAATGTAATCATTAAAATTATGGCTAGAATTGGTGTAAATATTACAACTCCAAGACCAACGAGTAATGCTGTTCCGGGTTGGGTTAAAATTAGCGTTGATGTTTTTACTGAATATATGGGGAGGAAATATAGGATTAATGCACCAATTAGCAGCGCAGCAATAAATGAGGTTATGGTGAAAAATATCCCTAGTCCTGCAAGAATTCCAACAGCTTTTGCTGAAGATTCACGAGCCTTAGATATCTCCTTGGTTTGATGAAAGCTCGTTTGCCCAGATATGGTTGCGTTGTTTGCAATTTTTGCCTTGTTTTCGCTCCAGTAATTTACATCACCCTTAACACTTGCCCCATCAGCTATGGTCAGGCTTCCTATACCCGCAGTAAGATTTCCTTTAACAGGACTTGATACTTGTGCATTTCCTCCAACAATTGTCAGATCATTTACTTGTGAAAGAACATCAATATTTCCTCCTGCAATAACTGCGTTACCGGTAATTTTAGCATTAGGTTCAAGAATAAGATTTCCTCCTGCAAGAGTAATATTGCGTCCAACACTACCAAGAACAGTAATATTTCCCCCTACACCGCGAATATTTTGAGAGATATTTCCTCGGACAGTTACTTGTCCTCCTGCTACCAAAAGATCTCCGTTTACAGTTCCATTAATATCAACTTTGCCTCCAGCAATATAGGCATCTCCGTTTACAGTTCCATTAATTGTTACTTGATCTCCTGCTGCAAAGTAATCATGATTTATAGTTTGATCTTTATTTAAGGTTACAATTCTCTCTTCACGCGAAGAACCTTTAGCAAATGCTGTTATTGGAAATCCAACAAGCAAGAAAAGAAGAAGAAAGACAAGTAATAATTTTGTTTTAATTTTGTTCATAAAAACATATTAATTACAGAAGGATATTATGTAAGTGATTTTAATCACACTAAATATTGATTTAAATCACTGCAGGGATAGGCAAGAGTTTTGTATAAAAAACATATGTTAAGCAATTATTTTGACTTTACACAAGAAATAAAACAGCCCAGGTGGCAACGAATTATGCTGCTTGCAATACTTGGCTATGAAGGAGTTGGAGGCTTATTAGGAGGAGTCGCACTTGTTGTTGAGCCAGATGGACATTTAATGGATTTACCAAGAAATCTTATGAATGGATTTTTTCCAGATTTTTTTATTCCAGGCTTAATACTCACTGCGATGGGCATGTTGAATGCTGCCGCTTTTATCGCACTTCTTAGAAAAACTAAAATTGCATGGATTCTTGCCAATATGGCTATGATAGGTTTTACGATCTGGTTTATTGTAGAAATAATAATAATTCGTGAAATTCATTGGCTTCATGGAATGTGGGGACTACCCGTATTAGTAGGAGACTTTTTATCTTTTCCTCTAATCCCCTGGAAGAAGAAATAAAGGATATTGCTTAGAAAGCTGCGTAGCCCGGGAATGAATCATGTTTGATGTGTTCTTCTAGGATTCCCATTTTTTTAAGCATTTCAATCATGGCTTCAACCATTGGTTCCGGTCCTGAAGCATAAAATATAGGAGTTTTTATATCTGGTACAACTTCTTTAATTTTATTCTCATCAATATGTTCTGGAGAGAAAACATAATGAATTTTAAAATTAGAATTATTCTTTGCAACCTCTTCAAGTTCTTCTTTGTATACTACGCTTTGATCACTGTTTGCATAAATAAGAGTTATATTTATTGGTTTTTTGTCGTGGTTAAGTTGGGTAATAATTGAGCGGTAAGGGGTTATTCCAATCCCTCCGGCAAGAAATACGTACTGTTTTTCAGGATCATCAAGAGTAAATTCACCTTCAATTACAGAAATCTCAATCCATTTATCAATCTCAAGTTCTTCAAGCTTTTTCTTGAAAGAACTTCCTTTACCAGACGTTCGAGTAGTAATTCGAATGTTATTTTCAAAAGGAGCAGCAGCGTTCGTGAACCAACGATCTGATCCACGGTCATCTGTTGGTAGATGGTGAAGTACGTAGTGAACATATTGACCCGGTTTCCACGCGACTGAATTTTCAGGTTCGAAGATAAAGGTTGTTACTCCCTCTACTTCTTGTCTTTTTTCTTTAAGCTGAAGATACATGTATAATGATTATACACTTGATTACAAGTAAACTAGTATCCTAGGGATGCATTGTGATGTGATAGGTTTACAATTAGCTTCGACTTTTATATAATTCTCAATACGAATAACATTCGTTATTCCCCTGTAGCTCAATGGTAGAGCGCTCGCCTGTTAAGCGAATGGTTCGTGGTTCGAATCCACGCGGGGGAGCTGATACTTTTTGATATATTTATTAGCCTCTGATATAATCTGCGAATGGTAGAAGCAAAACAATTTCCAACCGAGGAAATAGAATATACTACTGAAATCGATCAAGCATATGAAACAGGCGCAGTACATATACCTGGATTTTTAGGTCAGGAAGATATTGCTAAGCTACAAACATTATTCGATAAATTAGACCCTCGAGCCGTACGCCAGACTACCCAGGGTTATTCAGATTTATACTTAATGGATTGGGCTGATTTGCTAAATAGAGATTACAATGATCGTGAAGATATTGAAATACTCCATGAGGTTGCTAGAAAAATTGAGACCATTATAAGAAGGTCGGGACAAAAATATGAAGCTTTAAGAGAATGGCATGCTGATGCTTTTTCCTTTCAAAAATATCTACCAAATTCTTTTATAGGACCTCACGTGGACAATGACGCAGGTAGCGTTATGGGGGTAAATATTACAGTGCAAGGAGAAGCAGATTTTAGCATCATGCGCCAACCTGAAGAAAAACCCCTTGATACATACAGATTGAGACCAGGCGATGCAGTTCTACTAAGAGCACGAGACCTTAACCCTTCTATGGTTCCGCATCAGGAAAAAGAGATCTATCATTCTGTTAGTGGTGCGCTAACTAAAGAACCCAGACTTATGTTTGGCACTAGACAAACTCACGAAAATCGTAGCTGGAGGCTTTGGAGAAAACAACAAGACATTAAAGACTAAATAGGTAATTTACTTCTGTTTCCAGGAAATGCATTCGAAGTATGTTAAGATTGGGGAGCCAATAAAATTAGCCTCATTTTTTAATAACCCAAGTAGGACATTCGAACCTTTTGATATAATTCAAACATGAATTCCGAAAGAATAACATTTGGAGTCTTTGGCCAAGAGACAGCGATAACTGCACGTCGACTCGGCTTTAATAACGACGGGACAACTCCTTCTTTTAGAGTTCCTAAGGAAGTAGGAGAAGGAGTCATTTATCATAGCAAGCCATATGGAAGAGAAAATATTGTTATCGCAAACGCAGTTTTACAAGGGGAGAATGAACAGAAACATTACATAAGAACCTTTGATGGAATGGACCCAACTGAAATGGATTCACTTCCAAAAGAAGAAGCAAGCAAACAATACGAACTTTTCCTTGGAGAGCTTATGAAAGTTGTTAATCCAGAGTTT
>CAZXFJ010000022.1:0-17687 GCA_964640435.1 uncultured Gammaproteobacteria bacterium | reverse complement strand
CCAAAGTAGTATTAGCCTTGGGATTTCTGATATATGAGCGTGAGCTGCGACAGCGCCAAGTCCTTGATCAGTTCTAAACACACCAAAAAACTCATTTGTTGCTTGCTGCGCGAAATTAAACTCCGGGTGAAGCGTATCCCAACCTGTTAAAAATGTTCCTGGCGTGTAATTAGTTGCACAAATAACAACTGTTATTAGTACTAAAAGTGCAGGGAAACAGAATCGGGCAAGATGCTTCATACTACTATTGTAAAGGTTTTTAACTCTTATTTGATACCCATGTCTGAAAGACACTTCTCATAAAGTTCCTTAACAGCGTATGAAACAGTTGCTTTTCCATCCTTAACTTCGTATTTTGACGCAGTAGAACAGTAGAACATTGCCTGATTCTTAACTTGCTTTTGGTAAGTCAAGAAAGACAAAACTCCAACAGTAACTAACACGCCTAATGCGATAATTCCAAGTACTCCTAATATGTCAGATAAAATTTTATTCATAAATAACACCTCACTTTCTTTGCAAAAGATATTACACTTAAGACTGCAAATTGCTTTGTAATCTTGAGAGTAAAGGTATACAGGATGAGTAGAGAAGTCGCACGAATGCGACCAAAACGAACCCGGGGGTTCATCTCTACGCATTCAGCATCCTTCACTCTACAAGAGTCAGTTGGTCCTTCTGGCCGTCGGGTGCTGCGATTCTTCGCAAGCTCGATAACCGTCCAAACTTTTAGACTCTGAAATTGGTTTTTGGGGAGGCGGCCCCAACGCGTGTCAGGGCCGCCCCTATGTAAACCCGCAGGTTCCCCTAGCTCTGAAGCCCGATCCCGTACAGACCAATCATCGCGAGGGCAAATACCATCGCATAGAAAGGCCTATGAGTAGGATCGTTCTTCATCGCATAAAAGCGAAGAGAGCAGGCTGGCCAAAAGCCAAGGTCTTCCGCATCGTTGATGAAGCGGTTGAAAGCTCTGCTCAAGGGATCAATCCCTTCGGTAGGCCAGTGAGCTGGTGATTTGACGATACGCATAGAGCGCCGTCTTACCTCAGCTCGTCTGTTGTTCTCCGCAAGACGTCGAATCTTTCGAATCTCCGTCGTCTTTTTGGTAACCCTGCCATAAGAAGGTTTTGAGTCCTTCTTTCTCCACAGGCAAGGTGCCAAGGTGTTAATGTGGGAGACGGGGTTCACGGCGTCTTCCCTTACTGGGTGAAGAGACCGCTCCAGTGCTTCTGTAGGATGCCGTTGCCATAGACAACGACGTGCCACTCGACACTGTTGCAGCCTTCGATGACGCCGCAGTTGGTACCGTCGTTACGGTTCTGCTTGCCGTCGGCGTAGATCATACGGTAGACGTAGTGGTCAACCAGATCCTGCGCCGCTGCAGTAACCTTGTCCGGTGAGCTCATGTCCCACACGGGGCCAGCGACCGTGAAGCCATTGTCGTCGTAGACGCCGTTGATCTTCATGGTGGGTCCGAAGTGGTTGATGATGATGAGAGCGCATCCCTTGTGCTCGTCGGCCATGCAGGAGATGCCGCCATCGGGCGTCTTCTTGGATTCAGGAATCCAGAAGTAGCCGGTGGTTTCGACCCGCCAGTAGTACTGGGGGACGTCGGTGTCTCCGAAGCAGTCCTCGAAGTAGTCGCCGTTCTGGAAGCTCACGTCGTAACCGACGCGAGGGTAGTGACCATAGGCGACAGGGTTGCTGTCCGGGAACTTCTCGCCGCTGCGATTCGGGTCGGCGGGAAGCATCTGGGGGTAAGCGAGCGAGTCAGCCGCCGTGTAGGTCGTCTGAACGCGTTCTTTCACCCCGGGAATGGAGGGAGCGAGCTTACACTCGGATCCAAGCCATTCAGGTAGGTTCGAATCACGGCCTGACTTAACAGTCGATCCGGTGGAAGCCGGAGCGGCGGAAGTAGCAGGCTTGGCAGTGGGCGTAGCCGACGGTGCGTCGGACGTGCTTGCTGCCTTTGCAGTTGCCGTAGCGTCTGCGCGAACCTGGTCGAGCTCATCCTGGTCAGAGGTGTTACCACCTCCGGAGGTGAGAGCGGCGACGATGATGGCAACGATAACGACTGTTACCACGATGCCAGTCAGGAGAATCCAGGGGAATCCCCCTTTTTTCTCCTTGTTGTCGTTATTCGTGTTAGTCACGAAAGTAACTCCTTACTTGTATACTTGAGGTATCTAACCTCTCCAATAGTAGGGGAGTCTAGTTGCGGTTGACGACCAAACAGCCGTTTACACAGCCGTGGTTTCGCATGCCAGCCGCAATGTTGTCCGCCGTATCGGCAGAAACACTTGCTCCCCAAGTTTCACCGGCCATGATCCAACAACCTGTTTTGTTTTTGCAGGTGTAGAGCGTGCCGGTAGTGGCTGGTTTGCCATCCACGTAGAGCTTGGTGTATTCACCACCCCCACTGGGATCGGTGTTTACACTGATGTCTCCTGAGACGGTACAACCCATCTCGATTTTCTCACGTGCACGTGGAAGCAGTGAGAAGCCCTCGTGCTTGCAGGATGCCTCGAAAGGAACCTGCTGCACAGTGGTGAAGCGGCAACCTGGACCACAGCCTTCACGGCTGTTGAAGTCCTGGATTGACCGCGATGACGCGTTAGCGCCTGCGAAGTCCGGAATGAACGTGCAGACGCGAGTCATGCAATCGGTGATAAGACCAGTCGAGGCGTCGTTGTCGTACTTGCGTACGAATTCGTTGCCTTCGAGAAGCTGGACATCGCCGATGAGATAGCAGCCAGTGATGGTCTGCTTGACGCCCACAGCGAAGCTGGGGAACGTGTTGTTGCAGTAGTCCGGCGCAGGGTATGTCTGGGCCTGAGCCTGGACGGGCGCGGTCTGAACAGACTGAGTAGCCTTCTGCACAGGGGCAGAGGCAGTTGACGGCGCGGTCTGAACCGGGGCCGTCTGAACAACAACCGGGGCGGTGGCCCAGGTAGGAGTCGCAATGGTGGTCAGGGGCTGAAGCTGAAGAGCGTAAGCCGCATCCACACGCAGGACACAGTTGGTCAGGAACCAGAGTCGCTCGTTGTCCGAGCGGTAGTCAGGGTCAAGACGAATCTGTGCGCAGTCAACTCGGTCGACAAGAACCGCCGGAAGGGCGGTCTCGACAACAGGAGCTGCATCGACGACGATGTTCGCAGTCTGAATGTTGCTGTTCGCAACCAACGCGGTGTTGATTGTCGGAGCAGCGATCTGCTGGCTAGCGCTCTGAGCGCCAGTCGAAGCAGAAAGGAAAAGTACCGCCAAAGCGGCAAACGCAATCGTGAGTGAGCGCATAGCGCACCTCCTTCGCGTTAAAGAGCAACTATTATTCTCTTAGCAGGTGCCGTTGCTTGGCATATCTTCCTACTAGATTGTTCCCTAGCCTAAATCCTCCTTTAGGGCATTGGGTGGAAAGCGCATGCTGTTTTATTACCGTCAAATAGACGGGCAGACACGCACTGTTGGGGTCTTGCGACCCTTTTATTTCTTACCTATACCACGTGGTTTGAAGAGCATGATTCGTCGCCACCAAGATTGTTTTCTGGGTGGCGGAAGAGTGTGACCGTTGAGTTGCTGATTGAGCTTTCGTTCAGCCCTGAGTTTCTCAAGTCTGATTTCAATCTTTGCAACTTCGATGAGCTCATCGAGCTCTTCGTCTGGAATATCCTTCTTGTTCACCTCACGAAGAGGTTACCGCTTTTGAGGGCGGCGAAGAAGTCTGCGCCTGCGAGATGCCTGCACAGTCTTCTGAGAAGAGATGGTTGAAGGCCGAGACTGATGTCCAGCCTTTTTGCCATTCTTCTCTTGAGGTTTATCAACCTCGTGCGGGGCTGTTGCTTCCATGCTTGGTCAAATCTCCTTGAACTAAAGCTTGCCGATTATTTCTCGTCCGTTTGTTCGCGCGGTGGCTTGAACAAAAGGTGGACGGTAAAAGTCATTGCGATGATAACGCAGACGTCAAAGACGTCTTTGTTCTGTTCGCGAACTGAGCGGAAGAAGTGGTAGACCCAGCTACCGGAGTAGAAGAGGTCACCTGCTTTTTCCTTTGGATCCCAGTCAATGCGGGGCTTGTTCATTTGCTCGCTCCTTGTTTTGTAATTCAAACGGGTAAAACGCGCACCATACGCAGTTTCAACATATGGTACGCGATGTCCCCGCTTGAATCTCCTAATAAATATAGGAAGTACAAGTAAAGAAAAATTTAAAAACCAATTAAAATTATTACCTATCCTTCATCCATTTATAAAAGCAGATTACGTGAATAGATAAAATTTCCTGTATACCTTTTTAAAGAACAACTAGTTATTAAAACTTTCATTTAGTTTATTAGTATGCTTTTAACTAAAACTAAAATTAATTTATTAAACTAGAAATCCGCGCCTTTATTAAGGTCGGAGAGAGAAGTTTCAAGGTTGGTTGGGATCTAATTTAGGGAGATTGGAAACTGCTTGAAACTGCTTTCTCCTGCCTTAGGAGTAGGGGATTAGTTAGCTTTTTTTCTGATGAAAAATCCAGCTAGTCCTGTTGGGATAAGTCCAGCAAGGATTCCAAGTTCTGGTCCAGTAGCTGGAACAGTTTTAACGGTAGGTTTATCAAAGATAACAGGTGTTGGAGTTGCAGTTACAACTTTTTGAATACAAATTTGTGAAGAGTCTGCTGCTGTTGCACCATTTGTTGATGTTGCTTTTACATTATTTGTTACACAAGTAACAGATTGATTTGCAGGAAGAGTGTTAAAGTCAGCTGTTTTTGCAGTTAAAACATATTCAACTGATTGACCAGCTTTAATTGATGGGATAACAAAGTTAACTTCAGATGCGCCAGCATTTGCTGTTCCAACACCGCTAACAAAGCTCACATATTGTGGGAAATTATCAACAACACTAAGGTTAGTAATATCTTCTTTACCAGTGTTTGTGATAACAATTTTATAGTTTACGTTTTGGCTTGGTGCAAATTTAGTATCGTTGATTGTAAGGTTTTCAACGTATTCTCCACCTTTAGTAGGTTTTTGAACCATTTTATTAATGGTGAATTTTATTTCTTTGTTACAAACTTCTCCACCACCATAGATGGTTTCACATGTAGATTGTCCGTATCCATATCCTGCAGCATTAACAGAACCTGCAGATAGAAGGGCGAAAGTTAGAATTACTATAAGACCGAAAAGTTTTTTCATGTTTAATTAATATATCTTTGACTTCTGAAAGTCAATTTTGGGATTTTAGCATATGGCAGAGCAATTGTCAAGTGCTATAGGACGTCATTTTGTAGGTTATTAAATGGTAGTTAACCGTCAGAAAATGAAGCTAAATCTACACATAAACTATAATATTATAGGTTGTATTTAGTGTAAGAAATAAGTAAGAAAAAGGGTTTAAAAATGGCCTTTTTGGGGCAAATTAGGTATCCCGAGGCTAGTAACTAGCCTCGGGACTGGTCCGCCGTTAGGCGGGGTACGTAATTGAATTACTAGGCTAGCTTGGTTTCTTCCTCTTGGAAGGGTGGAAATTCGGCTCTGAAAGCCTCGTTTTCAGCCTCCAGGGTTGCCATCCTTTCCTTAACCTCATCAACCTCCTTGTGAAGTTCCATGGCAACCTCCAGGCTGTAGACAAAGTAGCTACAGACCTTGATCATCATGGTTTCTTGCCGGATCGTTGTTGCCTGATCCGGCGTATAAGGGCCCTCCGGCAAGCTGGCCACGTGACCCTGGGCCTGTTGGATTTGTTCTCTGAGCTCCAAGATTACCTGATTGTATTTCTCTTCGTCGAAGACGCTGAGTTCATCAGGCTCAATTTGAAGCTGTTCAGCCTCTACCTCTTCAGACTCATCTTCGTATGAACGAACGATGCGAGGCCGTCTTGGCTCCTGCCGGCGACTAAAAAGTTTCATGTACCAACTATCCTTTCTAGAACTTATTTACCTGGGTATCTGATGATCCCGGGTAGAGAGATCGAACTGGTGTTGGGAGATTGTTTGGTACGATCCGCGTGGACGATACCTCAGAGATGTGAGTTGAAACCGGCGCAAAAATTGGCCTGTATTGGACCGGTTCGGGGCTTGCTTTCCGAGATGATTGCGAGCTCATGACGACGTATGTCAAGATCATGAAGATCGCGGCTCCGATTGCAAAACCGTGTTTAAACGTAAGCGGCATCTGTATCTCCTTCATGCTTAAAGCGGGGTAGGCATGGTTAATGAAATTCTATTGACATCCCTCCTTAAGGCTATATGCCTTGCTAGTAATTCAATTATTAATGTACTTCGTAGACTTGAATTGATTCGCGCAGCCCAATGCTTATGGATCTGTGTTGAATCGCATCTAATCAACGAAAGTCTGCCTAATAACCTGTCCTGATTATTAGGCAAGCTCTTATTGATTAGTGTAAATCCGGGGCCACGAAAAATGTGGCCCCGGGATAGTCCCGCTAGAAGCGGGGTTCTGACAAGTTGTTTTCTTCAGGTTCGATGGGTCTTTGTACCCCTTCATAGAGTACGAGGACCTCGTTGCCGTTTTTGGTCAGGCTGATTGGCCTGAAGGCAGTTGAGTTGTTGTTGAGCCATTCGAGGGCGTCATCCTCAGGCTTCCTGCCGATTACGGATGACCTGCCTTGTCCCAGTGTGAATCGCTTGATACCGTACATAAAATCATTCACCTCGTATATTGATGAGTTGGCGAGCAAAAGTTACTGTTTGAGATTGCGGAGCTTTCGCTCTGCAGCATCCCAGTCGAACTGGAAACCCCATGGGCGCGCACGCGGCCCCTTAGGCTCGAAGCCAAGGTGGAGGGTGACACGATCGCCGGTTCTCGGCGAAATCTCTTCATAGATGGTTTTCCTCGGTTCGAAGTAAACCATATTTGCCTCGGCGTCGATGCCGAAGAGGCAGCGATCCGAGATGTGAGCGTAGATTTCGCAGAGTTTGCCCTCAGGGTCAAAATAGATGATCCAGCCGTAGCCGGAGAAAAGGTATCTTGCGAAGATACCCTCATACCGTCCAGTTTCGTCAACTGGACCATGCTTGAGGTCAAAATTCACCTCTGCTGGTGAATAGACGTAGTCAAGCACCTCATCCCGGGTGTAAATTGACGGTGCGTCGCCTCGTAGCCTGTCGATTTCAGCTTGGTAAACCCAAGGACATGCCTTGATTCCACCACCGCTGCTCGTTGCAGGTTCGAAAGCGATCTCATCGCCAGCTTGAGGCCAGACGAAGCTGCTGGCTAGAGCAACTAGGTTGGGGCTTTCTTTCGGGACAATGCGCGGAGTGGGAGTGGAGACAGCCTTGCTCACGTCATTTACGTGAATAAAATATATGTTTCCATCCTTTCCTTGAATATGCCCTATGCCTAAATCCTGACCAAAACTCATAATAGTACCAGTGATCATCGCGGGGCTCCTTTATAAGCCTAAAACGTGCTTACTGCCAAGTGGACAGCTCAATATTCCTATATATAATAGGAACATAAAGCTATCCACTTATAAAAACCTAAAGAAATTTTAATGTGCTAACTTGTCTTCGTTTATAGCCTCAATTTATCGATAATCAAGCTATATGATTACTTCAATTTCAAGTCTAATCAACGAAAAGTTATCTCGAATTGTTTCGAAATAATCTCCCGTAGAGTAGTGAAAGTCCCGGGGCCCTGTGAATCACAGAAGCCCCGGACTAAGACAACACTTTCACCGCTATATGGTGAATTCTTTTCCTCTTTTCGAGGATGCAGGCTTGTGCTTAGCCTGACTAGGTTGAGTTGACTGTTGGAATTCTGCCTCAGATTGTTTTCTTACTACCTTGAGCGCGTAATGGGTGTTGGTGCAGACTTGAAGTTGGGAGAGTCATCTCCCTCAGAGCTTTTGCCTCCATACGCAATGATGACCAGGACGGTAAGTACAACAGTTGCGCCTATGACAAACTTGATGAAATCCAGATAGGTCAGATCGCCTTTTTTTGACCTAGCCATTACAAACTCCTTCTTTTAACTAATCGTGCGTGGACCAGATCGCGCAGGTTTTTTGACCTTCCGAACTATTGGTTGCCAGACGATGAGTTTATATACTCCAAAGGGAACAAAAGTTCCCAATGTTGCTACTGCCATTAGGACCGTAGTTGCACTCGAAGTACTGCTCGCGTGCATATCAGCTGTCACGGAGACAGGAATTCCAACAACGAAGAACCAAAACGGAAAAGCGACTGCAAGTCCGTAGGCTCTATTGTTATATGGATTCATACCTTCTGCAATGAAGGTGAGCAGGTGTACGACTGCATAGCATGCAGCCACGAGCGCACATGTCCGTAGGCTGAAATTCAGCCCGAGATCAGTGCTCAAACGCCAAAATGTGATGGCGAATAGAGGGTAGATGACGGCAGATGTGTACCAGCCGAATTTCCCCTTCCGAATGAGAGGAGTGCGCAAGAAGCGCGATACTCCCCAGATCGGGAGAGCGGTCATAATGATGACCAGGACAATTGTTGTAAAGCTCATTTTTTATATCTCCTGCTTGAATCTCGTGCTTTACTTCAGTAGTTCGTCGCGTCTGCCTAGATCGTGCGTGAGGAATCCGATTTGGCCACGTTCAATTATGACCTCAATCTCGTACCAACGGCACAATTTGTATGCAGACTCAAGGCAGCTATGGCGGTATTCTGTCTCAACTCGGGTTTCTGTTGTAGGATCGGACAACAAATAAATGTTGCCTAAAACTACATTGTAGCTGAATGAACCAAGATACAGACCAGTGTCCATATCTGGAGCCTTCAGTACAAAGAAAGTTCGGGTTGGGTCGGTGAGCTCCTCAACTCGTACTCCTTTCTTGGATAAAAGTTGCCAAGAGAGTACGTGCGTAACCTCAACACCGCCGTAGAGAAGTTTGTTGTCTTCTCGTGTTGCGGGTGGAGGAGGTGTAGCTGTGGGTCTCAGAGTTGCCGTAGCTTCCCTGGTGGGTGGTATAAAAGTTGGGCGTGGAGTAGGCACAGCTTGTTCGCTTCTGCAAACAACGGTGCTCATGCATACTGCCAAGCCGATGATTATAGCCACAATACCAGTTCTGTCAAGCTTACCAATAGTCTTCAAAGCGGGGTCTCCTTATGTTTTTCTTTATGAGTAGCTTTGTGCTTTCCAGCTTTACGCTGGTCGAATAAAGCATAAAGCTACCCACAAGATGGGCATAATTTGACTCCAAATTGCTTATTTAACCTAGTATTATCTTTTAATGTGCAAATATCTTAGTTTTGCCTATATCGGTGGCAAATTCCGCTTATTTAGTGAAATTCCTCATTTAGCCGTGCTTTATGGCTAAATGATATTGTTTGACCTCCTAAGTTATGTTCCACTGGCAAGCCAATTTGAGGCTAGTCAGCGAAATAGTGCGTAGGATATAACCATCCAGCACGCACTATCCCGGTGACTAAACACTTGATTTTAGGCACAAAAAAACCAGCTGTCCATAAAGTGAGGCTGCGAGTGGCAGTCTCAGGCTCTGAAGCGGACAGGTGCTTAGAGGCCAGGGGTAGCTGGTTAAGTGAAATACTAAAGCTTTTAAAGTACAGCTTAAGTACTAATACTTAAGCATATTAGCTGCAGAGGATAACATAACTATAGGACTTTGTCAAGTTTGATTCAGGCATGAAAGTGGAATGATATTTTACTTTACTTTAAATATCATTACTTTATATTTTCTCTCAGTCATTTTATATAAAAGTATTATTTACTGTGCAAGCATATTTTTATTTAGTTAATATCTTGACAAAAAGTAGTGGGCATGGGATAATTATTTTTGCTTCATAAGCAAGACTCGAGACTCGAGTCCAGTTTTCCCAATTTTCAGTAACTCGCCCATAAATTTAATCTAAACAGAAGTATGCCTACAAGAAAGAAAGTTCAAAGTGTTGAAGAAGAGGTGCAAACCTCAGATTCTCCTATGGTTGAAGAGGAAGCACGAAAAGACGCTCCTGTAAAAGAAGAAGTACGCGAGGAAAAACCCGCAACAGAAGAGAAATCAGAGCAGCGCTCAGATGACCGAGGATATTCTCGTTCAGATTATTCAGAAAGACGATACTCAAGACCATCACGTTACTCAAGAGATAATTATGATCGTGGTGGAGGAGACCGTTATGATAGATCTGATCGTTATGACCGTGAGCCAGAAGAGGAAGTAACAGTTCCTGTATCTGGAATTCTTGATATTCAGCATGAAGGACATGGATTCCTGCGTCCCAAATTCCGCGCATCAGACCGCGATATATACATTTCAGCTTCACAAATTAGACGTTTTTGGCTTCGTGGTGGAGATTTAGTTGAGGGAACAGGAAGACCTCCAAAGGATAACGAAAGATACTTTGGACTATTAAAAATTGAAAAAGTTAATGGTGAATCACCTGAAGAATCTTTAAAAAGACCTCATTTTGATGACTTAACACCAATATATCCTGAAAAGCAGGTAATTTTGGCTACAGGTGAAACCCCATTATCAACTCGTATTATTGACCTTGTTGCTCCAATTGGATTTGGTCAACGTGGAATGATTGTGTCCCCTCCAAAGGCTGGTAAGACAACTATTATGAAAGATATAGCAGCTGGAATCTCAGCAAACTTTCCTGAAGTTCATTTAATGGCAGTTTTGATTGGAGAGCGACCCGAAGAGGTAACTGATATATCAAGAAGCGTTAAGGGTGAAGTTGTTGCTTCAAACTTTGATGAGTCCCCTGAAACTCAAACACGAATTGCTGAAATTGCTATGGAGCGTGCTAAGAGAATGGTAGAGAAGGGACTTAATGTTGTAGTACTTCTTGATTCTATTACAAGACTTGCACGTGCGTACAACCTTTCAATTGATCCATCAGGAAGAACACTTTCTGGAGGATTTGACCCAGCAGCTTTGTATCCTGCGAAGAAATTCTTTGGAGCAGCACGTAACTGTGAAGAGGGTGGATCACTTACTGTTATTGGAACAGCACTTGTTGATACAGGATCTCGCCTTGATGATCTTGTTTTTGAAGAGTTCAAGGGTACAGGTAATATGGAGGTTCACTTGGACCGCAAACTTGCAGAACGCAGAATTTTCCCTGCTATTAACGTTGAGCGTTCAGGAACACGTGCTGAGGAAAGAATTCTACCCGAAGATGTATATAAAAAGGTAGTACTTCTTCGTCGTATGATTGATGTATTAAACCCTGAAGAGAGAACGGAAGTATTAATCGAAAGACTTCAAAAGACAAAAGATAACAAAGAGTTTCTTGATAGCCTCGCGATTCCTAAAGAATAAGCATTTAAGTTTGACTTAGCCTCGCTTTTTTAGTAAACTGAATTCTTCAAAGGCAGTTCTCCCGTCTTTTTATGCTGAAAATATCTGGCTTTTTTAAACGTCTATTTTTTGAACTTAAGCACTTCTTTATCTTCCTTCGTATCTATTTTAAGGATAAAATCCTTTTCTTCTCAAACGTATTTGAAGGGTTAAAAGGTAATCTTGTCCATGGAGTACTTATAAAGCGTGGACGCAAGAACCGTCTTTTCTTGCACATTTCAGCCATGAGTGTACTCACAATAGGGATTGTTGTGTCTCCCTTTATTTCAGATAGTAACCTTTTTGGTCAGAGTCAGAATCTTTCCTTTGCTCAAGCAGCTACCGAATCATCAGAGCTTACCACAACAGACGTTTTTGATACAAAGGCATCAGAAAAGCCAAGAGATAAGATCATTAATTATAAAGTACAACCGGGAGACACTATGTCTACGATTGCTAAGAAGTTTGGAGTATCAACGGAAACAATTAAATGGCAAAATGATCTTAACTCAGACAGTATTAGTGTTGGAGATAATCTTGAGATTCTACCTGTTACGGGAGTTGCTCACAAAGTAGCACGAGGAGACACTGTATACACAATTGCTAAGAAATATAAGGTTGATGCTCAGGGAATCGTTGACTTTCCATTTAATGACTTTGCTAACCCACAAACATTCTCACTTGTTGAAGGAGAGATCTTAATTGTTCCTGATGGAGTACCCCCTGCAAAAGCTCCTACATATGTAAGACCTACATATATAGCAACTGGGCCTGTTGCTATCACTGGAGGAGGATTTACGTGGCCAATTCACGGTACTTTGAACCAGGGTTACTCTTGGTATCACCCTGGTCTTGATTTAGGAAGTCCAATTGGAACACCAATTGCTGCAGCTACAAATGGAGTAGTATCACAGGTTTACACAAGTGGATGGAATGGTGGATATGGAATTCACGTTATCATTTCAGGTTCAAACGGTTATTCAACTCTTTACGCTCATATGATGGGAGTAAACGTATCTGCTGGATCAACTGTTGTTGCTGGAAAGACTATTGTTGGATGGATTGGTATGACTGGAAGAACAACTGGACCTCATCTTCACTTTGAAGTACGTGGTGGAGGTGGAAATATTAACCCTCTAAGCGTTCTAAATTAAACCTCTGTGCTATAATAGCCTCAAATGATTTTTCGTGAGTTCGATAGATTAGGCTCTATGCCTGAAAACCAAGGAGAGGTACAGCAATTTGCTATTAAGCAGGCAAGACGCCTTATTGAAGAAGGTGGAGTAATTCTGGAACCTGGAATTGAGGGAAAAGTTGGTAATCGTGGGAGTGAGTTGAGGCAAAAGTATCTTCAAGAAGTTGAAAAGACTAGAAATACACCTGCTTCAGAAGTGCTCGAAACAACGCCTCACATGGGCCTCACTATTCTAGAACTAGCCCAGAGATACAAATATTCTCAATATCCACACCCTGGTGAGCTTTATGAATTTATAGTTAAATCTGAACGTGAATCTATTGAAAAAATGGAGTTCAATGAGAGCGAAAGAGTATCATTATCAGATTTAAATTTATCACCAGCAGTTTACTATAGTTTATCTAGGGTAGGATCTAGAAGTATGGGGAATATAGCACCTCAAATAATAGAAAATACCTTATCTTTGTTTATTTGGAGTGGTTTACCTTCTATACAAGAAGCAGGGAGCCTTGCAATGAGAACAGAAAGTGAGCTACTGGAAGAAAGCAGAGTCGGAAGAGTTGCAATAGGAAGAATCAGAAATAATCTTTCAATTTTGGGTCTTGAGCTTGCTACCTCTTAACTAAATTGCTTATCTTGCTGACTTTGAAGCTGCTTCTTCTCCAGGAGGAGGAGAAATCTTGATTGGAGGTTGTTGTGTTGGAAGTGCTGTTGTTGGTTCACCATTAACATCAAGTGGTGTTTGATCTTCTGTTTCAGGTGTTACGTTTTGATTGTTTGTTGCCTGACCATTGTTACCAATCTTTGCTTGTAGAGCATCAATTTCGCTGTCAATTCTTTCAAGGTTAGCCTTGTTGTCACCAGACAACTGTTTTACAATTTGGTAAACGCTAAGTGCATCTGCAAGTTGATTCTTTTCTTCCAAAACGTGTCCAAGGTTGTAGTATGCGTTTGAGTAGTCACGTTTTAGTGAGATTGCTGTTTGGAATTGTGCTTGTGCTTGATCCCATTGTTTCAATTGGTAGTAGATTCCACCAAGTTCTACATATAATTGTGGGTTGTATGGATCAAGAGCGATAGCTTGATTGAGGGAAGCGACTGCAAATTGATCTGCATTTTGTCCTACACCGATAAGTGAGCGGTAAATTTGACCTAGGTTTTCCCAGTTTATAGCAGTTAATGGTGCTACGGTTACAGCATTTCTTGCTGAGCCAATAGCTTGTTGAAGTAATGTGACTACATTCTGTTGTACTTGCGCAGAAGGAGAGGAACCCTGTGGAATACCTTGTGAGATTGAGTTAGCAAGAGCAAGATTTACCTGTGAGAAGATTCTGTGATAGTCAGATCTGTATGGGAATGTGTTGATTGCTTGTGCTTGTAGTTGGTATGTTTGTTGACCATTATTCGCTTGAGCAGCACGAAGGGATTGTGTGAATGTTACATCTGATGAAGCAAATTGGAATGTGTAGAATCCTGAAAATCCAAGTACTACTATAAGTATTATGAAGACAAGAATTGGTAGGATTGGTCCTTCTTTCTTTCTTTTTACTTCATCTTCAGGTGTTACATCGAAAGCAAACATTCCATTTTTAGCAGCAACGATTGAAAGGATTACATCATATACTCGTCGATCTGATGCAAGGTTAAGGTATGCAACATAAATACCGAGAAGAACAAAGAGAAGTGCTACAGATGGGTAAGCAAAAGGAAGAACGAAAGCCAATATTAACAATATTACTATTGAGAAGAAGAGTGGGCTTCTTGTTGTTCTTGTTCTTATTACTGAAACAATCATGAATATAAATGAGATAGCACCTAGAATTCCTGTTGTTGAGATAAGCTCTAGAAAGTATGATGATGAAAATGAGAATGAAAGGTTCCAAATGCTTGTTTCAAGATTAAATGCTGGAAGCTTGAAACGTGTGAAGTCTACTAAGAATGTTCCGTAACCTGATCCAAAGAGAAGGGACTGGACAAATCTTTCTGCATTCTGAGTAATAACAGCTGATGCGATTTGGAATCCATAGATGTATGGAAGAACTATTGGTTTTTGTGGTGAGAATACGATTTCATAGATGATTAAAGCAACGCCAACAACCACTACGATTCCAGCAACAGCTTGGATGAAGAAGCCTAGGTTTGTTTTTAGTTGTTGTGGGATGCGTACTTTAGGGAATGATACTTCACGTGCAATGTAAAAGACTGAGAAGACAAGAATAGGAAGAAGGTAAATAAGTTGCTGAACAATTGATCCAAATGTATTAAAAGCTGGAGATTGAATTGCTGGGATAGGTAGGAAGTAGAGCTTAAAGTAGTAAGCGACAGTAATTAAAGCTGAGACTGCAGCTCCAAGAACAAGTCCACCAAGAACAACTCCAAAAGCCTTTGTTTGTCTTACTGAGTTAACAATAGCAAAGAAAAGAAGAACAGCAAAAGCAACAGGCACAGCTTGAATAAGAGAGTCGTATCTATTTTGAGAAATAACTGCTGATATTAAAACTACTACACCAAAAATTGCAACTGGAAGATTAAGAGGGTTTGCATTGATAGTTAATTTCTTTTCAACAATTTGTCTTACTCCCCAAAGAATGAGAAGAAGAGTTGTTGATCCAATTATTAAAAGTTGTTTTGGAATTACGAAAAAATCTGTTGTAGCAGTTAAGAAAAGAGTAGGAAGTAAGAAAAGAGTTAGTGCTACAACTACTGTAGATATGTTATCGATAAGTCTACTTGTATCTTTATTCATAAATTCAAAAAATTGAGTATTTAAAACTTTAACAAAGAAACAATCTATTTGTCAACATATCATTTCTTGTATGTATTAAGTTAACAATCTGAAACTGAGAAAAAGCTTAAGAATTAGTTTACTATTATCCAGTTGAATTTCATGTCAGTTGTGGCAGGAGTACCAACGCCCGCTGTAAATGATTTACCTGCAACCTGACGAAGTAGGTAGATGCTCTGATTATTTGGTCCAACAGGTGTTATATATATAAGTGAGCGAGCCGTGACATTTGGGTTGTCAATTGTAAGCTCTGTTCGGTAGCGCTTAATGGTAGCGGTTCCCGCAGAACCCGTTGCTACGACTTCAATATCAGATACAGCATAAGCTGGCTCAACAAGAGATAAGTTTAGTTTACCTATTGTTGCAGAGCCTGAAGCTGTAATTGATCCTCTTACATCTACTAAATTATTGTTTGTTGCTGAATCACTTGCAACGCGGTCATCTGCAATCACAATATTCTTGTTTGAAAGAGGAGAGATTACTTCAGCGGAAAGTTTTCCAGACACTTCAACATTCCCAGCAAATTTTACATCACCTGAAAACTTAACATTTCCATCAGTATCAATTTTAACAGCCCCTGCCATAAGTGAAATTGCTCCTTGTTTTAAAGGTTGTATTTCAAGTGTTTGACCAAGTGTATCAATAGAGTTTTGTCCAAGGATAAAGTTTGTTCCAATTGAAATACCATCTAAGAATGTTGCCTGTCCAAAGGTTGCTGGACCAAGTGCGATTAGGCCATCACGAAATGTTCCAAAGTTTGCTGACAAATTTGAAACGTCTATTGTAGTAGTACTATATATAGGTAGGGCAGCTTCAAGCTCTGACAATTTAGTATTTATAATTGAAGCAATAAGCTCAGAACTTGGGCTTGCTTGGTTGCTTGCAAGGGCGCTTGCAGCAGAAGCAATTTTTTCATCAAGACCATTAATTGCTCCTGCCTGAATGTTATCTGCGTAAAGAGTTCCTGAAATTGTTGCATCTGTTGCTTGTAAGTTATTTGTCTCAAGACTATTGGTAGATAGTTCTCCTAAAATAGAAGCATCTCCGTCAACCTCAAGGACAGGAGAACTTGTTGCTTCAGGTGTTTTATTCGCTATTACAACTTTTCCATTTATTTTAATTTTGTCTTGACCAATTGGTGAGATAATATTTGTTCTAAGTTCATCAATGGACGCAAGAGGGGAGACGATTTGTCCTCTTACAATAATTTGTCCGTTGTCTGTTGCTCTCTGAACAACATCAACTATATAGTCGTTAAGATTTTTTCCAGCAATAGTAACATTGTCTGTTGCAACAGCAAGTGAGTTGGTAGAGAAGTTAACAAGGCTTGCTGCGATTTCTTGAATTCCTAAAACAACTTTCCAGATTGATGGTGTTTCTACCATTAAGTAACCTTTTGAATCAGTGTGGACCATGTCTGGGAAAATCTGTTGTACTTCTTGAGCAATTACTCCAGTCATTTTCTGTCCTGAAGCTTTGACGATGTAATCTCTTATCTTAAATTTCATTAAGTCTGATAGAGAGCCTGTTGCGTCAACTATATCAGTTTTAAGTCTTTCATCAGATGAACATGAAACTATTTCAACTCCTGCCTCAGGGTTGTGCTCACAGGTTCCATCTTGATCTTCAAGTCTTAACACGCTTGTATCCTGGTAGCTTTTAACATGAAGTAGTGCCTGTGGATCGGTTGTTCCAATGGCAAGACGTCCATCCACACCGTTGTTGGCTAGGACATTTAGGTTTCCGTGAATTGCTGCTGTTGGGACACCACTTGCTACATTATAGAAAGCAAACTTTGCAGATGAAGTTGATTCACCACCAATTAAAAAGTCTCCTTTAAGATTGTTAAAGGCAAGTGCGCCTTGGTTGTAGTGGAAAAACTGATCTTTACATTCTCCCCAATATGGAGCAAGAGATCCATTTGAGATCAGACACTTTCCTTCTTCAGCGGGTGTTATCTGAGCAAGCTCTCCAATTCCATTGGTATAAAGTATTCCACCAGAATTTGTATAGCCAGGTAGAACTATTTTCTGTTCACCTCGACCAAGCGAGAGGGTGGTGGCGTTGTTTTTACCAATGCTTAAGGTTCCAAAGCCTAACGTATCAATTAAAGCACCGGGTTGGATTGAGAGATCACCGTTATTGGCAATGGTAAAGCGAGTAGCGCCTGAGGATGAAGCAGTAAAGATATCTCCGCCAGTTGTGTTGTTGTTTATCATGAAAGCGGCAACAGCCGATTCTGTTGCCTGAATGGCTACCTTATCATCAAATTGAACGGCGCCAGGTGAAAGACTTCCAAAGTCTGATGAGTTTATGATGGGTTTCTGAAGGTCAATTCTTCCAGTTCCATCTGGTGATACCGTGACGTCACGGTTGGTATCGAGGTTGGTGGCAAGAACTAGTCCTGTTCCGGATAATTTAAATTCTC
>CAZXFJ010000021.1:0-19369 GCA_964640435.1 uncultured Gammaproteobacteria bacterium | reverse complement strand
GGCATCAATTTGAGATTCATGTTCGTGCGCAAGTTGGAGCAAAAATTATAGCATCAGAAAGAATAATGGGATACTCAAAAGACGTTTTGGCAAAAATGAGTGGTGGAGATAGGACTCGTAAAGATAAGTTGCTTGAGTCTCAGAAAAAAGGAAAAAAGAAGATGAAGACAATTGGTAATGTTAGTGTTCCAAAAGAAGCATTCCTCGCTGTGTTAAAAGCTTAATTTAATTTCTATAAAGCGAGAAGTACAAATCCTCCAATAAGAGTTAGAAGGACAGCTGCTACTATACCAACGGTTTGAGCAAAGTTACCTGTAGGTGGAATTGTTGGGATAGGTGTTGCTGTTGCAGCACTTGAACTAATTGGTGTTGCTGTTGCAATTGTAGGTGTAGCACTTCCTGAAGCTCCGGATCCTGGTCCTACGCTTATCGCCTGAGTACATGATGTACTTATCCCGCTGTTGTTATCTGTAAAGACAAGAGAAGCAGAGTATGATCCAACATTTGAATATGTGTGACTTGCTTGGACTGTAACGTTTTGTAGGTTAAGACCACTTGTAACGTCCTGCGTTGCACCATCCCCAAATGTAAATGTTCCTTTTGTTATAAGTCCTGCTGTGTCGGGATCATTTCCTTGACCTGTAAAGAGAACTGAGAATGGTGCTGATCCTGTTGCGCCAGGGCTAACTGAAAGACTTGTACAAACTGGTGACTGATTTTGAGCTGCAATTGTTGGTGATACTGTTGGTGTATCATTTCCGGCAGGTGGTGTTGCTGTTATTGTTCCGCTTGGTACTCCCCCTGTTGGAGTAAGTGTTGTTGACGATCCACAAGCTCCATTACCGACAGAAATATTGGCAGGTAGAACAGATGAGAGTACATTGAGCGCTGCATCGCCCTTTTCATTTCCAGGCGTTTGGTTATAAATGCTTGATTTTGAAGAATCGATCAAGACTTGAGTATCCCCAGTTGCTTTAGGTTGGAAAGTGATGGTTGCAACCTTTGTAACAGTTTGAACATAACGAGATACATCCTGTCCTGTTGTTACGGACATTTCAGCTGTTCCATTACTTATACTTGCTGGTGTTAGAACTTCTTGGAAATTACTACTTGGTTCAATTCCAACAATTTCAACTTTTGTTGGATCATAAGTTAAGTAAAAGTGAACAATGGTTACGACATTTTCACCTGGGTCAATCATAAGATCAGCTGTAAAATTTTGACACTGAAGAGATGTATTTGTAGTTGCTGGTTCAAAATATAATTTTGAAGAAGGAGCAGCTTTACTTCTTATTTGTTGTTGCTGGCGAACAAAGAAGAGTGTTACAGGGATTGCAACAAGCAATAAGACCAAATTTCCAATGATAAAGAATTTATTCGTTAAAAGTTTCACTACAGAATTAAAACGCAACAGAAATTGCGCTTTTTAATAGCGTAGACAATTTTGCTTTGTAAGTCAAATACCTTTTATATATATAAAGCATATTTAGCACTCTATCGTGGTCCTTGACAAAAATTGTCCCCATGGTTAAAATATTTAATCGTAAATATGGCAAAAACTTCAGCTCCTGTTCCAACAATTAAACCTTTATTTAATAACGTTTTAATAAGACCTCTGGATGCCGAGGAAAAAACTTCTGGTGGAATATTTTTGCCAGAAAGTGCAAAAGAAAAGCCACAAGTAGGTCTTGTTATGGCTGTTGGAGAGGGAGATGTAACACCAAAGGGAGATAGACATCAAATGACAGTTAAAGTTGGAGATAAGGTAATGTACAAAAAATGGGGAGGAAATGAAGTTAAGGTTGAACAGGAGGAGTGGACAATAGTTGAGGAAAAAGATATACTCGCAATCGTAAAATAATATGAATATTCACGAAGGACAACCAGGAAAACTTGTGGGACCAGATGCGCCATCTGCATCCGTAGACAAAAAGATTGAAGAAGCTATGGAAAAGACACAGCAAAAAGCTCAACTAAGTAAGCCTGGTCTTCCAGGGGCAACAAAACTTGAACGTAATTGGGCAGCTGGAATTAAACAGGGCGTAAATAAATTAAGTCAATAATATGGCAAAACAAATAAAATACGGGGAAGAAGCCCGTGCAAAATTAAAAGACGGAATTGACAAGCTAGCAAATGCTGTTGTTACAACACTTGGTCCTAAAGGACGTAATGTAGCGCTTGATAAGAAATGGGGAGCTCCAAGTGTAGTTCATGATGGAGTAACTGTTGCAAAAGAAATAGAGCTTCCTGATCCATTTGAAAATATGGGAGCGCAGCTTGTAAAAGAAGCAGCTTCAAAAACAAATGATGTTGCAGGAGATGGAACAACAACAGCAACACTTCTTGCTCAACAAATTGTAACTTCAGGATTTAAAGCAGTTTCTTCAGGAGCAAACCCGATGATTTTAAGAATTGGTCTTGAAAAAGGAGTTTCAACTGTTCTTTCAGAAGTAAAACGCATGAGTAAAAAAGTAACCGAAGGTGATGTTGCAAAGGTTGCAACAATTTCAGCACAAGATGAAAACATTGGTGGTCTTATTGCTGATGCTCTTAAAAAGGTTGGAAAAGATGGGATTGTAACTGTTGAAGAAGGACGTGGTTTAGAATTCTCAATCGACTACAAAGAAGGAATGGAATTTGATAAGGGTTATGCGTCTGCATACTTTGTAACAAATACAGATCGAATGGAGGCAGAGATTGATGATGCATACATATTAATAACAGATAAAAAAATTACTTCAATTCAAGAACTCGTTCCTTTCCTTGAAAACTTTGTAAAAGTATCAAAAAACCTTGTTATCATCGCCGATGATATTGAAGGTGAAGCGCTTACGACTCTTGTTCTTAATAAACTTCGTGGAGTTATAAATGTTTTAGCAATCAAAGCTCCAGGATTTGGTGATCGCCGTAAAGCAATGCTTGAAGATATAGCATTTCTAACTGGTGCAACTGTTATTTCAGAAGAAGTAGGAAGAAAACTCGAATCAGCAACTGTTGATGACTTGGGTACTGCTGAAAAAGTTCTCTCAACAAATGAATACACGCAAATAATTGGTGGAAAAGGAAAGAAAAGTGACGTTACAGACAGAATCGCATTACTTCGCCGTGAGATTGATAAGGCAACTTCAGATTTTGATCGCGAAAAGCTTCAAGAGAGACTCGCAAAACTTTCAGGTGGTGCCGCTGTTATTAATGTAGGGGCAGCAACTGAAATTGAAATGAAAGAGAAAAAAGAGCGTGTTATTGACGCTGTTGCTGCGACAAAAGCTGCAATTGAAGAAGGAGTTGTTCCTGGTGGAGGAGTAACATTGCTTCGTGCAAGAGCAGCACTCAAAAAATTACTTGACACAACAAAGGTTGCAGATCAAAAAACTGGAATTGAAATTCTTTATCAAGCACTTGGAGAGCCTGTTCGATGGATTATTAAGAATGCAGGTGAGGATCCTGGAGTTGTTGTTGAGAAAATAGAAAGCTCAAAGTCTGATGACTATGGATTTAATGTAATGACAATGGAATATGGTTCAATGCTTGGCGCCGGAATTATAGATCCTGCAAAAGTTACTCGTTCAGCAGTTCAGAATGCCGCAAGTGTTGCAACAATGGTGCTTACAACAGAAGCTTTAGTTACAGATATTCCTGAAGAAAAGCCTGCTATGCCAGGTCCCGGAGGAATGCCAGGAATGGGCGGCATGGGAATGGACTACTAAAATCCCTCAGATGAACCACGAAAGACCAGATAATATTATTGATGGAAGTGTATGGTTTAAGCTCGGATTGCGTGCTCAAGAAAGACGAAGGTATAGAGATTTTCGTGAAATAGCAGAAAACTTTAGGAGTAATCTCGTAATTTTTCAAACTCAAGATGAGATGGATAAAAATAGAGAAGTATGGGATGGATTAGTTATACCTCTAAGTGATAAAGGCTAATTGTGTTAAAATACTTTTATGAAAGAGGCTCCTCGTAATCTTGTCCTATTAAAGGACAAACCTGTAGAGCTTTCAGGTACTGGTGAGTGGCGAGCTACAGATCCTGAAACAGGAATAATTGTCCGAAGTTCAAGTCCATTTAGGGCAAAAGAAAAATTAGAAGGTGCGTTGGAGTATTTTGGAGATTATAAAGCTGGTAAAGATGTGAGCCGCTATCAAAACGATCCTCGTCTTCAGGATTAAGATTAGTCTTTATACTTAATACTTTCTACACTATACTAAATACTAACCATGGTTGATGTACATTGTCACTTAAATTTACACGCGTTTGACGCGGATGTGGAGGAAGTTGCCAAACGGGCATTTGAAGCCGGGGTTAGATCAATCGTAAATACCGGCACAAGTATACCGTCAAGCAGACGAGCAGTAGACCTATCACATAAATATAATAACATGTTTTCAATTGTAGGTGTACACCCTCATCATGCAGATAAAGCTGACCGCGAATTTGAAGGAGAATTACAAAGTGATTGGCTTGAAAAACTATCTGAAATTGCAAAAGATGAGAAAGTGATTGGAATTGGTGAAATAGGCATGGATTACTTTAGGTATAAGTCAAATGGAATAGTAGACGAGAAGATTCAGGAAGAAACTTTTAGAAAACAAATTGAACTTGCAATAGAGCTAAAACTTCCATTACAGATTCATAATCGTCATGCAGGAGAAGATACAATAAGGATACTAAAAGATTATAAAGAGAAATTTCAGAATCCTCCTGGAATGTTTCATTGTTTTGCAGGAACTGTAGATGTTTTACAAGACGCACTCGATCTTGGTTTTTATATTGGTTTTGATGGGAATGTTACATATAAAGGTCTTGCGCCTGGAGAAACAGTAGCGCTTCCAGATTTGGCAAAAAAAACTCCAATTGATCGCATTTTATGTGAAACCGATAGTCCGTTTCTGTCTCCAATTCCTCTTCGCGGCACTCGCAATGAACCCAAAAATGTTATAATTGTAGGTGAATTTCTAGCCAATTTACTCGGGCTAGATTTTTCTGAGTTTTCAGCGAGAACTGATTCAAATTTTGAGGAATTGTTTAAAGTTAAACTAACATAAAATGCATACTCTTGCCAATAAAATCTTTACAAGATACCCAAATAAATCCATAAGGGCCTTAGAAATATTTCCTCCACTTCTTGCAATCTTTTTAATAACCATGCCTTTCTGGGGTGCATTATTTTTTCCAGTACAACTTGCATACTTTATTTTGTTTTTCGATGTTTACTGGTTTTATAAATCAGCAAATCTAGCAGTTTGTGCTCTTATTGCTTCAAAGAAAATCAAGAAAGCTGAGAAAGAAGACTGGCTTGCAAAAGCAAAACCTTTACCAAACTTCTCAAAAATGAAGCACTTGGTTATTATTCCAACATATCAAGAAAGTATTAATAAAATACGTGAGACTATAGAATCAATAAAGAACCAAACTTTTCCAGCAAAAAATATTTATATCTTCATTGCATTTGAAGCCCGCGAAACTGAGGCAAAAGAAAAAGGAAAGCTCCTTGCAAAAGAATACGGAAAAATATTTGGAGGATTTAACGCAGCTTTTCATCCAGATGTTCCAACTGAGGTAAAAGGTAAGTCTTCAAACCAGGCATATGCAGCTCGTGAGGCAAACAGAGTATTAATAGAGGGTAAAAAGCTAGATATTAACTTCATGACGGTTTCATCAGTTGATGCAGATGCGCTTTTTGATCCACAATTTATGGCATGTTTGTCATACAAATTTTTAACTTCAAAATCCCCTCATCTTGAATTCTGGCAATCAGCAAATGTTTCATATAATAATTTTTGGCAGGTTCCATCATTTATACGTATTATCGCTTTTTTTGGAAGCCTCTGGCGTATATCTTTATTAATCCAGGGTATGAAATTGATTCCAAACTCGGTCTATACGCTTTCATTCAAGTTGTTACGCGACATTGGATATTGGGATACAGACGTAATACCAGAAGACTACAGAATTTTCTTTAAAGCATTTTTTGCGTCCGAGGGAAGAGTTAATGTAGAGCCAATTTTTCTTAAAACATCAATGGATTCGCCCCGTTCCGCAACATATACAAAGTCACTTATGAATAAATATCATCAGGAAAGACGTTGGTCATGGGGAATTTCTGATGATGCAGTTTATATTAAGTGGTGGATGACAGCACGTGAGGCACCTTTCTGGAAGAAAACATATCTTGTCGCAAACGTTGTGCTTGATCACGTTCTTTGGCCAGTTAACTGGTACATAATTACAATATCTGCAAACTTAATAGTTTTGCTTAACCCCGTTTTTAGTAGAACTAGCCTTGGATACAATTTGCCTCGTATGTCTGGATTTATTTTGACTCTTTGTTTGTTTGCTTTGTTTGTTTTGATTTATGTCGACTTTGATATGAGGTCTAAAAAGAGCGCTCCTGTTTCGCGTTTCAGACAATTTATGTTCCCATTTGAATTTATGCTAATGCCAATTTCTGGATTCTTCTTATCATCTCTGCCGGCACTTATTTCTCATGTACAACTAATAATTGGCAAGAGACTTGAATACCGCGTAACAGATAAAGCATGAGCAAAATCGCTTCAGTTATTGAGGATTTTCTTGGACAAAAAAATACTTTATTTTTGTCTGTTGCCCTTATCCTTTTTTCGCTACTTCGAATCCCAAGTGTAATAGAGCCATATTGGTATGGAGACGAGGGGATATATGAAGTAATTGGAATGGCTCTTTCTCAGGGAAGAATTTTATATAGTGAAATTTGGGATAACAAACCACCTCTTCTTTACGTTATTTATTCTCTATTTGCTGGAGATCAATTTTATGTCAGACTCCTTTCTCTTATTTTTGGCTTCTTATCAGTTGCTGTCATATTTGCGATTTTAAGAAAAATTTTTAAGAATCCTCTGGCAATAGCACTGCCAACAATATTTTTTGCATTTGTTTTTGGGTCCCCATTAATAGAAGGAAATGTTGCAAATGCAGAAAACTTTTTAATACTTCCAATACTTCTGGCTTTTTATTTCTGTTTTGCAGCGAAGAAAAAAAGCGTTCCGTTTTATTTAGTTGCAGGTATTTTGTTTTCGTTAGCATTTTTAATAAAAATTGTTGCCTTATTTGATTTCATAGCCGCAATATATATCATTCTTATTTATGCATTACCTAAGAAAATTGAGATTAAATCTAAACGATTTGGGATAAAGAGCATAATAAACAACCTGTGGAGTTTTAAGCCATTAATTCTGGGTTTTATTTCGCCAATTATTGTAACGGTTTTGTATTTTGTTGCAGTTGGCGCATTACCTGAGTTTTTAAGCGGAGCATTTTCTCAAAATGTTGGATATGTGGCATATGGAAATTTCTTTATTGTTAAAAATGGTGAACTTTATTTAAAAATTATACTTTTATCAATCTCTCTGTTGTTAATTTTTAGATTTAGAATAAAGCTTGGACCTGTTGCAGTACTGACATTAACATGGCTTGTATTTGAGCTTTTCTCAACTTTTTTCTCAGCAAGGCCTTACACACATTACTTACTTGTCCTGCTCCCTTCATTTACAGTTCTACTTGCTCTAGCAATTGAGAATAGGAAGTTATGGATTGTAACAATACCACTTGTTATTGCCATTCTATTCTTGATTAATAATAACTTTCAGGTGCATAAAAAAATATTTAGATACTATTCAAATTATTTTAAATACATAAGCGGAGGAAGCGTGGAAGAATATCGTTCATCCTTTGATAAGAATATGAATCGTGATTATGATCTTGCTCATTTTATTGATTTAAAAACGAGCGACAATGAGAATGTATTTTTGTGGAGTGATAGTTCTCAGATTTATGCACTATCAGGGAAGCTTCCTCCTGGAAGATATGTGGTTGCATATCACATAACCGGAAACCCTGGAGCAATAGAGGAGACAAAAAAGGCAATTGATAAAAGTCAGCCAAAGTATATAATTCAAACTAAGAACGATCCAGCAATTTCAAATTTTCTAGATGGATATTCATTGCAGTACGTTATAGATAACTCAAAAATATATGAAAGGCAACCTTAGTTTAATTTTATCTGACAATTTAATTAGGATATCAATTTATATATCATTAACTCTTTTGATCTCTTTATCACTTCTTGTTTTATTTTTATTCTCAAAGCTTCCACCTTTAATTCCTCTTCTTAATAGTAGACCTTGGGGAGAGAGTAGGCTTGAGCCATCAAGCTCTATACTTCTTATTCCGTTGATTTTAATAATTGTTTTTATGTTGAATAATTTTTTGTCAGCAGTTTTTTATAGACGAAATTCTTTGATATCAAGAATACTTTCGTTTAACGCATTACTTTTTATTACACTTGGTCTTTTGGCAATCGGCCAGATTTCGTTATTGGTTTTTTAAGTTATGATTATGAGTTTATTTTTTCCATTTCTTATTTCATTTTTAGTTGTACTTATAGCGACACCTCCGACAATATATCTTGCTCGAAGATTTAAATTAATTGATGATCCAAAGAAGCATAAACATCCTGCAATAATTCATAAAAAGATTTTACCAAGAGCAGGAGGGCTACCTATTTATTTGGGAATATTAGCTGGAGTTTTAATTTTTATCCCTTTAACGTTCCCAATAATAAATATTCTTCTAGCTGGAGTTTTAGTTGTTATTATTGGGCTACTTGATGATCGATATGATTTGTCACCTTATCTTCGATTTGCTGGGAATATATTATGTGCAGCACTAGTTGTATGGGGTGGTATACATATTCCATTTATTACAAATCCTTTAGGAGGAATTTTAAATTTTTCAGACTTTTCATATAACCTTTTCGGTTTCCCATTAACATTTTCAAATATTATCACTGTGGTTTGGATTATATGGATTATGAACATGCTTAACTGGAGTAAGGGCGTTGATGGACAAATGCCTGGAATTGCTTGTATATCTGCTGTAATTATCGGAATTGCAGCTTTACGATTTCCAGTTTTGACAGCTGAAAATTTTTTAGTATCTGAAGCATCATTTATTGTTGCAGGAGCAGCATTAGGATTTTTATTCTACAATTTTTATCCTGCAAAAATTTTCCCAGGTTATTCTGCAACAATTCTTGGTTTTATGATTGGAGTTTTATCTATTATGTCCTCGGCAAAACTTGCTACAGCAATTCTTGTTATGGGTGTGCCAATCGCAGACGGTCTTTTTACTATTGGGAGAAGACTTGCTTCAAAACATTCTCCATTCTGGCATGATAAAGGTCATCTTCATCATTTACTTCTTGAGCGAGGATTTAGCCAGAGGAGTATTGCGGTCTTTTACTGGTCAATGTCAGCACTTCTTGGACTTTTTGCATTAAACCTTTCATCTAGGGGTAAACTTTTTGCTATAATATCTGTGATAGTCGTCGTTTTTGCAGTAATTTTAAGCCTTAAAATATTAGATAAAAACAACAATGCAGAATAAAACTGTCAGGCATTTATTTTATATTTTCAAACTACTGAGGCCTCGCCAATGGATTAAAAATTTTGCGATTTTTGCTGCCATTGTATTTGGAGGTCAATTGTTTGATGGTGAATTATTTTTGGCAAGTATCCTAGGTTTTATTGCCTTCTGTTTTCTTTCCTCTTCAACATATATAGTTAATGATCTTGTCGACGTTGATAAAGATAGACTTCACCCATTTAAAAAAGCACGCCCTATTGCATCAGGAGAGGTAAGTACATTTGAGGCAAAAGTTATTTTTATTGTAATAATATCTCTTGCTCTTTTTATGGCAAATTCTATTGGGACAAGCTTTCTTCTAATCTCACTTCTGTATCTTGTTATTCAATTTATGTACTCCTTCATATTTAAAGCAGTTGAAATATTTGATATTTTCTTTATTGCTCTTGGATATATTTTGAGAATTTTAGCAGGAGAAGCAATAACCGGTTATCACCTTTCTGTATGGCTTCTTTTGACAACAATATGTCTTTCGCTATTTTTGGCTATTGGAAAAAGACGCTCTGAAATAACACTTCTATCATCATACAAAGGGGCAAAGCTTTCTGAGATTAGGCAAAGTCTTTCACATTATTCAGAGCCTTTGCTTGCTGCATACACAGTAATTTTTGCTACATGTACATTCATTTTCTATTCCCTGTTTACCTTCCTTGAGAACCCAACAGGAATAAAAATTTCTATAGATGTTTTATTACCAGATTTCTTGCCATATTATCTTCAAAGAAAATGGCTCATGATAACAATAATTCCAGTTGTTTACGGACTTATGCGTTATCTTCAGGATATTTATGAAAAACATGAAGGTGAGTCGCCAGACCGAGTTTTGTTGTCAGACCGAGCTTTGCTTGCATCGGTTATTCTGTGGGGAGTTCTTGTAGTAATGATTATCTACTTTATCGAGTGATTTTATTTTATTGAGTGACCTTCTGAGAGTATTGCTTTGATATCCATCCAGATTTTCCATCAGGAAGTTTAATCTGAAACCAACTTTCGTTTTCGTCAATTGACTCAAATGTTTCACCTGGTTCTACTTGGCCGATTTCAGCGCCTCCCGTTGATGGAGTTGATCGAACTCTTAAAAATCCGGTTGGAGTATCAAGAATTTTAACTGCATTTTTAACAGATATTGTTGGTGTAAGAGTTGCGGATGGGGAAGCACTAGGGCCTGGGCTGATTAAATCTATTCCACCATTTTCCGTGCCGAGAACTACATTTAAGATTAGTTTGTAATCTGGTACTGCGCGAACGCGAATTGTTTTCTTTGCATAGCCAACTTTATTTATTTCTACTTCATGTTCTGATGCAGATAGAGAGTCACTGGTATAAGGCGTTGCTCCTACAGATTCTCCATCAATTGAAACAAGTGACTGATCTGGAACGGTCGAGATTGAAATCTCGGGTTTTGAAGAGTTAGTTTTCTCTAGCGTTAAAATGTATGAAGAGGCAAGTGCTCCTGGCAGAAAAGTTCTATCTACTGCCGTTAAGACACCAGGGTTAATATCAATTTTTGCAGTGTATGCGCTTAATGACTTATCTTCTGGAACAACTCTTAAATTGTATGTTCCTGATTCGATCGTTTCATTTTGATCACAACGACATAATGGAGTTGTTCCAATAGGTTGGTTATTCAAAAAGACAGAAGCTTTAATATTTGTTGTAACTTGAAGAGCGCCTTGGCCTTTAGGAGCAACTTTTCCTGCTGCAACTCTTACTAATATAAAGATACCTACAAGAATTAATAGTATTGAAACGACTAGAAGAACTCTCTTCTTCATAAAGTGCATTAATGATACCAAAATTGGGTATAGTTGTCATGCCAAAGTTAATTAGCGTTCAGGCGTGGAAATAGAGGATCTGTTGCTTTTATTTTTCCATCAAATTGACTGAGTATTTTTTCAGATGTTTCAGGCAGGAATGGTGCAAGATTTGTCGCAATGACTTTTACGGTATGTACAAGTTCTGAAACCACTTTTACAGCTTCTTCACCTTTTAGCTCCCAGGGTTTTTGGCGATTTATTTCAGCATCTACTATTCCAATAAGACCCCAGATAAATTGAAGCGCCTCAGAGAAATTAAATTCATCAAGCAGAGTTTTAACATGTGGCTCGAGATCTTCAATTTTCTCGTTATTCTCAACGCCGTTGTTTTCGGCAAGTTTTGCAACGCGAGCAACTAAATTACCAAGACCATTTGCTAGATCTGAGTTATATATTTCTGTAAGTCTTTTCTCAGAAAAGTCTCCGTCAGCAGTTGATGGAATTTCTCGCAGAAAATAATAGCGAAGTGAATCTGTTCCGTATTGCTCAATTAATGTATTTGGATCGACGACATTTCCGATTGTTTTTGACATCTTTTGCCCATCAACTGTAAAGTATCCATGAACAAATAATTGTTTAGGAAGTTTGAGCCCTGCTGAAATTAAAAATGCAGGCCAATATACTGCATGGAATTTAATTATTCCTTTTCCAATTACGTGAACGTCCGCTGGCCACCACTTGTTGTATTTTTCCGCGTCCCAACCAAATCCTACACCTGATTGATAAATGTTTAATGCATCAAACCAAACATACATACGTTGGGTGTCATCTCCTGGAACTGGAACTCCCCAATCTTTTGCTCGTTCGTTTGAGCGAGAAATGCTAATGTCCTTAAGTCCCTGCTTTAAAAAGCCTAATACTTCATTTTTTCTTGATACTGGAGTTATTTTTATTTCATCGCTTTCTATTAACTTCTTAATTTGATCTTCATATTTTGAAAGTTTGAAAAAGTAATTGGTTTCAGAAACTTCATCAAGTTTTTTACCAGGATGTTCAAAGCATTCACCTTTTTCATTTAACTCTTCTGGTTCATAGAATTGTTCACAGCCAACACAATACAGTCCTTTATATTCCTTCTTATATATATCTCCAGTGCTGTCACAAAGTTCCCAAAGTTTTTGAGATGACTTGTGATGTTGTTCAGCACTTCCCTTTTGGAAAATATCAAAATCAATATTTGAATTCTTCGCTAGATCTTGAAAAAGCTTACTGTTCTCATCAATAAATTCCTGAATTGGCAAGTTTGCTTTTTCTGCAGCTTGAACATTTTTTAGTGAATTTTCATCTCCACCAGAAAGAAGGAGGGTGTCATCTCCTAAAATTTTGTGGTAACGCTTGATAACGTCTGCTTGCACAAATTCTAATGCATGACCAACGTGTGGTGCGGCATTAACGTATGGAATTGCGGTTGTTACATAAAACTTGTTCATAAGATAATTATACGCCAGGTTTCGAGGCTAAACAAGCGTGGATTTGTTTGATGGCGGTGGAACAGAGCGCCTTGTATATAGGTATTCAATTAACAACACAATAATAAGTAGAATAATTATTTGATAAAGACTTGTAAGGCCAAAAGATCTTAAAACTAAAATTCCATCAAAAAATACCGCTCCTAGGATTCCTCTGCGTCTATTCGCGAATATAAAAGTAAATAGAAGAAATAGAGATACAAAAACTAGAAAGAAAAAAAATAGCGGAGCTCCAATATTTATTCCTAGATTCACAGTTTTATCGGGGCTTACAAAAAAGATGAATATGATAACGGGCAAAAGGCTTACAAAAAATGCATAAAAGTATGGAATAAATTTTTTGTGAGTTCGCATAGGTCTTAGCTTACCAAATATACAATTTCTTAACAAATAAAACTCTTGACAACTTTTAGCAGTCATGTTATATTATTGCTAATCCGTTTTTCTGCTCAGAAAAAAATATGTACGATCTATCGACAAGACAAATTGATATTTTAAAAAATATAGTTCGTGAGTACATTGACAGCGCAGAGCCAGTAGGTTCAGAAACTCTTGAGAAAAAATATGATCTTGGAGTTTCCCCAGCAACAATCCGTAATGAGATGGCAGCAATGGTAAAGCTTGGATATTTATCTAAGCCCCACTCATCAGCAGGTCGTGTACCAACAAGTAAGGCAATTAAGTTTTACATTAACGAACTGATGAAGGAAAAAGAAATGTCAGTTGCGGATGAGGTAGAAGCAAAAGAAAAGATTTGGGATTTAAGAGCAAGACGTGAGCAATTGCTACGTGAGGTTACAAGAAACTTGGCAGCAAAAACTCGAACACTTGCGGTTACATCAACTGACGAGGGAGACATTTATTTTTCAGGTTATTCAAATATTTTGGAAATGCCTGAGTTTTACGACATAGATATTACCAAGAATTTACTTTCTATTCTTGATAATGCAACATATTTTGAAAAAATATTATCAAAGCTTCAAAATGATTGTGCAGTATTTTTAGAAGACGATTTTGATGAAGCAAGACTTGCTCCATATGGATTTGTTTTCTCAAGATTTGCAGCACCTGGAAATCATTTTGGAACAATTGGAATAATTGGACCAGTAAGAATGCAATATGATTATGTAATTCCAATTGTTCGATATTTCGGAAACATGCTTGCGGAAGTTGCAGCTTGGGAAGTAAAATAAAAAAATGGACAACAAAAAGATAAAAAAAGATGAACAAGAAGAGGAGCTAAAAGAAGAACTTGAGGACGAGGGCATAGAGGAAGAGACTGAGGAAAAAGAAGAGGGGGAAGAAAATGAAACAAGTGACTTAAAAGAGAGAGTTGAGGACCTTGAAAATCAGCTTAAGCGATCGGTTGCAGATTACAGGAATCTTGAGAAAAGACTTGACGATGAGAAAAGAGAATTTGTAAAATTTGCAAACCGGGATCTTTTATTAAGACTTATTCCTGCATTCGATACATTGTTTTTAGCAGCAAAGTACGTAACGGATGAAGGAATAAAGATTACTATAAAGAATTTACAGGACTCGCTTGCTGAGGTTGGTGTTCAAAGAGTAGAAACAGAAGGACAAGAGTTTGATCCAAGTGTTATGGAAGTTGTAACAACTGGAGATGGAGAAGAGAATATGGTTTTGGAAGAATTACGTCCTGGATTTACTTTAAATGGAAAGTTAGTTCGTCCAGCTCAAGTTAAAGTTGGAAAAAAAGAATAATAATATTGAATATAAAAGATAAAAATTTTAAAATAAAAAATATATGGGAAAAATAATTGGAATAGATTTAGGTACAACAAATTCATGTAATGCGGTTATGGAGGGTGGAAACCCAAAAGTAATCTTTTCAGCTGAGGGTCGAAATGTTACACCATCAGTTGTTGATCCAGTTGACCGTATTGTAGGAGACGTTGCAAAGCGTCAAATGGTTCTAAAACCAAAAAGAGTCATCTACTCAATAAAACGCTTAATGGGTCGTCGTTTCAAGGACCCAGAGGTACAACGTGACATAAAACTTCTTCCATACACAATTAAAGAAGGTCGTGATGGAATGGCTGTTGTTGAGGTAGATGGTAAAACATATACTCCTCAGGAAATTTCAGCAATGATATTGCAGAAATTAAAAACAGATGCAGAAAGCTACCTTGGTGATAAAGTTACTCAAGCCGTTATTACAGTTCCCGCATATTTTGATGATGCACAGCGACAAGCAACAAAACAAGCCGGTGAGATTGCTGGACTTGAAGTACTTCGAATTGTTAACGAACCAACAGCAGCAGCACTTGCTTACGGACTTGATAAAAAACACGCTCACATGATCGCTGTGTACGATCTTGGTGGAGGTACATTTGATATCTCAGTTCTTGAGCTTGGTGATGGAGTTTATGAAGTAAAAGCTACAAACGGAGATACTCATCTCGGTGGAGATGATTTTGACCAAGTAATAATTAACTACATTGCTGATGAATTCCAAAAAGAAAACAACATTGATCTTCGCAAAGACCCTCAAGCATTACAGCGTCTTAAGGAAGCTGCTGAAAAAGCAAAGATTGAGTTATCAAGCTCACAGGAAGCAGAAATTAACCAACCATTTATAACAGTTGGAACAAATGGTCCACTTCATTTAACAATGAAGCTTACTCGTGCAAAACTTGAAAGCCTTGTTGATCCTCTAGTTCAAAAAACTCTTGATCCTGTCAAAGCAGCTCTAAAAGATGCAGGAATTGATAAATCTAAAATCGATGAAGTAATTCTCGTTGGAGGAATGACTCGTATGCCAAAGATTGTTGAAACTGTTACTGAGTTCTTTGGTAAAGAACCAAACAAATCAGTAAACCCAGATGAGGTTGTTGCTGTTGGAGCAGCAGTTCAAGCAGGAGTTTTAGGTGGAGAAGTTAAAGATGTTCTTTTGCTTGACGTTACACCACTCACTCTTGGTCTTGAAACTCTTGGCGGAGTTGCAACTCCACTAATTGAAAGAAATACGACAGTTCCTACTAAAAAGTCTCAAGTGTTCTCAACTGCAGCAGATAATCAAACTCAGGTTGAAATTAACGTTGTACAAGGAGAGCGTCCAATGGCAGCAGATAACAAGTCTCTCGGTCGATTTGTTCTTGATGGAATTCCACCAGCACCACGTGGCGTACCACAGGTTGAAGTTACTTTTGATATTGATGCATCAGGAATTCTATCTGTTTCAGCAAAAGATAATGCAACAGGTCGTGAGCAGTCAATTAAGATTACAGGTTCAACAGGACTTTCAAAAGATGAAGTTGAGGAAATGACAAAGCAGGCTGAAATGCATGCTGAAGAGGATGCAAAGAAAAAAGAATTAATTGAAACAAGAAACCAAGCTGATTCTCTTATCTTTACAGCGGAAAAGTCACTAAAAGATATGGGTGACAAGGTAAAGGAAGAGGATAAAACCGCAATTGAAGAAGAAATTAAGCAACTTCGTGAAGCACTAAATGGCGACGATAAAGATCTAATTGAGACAAAAACAAAATCACTATCTGAAGCACTTCAAAAAGTAGGATCACAAATGTATGAAAATCCTGGAGCCACTCAGGGTCAACCTCAAGATGCTGGTCAAGAACAGCCAGCAGGCGACGCCGAGCCAAACTCGGAAACGGATGATAAAAAAGAGGCCGAAGAGGGCCAGGTAGTAAACTAAACCCCTTGTTACATTCTTTTCAATCTGATAGGATCTAAGTATGGCGTTAAATTGCGCCATTGGTGAGGTGGCGACAGATTTAGGATGTCTGCCAACAGATCCAATTGGCTTTACTGAAAAATTTTATGGATGGGGTTTAGGACTCATATCTTTCGTGGCTGTTTTATTCATGATAATAGGAGGTTATTATATTATGACTTCTCGAGGAAATCCTGAAACTCTTGCAAAGGGAAAATCGTTTATCTTCTATTCTATAGCTGGAGTTTTACTAGCTGTTTTTGGATTTTTGTTTATTCAGATAATAACCGGTCAGATTCTTAAGATTCCGGGCTTTAATTAGTTTATTGTTTATGCGAAAAATACTGCCCATTTTGCTTTTATTATCCTTTGTTGTTTCTTTTTTGTTTGTCTTCAAAACACCTTCCTATGCTCAAACAACCGACGGCCAAAATTTTACTGAAGGACAGTTCTATCAAAATGATGAAGTTACATTTGTTGGAAAGACAGCTTCTCGTTCAGCGCAGTTTCTAGACTGGACACTTCAAAATTATCAATGGCTTTGTGTTGCAAAGAACCCTGACAACCAATATGTATGTAATAATGCACAAGATCCGCTTATACCTTTCTGGATAATCATTAGAAATATCGTTTATGCGTTGATGGCGCTGTTTGTTCTAGCAACAGCCTTTATTCTGATTATTACTCGTGGCCAAAATGTGACAATTATGCGATTTGTGCCGCGTTTTATATTTATTATTATTCTGGTTACGCTTTCTTTCTCCCTTGTCCAATTTTTATATCAGGTTGCCGATATTATCCAGGATTTCTTCTTAAAGTCTAACGGCACATATATTACGACAAAAGACCTTCTATTTATGGGCTTTAATTATCAAGACTTTACTGGGTATAGGGTTTATGGAGGGCAATATGATGAGTCTGCGTTTATTACACTTCTTTTAGTTCGTTTAACAGCTATCACGTACTACGTTATGACAGGAATTTTGATTGTTAGAAAAATTATACTTTGGTTTTTCATCATTATTTCACCAGTCTTCCCACTTCTCCTTTTCTACAAACCAATAAGAAATACGGCTAAAATTTGGATTGGTGAATTTTTCCGCTGGCTTTTGTATGCTCCACTTTTTGCAATTTTTCTCCATGGCCTAGTGGTTGTTTGGAAAGCTGGAATTCCTTTACCATTTGATAAGTCAAATATTGGGGAGGTTGTTTATCCAACAGCAGTAAATATTTTACTTGGAGGTCCAGGTCAATCTATTTACTATAATTCGCCCACAAACTCAAACTCAGTTAATCTTTCTGATACCTTCGCACTTTACGTTGTAGCGCTTCTTATGCTTTGGGTTGTAATAATCCTTCCTTTTATTTTGCTCAAAATATTCTTAGACTTTTTGGGTACTATTTCATTTGGAAACAATATTGCTTTAAAGCAATTTGTTAATAAGAATCTTGGCTTTTTATCTCCCGGTGGAATACCACCAACTCCTCAGACTCCACCTCCTGCTGGAGTTGCACCAGCTGGTGCTGCTCGAACTCTACCGTTCTTGCAGCATAAGGCAGCAACGATTCAAACGCCTACAACAGCCCGTGCGGATGTTTCAGAGAGTTCTAGTGTTCTAAGGCTCACAAATCTTTCAATTCCTAAGATGCGCGATATTGCTCAATACGAGACTTCAATGATGTCGAAAAATTCTACAGTTCGCAATCAAGCAATTGAGCAAAGAAGCTCATTGTCAAAGATCGCCAACCCATCAATTATTACAGCTCCAGCTGAGCGCGAGAAGTTTACAACTGTAAGACAGCAGTTGTTATCTCAAAAGCAGCAAGGAAATGTGGTTGCATCTCAAGTTTTGGCAGCTTCTCAAGCAGCAAGTAAGCAAGCAGAAACAGTTTCATCATCCCTGCTTGCTGTTTCTCAAATAGTTCCTGGCACCTCAAAGCAAGAGCAAATGAATAAGCTTTCACAGTCTCTTGCTAAGATTGCAAACCCAGCAAGCGCCCCAACAGTACAAGAGCGTGATAAGTTCACAAAGATGAAAGAAGAGCTCGAAAAGCAAAAGGCAGCAGGAGATAAGCTTGCTGCATCAGTACTTGAAGCAAGTGGTGCTCCAGAAGGACAGAAGGAAGTTGCAGAAGCAGGACTTCTTGATTCACTTCTTGCACAAGAGCAGAAAGATAAGCAGGCAGCTCCTGCTGCAGGTGGGCCAACACAACAACTGCCTACAGTCAACAAGGTTCAACAGGTTTCACTTGATGACTACGAAGAGGTTAGAAAGTTATGGACTGAGAACTATCAAACACTTGAACCTCCAAAGGATCTCTCTGGGGAAGAAGTTGATAGAAGAGAGTGGATTAAAAATGATATCGATAAGATTAATTCTGCTATTTCTCTTCTCTCAGCTCCAAGTCCTGAGCAAGTAAATCAAGGTATGAATATGGTTGCAAATATCTTGCCATTCTTACTTATTGGAGGGTTCTCAAAGACCGAGGTTATTGCCTACCTTAAGGCAAAGATGGAGGCTGGAAAGCAAGTGCTCGTAGGAATGCAGAAGAAGGAAGAAGACGAGAGCACTATGATTTCAACAACAAAGAAAGAAACAGCTGCAGAAGGACACTTAACCCGAACAGTTGACGAACCTGAAAAACCAAATCCTGTATTTGGTGAGGAAACACCAAAAAAAGAGGATCCCAATGGTGGTAAATTATGATAAGATATTAAAATAATCCGCTTCTGCGGATCTGCCCATATGTTTGGAAATTTATTTAATCAAAAGAGAGCATCTGACAATCAATCAGCTGATCAAAATCAGAATCCAGCACCAATTCCAGTTCAGGGACCTACTACAACATCAGGCGCTGAAGTAACAATTCAACAAACCACATCGTCAGATCTTCTAGGAACAACAAATAAGGTGCAGGAGA
>CAZXFJ010000020.1:0-19552 GCA_964640435.1 uncultured Gammaproteobacteria bacterium | reverse complement strand
GGGACCTAGCAAATGGTGCTCTTGCTCCTAAGAACTCAACAGTTGATCTACTAGTCGGTGGAGTATCAAGCGCTGCTGCAAAGTTTGCTTTCATAAACGTAAACTCAGGTACACCAACAGCATCAATCTCTGCTGGTACAACAGGTAACAACACATACCTTACAGGAGACGGAACACTTGCTACTACAAATATGCAAACACTAAATATTGGTGCATCAACAACGGGTGGAATCAATATTACAAACTCTGCATTTGCAAATATTGGAATTAACTATAGAAGACAGTTTGGATGGTCTGGAGCAGATTCGACAACAAGATCTATGCTTGCGCTACATTCAAACAGCACGAACATAAATGCTAATCAAACAGGCAATCTATATCTTGCAAATATAACAGGTTATGTTTCACCTCCAACAGGAATAACGTACTCAAACGTTTCAGGCGCCTACGCAGAAGTGGGTAATGTGGGTGGATTAGGTACAGTTACAAACGCATCAGGATTCTCAGCAGGAGTAGTAGGAACTGGCGGAACAGTTACATCAGGATACGCATTTAGAGCAATTACTCCATTTACAAATGCAGGAGCTGGTGCAATTACTAGTGCATATGGGTTCTATGCAGCAAATCAATTTGTTGCATCAGGTGGAGTAACGAATTCATATGCATTCTACAATGCAGCTCAGTCAACAGGTAATGCGGGTTCCTATGCATTCTATTCAGCAGGTGGAACTAACTACTTGGCTGGTGGAACAGGAAACCCACGTGCAACATTAATAGTTGACCAAACAGGTCTTACAACATCTGACATCATCACAGCTTCAGCTGCTGGAGCAACTAGATTCAAGATCGCATACGATGGATCACTATCAGTTCGAGGTGGTCAAACAGCTGACATTGATACATTAACAGCAACCACTCTTAACATCGGCGCAACAAATGCAACAACTCTTTCACTTGGTCGATCAGGTCAAGGTATAACTCTTCCAGGATTCACAACAAACAACAACACAGTTCTCACAACAAATGGAAGTGGAGTTCTTTCTCAAGTTACAACATCAACTTCAGGTCTATGTCTAACATCACAAGCTGCTGGAAACCTTCCAACATGGGCAACATGTCCTGGAACAGGTAACTCTGATCTTTGGGACCTAGCAAATGGTGCTCTTGCTCCTAAGAACTCAACAGTTGATCTACTAGTTGGTGGTGTATCAAGCGCTGCTGCTAAATTTGCATTTATAAATGTAAATTCAGGTGTTCCAACAGCATCAATTTCAGCTGGTACAACAGGTAACAACACATTTATCAATGGAGCCGGACAAATCGGTACAACAAACAGGCAAACATTAACAATTGGTAGCGCTTCAGGATTTGATACAACAGGTAACATTCTAATTGCTCCTAATGGAACTGGTAATGTTGCTATTGGTAACACAGCACCTGCTGCAAAGCTACATGCAACAGTTGGAGATTCCTCCGATGTATTTAGATTTGATAGAACTGGAATTAAGTACTTTACTCTTGATTTCTCCGGTTCAACAGCCAATTTTGAAACTGATGCAGTTACATATTGGCAAGCAGGTAGCGGGGAATTCTTGCTTACAGATAATAGAACAGATGCAACACAAAAGAATGCAAGATTTGGTGTACCTCATTACACAAATTCTGAAGAGCCATTCTTGTTTGGCTTGATGTCATCAACCAATGCTGCAAATGCTCTTGGTCTTGGAGGGGGAAGCTCACTGGGAAATGCAGCAACTCTTATTCAGTTCTTTACAGCTGCTAACAACACAACAACAACAGGAACAGAAAGAGCTAGAATTGATTCTTCTGGTAACTTTGGTCTTGGAACAACGTCACCAACATCAGAGCTTTACGTGACAAGACCTCTAAGCTTTGGAGCAAATGGTAAAGCTCTTGCAGTATTTGATCAAATTGAAGCTCAAGATATTCTCACTGCATCAGCTGGTGGTAGCACACGCTTTGTAATAACAAACGGTGGATCAATTAACCTTACAGCAGGTCAGACAATTGATACATTAACATCCGGTACGTTAGGGATAGGTACTACTAATGCAACCACATTAACTCTTGGTCGATCAGGTCAGGGAATAACTCTTCCAGGCTTCACAGGTCAAAATGGAGTTCTTTACGGAACAAATGGTACAGGAGTACTAGCACAAGCAACAACTTCAACAACAGGTCTATGTCTTATCTCAGGGGCTTCAAATCCAACATGGGGTACTTGTGGATCAAGTGATGACTTCTGGGATCAATCAAGTGGAGCTCTATATGCTGCTAATCAAACAGTAGACTTATTAGTTGGTGGAACATCTTCATCTGCTGCTAAGTTTGCATTTATTAATGTTAACTCAGGTGTTCCAACAGCTTCTATCTCAGCAGGAACAACAGGAAACAACACCTTCTTAACAGGTGCTGGAAACTTGGGAACAACAAATAGACAAACATTAACAATTGGTAACGCAACAACCGGTGGAGCAGTTTCAATTATTGGGGGATCAGTCTCAACTGGTACGGGTCTTCCAGTTTCAATTACGGGTGGTGCTGCATCGGGAACAGCCGGAGCTTCAGGTGGACAAGTTGCAATCGCAGGATCATCTGGAGTTACAGGTATTGGTGCACAAGGTGGTGCGGGAGGATTAGTTTCATTAACAGCGGGATCTGGAGGAAATGGAACCGGAGGACCTAATGGTGGAGCAGGTGGAGCTATCTCACTTACAACTGGTAATGGAGGAACATCAATTGGAGGTACAGCTGGGGTTGGAGGTAACTTCACAGTTGTAGCAGGAAACGCAGGAACAACAGGAGGAACAGGAGCACTTGGTGGAGCAATTTCATTAACCGCTGGAAATGGATCATTAGCAGTAGCAGGTGGTGCAGTAACATTAACAGGAGGACAGGGTGGAGCAACAGGAGTAGGAGGGGCAATGAGCTTCACAACTGGTGCTGGTGGAGCAACATCAGGTGCATCAGGAGATCTAACTCTTGCAACAGGAACTGTAACAGCTGGCTCAAGCTTTGGAACAATTTCATTTAACCAAGGATCAAACACAAGACAGTTTATTGATGCCCTAGGTAAAGTTGGGTTTGGTACAACATCACCAACTTCAGAGCTTTATGTAACAAGACCATTGAGCTTTACAGCAACAGGTAAGGCTCTTGCTATATTTGACCAAATTGAAGCTCAAGATATTTTGACAGCATCAAAGAGTGGTACAACAATGTTCACAATCAATAGCACTGGTTCATTAACATTTGCAGGTGGTCAAGCTTCAGCTCTAACAACACTTTCATCTTCAAATGCAACAGCTGCAACAATTACAATTCCAAACGTTTCAGGAGTATCAGACACATTCTGTCTACAAACTCTTGCAAACTGTGGATCAGGCGTTAACTACTGGAGAGTAAACAACGGTGCATTATCTCCAACAAATAACACCCTTGACCTTCTAGTTGGTGGTATCTCAACAAGCGCTGCTAAGTTTGCAGTTCTAAACGTAAACAATGGAACACCAACTGCTTCGGTTTCAGCAGGAGTAAATGGTGCAACTTACCTAACTGCAGCAGGAAGTCTTGTTACAACACAAAATCAAACATTAACTCTTGGAGGATCAACAACAGGAAACATTGGAATCGGAACAGATGGAGCTCTACGAAACATCACAATTGGTAGTGCAACAGCCCCATCATCAGCTTCAAATGGAGGACTAATTGCAGTTCTAACAGCTGCTGGTGGAACAGCAACTGGAGCAGGTCTTAACGGAGGACAATTCTCAACAACCACAGGAGCAGGTTCAACTGCAGCAGGATCATCAGGTCTATATGGTGGTAATGGTGGACTTATGGCTTTTGCAACAGGAAATGGTGGAAACGGTGATACAGCTACATCTCCATATGCATTCGTTCAAGAAAAACACAACGGTAATGGTCCAGCTGTAACATCACTTACTATCACACCTGATAATAACTTAGGAACAAATAACCTCCTTATCCTAGGAGTAGTTGTTGAGAGCACTGGAGGACCAGACTCTGGTGGAGTTTCTGATACGGCAGGCCAAGTTTGGACAAAGCGCGCAAATATCAAGATGGATAATGGAAATACAGTTCTTGAGCTTTGGACAGCACCAGTTTCTGCACCAGGAACTAAACCTACAATTACAATTTCGGCAACCTCAGGATTCATTTCAGGAATGCTTACTGAGTACTCAGGGCTACAAACAACTGGTAATCCAATTGATGTATCAGCAACTCAAAAGTGTACTGGATCAGGTTCATGTTCAGCAACAACAGGAACAGCAACAGCTAATAATCAGCTAGGAATTGGAATCGGTGGATCATCAGCTGAGAATCTTACTCCTGGTGCTGGATTCACAAGCCGCAGTTATCAGCCTGGAACCTCTGGAGCTATACTTGCTGGAATAAACGAAGAGAGTAATGCTGATGTTGATTCTGGAAATACATTTTCTGCTGCATTTACGCCAGACAACTTTACATATAACGCTGTAATCGCAGCTGTATTTAAACTATCTGGAGTAAGTGGAAATGGTGGAAATGGTGGAAACTTCACAGCAACTCTTGGAACAGGTGGAACAACTGCAACCTCAATTGGTGGTACAGGTGGAGCATTTACATTTACTAGTGGTACAGGTGGAATTCAAACAACTTCAGGTTCGGGAACATCAGGTGCGGGTGGAGCATTCACAATTACAGCTGGTGCGGGTGGAGCATCAACTGGATCAGGTGCAACATCAGGAACTGGTGGAGATTTAGTTCTTGCTGGAGGTTCAGCAGGAGCAATAGCTTCAAGTTCAACTGGAGCTGCTGGTGGAGCTGTATCAATAACATCTGGAGCAGGAACTGGAGCAGGAGCATCAGGAGCATTAACTCTTGGAACAGGAACAGTTTCAACGGGAAGCTTTGGAACAATTTCATTTAACCAAGGAGCAAACACAAGAGCATACATTAATGCAAATGGTCTATTTGGTCTTGGTACAACAAGCGGAAACAGTGAGCTTTACGTAACAAGACCTTTGTCATTCGGTGCAACAGGTAAGGCTCTTGCAATATTCGATCAAATTGAATCCCAAGATATTCTTACAGCATCAAAGAGTGGTACAACAATGTTTACAGTTAATAGTAACGGTAACTTACAATTCAAAGGATCAACTGCTTTCACAACAACCCTTACTTCAGCAACAGGAAATGATGTAACCCTTACAATTCCAGATACTGGTACAACAGACACAATTTGTCTTCAAACATTGGCAAACTGTGGAGGTGTATCATCAAACTACTGGAGAATTGATAGTGGCGCTCTATCCCCAACAAACAATACACTTGATCTATTAGTAGGTTCAAATGCAACGACAAGCGCGCAATTCTCTGTTCTTGGTATTGCAGCTGGAACCGCGCCAACAGCATCTATCTCAGCAACATCAGGTGGTAATGCTGGAAAGGGTATAACACTTGGTGGTGATGGAACAATTCAAGGTCTTCGAAATAATACATTAACACTCGGTGGATCAACAACTGGAAACATTAATATATCACCTCTAAATGGTGGAGCAGGATCATCATTAACTGTTAATGCTATAACAACAAACCTAACAGGTACAACAACATTGAATGCTTCGAGTCTTGCAACATTCAATACTGCTTCAACACTAGCAATCAACACAACAACATTGACAGCTTCAAACCTTGCAACTATCACAAGTGCTGCTTCACTTGGAATTTCTGCTACAACATTAACAGTCGGTAACGGATCTGCTGCTACAATCCAAACAACAACAAACGCGCTTACCTTAAACTCTGGATCAAACACATTAATAATAGATGCTACTGATACAACTCTTACTGCTTCAGGCATTGCTACAATCGACTTTGCATCAACCGTTGGAATTGATTCAACAACTCTTAACTTGGGTAACGGTTCAGATGCAACAATCGGAACGACATCAAATGCAAGTCTTTCACTTACACCTAACGGAACAGGAAATATTACTCTAACTGGTGACTTCAACTCACAAGTTCTTATCGGTTCAACAGGTATGACAACAGAGTTCCCACTTCTTATTAACAACTCAATTGGTAACAATGCAGTTTTGGCTGTTAACGGAACAGGTGGAGGAGACCTAATTACAGCTTCAGCTGCTGGAGCAACTAAGTTCAATGTAACAAACGGTGGCTCACTACAGCTTGCAACAGGTCAAACAATTGATACAATCGGAAACGGTACAATTGGTATTGGTACAGTTACAGGAACAACCTTAACACTTGGTAGAACAGGTCAACCAATAATAATGCCAGCATTTACATCAAACGGTGGCATACTATACACAAATGGATCAGGACAGCTTGCTCAGGTAACAGCAGGAAGCAACACACAGTGTCTACTTGGTGGAACAACTCCATTCTTTGGTTCTTGTGCAACAGGAACAGATGACTTCTGGGATCAATCAAATGGAGTTCTATTCCCAGCAAACCAAACCGTAGATCTTCTAGTTGGATCAACAGCAACAACGAGTGCAGAATTCTCAGTTCTAGGAATTGCAGCAGGAACAGCTCCAACAGCTTCAATTTCTGCAACAAGTGGTGGTAACGCAGGACGTGGTGTAACTCTTGGTGGAGATGGAACAATCCAAGGTCTTCGCAACAACACATTAACAATCGGTGGAGCAACAACAGGAAATATCGTTCTTAGCCCATTGAATGCAGCAGCTGGTGGATCAATTCTTCCAGGTGCAAATGACACAGTAAACTTGGGTTCAGATGCACTTAGATTTGCAAACCTATACCTAGGGGGCGAGACATTACACATTGGTACATCAGTAACTGATGAAGCATTAATCTCGTACACAACATCAAATAACACATTGTTGTTCGATAATGTATCTGCTGGAATCATAAACATTGGTACATCAGCATTTGCTCAAGCAATGACAATTGGTAACACAACCACAACATCAAGCCTCTCACTTCTTGCGGGTTCTGGAAACATTACAATGGGTAACACAACAGGTAACGGTAACGTAGTTGTTCAGCCAATTGCAGGTGGTCAAGCAGCATTAATTGTTAACAAGCAAAGTGCTAATGGAGATATCTTCACGGCATCTGCTTCTGGTACAACTAAGTTCACAGTTACAAACGGTGGTTCACTTGTTTTTGCAGGAGGACAAGCATCAGCTCTAACAACAATATCATCTTCAAACACACAAGCCGCAACATTCACAATCCCAAGCACAAGTGGAGTATCAGACACATTCTGTCTTGCTACACTTCAAAACTGTGGAAGCAGCACAGATCTTTGGAGATATGGTAGTGGAGCAATTTCACCAGTAAACAATACAGTTGATCTATTAATAGGTTCAAATGCTACAACATCAGCAAAGTTTGCGATAATCGGTGTAAATACAACAAGCCCAACAGCTTCAGTTTCTGCACAAAACGCTAACGCATCAGCTCTATACCTTGACCCAGCGAACAATGCACTACAATCTGTAAAGAGACAAACCTTAAACATTGGTGGTTCTACAACAGGTGAAATAAACCTTGCTCCACTTAGCCAAGTTGTTATCACTGGTAACTTAAAGCTTGCTGATGGAGCAGACAGAAATATTCTTGGACCTACCGGTGGAGAACTTAATATTCGATCAGCTGCTACAACAAACCTTGATCTTAACGATGCAACAGGCGGAAATGTAAGACTATTTGTTGATAATGGCGGAGCAAGCCAAGAACTTGAGATTTACGATAACGCTGGTGCTTCAAATGATTACTTGAAGATCTACCACACAGGTTCTGCTGCTGTTCTTGATACATCAAGCGCTGCAGATACATTAACACTCCAACCTGGTGGTGGAACAATAACTTTGCCAAATTTTGTTGCTAAGAACTCAGCTCTATACGCAACAGAAACAACAGGAGTTTTGGCGGCTGCAACAACAAACACAGCAGGTTTATGTCTTGTATCTGGTGCTTCAGGACCTACATGGTCATCATGTAGCTCAGTACAGGCAACAAACTATTGGGATCTAACATCTGGAGCTTTGTCACCATTCTCACAAACAGCAGATGTTCTTGTTGGAGGAAATGCAACATCAAGTGCAAAGATTAGAATGGCAGGTTCTCTAACAGGTGGAAAATCAGCTCTTATCATTAATCAGACAGAGAACCAAGATATCTTTACAGCTTCAGCATCAGGCACAACAAGACTCCGCTTAGCAAACAATGGAGAGCTAGTAGCATCAAGTGCTGCTACAATTGGAAACGGATTTGGAGTAATGGGTTCAAATCTAACAACAGGTCGTCTTGCACAATTCACAACTGGCGGATCAAACACATTAACAAGCGGAACAGTTCTTGATGTTAGAACAGTTTCAACCGCTCTTACAGGTTCAGTTGGAACAGGATCACTCGCTAACTTTGATTGGTCACCAAGCTCATCAACAACAGCAACAGGAGACTTATTTACTCTTAACATCGGTGCAAACGGTTCAACCCTTGGAAATATCTTTAATATTACTGATGCAGGGTCAACATTGTTCTCAGTTTCAGAAACAGCAGTAACATCAAACCTTCCTGCATCATTTAATGCAGCAGGAGATGTTTCAATTGCATATGATATTCAATTTACAAACCCAACAGCATCATACATAAAGAGTGCAGCACCTCTTCAAATCGTTGCTGGCGAAGTATTCAACTCAACTAACCTCACACTTCAAACATACAACTCTGGAAACGTAGTAGTTGATTCTCAAGCTCTATCTGTTCTAGGATCTGCAACAATTTCTGGTCAACTTGTGGTTGGAACAACAACAGCGCCAGCAAACATTGGTGGAGTTTATTACACGAACTCTCAAGTATTTGGTAAGGCTCTTGCTATATATAACCAAACAGAAACAGCAGATATCTTAGCTGCTTCTGCTTCAGGAACAACAAGATTGAGACTTGAAAACACAGGTGCATTAACGATCACATCTGCAGCTTCTAATGCTCTCTCAATAGGTGCAAATGGTGCAACAAACCCAGCATTCCAAATTGACGCATCAACCGGCTCTTCTGCAACTGGTCTTAAGATCACATCTGCAGCAGCAGGAAGCGGAGTAGCATTAGATGTTATATCTTCAGGTACAAATGAAGCATTGACAATTAATGCTAAAGGAACTGGAACCGTTAACATTGGAACTGGTGCAGGAGCAAAGACAATTAACATTGGTAAAACAGATGGAACAGCAGCAGTTGACACTATTAACATTGGAACTGGAACAGGTGTAGCGCAAACAATTAATCTTGGTACAGGACGTGCTGATACAAATGTTGTCTTCTTCCCAAGAACTGCTGCACCAAGTGCTATGACAGTTAACGGAGAATTCCACTTGGGAGCATTGGGATCAGGAGCAACACTTGGACGTATATGGTTCAGAGCTTCAAATACTAACTTCCGTGTAAACGCTACTGTTGCTGCTTTGGATTACTCTGAGTATATGAAGCAAGAAGATACATCTGAGCCAGGAGATGTAATGGTCTTATCAAATAGCGAAACACAATCAGTTAAGAAGAGTGATAAGTCATATGATCAAAATGTTTTGGGAGTTGTTTCTCAGTATGGAACTGGATACGCAGATGGCTGTGTTGATGATGAGAGCTGTGGAAGATCATATGATCCAAATTATGCACAGGTTGGTATGTTGGGACAAGTATATACGAAAGTTTCAACTGAGAATGGAAACATCCGCCCAGGTGATCCTTTGACAACATCAACTATTCCGGGAGTTGCTATGAAGGCAACAAAGATGGGAAGAATTGTTGGATACGCTCTTGATTACTTTGACGGAACACAATCAGGGGAAGATCTATTTGATCTTCCAACTTATCCAATTCACGTAGTAAGTGGTCGAAATGTTGGAAAGATCGTAATACTTCTTCAAGCTGGTTGGTATGATCCATCTGCACCACCTCCTGATGGAATTGCAGATATTGCAATTAATAGCAACGGTGGTGGAGATTATGGACTCATTGATTCAAACGGTAAGGTTTATGACAACACAATTGTTGCGGATCAAGCAGCATTCGCAAACATTAATGTAGGTGCGCTTAAAGCACAAGAAATTACGGCTGACAACTTGCATATCAATACTGATGTAACAATTGAAGGAACTCTGTTTGCTGACAAGATACGCGCAAACCAAATTGAGGGACTTGAGTATTTGGTACGTGATACGTTTGGAAATGTAAACCCATTGGCATCAGGATCAGCGCAATTTGGTGAACTTGATGGAAAGATCTCATCAATCTCAGCATCACTTGAAAACATTAAGGAAATCTTACAGTCAGTTAACTTTGTTGGGTTTGCAACACAATCAGGAGGATTGGCAACAGTTGATAACTTGATGGTTTCAGGTACAACAACACTTGCTGAAGCATCAATCTTAAACTCACTTTCAATCGGAAACAACTTAACAATTGACGGATCAAGCATTAATACAACAGGTACTGATCTTGAAATTCAGCCACTTGCTCAAGGAAATATTAACTTCCTAGGTGGAATGATTACATTTGATACTCTCGGAAATATTAAAGTTGAAGGGGATGCTGAATTTGCTCAAGATGTTAAAGTTGGCGGAGTTTTGTCAGCAACTGATATTGCTGTTAAACGAGTTTCTGCTGCAGAGATTATTTCTGATACCGAAGTTACAGCAACTGGTTCATCAGGTCTAGTAACACTAATAGCGGGGGAGACCGAACTTAAGGTTAATAATTCAAAAGCAAAGAGTGGATCACTTATATTCTTGACTCCAAAAGTTGAGACTGATCTTCCTATATATATAAAGAGCCAAGCAAATGGTTACTTTATCATTGGAATTAAAGAAAGCCAGCTATACAACATCCCAGTTAATTTCTTACTTGTTAACTAATGGAAATTTGTATAGTTTGAAATATTGTTTAAAGTTGCGAAATCTTATAAATTAGAATATTCATGAGAAAAATAAAAGTAAAAATACATAGAGAAATAAAGGGATTAATTGAGTTTGTTAAGGATCCTAAGAGCAAGAAGATAGTAGTTTTATTTGTTGCCTTGTTTCTTCTTATACCTATCATTTGTTTAATCTTAGGAAGACCTACATTTTCGGGTAAAAAATTTAGCGCTTCACTTTCAAATGACAAAAATAAAGTAAGGACAAGCTTTGAAAGTCAGGGCGGAGAAGTGAGTTTCTCATTTGAAGGAAAGAATATAAAGAGACATGAAAAAGATGGAGTAGTTACATTTGATGTGTCTGATAATACAAGTATTGAGTATGAATTCCTAAACTCTGATTCAAATCAGGGACTTAAGGAGAACATTGTTTTAAAAAACAATAAAGCACCAAGAAGCTTTAGATTCGATGCAGAATTAAAGGGGGTAGAGAGATATATGAGGGATCCAGTCGATTATTCTTGGAGATTTTTCAATAAAGATAATAAGGAAATGTTCCATATCCCCGCGGGGATGATGATAGATGCAAAGGGTGTTCGATCTGAAGGAGTTAATATTGAAATTGCAAAAGAAGGAGATAGATATGGAGTACTGGTTAAGGCAAATGATATGTGGTTGTCAGACCCAAAAAGAGCATGGCCTGTTAAAGTTGATCCGTCAGTTATTGTATCAGGTGGAATTGATGATACAGATACGCAGTTTGGAAGCTTTCAGCGGAAAGTAGTTTACGCAAATGGCAATTGGTATGCTTTTTATTCTGATGGAACAGATGTTTTCTATAAAAAATCCGCAGGTGGTGTGACTTGGGGTCCAGCAGTAGATGTGGATACCGGAGATGCAGATAACTTTAGTCCTACTGTTTGGCTTCAAGGAAATCTAATTTATGTTGCATGGATTGATGATTCATCTGATGCGATACAGGTTAATACTATTGACGCAGGAGGATCAGATTCAAAAGGTACGGCATGTACAAGTGCAAGCCAGGGTACTTTAGATAATACTAATACAGTTTCCGTTGCGGTTGCAGATGATGGAACTGTATATTTTGCATATTCCGATACCGGAGCAGATACGGAAGCTGCAGTATATAAATTAGTATTTTCAGGTTGTACATTTACAGACATAACAACAGGCTCTGGTTTGGCAGCGGGAGATAGACCAGTTCTTGTTGCTATCGGTAACAATATCAGTATGATTTTTCAGGATGGTGATCTTTCAAGCTCGATATATAACGGATCCTCTTGGACCACTTCTAACTATACAATCTCACCTGCAACAGATAATGTTTATTCTGCAACAACAGACGGAACAAAAATATATCTATTAAGTGCTTCTGGAACCACAGCAACAAATTTTTATGTATATAGTAATTCTTCGTGGTTACTGGCTGCTTCACCTTGGAGTAGTGAAACCAATATAATTTCTGTTTCGTTAACTTATGTTTCTAAAACGAACCAGATATATGCCTCAATTGTCAAAGATTCATCAGAGCAGGTATATTGGAAAAAGATATCTGTGAATGATATAACGACCGATGGGATAAGTTTTCAGGCTTTAGAGCAGTCAAGTTCTTCAAATACGACAACTGCAACCACAGGAACCATTAGTCCAAAAGCAAACACGATGGTGTATGTATTCGTTCGTGTTGTTGATAATTCTGCTGCTAGTGCATCGACTGTTAGCGGACTTAATCAGACTTGGACATCAGTTGGAAATGGCACATGGAGCCCGCAGCTTTTTAATGAACAAAGAGTTGATATATATAGAGCATTTGTAGGGCCAAATCCAGGTAGTGGGCAATTAACTATTACCTCAAATGTCACTGCAAATATTTTATCTTGGTCAATAATTCAGGTTGACGGCGCCTTGACTACGGGAACTAACGGTGCAAATTCAGTGGTTCAGGTTTCAGCACTTAATACGGGAACAGGTACTACAGCAAGTACTTCATTAAGCGCATTCGGTTCAACCAAAAATGGTGCATTGTTTTTTATAGGAGCGCAGAGTGGTCCAAATGGAACAGCTGAAGCAGGTTGGACAAATCTGTATGATACTAATGGCTCTCAGGGCATCTATTCAAGATCCGATCCTGATACAACCCCAACTGTTTCTCTTGACGCTTCTGTTTTTTGGGCTGGAATTTCCTTTGAAATTGCCGCAGGGCCAGTTGTTAATAAATGGTCGGATGAAACTGATTTTGGATTCACAAGCGGAGATTTAAGCAATATGTCGTCTCCACTAAGTGTATATTTACCTAGTAACATGGGTGTTGTTGTAAGGCAGGGGAGTAATTTTGAGTTTTCTGGTGCAACTACTTCAACAGCACCGTCAATATTTTGGCAATTAGACGAGGGAACAGGTAATGTTGCTTCAAGTTCTGCTGAGTCTATTACTCCATTAAATCTATATAACTTCTCAAGTCCGCCAACGGGAAGTTCGGGCTGGCAAATGGGCAACATGTGCTTACAGGGAAATTGTTTGGCGTTTGATGGTTCTAATGATCATGCAATGGCGGCAAACAATAACGGAAGTATTGGTGGATCAATGTCAATTTCTGTTTGGGTTAATCCATCAGCACTTCCAACATCTGGAAATATCATGAATTTGGTTGGAAAAGGAAGTTCTGGTGGAGAAGAACCATACTATTTAAGACTTAAAAACAATAGCGGAACTCAGCAGATTGAGGTTGGTACTTTTACAGCCAGTGCAGATCATAATACGGTGGCAACTAAGACATTACCAACAAATACGTGGACACATCTAGTTGGTACGTTTGATGGATCAAATTGGAATCTATACGTAAATGGTCAGTTAGCAAGCACAACAGCAGATTCCACTGGACCTGTCACAACTTCTTTGCCGGTAATACTTGGAGCAAGAAATAACGCTGGTGCAAAAGATAGATTTTTTAATGGAAGAGAAGATGAAGTAAAGATATATAGCTATGCATTGTCGGCCTCTCAAGTTGCTTCTGATTACGCAGCTCGAGGTTCAAGTTTTGCCTCATCAGTCCTTGGAGCATCTGCAAATATGCCTGACGCATTAAGTGATGGACTAGTGGGGTATTGGACAGAAGATAATTTGCCACCGGGAATTGTTCAGCGTAAAGCAAATTATCAAGCAAATACAACTACGCTTACTATTACATTCGATAAACCAACGACTGCAAAAAACAACATTGTTATTGTGGGTTACGGATATAAATCAGGCACCAATTGGACACCTCTTAATACCGAGTTTACTGATTCCTCAGGAAATACTTATGAAAGAATTGACTGGTGGGGAGGAGGAGACCCAGCAGTAACGGTAATGATGACTTATACAATCGCCGGAGGAAATGACACTATTACCGTTGATCCAACGGGAACAACAGGATGGAATCTTGGATTTGTGGCATATGAAATTTCACCAATATATAAGCCACAGGATCTTCATCCAAGCGATGGAACTACAGGAACAGATTCAGTAAACAGTGGAAATCCAACACCAGGCTCTGTTACTCCAACCCAAGGTGGTGATCTAGCATTAGTGGTTATGACACCAACAACTGGTGGAGCATCAGTTACTTCAATTAGCTCTCCAACTGGTTTTACAAGTGATCTAAATCAAACTGGCCAGGCTCAAAACGGTAATGTTTCATCAATGCTTTTGGGAGAGAACGATACGAGTGCACTAAATCCTGCTTGGACAGCAAGCCCGTCTCAGGCATATGCTGCTATGATTGCATTGTTTAAAAGTGCTTATGGGCCATCTGATTCGTCTGGAAATAGTAATACTATTCAGGATGGTGGAGCAGGAGCTTTGCTTGCTTCAGGTCAATTTGGAAATGCGATAGATCTAGAATCTACGAGTTCCCAATATCAATATGCAGCCGACAGTACATCGCTTTCAATTACAGGAAGTTTGACATTATCAGCTTGGATTAAGCCTGAATCAACATCTGATACTCAAAACGATGTCTTAGGAAAATGGGATAGCTCATCAAATGAAAGTTATCTTTTAGCACAACGGGGTCAGAAAGTAAGACTTTATCTTGATTCTTCAAGTAACTATATTGAAACAAATTCAAACGTTTTAACTGCTGGATCCTGGGCCCATGTTGCTGGCGTTTATGACTCAACAAATAGAACTGCACAAATTTATATTAATGGTGCCAAGGTTGCTACAACCATTACAGGTACCATTCCAGCCTCAATTGGAGATGATTCAGGTCGTTTCCACATTGGGGCAGAGCAGTCATCAGGTACTGCAGTAAATTTCTTTGATGGTTTAATCGATGATGCAAGAGTTTATGCCCGTAATTTATCAGATATGGAAATAAGTAATCTATATAGTTGGGCCGCTGGACCTATAGCTCAATATAATTTTGAAGAAGGTTATGGGCAAGTAGTTAATGACACGTCTACGTATGGTAATAATGGTGGATTTAACCAAGGAAGTGGTTCAAGACCCACATGGACTTCGGGTAAGTTTGGAAAGGGCTTAAGGGTTAATGCTCCAAGCAACGATAACTATGTAGGTGTTACGGATAGGCTCGGTATAGATGTTACATATCAAAGCTTAACAATGGAAGGTTGGATATATAGAAATGGGGTAGGAGATGGTAATGAAACTTTATATAAAAAAGATCGCAATTATATACTTCGCTATCTTCCCGGGAGCTCGTTAGTGGAAGCGATTGTATGGTCTACTACTACAAAATACATATTTCAAGTAAGCTCCTCACTCGCTTTAAATAAATGGTATCACATTGCTTTTGTCTGGGATCAAAATTCTCCAGGCTCTTCAACATTTTATATTAATGGTGTTGCAACAACGGATACTGATGGTGGATCGGCAGAAATTGCATTATATACAAATAATCTTTCAATAGGTGGAAGCGGAAATGAAGACTTAAATGGGACAATGGATCAATTTCAAATATATAATTATGCAAGAAGCGCAAAGCAAATTGTATCGGATATGAATGCTGGACACCCGCCAGTTGGTTCTCCAGTTTCATCACCTCTTGTATATTTAAAACTTGATGATGGTTTTGGAAACGTAGCAAGTAGCTCAGGAAGTATGGGAGCAATTGGAAATGGACTTCTCACAGCCATGGCAAATCCTGCCACAGTTGGTTCAGGATGGAATCAAAACGGAAAATATAACAGAGCTTTAGCATTTGATGGAGTTGATGATTATGTAGGGATTAATGGATCAACCGGTATAAATTTTGGAGATGTAAGCTTTTCAATAAGTGTATGGTTCAATACTAAGACGACGGTTACAGACGCACCGATTATTGATAACTATAACAACTCAACACCATATATGGATCTATCAATTAACGCATCTCGTCAACTTGAATGGTCAACAAGAGACAGTAATAGCCAAACCGTATTTGTTGATTCCCCAAATGCTGTAAACGATGGGAAATGGCATCATGCTGTAGTAAATAGAGATACAGATAATAATACATATAATATGTATCTTGACGGTAGATTAGTAGCAACAACTGCCGATACAAGAACAGGTAACTATATTGCGACTAATAACAGTAATAAGTACTATTTGGGTTGGGATAGAACCTTATTCTATTCAGGTTTAATTGATGAAGTTAAGATTTATAATTATGCTTTAACCCCGGATCAAGTGAAGGTAGATTATAACCGTCAGTCTAATCTCGTTCTGGGAGCTTTATCTGATACATCTCAATTGTCAGGTGGATCCGTTGCTTCAAACTCAGCGAGTGCTGAGTATTGTGTTCCGGGTGATTCAACATCTTGTGTTGCGCCTGTGCTTCGATGGGATTTTGAGCAGGCAAAAACATCAACAATCGTTCCAGATGTTTCAGGAAATGGTAATGATGGAACTATGAATAACAATCCTGTGCCGGTTAGTGGAAAACCTGGTCGTGCCTTACAATTTAACTCATCAGGAACTACCTATGTTCGTTCATCAACTGTTAATAGTCTGCCAACAATTCAGGGAGCAAAAAGCATAAGTTTTTGGATGTATCCAACAGTTGGTTCTCTATCAGGAAACAGAACAGCTGTAAGTCTTGATAATAATTCAAATGCTGCTATTGAGCTTGGGTTTAGGTCCGGGGCCTTTCTTGCCTGGAAGTGGGGTGGAACTACTCTGGTTACAACAACTGCGCCAACTCTTAATCAATGGCATTTTGTTGAATATACTACCGATGGGTCAAATAATCATTCTATATACATAGATGGAGTTTTGAGACAGACAACAAGTACAGTCAGCGATACCGGTTCGCCTTCAAAGTTTGACGTAGGAGGTTTTGGAACATCAGAAGTATTTCAAGGTAGTATTGATCAAGTTAGAATTTTTAACTATCAAAGAACTCCTGCACAAATTGCCTGGGACTATAATCAGGGAGACCCATCCGGCTACTGGAAGCTTGATGAATGTCAGGGGACAACCCTTTATGACTCAAGTGGAAATGGATCTACTGGTACAAAAAATGGATCTACAACTACAGGAACATGTACAACGGCCAGCTCATGGTGGGGTGGGGCATCTGGAACAAGTACAACAAATGCTGGAAAATATAATTATGCACCTAGTTTTGATGGAAGCACAGATTATGTAAGTATACCTACAAGAGATGCTCTACAAGGAACAAATGGTATAACGCTAAGTATGTGGGCAAAAGCTGATGCTTTTGGAGGGAACAGAAGCCCTGGGGGCCTATTTGGTTCGAGTTCGGATAAAGGATATTGGATGAATATTCAAGATCAAGGTGAGCCTCAATTTTGGATATCAAGAGATGGTAGTGCTCAGGATGATGCTCCTAATACAACAGTAAAAATGACAGTTGGTCGTTGGCATCATTTAGTCGGAACTTACGATGGGTCAACGATAAAAGTATACATGGATGGACAGCTTATTGGCTCAAGGAGCTCTGTAACAGGTACAATTCATACAGTTACAACAGCTAATGCGTTTGCTATTGCAAGGCTGGGTGCTTTAAGTTCTGACTATTTTGATGGCAAGGTTGATGATGTAAGAGTTTATAATTATCCAGCAACAGCGGCTCAGGTTAAGACAATTTATAATCAAGGTTCAGCAGTACGATTCGGCCCCATAACAGGGACTCCATAATTTTGATACATATTGAGATGTTTAAGTAGTATTAATTCTTATCATCTAATAAAACCTGTTACTTTTAGCTTCAAATTACCCACACGTCCTATAAGGTAAAATAATATACATCCTGTAATAAAAAAGGCTACATCCAATAGTAAATAGAGTAAATAATCTTATAATATTTTAACGTGTAAAAATAATTTAGATTGTTAAAATGGGCCAAATAAATATATAAATAAAGGAATTGCTTAGCCTCAAAAATCCTATAGGTTATTGACCTCCGTGAAAATATCTTGCTACGATTAATTGTAAGAGTTCTGTAAGAGACCGATGGTTTTATTTTTTAAAGATTCAAAGCTTAGGAAATTATTTGTTATAGCCTTAATTGTTATCACGGTTATACCTCAAAACACGATCTTTTTATCTTTACCCACAAATATAGTCGGAAAAGCAGAGGCGGCAAGTGTAACTCTTTCCACTCCCGCTGATTTTTCAAGTGGGCTTTACAACGGGACAGAAAGTGCGAGCACGTCAGGTCAATTAAGACTTCAGGCCTCAGGTACATGGTCAACCCGAGTATGGAAAACCCCCGACATTGCGCTAGGTGATCAGTCATCAGTTGTTTCTGATGGAACATATTTGTACCTGAAGCCAAGTGGTGACAATATTTTCCTTCGTTATCAGCCAGACATCAACAAATGGAAGAGAATGGCTGATGCACCAAGATATTCATACCAGGGTAGTGATATGAAAGTATTAAATGGAAATATCTATGCAATTTTTGGTGGTTATCAGAAAGAATTTTATAAATACTCAATAGCATTAAACACATGGACTAAGCTCGCTGATCTTCCTGATTTAGTTTACTCAGGAGCATCCATAGGAACGGACGGAACAAATATTTTTGTTTTGCGAGGTGCTGCTACAACTGATTTCTGGAAGTATACAGTCTCAAACAATACTTGGAATGCTGTTTCATCAACACCGGCTACAATTTCAACCGGTGGAAGCCTTATCTATTACGCTGGATATATGTATACACCTCGTGGAACAAATACAACAACATTTTATCGCTATGATGTTTCTGGCAATTCATGGTCTACTATGACAGCAGCTCCTGCAGCTTTAAATAGTGATGGAAATATTACCGTATATAACGGCAATATTTATATTTTGAGGGGTAGTTCTACAAATACTTTTTATAAATACAATATTTCTGGCAATTCATGGACTACTCTGACAAATACGCCTCAAACAGCAGGATTTGTTGGAGCAGTATATAACTCAGGAGATGGATATATTTATGTTTTCCGTGGTAATAATACTCAGGAATTTTGGAAATATGATATTAATTCTGATTCGTTTGTTGGACAAACTGATTTACCAGTAGCGCCGGCAACAGGTGGGGATCTTTTTAATCATCAGGGTTATTTGTATTTTGTTCGTTGAAGCTACTGTAGTACTTTT
>CAZXFJ010000019.1:0-19696 GCA_964640435.1 uncultured Gammaproteobacteria bacterium | reverse complement strand
AAGGGCATTAGTTGCGTGAATTCTCATTTTAAGTTCTTTTTAATTTCTTCAGCCTTCTTCTGTATGTCTTCAACCTCATCTAGGTTTTCTTTTTTAACTTTTGACTTTAGAACCTGAGCGTCTTCAATGATTTGGCCAGCCTTGTCCTGAATATCTGCTTCTGCCTTTTCTCTTTTCTGAAACTCACGACCAAAGAAGAATGCGACTGGAGCCAAGAATACAAGAGTACCTAGCTTCACAAAGTTAAGAAAAAGATCACCGTCCTGTATTGAAGGATAGAAGAGGGCGAGGATACCTATGAGAAGAACAAAGACTGCTGGAGGTTCAAAAAGAAAGACTAGACCGAACATGATAAAGTACAAAAGGAAAAACAGATTCGAATATAGTCCTCCAGACACATAAATTATCAGTAATACGGTAGTAGTGACAACAAAAACTTCAAGATTTGAGCCTGAAAAAACTTCTCGCGCAATTCCTTTTTTTGCAGCGCTAGCTGCTTGTCTTTGTTTAATTATTATTCCAATTACTGTCAAGATGATAAGAACAGCAAGAATAGGAATGAGGTATGTGACTGCTGTCGTAAGAGTAATTAAAGCAACCAGTGCGCAGGAGAGCGCAAGAGTAAAAGATTGTAGTATTAGTCTCATGACGTAAGAGTATCACAGGTGGCAAGAGTATCACAAGTATAAGGGATGGATAAGTATAATTGAAGCTGTAAATATTATAAGACGTTTACATTTTGAAGCTAAGTGAAAATTATAGGATAATTTAAGATTTAATAAGTAATTATTTGCTTAAAAACAGATTGCATATTAGGTTTTAATGATATAATTATTGTATGGATAAGAATAAAGTTTATGAGCCCCAAAAGATAGAAGCTAAATGGCAGAGTAGATGGGAATCTGATAAGACATTCACACCATCAGTTCAGACCGCCAATAAGCCATATTTTAATTTAATGATGTTTCCTTACCCATCAGCAGAAGGACTTCATGTTGGAAACATGTATGCGTTCACTGGAGCAGACGTTCACGGTAGGTTCAAGAGAATGCATGGTAATCAAGTTTTTGAGCCTATTGGGCTTGATGGATTTGGAATTCACTCTGAAAACTATGCAATGAAGGTTGGTCGTCACCCTGCAGAGCAGGCTAAGATCTCGCAGAAAAACTTTTATCGTCAGCTTCGATCGACGGGTAATGCCTATGACTGGACACGCACACTTGAGACGTATGATCCTGACTATTATAAGTGGACTCAGTGGCTATTTATCCAAATGTTTAAGCAGGGATTGGCGTACAGAAAGAAAGCAACAGTTAATTGGTGTCCATCTGACAAAACAGTTCTAGCAGACGAGCAGGTCATAGATGGAAAATGTGAACGAGATGGAGCTATTGTTGAAAAACGCGAACTTGAGCAGTGGTTTTTTAAGATCACTGACTATGCTGACAGGCTCCTTCTTGGTCTTAACAATATTGATTGGCCTGAAAAAGTAAAGATCGCACAACGCAACTGGATAGGAAAGAGTGAGGGTGCAAGAGTTAAATTTAAGATTGACGGAAGAGAAGACGCGCTTGAAGTATTCACCACAAGACCCGACACATTATACGGTGCTACTTTTATGGTTGTATCCCCTGAGCACCCAATCGTTAAAACAGTCGAGCAAGATGCGGTTCAAGCTTATGTCGATTCAGCTAAGAAGAAAAGCGAGCAGGATAGAACTGCAGCTGATAAGGAAAAAACAGGAGTCGATTCTGGCTTGTTAGCAATCAATCCTGTAAATGGAGAAAAAATTCCAGTATGGATTGCTGATTATGTTTTGATGAGTTATGGAACTGGTGCTATTATGGCTGTTCCGGCTCACGACCAAAGAGATTTTGAGTTTGCAACTAAATATAATCTACCTATTAAGCAGGTTGTGATGCCATGCGCGGATGATTCTGATAATCCTCCTAAGGAAGGACTTAAAGAAGTAGTTCGTGATACAGTAATCGTTCATTTGAGGGATAAATCTACTGGAAAGTATGCGATTCTTGATTGGCACGGAAGTCTTGAGGGTATAACCACAGCTATTATGGGTGGAATTGAAGAGGGTCAGACACCGGAGGACGCTGCCTTAATGGAAATTAAAGAAGAAGCAGGTCTTGAAAATGTAAAAATCGTGGGTAAAACTCCTTGGGTAACCGCAGCGAGGTATTGTGCATCTCATAAAAATGAAAACCGTAAGGCTATTGCTTGGGGATTACTTGCAGAAGTAGAAAGTCTTGATGGTCAAAAAGAAATAGATGGTGCTGAGCAGAAGATTCATACTCTTGTATGGGTAGATGCGGATCGCGTAGAGAGTCGTTTGACGCCAGCTCATCAGAAGCTTGTTTGGAACTTGCTTAGTAGTCCAGCAGAGTCGTTAATAGGTGAGGGTGAGCTTATAAATTCAGATACTTGGAATGGATTATCATATCCAAATGATATGGAGAAGATTCTTGAGTCACTTGCTGAGCGAGAAATAGGCGCACGGGAGGCAAATTATCACCTTCGTGACTGGCTAATTTCACGACAGCGCTATTGGGGACCACCAATTCCTATGATTTACTGCGAAAATTGTTCAAGTGCATCTCGTGGTGAGCGTGAAGATATGCCTGGTTGGTGGACAGTTCCCGAGGAGCAGCTTCCAGTCCTGCTTCCTGAGGTAGAAGACTGGCGTCCAGAAGGCGAGGGAACATCGCCTTTGGCAAATCACCCTGAGTATTATGATGTGAAATGTCCAGACTGCGGTGAAAAGGCTCGACGTGAAACGGATGTTTCAGACACATTTCTTGACAGCGCTTGGTACTATCTTCGATACCTTACAATTGGATCAGAAAATGCTACTAAGACACCTTATGATATAGATATTATTAAGAAATGGTGTCCTGTAGCAATATATATTGGCGGAGCGGAGCACTCAGTGCTACACCTACTTTACGTTCGATTTGTTGCTATGGTTCTACATGACTTAAAGGATGAGCTTTCACTTCCTTTTGAAGAACCTTTCCCACGCTTCTTTGCGCACGGATTGATCGTAAAAGATGGTGCAAAAATGAGTAAGTCAAAAGGAAATGTTGTAGTTCCTGATAAATATATTGAAAAATTTGGCGCTGATACATTAAGAATGTATTTGATGTTCTTAGGTCAGTTTAAAGATGGAGGAGACTTTAGGGATTCAGGAATAGAAGGTATGTATAGATTTGTGAAAAGAGCATGGAATTTGTTTAACTTTAAAGAATTTAGCCAGGATTCAGATGAAACTCTTCAAATGATAAATAAAACCGTAAAAGAAGTGGGAGAGGACCTTGAGAAATTCTCATACAATACGGCTATCGCAAAGTTAATGGAGTTCTATAACTTCATTTCAGAAGAGACAAGCTCATGGTCAAAGGAAACAGCCACAAGTTATCTTAAGATGCTTGCACCCTTTGCGCCTCATATGACAGAAGAGTTATTTGAAGAGTTAAAACTAGGAGATGGTTCAATTCACTTCTCAGAATGGCCAACCTTTGATGAAAAGTATTTGGTGAAAAATGAAGTTATCATTCCAATTCAGGTGAATGGAAAAAGACGTGGTGAGGTTACAGTTTCAAGCTTCGATATAAGTCAGGAAATCGTAGAAACAAAGGCTCGAGCACTAATCTCATCTCATATTGAAGGTAATGAAGTTAAGAAAGTGATCTACGTTGAAGGAAAGATCATTAATTTTGTTATTTAGCCTCAAAATTAGTATAATGTGAGAATGTCAGTCGAATATAATCCCGCAAATAATGTGGACTCAGCCAACAGTTGGAGTAAGGTAAAAGATGTTGAGGCATGGCTTTCTACGAGCCCAAGTGAAGATGAGATCGCAAGTCTAATTGGAGATATTGAACAGAAAAATAGAAGGGGACTTGTTAATGGTCTTCAAAAGAGAGGGCTTGTTATGCCTTTGACAACAATCGCAAATGATGCTGGAGCAGGCATACATAAGATTCAAACTGGAGTTTATCTGGAGCTAAAAAAATTAGGGTTGCATCCTATTCATGTATCTAAAGCTAATAGAGGTATGCCTCCTCAAAATTATTATTATGTTTTTAGGGATGAATATTTGATGACAAGAGATATATTGGCTGATAATTTTACGTTGCCCCAGGCTTCTTAACGCTATTTCCTCTTGCAAAGCAATTCATTTCGGGATTATTCTTTTCTTATATATGGAAGAAGAGGGTTTTCAAGCTAAAATATTTGATTTCGTTAAGCATAACTTTCTAGTAGTGGGTCTTCTTTTAGCTGGAGTTGTTTTCGTAGGTGTAGGTGTGGCTCAGATGATGGGTCAAAAGACCGCAACTGTTGAATTTGAAAAGGGTCAAGCAGTGGAAGGGGTCGCGGCTGAAGAAAAATCAACTAAAATTAAGATTGATGTTGAGGGTGAAGTTAAAAAGCCAGGTGTCTACGTGCTTCCAGTCGACTCAAGAGTGGAGGATGCTGTTAATGCTGCGGGAGGCTTAAGCAAAAATGCAGAAAGAAGCGCTTTAAACCTTGCTCAGAAAATCTCAGATGGACAGAAGATTTACGTTCCGGCCATTGGTGAAACAATAAGTCAAAGCGTAAATGTTCTGTCTGGTGGGTCTGATAATGGTCAAACAGCAAGTGGCGGTTTGATAAATGTTAATAGTGGAACTCAAGAAGAACTTGAGTCTTTGACAGGCATAGGACCTGTTACAGCGGGTAAAATTATTAGCAATAGACCATACAGTTCGCTAGAAGAGTTAGTAGATAAAAAAGCCATTGGACAAGGGACGTTTGATAAAATTCGTGCGCAAATTTCTCTATAACTTTTCATATGACCCGTATTTATGCCCTTTTAGTCCTCTTAATTAGTATCAGAATAATACTTTTCTATATCAATATGCCTCAAAAAAGTGAGGTACGTTATCCCCAAATTAGTGAAAAATCTGTTTTCACTTCAATAAAAAATCATGTAGGAGAAACATATAGAAGATATTTAAATCCTAAAGATGCAGGATTATTAATGGGAATAGTGCTCGGTGCAAAAGACCTTGATAAGGGATCAATGAAGAATTTTCAGAAGACTGGGGTAACTCATATTATTGCAGCATCTGGTATGAACGTATCTATGCTTACAAGTTTTGTGCTTGCGGGCCTCCTTATATTTCTTTCAAGAAAACCTGCGATAGTTCTAACCGGCCTAATTATCCTTTTTTATACAGCTCTGGCTGATTTTCAGGCGTCAATAGTTCGTGCTGCTATTATGGGAATAATAGCACTTGGTGCAGGCCTTTTTGGCCGGCAAAATACTTCAATTCTAGCCTTACTCATCACGGCTTACCTTATGATCTTTTGGGATCCAGCCATAATTACATCCATATCATTCATTCTATCGTTCTCAGCAACTCTTGGAATAATAACGATTGATCCATTATTTAAGAGATATATCTCAAAAAGTGATTCTTTAGAGGACTTTAGAACTACAACTTCGGCGCAGATCTCTACAACGCCTATATTACTTTTCTTCTTTGGAACCTATTCTTTTATTTCAATACTTACAAATCTTCTAGTCCTTTGGACTATACCTCCTTTAATGATTCTAGGGGGAGTAGGGGCGCTGTTAAGCTTTATCCCGCAATTGTCGGCGCCATTCGTTCTTTTGTGTATGCCGCTTCTAGCATACTTCTGGATAGTAATAGACTTTTTCTCAAAGTATGCTTTTCAGGTAGAAGTGAAAAATATCCCCTGGACATTAATAGTAGGGTATTATTTAATACTTGGCGCAGTGGTAATTTTACTGTATAAAGGTAAGAAAACTCATGCGTAAAGTTCTTATCATAATCGTAGCATCAGCCTTAACCCTCATTCTTTTTTATTCCTACCAAACAACCCAGTTTTCAGACAAAGCACTGCATATAATCTTCTGTAATGTTGATCAAGGAGATGGAATTCTCATAAGAACTCCAACTGGGGCTGATATTGTTATTGATGGAGGCCAAAAGAATGGGATGATGCTTGATTGTCTTGCTCGCCACATGCCCTTTTGGGATCGAGATATTGAAATAATGTTTGCAACACATCCTGACGCTGACCACATCGGTGGCCTTGTAGATGTCCTACAAAGTTATAGAGTGTTATCTTTTAATATATCTACGGATAAGAATTTAAACAACACAAGAATCTTTGAGCGTTTAATAGAAGAAGTTGCAAAGCAGAAAATTCCAGTACGAGTTATAACTCAAGGAGACCGATTTAAATTATCAGATGGAGTACTGCTTGATACATACTGGCCGATTGTAGGATATACTTCTGATGAGACTAATAATTATTCTTTGGTTCAGACATTGTCATACAAAGATTTTCATGGTCTTTTTACGGGGGATATTCCATACCAGCTTCTTGATGTGATTAACTTTAATACAGATTTTGAAGTATTTAAGATACCTCATCATGGATCAAAAACTGGGGTGGATGATCTAACTTTTCAAAGGATTCGTACCTATTTTGTTCCGATATCGGTTGGAGTAAATAACCGCTATCATCATCCAAACCCTTCAGTATTGTCTCTTCTTAAAAAGTATAATTTGCCATATAAAAGAACAGACAAGGTGGGAACAATAGAGGTTATTACAGATGGGAAGAATACACGAGTAGTGACTGCTAATTAGCTAGCAACCCAGCGCTTTTAAGTGCTTCTTCAATTGGGGGGAATCCTTGTTCTTCTGGGGTCTTTGCTGGATCAAAACGCTTGGATCCATCAAATTCGGTAACCGCTTGATCAATTCTTTTTTGATTTGCTCTTATGCCTGCTTCAAGTTCTTTTAGCTTGGCTTTTGCCTCTGCTGGACTCAATGTTTCAAGAAGTTGAGAATAGTATGCTGCAGTAAATACACCAGCGTGAGGTGTAGGGTAGGCAAATTCAGTCAGGAGTTTTTTGAGAGATTCTGAATCAGCATTGATCACAAAGAACTTTTCATTGAAATCAAAAAGATCGTTTGCCTTTTCTCGAGCATTAGCCTCAGACTTTTCTTGTACTTGTGCTCCAGTTAGGTTGGATTTAGCGAACAAGTAAAATTCATGGTGACCTGCTTGCCTATTAGTTCCAAAACCAGCTATTCTTAGATCTTGGATATCATCTGCATCAAGGCCTATTTCTTGATTCATCTCAAGTTTAACTGCGTTATTTCGAACTTCCTCAGCACCTATTGGTGGTAGAGTGCCTGGGATAGATTCTCCCTCAGGTCGATCAAAATGACCCGCTGCACTTGCTCCCCATGTATTTTTATATAAAGAGTTTCGACTTGATCTATGCTGGACAATCATTTTTTTATCTGCAGTTTCTATAACAAGCGAAGTAACAGTTGGATCAGCCATCTCAAGGCTTTCAGGAGAATCATCGGGACTGTTTATGCCTAAATGGAACTGGAAAGGTACATTAACCGTATCAAAAACAAGAGTATTTCCGTCTTGTCGAACGCTTCGAAGACCAACCTTTTGAGTTGAGTGGAATCGATCCATGTAAATAGGCTGTCGTTGCTCACGACTTAAGTCACCTAGATCATCTTTTTTTATCTTCGCATCAACCATTTTGTTAACATAGGAGACTTCACCACGCATGGCATTTTCCATTTTCTTATGCTGATCATAAGTAAGAGGTAGAGGAGTAAGTCCGCCTGGTGGATTATCTCTTAAACCATATTTTCCTTGTCTTCTGGGTAGACTTTTATCAGTTTTGAGATCAAATCCCTCTCTACTATCAGACAGAAAGTCAATTGTAAAACTTCCGCCATCAAACTCAGGTGATGGAATAGGGGCTCTTGTTTCTTGTTCGCTCATAAGCTCATTATACCACTTCGTATTCAGAGAGCATTTCCCTCTTGATTTATTCGTGAAAAATTTGTTAGGCTTAGAGCATATGGCCAAGAACATTTTACTCGTAGATGATGAGCAAGAAACAGCAAGTGTCTTCCAAACTAGCCTTACCACGGGTGGATTTGCAGTAACATGGGCACAGGATGGAAAAGGCGCTCTAAATGAAGCGAAGAAAACTCACTTTGATGCAATAATCTTAGACCAAATGATGCCTGATATGTCTGGAAATGATGTTCTTCGAGCTCTTAAATCAGATGATGTAACAAAGCCAATTCCAGTTGCAATGCTCACAAACTTTGGTCACGATGAGATGGTAAAAGAGGCTCTTAACTTGGGAGCAGCAGACTACATTCTTAAATACCAAGTTGCTCCTGCCGATCTTGTTGCGAAAGTTAAATCTTTAGTTGGTGAATAGTCACCCATCTGCCCATGGAAAATCAAAAGAAAGTCTTCTCTGAGCTTATTAAGCGTCAAATGGCGATTCTAGGTCCCGATATTACCTTTGCTAAGGTAAGAAATGTGCCTGGTATTACTATTGATGCAGTAGGGAACGTTACAAATATAAATGGAGATCCTCAAGTTTTGCTTCAGCAGCTTATTAATCAATTTGTAGAACTATCTGGTCTTATCGTTAAAAAGACGATGGAATCAATTCTTGCCTCGAATGGAATGCAGGCGGCTGCGGTTCCTGGAGTAGCAGCGATTCCCGATAGCAATACTGCTGAGCCTGGAAACATGGCCAATGCAAACAAAGAGCTTGATGACCTAAACAAAATGCTTGATAACTTGAATACAAATCACTAAATATGTCAGCACATGCACTCACAATTATCGTAGAAGTAGTCTCATTCATAGCAGCAGTTGCTGCGATTGTGGGTAGTGTCTTAATGCTTGAGATAACAAAGAAGTTTGGCACAGGAATTCTAGCCACAGGATTTAAAAATATAGCTTCAGGTGTTATGTTTATAGCTCTTGGAATAATAATTGATGCAATTACAACCTACTTTATGTTCTCCTATGACAACATTTTTTCAGCCTTAATTTTTCTCATAAAGGCTATATGTTTTGTAGTTGGAACATATATTATAGTAATTGGAACAAAGAATACTGCTGACAAGCTCGAAGAGACCACGAAATAGTCACACTTAACTCTTGTATCTTTATACGTAATTGTTCATACTTAAAGTATGCTGCTCTGGCTCTTTTTTGCCACTACGGTTTTTTTTGGTGTGATAGCCGTGTATTTCTCATACAAATATGAGAAACGAGGGAGTGGTGGAGTAAGTAAATCCTCAGATCAAGATAAAGATTTAAAGCGCCAGCTTTATGAAGTAAAAGTTCTCTCTCAAATTACAGATAAAATTGGATATTCTCTTAACGTTCAAACTGTGGCTGAAACAATCGCTGAGACAGTTGAGAATATTTTTGACCTCTCAACAGTCTCATATGCAGTATGTAAGTTTGATTCTCAAGAGCTTATTATGAAGACTTTCATAAAAGAAAATGTAGGAGCAAACTATATTGGTTGGTTGAAGGGCATTATGCTTACCGCTATTGGAGAGATTGATCCAGCAATGGCAAAATACCCAATAAAGCAGGAGGCTAATGCTATCTTGCCACAGTCTGACCGTTACACATATTTTGATGCTATCCCTCAAAGCTACTTTAATATTCCTATGATTGTTGATGATAGGCTAATCGGAATGATTAATATCTCGTCTCAGAAAAAACATGTATATGAAGATGCTGATATGTCACTTCTATACAAGATTGTTGCTAAAGCACAAGAAGCCGTAACTCGCCTTCACGATGTTATTGAAACAGAGAAGGCAAAGCTTGAATCTGTTATCTCGCATCTTCCATCCGGCACGATTATGTTCTCATTTCAAGGCAACACTGTAGGAGTACCAGTTCTAAATCGCGCTGCCAGAGAATTTTTGAAGGTAAATGATGGAGTATCAGCGCAGGATATCGTCAGTCATTTTGGTGGAGGCATGGATCTAATTCGTGAGATTAAAGACGTTATCGCCCAGGGAAAACCAAACGTAATGCATGATGTAGAGATAAATGGTCAGAAGTTTACGCTCTTTATAACTCCAGTATACCTTCACAACACTCAAAACGTAGTTGTTGTTTCGCTTATCATGCATGAGCTTCAGATGAACTCAAAAGTCGATCAGGTGAAGCAGGACTTTACTAATATGATTGTTCATGAATTACGGGCTCCAGCATCAGCAATAAAAGGTGCAAGTAATCTTCTCCTGTCAGGTAGTTTGTCAGCAACGGATCAAATAAAAATGGAGAATGTGATATCAGCTTCAGCCAATGATATGCTTCGAACAATCGAAGATATTTTAGACTATGCAAAGGCCAAAGATGGAAAGCTAACTATTAAGAAGGCAAAGTCAGATCTCGAGAAGTTAATACTTGAACATATACAAGTTTTTGGTGGTGCATCACAAGAGAAGAATATTGAGCTTAAGTTTAGTCATGAAGGAGAAGTTCCAGAGTTCTACTTTGATCCATTACGAATCGGTGAAGTAGTAAATAATCTCATTTCGAACGCTATTAAATTCTCAAGACAGGACGGAAAGATAGATATTAAAGTAACAAGAAAAGATGGATCAGTTGAGGTATCAGTTTGCGATGATGGTGTAGGAATACCAGAAAGAGAAAAGAGTATTCTCTTTACAAAGTTTGGTCAAGTTGATGGAGCAAGTAGTGAAGAGCTAGCAAAAGACGGAAGTTCGGGACTTGGGTTATTTCTTTCAAAAGAAATAATAGAGTCTCATGGAGGTAAAATTTGGCTTGAGTCAGAAGAAGGGAAGGGTACTCATGTATTCTTTACACTCCCTTTGCTTATGGAAGATACAAATCCTGCAGTCTCCTCAATTCATAATTAATTTTCAATTTGTGTGATGGAAGCGCCTTGTGTTTACTACTCTCGTAGAGTAATTGTCCTGCAAGCAGAAACCACAAAGCGCCTCCAAGACACGGATATTCAGTAGGCATTCAGCCAGCTATAGACATGAAGCCTAGACCCCCAAAACCCAAGCCGGCGACAATCACAATGATGCCTGGGGCTGAGAATGAGAATGCGCCAAAGCCGATCACAGCCAGGACAATGCCACCAATAAAAAGGAGAAAGCCAATTGCTTGATCCATATTTTCCTTTCAGCGGTGATGCTGTTGACGATATTCCCAGAACTTCTGTCTGAGTTCTCGCTGACCTCTAGTCTTGGAATCCTGGAGCAGGGTTACTGTTGCGGCAGCAATTATGCTGACCACAAAAGCCTTGATTAGGAAGCGAGTAAGCATTTCGATTCTCCTCTCAGAGCTCTATTTCTGGGAATAAGAATCCCAGAAATGCCAGATAGACCATTGTGAAGCCCATTGTGCCAGCTAGGTTGAAAAAGCATCCGGTTGGGACACTTATATTCGGCTTGGTAGCTACAAATAGTCCCAGCGTAAGCACGGTGGCTCCGACGATAAACATGATTAGCTCTGTAGACACTTCCTACCTCCTTCGGTCTTTGATTTCCTGATCTTGTGATTCCCGCTGTCTTCGAATTGCAAGTGCACTCGGGAAGACGATAACTGCTATGAAGAGTATTCCTCCTGCGAAGATTAAGATTCCATTGATTATTCCATTCGCATTTCCAATGACAATGCTCATGCCTAGGATGACTGAGAACTCAATCCAGATTAGAAGTCGAGCAGTCTTTGTTGGTGCAAGGTCATTAAGCCATTGTTTCATCTCATTCTCCTTGATTTTGTTCTGCGCTTTTGTTTCCTGACTGTTTGTTGAACAGCCACCATGGTCAAGAGTAGATATCCGAATCCAACTGCAAGGACAATAAGTCCTATGAGTGGAGTGTAGGCAATGCCCATCAGGATGCTAAGAGTCGGGATCATGACGATCCAGAATAGTAGCATTCTACGGGAGAGAGCACGCTTGACGGGACGCATGCAGAAATCCTTTCTTTTTGAATTAATCCGTGTCAATTGTTAAAGAACGGCTTCCCGTCCTCATGTAAGCATTTGACACGAATATGGAAAGCTTTCGTTACTTTGGATTATATCACTCGTGACTATTGGAGGCTAATTCTGTAGATGTTATAGGGAACTGAGTTTGAAAGTCTTGAGACAATTCCAATGCTTGATCCATCTGGCCAAGGGAAGACTAGAGAGTCAAAGAAAGGACCTGCAAAAACTGTTGTGTCATTGCCGCCATCATATTCTGAAATCTTTACGTTTCCATCCTTGGCATACACTAAATGGCGGGAGTCAGCATACCAGTGGTATTTAGTGGGTAGTGCTCCCTCTTTGAGCTCAGAATTGTCTGCAATTTCATAATTTTTGTCTTCTTTAATGTCATAAACATATGTGTTTCCAGCAACAATATTTCTGTGGTCTGGAGTAGAGTTAACTGATGGTACTGGTTTGCTTAATACTTTTGCTAGGGTTGCACTTTGAGAAGCGGTATATAGAAGTCTATTGTTATCAGGGGATGGGACAATATTCATAAAGTTAGCAAGGGCTACAGCACGTAATTTACGGCTAAGAGTATCAGTAACCTTCTTGTTGGCTTCTTTTTGTTGAAGGGCGAATTCATTTTGGGTTTGAAGAAGAGTATTTGTTACATCAGGTGGGTTTGAATTGGTTCCATTCGCGTTTAAAAGGTAGTATGCATTAGGTAGTTTTGCCAAGATCTGCTTTCCATCAGGGGAAAAGGTAAGAATAGCACTGGAGAAGCGATCTACTAAGTCATTCACGATCTGGTTTCCAGCAGCGCCTAAGAAAACCAATGGTCCTGAGTTCATGTTAAGAACGTAAACTCCATTTTTTGTTGCAGAAGCAGACGCAACCGTATATGCGATAAGTGAGTTGCTATCATCCATTGTTACGTTTCCTACCCCAATTGTTGTAACAGCTTCAAGTTTTGGAGCAGTAGCCAGAAGTAGTGCATTTGCCTCAGATACTAATCCCTTTTTAATAGTTATTTTCTTTTTCCATGGTAGATATCCATCTTTTGTTATTTCAACGTCATATTGACCAGGTGCAAGGTTGATAGTATTGTTAGTAGCAGTTGTTAAATGACCGTTAATTGAAACACGTGCTCCATCAGGGCGAGAGGTTGCTACAAGTAATCCTGTTCCTTCTAGAAATTTAACGTTCCCTGTACCATTGCCGGAAAGATCAAATCTATAACCGTTTGCATAGAGGATTGCTGCTATAGTACCAACAGCAATAAATAGTCCAATGAGAATTCCAGAAATTAATATCCGCTTCATACAGCTTGCCTACTACTATTATAGTTATTTTGATATTTATTGCAAACAATTCACTTTGATCTATTGAAACGACTACTTTTGGATGATATAAAATAGTATTACCCTCGAATACTGGCTTTTTGATATAGATAGGACAGGGTATTATCCACTTATATGAGCAAACGCGTAGGCATAGATCTCGGTACAGCAAACATTTTAGTATATGTTGGCGGTGAAGGGGTTGTTCTAAATGAGCCTACAGTTGTTGCCGTTCGAGCCGATGACAATAAGGTAGTTGCTGTTGGATCAGAGGCAAAAGAGATGCTCGGGCGTACTCCAGGTAATATTGTTGCCACACGTCCCCTTAAAGATGGTGTTATAGCAGACTATGTCATAACCCAGTCCATGCTTTCCTATTTTATAGATAAGGTTGCAGGTAGAACTCGTTTTATGAGACCCGAGGTTATGGTATGTATCCCATCAGGTGTTACACAGGTTGAAAAGCGTGCAGTTCTTGATGCTACAGCAGCAGCTGGTGCAGGAAGCGTATTTCTAATAGAAGAACCACTTGCTGCGGCTATTGGTGCAAAGATACCAATTGCCCAAGCAACAGGGCACATGATACTTGATTCCGGTGGAGGAACAACAGATATTGCGGTTATTTCACTCGGTGGAGTTGTAGTCCACAAGTCTATAAGAGTTGCGGGAAACAAAACAGAGGAGGCAATCGCAAACTATGTTCGAAAACGATTTAATCTTCTCGTAGGAGAGCGATCTGCAGAAGACATTAAGGTAAACATGGCAAATGCTATAGTTGACCCAAAAGATCAGAAAACAATGGAGATAAAAGGTCGTGACAGTATTACGGGATTGCCAAGGGCAATAGAGATATCGGAGGAAGAAGTAAACGAAGCCATACAACCAGTTCTTAAAGCCTTCATATCTGCTATTCGTGAAGTGTTTGAGGCAACTCCTCCAGAGCTTGCATCGGACATTATTGAGAAAGGTATAGTTCTCACGGGGGGAACAGTTCTGCTTAAGAATCTAGACGCATATATTGCTCGAGAGACTGGAGTACCCGCCTATGTTGCTGAGGACCCCTTATTTTGCGTTGTACGAGGTGTAGGCGTAGCACTTGAGAACCTTGAGCTATATAAGAGAAGTATAAATCGTGACTAAATAACTAAATATCTGAAGCTAATATAACTTATAGTTTGAATAGCTTAGGTCAAAAAGTCATAAAATAGAGTACAAGAAGAAGTCATTGTAAAAAATCTTATATAAGTTAAATTTTAACAACCCAAACTAAAACAAACAATTTCTATAAAAACCCCCAATATGAAGCAAAAATCCCGTACAGAAAAAATATCCAATACATTCTCTTTAGCAAAATTTTGTTATGCTAATAAAAGATCTTGTAGTATAATATAGTCATGCTAAAAAGCACCCAAATACTAGGAGTCAATATTACCGCTTCAAGTGAAGAGGAGATCCTAGAGTTTATTGAACAACACCTTAATGATGGTAAGAAAAAGGGTGACAAGGTAGTCATCTTTACCCCTAACCCTGAGCAGCTTTCGGCAGCATCCCGTGACCCTAAACTTCGAGAACTTCTTAACAAGGCTACTATCAACCTACCCGATGGGTGGGGAGTGGTATGGGCAAGTACTCTTTTGGGGAGGCCAATTAAGGCTAGAATTTCCGGAGTAGACTTCATGCAAAATGTCCTCGCACGACTATCAAAACGGCCCGTCAAATCAGGCTATTTTGGTGGCCAAAAGGGGGTAGCAATTGAGGCTGCCAATTGCTTACAGAAAAAGTACTCTAATATATCTATAGGATATGCATCAGAGGCTTACGATAAAGAAAAAATGATACATTCTGATATAGATATACTTTTTGTGGGTCTTGGGTTTCCAAAGCAAGAAGAGTGGATTATTGAGCATAAAGATGAAGTTCCAGCTAAAGTAATCATGGCTGTCGGAGGGTCATTTGATTTTATCTCAGGAAAAATTCCTCGCGCACCAAAGATAGTCAGACAAGCGGGGCTCGAGTGGCTTTTCCGATTAATTCTCCAGCCTCAAAGATTTTTTCGCCAGCTTCGAATTTGGCATTTCGGGGGCCTAATTTTTTTGGAAGCACTTACCAGTCGTCTAAAATCTTCAAAAAATAGTAACTAGCCTCAGTCGAATAGGGGTAGTTTCAGACCCAAATCTTCAACAACTTTAACTAAACTTTTTCGTCAGTTTAGTAATTTTTAACTTAATTTTATCCAATAGTATTTTTAGTGTATTGACAACAATGATGGTGTTTGTTAGTCTAGTTACACATCTTATACAGATAAGAAGTAAAAACAAATAGTATGCCACAGCAAAATATATCAATCGACAACCTTCCAGATCTACTTACTGTACGTGAGGTCGCTGAAATTTTAAGAGTTTCACCATTAACAATTAAGCGATGGGGTAAACGCGGTAAACTTCCTGCAATTCGTATCAATTCAAGAGGAGATCGTCGCTACAAAAAAGAAGCAGTTCTTTATCTTCTAGGAATCCAAGCAAAAGGCGAATAATCCCTTCAATTCAATCCATTTTAATCAATTTTCTTTTCTGCTAGAATCAGCCTAATCTATCGTTTTGCTTATGCAATCGCTGTGTGAGTGAAGCTAGTTCCTAGCACGGAGGAATATACCGTGACATAAGCCACGTTCATTCGAACGAGGTTGCACATTTATTAAGGAGTTTAGGACATGACAACGCGAGCAGAGTTGACGCTTCGAGACCGGGTTATTCACCCCTTGGACGTCGATCATCCGCTCAGGGCGCTGGGTACAGTGAGAGAACTTGGAGGCCACATTGGCGGTTTTAAAGTGGGGTACGAATATATCTACTCCGTTTTCGCCAAAATCACGGCCAAAAAATTCACAAGAGAGGAGCGTCTGGCTGTATTCGATCAGAACTACGAACTATTTGACCTTTTGGATGGTCAAGAGTTCATCGACGTCAAGCTTCACGACATCAAGAACACGGTTGAGCGAGCGCTTATTGCTCTCGCACCGCTTGGTGCCAGAATGGTCAACGGCCACGCGCCGCAGGCTATGGAAACACTCGAAGCCGCCGTCGCAGCAGCTCACGAAGCAGGCAGCGATTTTCTCGGTGTGACGGTTCTCACCAATATCAGCAATGACGAATGCACCTCCCTTTTCAGGGAGGATGACAACCGCGAAACAGCCGTAAAACGGTTTGGGTATCGGTTGGCAAGAGTCGGTGCGGATGGAATTATCTGTTCGGCGCTCGAGGCGCCCATGCTCAGAGAGGAGGGCCTGCTTGAAAACATGCTTTCCTATTGCCCGGGTATTCGTACACCCGGCGACGACCCGAACGATCAGTTCGCGGTTGATACACCTTTCAACGCAGCCAAAAATGGTGCGGACATTCAGATCATTGGTAGATCGATCTCGAATGCCCCCAACCCGCTTGATGCTGTTGCAAATATCCTTCGAATGATTGATGAAGGATTGAAAGTAGCATAGGGGAGGAATCATGGACTACAGAGCACCAGATCAAATGCTTGAGGATTTGGGAGCTGTCATCACTGGCAGTCATTTCCAGTACTCCTCAGGTAGGCACGGGTCAGACTACGTCAACAAGGACGCGGTCTATCCACACGTCGAGCAAGTACGCCAGCTTTGCAACATGATGGCGTTAGACGTTTTCGGCTTTAGGCCAGACGTCGTAGTGGCACCTGCAATCGGTGGAGTCATTCTCGGTCAGTGGATGACCTATCAATTGTTGGGTTTCAAGCTCGACGTTCTCTCGGTTTACGCCGAGAAAGAGACCATCAAGTTGCCTGATACCCCTGAGGGGTACAAGTGCTATGCCGAAACAGGGCGTTTTGTGATCAAAAGAGGTTACGAGAAGCTTGTTGCTGGCAAACGCGTACTGGTCGTTGAGGATGTACTCAACACCGGGGAAACCGCCAGGAAGACAGTCGAGGCGGCTGAAGAAGTCGGCGGCGAAGTTGTCGCGGCCTGCGCACTCAACAACCGCGGTGGTGTTACCAAGGAGGTCCTTGGTGTTCCTGAACTCATTTGTCTGACAAGTGTCGACATGGTGACGCATGATCCCGCAGATTGCCCGATCTGCAAGCAGGGGATTCCAATGCGCACGGACCTTGGTCACGGCAAGAACGCTTCGTAAGAAGTAGGTCAGGGGGGAACCTGTTTCGCTCGGCAACAGCCGGCAAACTCAATCTCCCCAAACAAACTATTTAATTATTAGAAGAAAGTAGAGTACTGCAAGAACTATTCTGTAGATACCAAATGGAATAAAAGTATTAGTTTGAACAAATTTTATAAACCACTTTATCGCTACAAGAGCAGATAGAAATGAGACCACAAATCCAACAAAAAGAAGCATCCATTCATTAGAAGTAAAGCTAAAGCTTGTTTCTTTTAGATCAAGAATTGTTGCAGCAAGAATTGTTGGAACAGCGAGTAAAAAGGAGAATTCGACCGCAGTCTTTCTGCTTGTCCCAAGTAGCATTGCACCGACTATTGATGCCGCAGACCGGCTTACCCCAGGTATTACTGCGATTGCTTGAAATAGACCTATTATCGCGGCGTTTTTATATGTAATCTGATGGTCTTCGGACTCTTTTTGAAACTTTGTTTTCTTGAAGAAATATTCAATTAAAATTAATGCCAAACCTCCTATTAAAAGAGCAGAAAGAACTACGATTTCATTTCCAAGAAGGAACTGTTTTATGAACTTATAGAGAATAAAACCAACGATTGCAGTTGGGATAAAAGCAACTATAACACGCTTCAAAAGCTCAGTGTCTTTAAGCATCTTTTTCCAGTAGAGAAGTATTACAGAAAGTATTGCTCCTGACTGAATTGCGATCTCAAAAGTCTTAACAAATTCTGTTTGAGTTATTCCCAAAAGATGAGTTGTAAGGATAAGATGACCCGTGGAGGAGATTGGTAGGAACTCTGAGATTCCCTCAACAACTCCTAAGATAATAGCCTGTAAAAAGTCCATGTGTTAAGTATAGAGGGTCAGGAGTTATGGATCAATATATGTTGCTGGTCCTGGAAGTGGTTTACATGTTCCATTTGATACAAAAATTCTCCAGTTAGCATCTCCAACACCATCAGATCCTTTGAAAGAGTTACTTGATGTTGTTGAAATTGTTTGCCATCCAAAGAAGAATTGACGTTGTACCGTATATGTTTTAGCGCCAGTTACAGGTGACCAGATCATGTTTACTGTTCCAGCTCCATTTCTGCTTGTATCAGAATAGAAAGTAATCTTAGGGGCTGTGCATTTAGTAGCAAAAGGTGTTGGAGTCGGTGTTACTCGTCTTGTTGGTGTAGGAGTTAATTTTTTAGTTGGTGTTAAAGTTTTTGATGGCTTTATTGTCATAGAAGGTAGTGCTTGAGTTGGAGTTGGATTGTTTGTAGGGATAGGAGAAAGACTTGGTGTTGGAGTAGGAATATCTGTTGGAGTTGGGGTCGGAGAGTTTGTTGGCGTTGGTGTATTTGTAGGGGTTGGACTTAGTCCATTTACTGTAACATCTACTGGAATTGATGAAGTCATACCACCTTCATTGTTTGCAGCGGTAACATATATATCTCCGTGTCCTAAATTCTTTGCTTCAAATGTTGCAATGTTTCCGGAAACTGAAATTAGTGATCCTACAGTTCCAGTTGAGCTCATTCCCCATTGATACTGAACGTCATTTGTAATTGGGTTTCCTTGTGAATCATATGCAAGAACTGACATAGCTATGTATGTTCCAGGTTTTGTAGCAAAACCACCTGGACTAAAAACAATTTTTGAAATAGGAATACTTGCTGCACGTTGTCTTGTATCTTGGCTTTGGCTGATTAGAAAGAGAGTAGCAGGGATTGATAGAACGATAAGAGCAATAATAATTGCACCGATAATTTTCTTATTTTTTGGAAGATTATTTATTTTACTTATATCTTTATTTACTTCTGTTGTTGTGTTTGTTGGAGGAGTAGTGGGTTTAGTTGGGTCCATATTTATTGTCCTTCTCGATTTGCAAATTCTGCAAAAAGAATATTTAGATCTGCTTCATCAACTTTACCATCCATGTTAAGGTCTGATTGAGTCTTGTATTGGCAAGATTTGCTTCCAAAACATGAGATAAGCAAGTTGTAATCAATAAGGTTAAGAAGGTTATCTTGGTTAATATCTCCTGTTATAAGTTCTGATGCGGGAGTATTTACAGTTTGACCTGTTGTAAGGGTAAGATTACCAAGTGATTTCCAAAGTGAGTTGTTAACGCGTGCTTTAATTGTGTTAAGACCTGTTGCAGCAATAGCAATTGTTCCTTTAAATGATCCGCTTGCAGGGTCATATGTAAGTTGACCTGATGATGTTTTTTCTGTTCCATTAATTGTTGCTGTAACTTCAACTGTTCGTGATGAAGGAGTAGGGCTATTGTTAAGTCCATTCCCTCCGTTACCAACTCCTGGAATAGTTAGGATGAATGCAATGTTTGCTGATGTT
>CAZXFJ010000018.1:0-20076 GCA_964640435.1 uncultured Gammaproteobacteria bacterium | reverse complement strand
AATGTGTTCTTAAATTCATCAGCGTCGCATAGACCACGTTTGACTACGAAGCAGTCGTTGATGGCATAGTAGGATTTAACTTCATTTGATAGTGCTTTTTTGTGGAGAGAAATAGATTCTGTGAGGAGTGCATTTCTTTTTTCTTGTTTCTGGGTAGAGCTCCAGAAATAAATAGTAGTAATAGAAGTTAGGACTCCCCAAATTATTAATAAGAGCGTGGTATGCTTTCTCATTATTTGCCTGAAGTATAGCACAAACTTTCCATATATGGAATGGTAATTCATGCCATATATGGAAACAATAGAAGCATGTCAGGTTACGCTCAAGATAATCCATTTCAGAGAGAAAGGGAGGTTCTTGGAAAAACAATTAAAAAGCTCCGGGAGCGGAAAGGTATGACTCAAGAGGAGTTCGCAGACCATGCGCATGTCAACGTCTCATACCTTGCTAAGATTGAGAACGGGTATGTGAATACTTCTGTCCGCTATCTTATAAAGTTAGCGAGGGGATTGAAGGTTCAAGTAAGAGACTTATTTGAATTTTAACTCCCGCACTACCTTTTTACACTTCTGATACCTTTACAAGATGGAGACATGCTAAGCACAATTATCTCTATATAATATCTTTCTATAATGCAAGTTTATAATAAATAAACTGTATGGAGTTGAAGTATAGATAATTTTAAGGTGGGCATATTCAGGAAGTTGAGGTATGCAACTGATTAAATGTGTTTGCGTCTACCAGGTAATTATTTCCTCATCAAAGTTTGTAACCGGTTTCAATTAGCCCGTCATATCGGGCTAAACTATTGACAAGTATTTTTATTTCTGTTACGTTTAATATATATTCGAATCTTTGGAGTAGAGAGTCGCAGCCAATAGGCAAAGGATACCCCTCACTCAACTGGCAAATGTCCTGAGAAGGATTGCATGAAGCCCAAGATGAAACGAATGCCATTAAAGGCATATTTCAACTTAGGGCTTTTTTAATGGCTAGAAATAGAGACGAATATGGAAAATCTTTTCAAAACAGACGATATTCTTACTAGTTCTTTTTTGCTTTCCAGACAAGCAAAACTTCTTGATATTACTTCAGACCGCCCACGACATTTTATATTCATTTTTGAAGACCTCGACCTGTGTAATGAGCTAGCTCGTGAATACCTCAATAATGGTCAAGCTCCGGCGAGGGAGCTATTTGCACGCAGAGAGGAGCTAATAACAGCTATGAGACATAGAAATGGAAATGGAGACAGATATGGAGAATACAAATAAGTCTACTTATATAAAGCACTATCGTGAGATACCTGATTGGTTAAAGCAGTCACCAATATGTTTTCACTTATTAGCTGAATTTGCTCGCAGAGCAAGACGAGAAGCGGGAGAGATTGCTTGGAGCGGAGAGGCTATTCAGCTAGAACCAAAGCAATTTATTACCGGTAGAATCTCAGTCACAGGTTTATTAGGAATGTCAGAAGGAGAGTATCGGGGTGCGTGTAAGAAATTGGCGAGACATGGATATATAAAAACCATCAAGGTAACCAACAGATATAGTATCTATTTATACTGTGCTGATGGGATTTTCTCGATAAATGCCTCTAATGATTCACCAGCAGAAACACCACCCAATTTACCAACTGCAAACCACCAGCTAACCACTAATAAGAATGAGAATAATGATAATAATTCTACTATCGTTGTTAAAAAACAGCCTTCGGCTGTAAATAAAAATATCCCAGTAAGAGAAGAAGTAAACAGAGGTCGTGGTAACCCAACCGCTATTGGTGTAACCATAGGTAGTAATTTTTCTCATTTAATTGGTCGTTCTGAAGTTGGAGAAGGGGAAAATGTTCCGCACTACGAATGGCAGGTGGAGGCAGAACGATTATCGAAATATGTGGGTATAACTAATCCATCGAAATCATGGTTCAAGTTTTTTCGAGAAAGTTTTGCAAATAATAGGAAGTTTTTATTACAGAGAGCGGCTTCTGTGATGGTTGATGCTCCAAATGTTGAAGATAAAGAGAAGTATTTTTTTGGTTTAGTTTACAAATTCTTGAAAGAGGCGTAGCGAATATATGAAAAAGAAATATAAAAAGAATATAGAACTTGAATATCAATACATCGATACACCGGAATCAGAGCAGGTGTTAGAAGAAGTTTTTAGTAAGATGTTTTCTCATATAATCCAAGAGCAAAAGAAGTTGCGGGCTTATTTCAAATCTGATTCTTATAAAAAAGACTACGAGCATTTGTGTAAAAAGAAAAGTATTTTGGTTGATTATTTATCAATCCATTGACATTGAGTTTTATTTAGTTTATCTTATAAACATTCCATATATGGAAACATATTTAACAGTCGAACAAGTAGCTTCACAACTTCAAATTCACTGGCAAACAGTGCTGACTTATATAAAATCTGGAAGATTAAGAGCGGTGAAACTAGGGAGAGGTTATAGAGTTGACCCAAAAGACCTAGATGACTTTGTTGAATCTATAAAGACCAGGAAACAATAATCAATATGGATGAATTGAAATTGAAAAAATTGGCTGCATATTGCCGTGTATCAACTGAACGACAGGCAGAAGAACAGACGATTGAAGTTCAGAATCGTTTTATTCAAGAATGGGCTGATAAGAATAATGCGAACATTATCAAATGGTATCGTGATGATGGTTGGAGTGGAGATATCCTTCAAAGACCAGCACTTGATGAACTCTTAGAAGATGTGGGGAGTGGATTATGGGAAGGTGTTGTCTTTCTGGATAGAGATAGAATAGCCAGAAATGTTGCTTATCAGGAATTTGTTTTTCGAGAACTGCGAGACAAATCGGTAGAGCTTTATTGTGTTACAAGTCCAATGGCTGATACAGACGAAGGAAATGCTTTACAGCAGGTATTAGCAGTTTTTGCAGAATTGGATAGGAAGAAAATAGTGAGAAAGATGAGGCAAGGAAAGATAAATAAAGCCAAGAGTGGAAAATTAGTTGGGCATCAAGCCCCGTATGGATTCAGGTATCATCTCAAAGTTGGCTCTGAGGATGGTTATTTTGAAGTATATGAACCGGAGGCGGAAATTGTAAGAATGATTTTCCACTGGGTAGCAGACGAAGGATATTCAATGAGGAAGGTTGTTATGAAACTTTATGAGTTAGGTATCAAGCCTCCAAAAGGAAGAAAAGACAGTTGGGCAAAGAGTTCTATCGCAAGAATGCTTAATAGGAAGGATTATATTGGCATAAGTTTTTATAACAGAATGGAAGCAGTTGTTCCTAAAAATCCGATGAACAATGAAAAATATAAAAGAGTTAAAAAAAGCAGTCGCAAGGCTAGGCTGAAAAGTGAATGGATTGAAATACCTATTCCAGAAGTAAGAATAATTGAAGACGATTTATTTTATAGGGCAAAGCAAAGAATGAATGAAAATTTTCTTTATGGAAAGCGAAATAAGGTTTACGAATATTTACTGTCTGGGAAGGTGATGTGTGCTTGCGGAGCGAAACGTGTAGGAGATGGGGTAAGAGAGCATCATTATTACAGGTGTGCAGCTCGAATATATAACTACCCGGTATCAACCGAGAAGTGTAAATATGAGGGCGTAAATGCAGAAGTCCTTGATGCAATGGTCTGGAATAAGCTGCTTGAATTATTAGCGAACCCATCCCTTATAAAGTCACAAGCCCAAAAATGGAATGACAAGCAGGGTAAGACAGTAGATAAGTCAAAGGATGAAGTAAAACGCCTGAAAGGGGTATTAGAAACGCTTACAGATACAGAGAAAAGATATACAAAGGCTTATGCTACCAAGCTCATCGACTTTGAACAATATAAAGTAGAGATGAAAGATATAAAAGCAAAGCGGGAATCCATAGAGTCAAAGATAAGAGACTTTGATGAGCAAGCCCCTGATTACGCTGTAAACCTCGATAGTTTTGAGTCTGTCTGTGATACAATATACTACTCTATAAAGCATTCTGTAGCTTCAGAAAAGCAAGAATATTTGAGGAGTCTTATAGTATCTATTTATGTTAAGGAAAGGAGAACTGCACTGGTCAATGGGCGTATTCCGCTCATAACCCAGGCACAAAATATCCAATATGAATCTATCAGTAGGAATAGTCGGTCTTCCAAACGTAGGAAAATCAACATTATTTAATGCACTTTTGAAAAAGCAGCAAGCACTTGCTGCAAACTATCCCTTTGCGACAATTGAACCAAATATTGGAATTGTTCCAGTTCCGGACGATCGACTAACTTCACTTGCAGAAATTACAAAAGCTGAGCATTCAATGGCTGGTCTTCCTCCGATAAAACCTGCAACTGTTGAGTTTGTTGATATTGCTGGACTTGTTAAGGGTGCATCTGAGGGTGCTGGTCTTGGAAATAAATTCCTGTCACATATTCGTGAAGTAAAAATAATCGCGCATGTAGTTCGAGCATTTGAAGATGGAAACATTGTTCGTGAAGGATCAGTTGATCCAAAAACAGATTATGAAACAATAAGAACGGAGCTTGCTTTGGCAGATCTTGCGACCATTACTGCTTCAAAACAAAAAAATAAAGCAGCAGAAAAAACTCTCGAAAGACTCGAGCAAACATTAAATGAAGGAAAAAATGTATTAGATTTAGAATTTTCAAAAGATGAAATAGAATTTGTAAAATCACTTAACCTTTTATCAAGTAAGCCTGAGATAATTGTAATCAACGTTCCAGAAAATGATTTAAAAAACGCAGATAATATTATTAGTAAGTTTTCAGATGAGCTTGGATTACCAAAAGAAAAGTTTGTTGTAATCTCTGCAAGAGTAGAAGAAGAACTTGCTGCATTATCCGATGATGAGCAGAAAGAATATCTGACTGATTTAGGAGTTGAAAAGTCAGGCCTTGAGAGACTTATTCAAAAAGCATATATGGAGCTAGGTTTAATATCATTTTTAACTTGTGGAGAAATAGAGGTTCGGGCTTGGACAATTAAAAATGGTTCAACGGCGCCAGAAGCTGCGGGTGAAATTCATACTGACTTTATTAAAAACTTTATTAAAGCCGAGGTTGTTTCATTTGATAATTTTGTTGAAAACAATGGATGGAAAGGTGCACGTTCTGCTGGTAAAGCATTAATGGAAGGCCGAGACTATGTAATGCACGACGGCGATGTAGTGGAATTTAAAATAGGAAGATAACGATGGAGCTCGAAAAAAACGATATTCTACGTGAGGCAGAAGAGATTTTGGCATCTACAGAAGAAAATAAAGAATACTCGGTGATCCTTCATGCAAGATCTGCTGTATTAATTACTAAACGTATTAATTACAACAACGAACTTGCATTAAAATTAATGAATAAAAGATACCCAATTGAAAGTGTAATACGTGAATCACCAACTGCAGTTTTACAGAGTAAATTGCTAAAGGCCCTTCATGGTGATTCGCAAAGATTGGTCACTAAAGATGAGGCATTACCTAAAAAAATTGAAATAATGATCAGTAAAAGAGTAATGATAAGCCTAAACAATCAGTTCAGTTCCCTAATTGAGAATGGTGAGGTTTTTATCGAAAAATGGCTAAAAAATCCTTCACTACCTGTAAATATGGGATTACTTGAAAGAATTAATACACTTCATGACGACTACAGAGAGGTTAATCGAGACTTTGAAGAAGCAAGTGGGTATCGCGATCCTAGTTTTAAAAATTATCCTCAGCAAATTTAACTTCTTATTCTTTTCTTACATTTCTATTACATGATATTTTCCTAATAAGCATTTAATTAACATTATGTGATAGCTTCATGTAAAAGCTTGTGTTTGCCATGGGATTAAAAAATACTTCAAAGGAAAAAACCTTCGCTAAGGAAGAAGAGCTTCTGTTATATAAATATTTAGTTGAATCTGCAGACAGTGCAATAATTGCTCGAGACTTGAATGGAATAATTACTTCCTGGAATAAAGCTGCTGAAGAATTATTCGGATATAAAGCGCATGAAGCAATTGGTCAACACTTTTCCATAATCGTTCCTAAAGACAACTTTAACGAAATTACCAACATAAGTAAGCTTATTAACCGCGGACTTCAGATTGAGGATTACGAAACAATAAGAGTTAAAAAAAATGGACAAAAAATTCACGTTATTGCGAGAATATATCCACTGCTTGATCACGATGGAAATGTAATTGGCACAACCGCATTTGATCGTGATAATACAGAAAAGAAAAAACAGAGAGACCGCGAAAAATATCTGCTTAAAGCACAAACAATATTATCATCAACTCTTAAATATAATCTTGCTTTAAAAAAACTTGCCAAATTATTTGTTCCAGAACTTGCTGATTGGTCAGCAATTCATATGGTAAACGATAATGGTGAGCCACAGCAGATAACAGTCGCACACACGGATCCAAAAATGGTTAAGTGGGCAGAAGAACTTCAAGAAAAAGTGAGACATGAGCCAAAGGATCCTAATAATGCAACATATAGAGTTATAAAAACAGGCAAATCTGAGCTATACCCACTTATTACACAAGAATTGATTAGGGCTACTGTTAAAAAAGAAGAAGACATGAAGCTGATTGAAAAACTAGAATTGAAGTCTGTGATGATGGTTCCTCTAGTGAGTGGGAAAAAAGTACTTGGGTCCATAACTCTTGTTTCAACTGATGAAAACAGACTTTATGATAAGTCCGATCTACAGTTTGCAGAAGAAATTGGAAGACTTGCCGGTCAAACTGTGGAGAATGCAAGATTATATCTTGATGCACAGACAGAAATTAAAAAAAGAAAGAAGATTGAGGACAGACTTCGTGCATCAGAAGTAAGACTTAGAACAATATTTTCGACAGTTGCTGATGGAATAACTGTTTTTGATGAAAACGCAAGAGTTGTTTTTGTAAATAAAGCAGTAGCAGAATCATCTGGATATCTCACCCCACAAAAAATGCTTAAAAGTCCTTTACGTTGGACTAAGCAGCTGAAGGTAGTTGATGAGAATGATAGGCCGATTTCAATAAAGGAACTACCTGGCAGGAAAGCTGCTTTAACTGGCCAAAATGCGGAAAAGATCGTTAAGTCTATTAACTTAAAAACAGGGGAAGAGAGGTGGGCAATAGTTAAAGCAAGTCCAATGGTCGATAATGATGGAGCCGTAAGGGGATCTGTTAGCATAACGCATGACATTACGCTTGCGAAAGAACTAGAACGACGAAAAGATGATTTTATTGGAATTGCAAGCCATGAGTTAAAAACCCCAATAACAAGTATTAAAGGTTTTGTACATCTACTTAAAAAAGAACATAGGGAATACGAAAGAAGTTACAATTTTCTTGATAGAATTGACAAGCAGTTAAATAATTTAACAGAACTCGTTCAAGATCTTCTCGATATAACTAAAATTAAATCAGGAAAACTTGCATATAAAACCGAAAAGTTTGATATCAGCGAACTTGTTCAAGAAGTAATTTCAGATCTGCAGCTGACAACAGAAACGCATAAGATCTTTTTAAAAAATGGCATCAAGAGTTTTGTTAACGGAGATAAAGATAGAATATCACAGGTTTTGATCAATCTTATTAATAATGCAATCAAATATTCTCCAGATGCTGATCGAGTTGATGTTGACCTCAGCAGTATAAGAAGTGGGGTCAGGATTGATGTTAAAGATTATGGTATAGGAATAAGTCAGGAAGAAATGGATAAAATTTTTGATAGATTTTATAGAGTTAAGGATACGAAAGGAAGGACTTTTCCAGGACTTGGTATTGGTTTATACTTATCTCGTGAAATTGCTCAGAGACATAAAGGTAAAATATGGGCCGATAGTCAAAAGGGTAATGGGTCAACATTCCATTTAAGCCTACCAGCAAAAAAATAATATGAAAAGAATACTTGTTGTTGATGATGATCCAGCAATTCTTGAAGTCATAAAAATTATTCTTGAAGACAGTAAATATAAGGTTACTACTTCTAAAAATGGCGAATTTGTAAAAACAATTGGTAAAAATTTACCAGATCTTGTTTTGCTCGATGTTTTAATTTCAGGTGAGGATGGTCGTGACATAGTTAAAAAGCTTAGGAAAAATAAAGTAACGAGTAATCTTCCAATTATCATGATGTCTGCTCACCCAAGTGCTAATAAAGGAGCATTTGCTGCGGGAGCTACGGACTATATTCCAAAACCTTTTGATGTTGATGAATTACTTGAGGTAATAGATAAAAACCTATCTAAAAATTGATATAATAATTCAAATGAACGACTGTATTTTTTGCAAAATTGTAAAGGGCGATATACCAAAAGAATTTGAATATGAAGATGATGATATCGTCGTCTTCTCCGATATTCATCCTATGTCTCCAATTCATCTTCTAATTATTCCAAAGCATCATATTGAAGACTTTTTCCATGCAGATCATAAGACAATTCTTGCAATATCTGATGCAATAAAAAAACTTGTAGATAAGAAGAAGCTTATGGGTCAAGGATATAGAGTTGCAGTAAACGGTGGAGGGGCACAAGACATAAATCATCTTCATTTTCACCTAAGAGCTCCAATTTCAGCGCAAAACCTCTAATAAGCTTCATTTTTCACAAAAGTTGCGCTATAATAGGCTTATAGCTTTTAAAAGCTACCCAAAGGGGGTGTTTTTATTTATGGTTTATGTAAAAAAATCACAAAATGATACAACTGACGCAATGATAAGAAAATTCTCTCGTAAAGTAATGAGCGAGGGTATTATTCAGGAAATGAAAAAAAGAGAATTTCGTCTTAAGCCTTCTCTTGCAAAAAAATATAGAAAAGAGCTTAATCGCAAATTCGCGAAAATCAATAATCACAACTAATCTTCCAAATGGCAGATATTTCCGTACCTATTTATGTTGAAAGCAGGTATAAGATTAACCGTAAGCGCATTAAGCAAACGGTTATCGATACCTTAAATGCGAACGGTGTCGTAATTCCGACAGAGGTTTCTGTTGCGATTATTGGGGATCGTAAAATGCGACAACTAAATAAAAAGTATCGTGATTTAGATAAAACAACCAATGTTTTATCCTTTCCTCAGAACGAAGGACCAGCTGTTCCAAGATCTCAAGACAAAGTGTATTTAGGAGACGTTGTTATTTCATATCCAAAAGTGATAGAAGAAGCAGCGCTATACAAGAAAATGGTAGATGATTGGACCTGTGAGCTTGTTGAACATTCAGTTCGCCACCTATTAGGAATCCACCATCCTGTAACAAAATAAATCGCTTGACTTCTAAATAGCTAGTATCTATTATCTAATCTCCAAGTATTACATGGTATATTATAGAAAATACAGGCCACAAACTATTTCAGAACTTGATCTAGGATCCGTTCGAGTTCGTTTAACATCAATTCTTTCTGCAAAAGAGCTACCTCATGCATTTCTCTTTACAGGTCCTAAAGGACTTGGCAAAACTTCAAGTGCTAGAATTTTGGCAAAAGCAATTAATTGTGAGAAGAGAACTGATAAAAATATAGAACCATGCAACTCCTGTGAAGCCTGTACATCTATTACTCGAGGTTCAAACCTTGATGTAATTGAAATTGATGCCGCATCAAATCGAGGTATTGATGAGATTCGTGATCTTCGAGAAAAAATAAAATATGCACCATCAACCCTACGTAAAAAGGTATACATTATCGATGAAGTTCACATGTTAACAACCGATGCTTTTAATGCACTTCTTAAAACCTTAGAAGAACCACCAGACCATGCTGTATTTATTCTATGTACAACTGAGCTTGAAAAAGTTCCCGCAACTATAATTTCTCGTGCTTTTCATGTTCAATTTGTTAAACCATCAAAAGATGAAATTGTAAATTCCCTTAACCGAATAGTTAAAGGTGAAAAACTTAATGTAGACCCCAAAGTTTTAGATGAAGTATATAAATTATCAGAAGGAGCTTTTCGAGATGCCGCTAAAATTCTTGAGGACCTTTCATTTAGTGCGGAGGGCGGGAAGATAACACTTGAGACACTTGAAAAAAATTATAAAACTGGAAGTATTGATGCGGAAATTAAAAAACTTCTTGATAGTCTTTCAAAAAAAGATCTCAAGGAGTCACTATCTATAATTGAAGAGTTGTCAAAAAAAGGGAGTGATTTTAAAATTGTAACTGAGAATTTAGCTTCAATTTTACACAACATTTTAATGGGGCGTGCAGGTCTTACGAGAGACGTCTTTGATATTAAAGATTTAGCAGTAAGTGATGTTAAAAAGCTTTTAAATCTTGTTAATGAAAGTTATAAAAATATTAAAGTCTCTATTTTGCCACAATTACCACTCGAACTTGTTGTAGCTGAGTTTTGTATTGAAAGCATAAAAACAGAACCACCTGTAATAAATGTTCAAAAAGCGGTTATCGAACAGGTAAAAGAGGAGGTAAAAGTAGAGGTTCAGGTAGAAAAACCAGCTCCGGCTGTTGAAGCAAAAATAGAAAACACACCTATTCCACAAATTACCGTAACTGAGGAGGTTGAAGTGGTTGGATCAGAAGATCATCACGGTGAACTCTTTAAAGCATCATCAAAACCTGAGAGTTTTTATGCTTTGTTTCTTTCAAAAGTGAAAAGCGATAATCATTCACTTGCTGGAATTTTGAGAGGGTGTCGTTTAGTAACAATAGAAGGTGGTTCTGTTCAATTTGAAACAAGATTTAAGTTTCATCGTGACAAATTAACCGAGGGTAAAACAAGTTCATTGCTTGATATGCGAGCATCAGAAATTTTGGCTGAAAAAGTCCACGTGGTTGTAAATTTAGTCGAAAAATAGGTATAATAAACCCAAAGAAAGTAGGTGATTATATGTTTAATCCTTTAAAACAAGTTGGAGAACTTAATGAACTCAGAAAACAAGCAATGCAGCTTCAAGCTGCACTTAAGCAAATAATAATCAACGAACAAAAAGGTCGCGCAGAAGTTGAACTATCTGCTGACATGAAAATTCACTCAGTAAAAATAAATGGTGAAGAAATGAACGATCTTAAAGATTGTCTTAACGACGCTATTGAAAAAGCCCAGAAAAAAGCAGCTACAAAGATGCAAGAAATGGGTGGCCTCGGTGGAATGTTCGGAAGATAGACAATTGATTTGTTTATTCCCAATCTGGTAGTATTTTTATTGCCATGCTTATTGTTGGTGATCCTCAAAATAAACCGCTTTCGGAAAATCTCGCAAAAAACTTAAATTGCGAAGTAATTTATCCGGATGTGATGGTATTTCCTGACACAGAGCAGCGTATTCGTGTGGATGCAAATAAGGTTTTTGGTCAACAAATTTATCTCGTAAAGTCTATCGAGATGCCAGTTGACGCATCAACTCTTCAGATAGCTTTTCTAACGGATGCTCTAATTCGTGCTGGAGCAGATCGTGTAACTGGAGTCATTCCATATTTTCCATATATGCGAGCAGATCATGTTTTTAGACCCGGTGAGGCAGTACCACTCGAGCTTGTTATTAAGCTTCTTGAAGAATCAGGTTTATCAGAAGTTATTTTTGTAGATCCTCATTCAATTAAACTTCCTGAAATGTTTAAAATTCCAGTCAAAAATCTAACAGCGCTTAATATTTTTGCAAAGAAAATAAAAGAAATTGAGCCAAACAAAGAAAAAATTACTATTGTTTCTCCAGATATGGGAGGGATCAGGCGCTTAGATCTTTTAAGTGAAGCCCTCGGTGGTGACATTAATCAAGTGCATATAAATAAAGATCGTGATTATGAAGGTGGAGGAGTATCAGTTGCTGAATATAAAGGGGAAATAAAAGGCGTCTGCTTTATAGTTGATGATATCATCGCTACAGGAAAAACAATCGCTCAAGCTGTAAAAACGCTCAACGCAAACGGAGCAGAAGCAGTGTATATTTTTGGTACACACCCTGTTTTTTCAGAGGGCGCACCTGAGCTTCTTCGAGACTCAGAATCAAAAGAAGTTTTTGTAACTGATTCAATTCCACTCACTGAACAAGAAGACTTTGAAAAACTGACAGTTCTACCTCTTGGACAGCTAATTGCTGAGAAAATTACCTCCTAATCTTTTTTAACTTCGCGCTTGTTACTTTTTTGTGAAGTTCTTATCACGCACAAATCAAGTTCAAAGCCAGCATTAGCAATATACTGCAGTTAATGAAAACATACGAACAATCATTAAAACAAGAAAAAATAGATCCGGGCTCAAACGTACAGGAGGCCCGAGGGAAAGTAGCAAAGGTTGAGTATGATGCGGCGGCAGCGGAAGAAGCCAAAAGAAGTCTTGAGATAGAGCTGTTAAAAGCCGAGGCCGCCGCACATAGAAAAGAAGAGTCTGAGCGACAAGGAAAAGAAACAAAGGAAAAAATAAATTCAGTCGCATAATATGAAAAACTTTGATCAATTTAAAACAGATTTTAAAAGAGACGTTCTTGTTCAGGTCATTATTGACATGAAATATGGGGTAACGTCCAAAAAAAGAGCAGCAGTACTTGCAGAGAAAATTCTTGAGATTTTTAAGGAAGAAAAAGCATCAGTTGCTTTTGCAGCAATCAACAAGCTTACTGAAACTCACCCAAACATCCTGGATATATTCATAAAAAGAGCACAAGAGTTTGAAAATAGAGATAAAAAATTACGCCTCGATCAAATACATATATATCTTAAGCCATTAGGAGGTGAATCAAATTAATATGGAAACAACAAATGGTGGAATAACAATGAAACCCAATGTATCTGTGCAAGTTGCTAGAGGGCAAGCAGGATTTTCAGAGACAAACAAAAAAATGGTGCAAGAAGAAGCACCTGAAAATGTAAAAGAAGTTTCAGTCCCTGAGAAACCTAAAAAAACAGAAGCTGTAAAAGAAGATAAGAATATAAGTCGTGAAGTTAGTCGACCTGCAGTTGTGATTTTTGCTGAGCGTTTAGCTGAAAAAGCAAAAAAAGATGGAGTTGACGCTGCATTTGAAGAACTTGCTCGTTCAAAAGAAGAAGAGCAGGAGCAGTTAGCAAGAAATGAGTCAAAAAGCCGGATGGATAAGCGCGTCGATGAGATAAACCGTCGTATTGAAGAAAGTTTAAAAAAACCAGAAGATGACACAAAGAAAAATAAAGAAGCTGTTCCAAACTCAGATCTCATGGTTCAAATCAGGAGTTTGCAGCAAAGGGTTGAGGTTATGGCAGCGAATAACGAAGAGATTATGAAGAAGATGGCTGAAATGACTGAGATGAACCATAAAGCCGTTATGACTGCTATAGAACTTGCTCAAAGACTTCAAGAGTTAATTGATGAGGAAGAGGATAAAGATAAAAAATCAACTCTTGAAGTAATGCTTAAGATGTGGGCTCAAATATTAACATACATGATGGGTGGGGAAAAAGCGGTTCACGAGATGGAGGAGAGAGAGAAAGAAGATAAAGATAAGACTCCACTTGAGCAAATGATTGCAGCATAACGAGCGTATTGTCATCAGATACGAATGATGATAAACTCGTCTCATGCGCTATTCGAGGCTTTTCCCAAAGACCATTAAAGACGCCCCAAAAGATGAAGTTGCAATAAATGCCGTATATCTACTTCGTGGTGGCTTTATAGACAAATTAATGGCTGGTTCCTATACGCTTTTACCTTTAGGTCGATTAGTTGAAAGAAAAATAGAGCAAATAATTCGCGAGGAAATGAACTCAACAGGAGCAGAAGAAGTGCTTATGCCACTTTTGCATCCTAAAGAAATATGGAATGAAACAGGGCGGTGGGATACCGCGCGCGAAGTTATGTATCAGTTTGAAAAAGATAAAAAAGAATATGCGCTGTCTTTTACTCACGAAGAAATACTTCTAGATCTTATTCGAAAACACATTTCAACCTACCGTGATTTTCCTGTAAAACTTTACCATTTCTCAACAAAATTCCGCGCTGAACTTCGAGCAAAATCTGGAATTTTGCGAGGTCGTGAATTTTTAATGAAAGACCTGTATAGTGCGCATGTTAATCAAGAAGATTTAGATCGATACTACTGGGAAGTAAAAGATGCATATCTTCGTATATTTGAGAGACTTGGGCTTGATGCAAAAGTTGTAGAAGCAGCAGGTGGAGTATTTACAGAATCTCATACACACGAGTTTCAAGTATTGGCCGAAAGTGGAGAAGATACAATCTATTACAAAGATGGTTGGGAGTTTTGGAAGAATAAAGAAATTATGACAGAAGAAGAGTTAAATGACCCTGATGTTAAATCTTCTCAAGCAATTGAGGTTGGAAACATCTTCCGTTTCGGAACAGTATATTCAGAGAAAATGGGTGTATCTTTTGCTGATAAAGAAGGAGGCAAGAAACCTGCTTGGTTTGGAAGCTATGGAATTGGCCTCACAAGACTAATGGGAGTTCTTGTAGAGTTATTCCACGATGAGCGCGGTATTATTTGGCCAGAAGTTGTTGCACCATTCAAAATTCACTTGGTAAATATAGGGAACGTGGAGTATGCTGAGAAAGTTTACCAAACCCTTCAGAATGCTAAATATGAGGTTTTGTGGGATGATCGAGATGTTTCACCAGGAGAAAAGTTCGCAGATGCTGATTTAATAGGTATTCCAACAAGACTTGTTGTATCTGAAAAGCTAGGTGAAGGACAGATTGAAATTAAGAAAAGAAATGAAACAGAGAGTAAATTATCTACTTTTGAAAGTTTCCTTGACGCCCTCGCTTGATTTTGGCATAAAAAATCCTATAATAACCAAATGTCGGAAATTGAACCTAGAGAAAGAACTTCGGAAGAATTACAGCAGGACTTAAAAATGGTTTTAGGTAGGTTTCCTGCCAGAGTAAATACCCAAGGTACATTTGGTGGCTTCATGGAGCTTGTTGTAGCTCCGCATCGACCTCATGATGAGAAGCTTCAGCATCAATTAAGACAAGAAGTTGAATCATTACTTGATAGAACTATGTTGCGTCCATCCACACGACAACTTCTTCAACGACCAATTCAGGAAGCTTTAGATATAGGAATAGATCATTCTAAGCTTGAGAAAGAGACCTTATATAATTTACTAGGCCTAGATTTGGCTACAGGTGGTGCTTTTAATCCATTTAATGTGCAAAGCTTAACCCGCAGAATAATAAGAGAAAGATCGGCAGCAGTTTTAGAAGCCCAGCTTATGACTGGTGGTCAATTGCCATTTGATTATGAATTATCTGAAGCGAAAGAAGATTATTTTACCCAATGGGAGGACGAAATTTAAAATAGTCCTAAAAGTTTTGCCCAAAATACTCCCCAAACAACAAGTAAAACGACAACAAGACCAGCAATAACGACTCCAGATACGCCTTTTGAGCCTTCAACTTTTACACTTGTTGTTCCTTGCGGAGTAGTTACTTTATTTCCTGAAAAAACAAATGGTTTGTCAGTGTTCATTGTTGCTGCGCCCGGTGCTTGAACACCGCCAGCAGGCGGTGTAATTTTCATAGCTGATTTTGGAGCTTCTGGCGTTGTTGTAGCAGTATTTAATGGTGGAGTTGTGGTAATGGGAGCAGCAGCGGGTGGAGGAGGGGTTTGTGGAGTAGGTGCTGTTCCTGTTGCAGGTTTTGCCTCAACTTGAGTATTCATAACTCTGTCATAGATTTGTTTTAATTCAGGAGTTAAATTCTGCTTCTTTGAATCCATAGTTCTTTAATCATAGGAATAAAATGCTGCTATTGTCAATACGTTCAAAAACTTGTATACTTCCCAATCTGCCATTTATAATAAACAATACACTATGAAAATAATTGTCACACATAAAGCTTCAGATCTGGATGCAGTTGCATCTTCCTGGATGATAAAAAGGTTTTTACCCGGATGGGAGAATGCTGAAATAAGATTTGTTCCTGCTGGTGAAAAACTTGCAGGAAAATATATTAAAAAAGGTGAAATAATTGAGCGGATCGAGCTCGGAGACGACGATGTAGCAGATATTATTCATGTTGACACAGGAATGGATTCGCTAGACCATCATCAAATCGCAAGTGATAATGTTTGTTCAACCTCTCTTGCTTTTGATTATGCGCTCAAAAATAATGAAGCACTTCAGAAAAACGAAAATAAAGTAGAAGCTTTAAAAAGAATTGTTAATTATGCAGTAGATGATGATCATTTTCAGGAAGTCTTCTGGGTAAATCCAATGGCAGATGTATATGATTTTTCTATAGTTGGTTTAATTCAAGGAATAAAACTTTTATATCCAAAAGATGACACATCAGTTATGAATTTTGGTATGGATTCTCTTGATGCAGCATTTCATTTCTTTGAAAATAGAGTTCATGCAGAACGTGAAATTAAAGATAAGGGAATAAGATTCGATACAAAATGGGGTAAGGGACTTGCTATTGAAACACAAAATGACACAGTACTTAAACTTGGACAGATGATGGGAAATGTTATTACTGTTCGAAAGGATCCTGATACTGGAAACGTAAGAATAAAAGCAAGACCCGCTAAGCGAAAAAACACAGATGATGAGCCAATTGTTGCTTCTGAAAGCTTTGAGAGTATTGATGTAGATTTTACTCCCGTTTATGAAAGACTTAAGAAAATGGATCCTGAAGCATCATGGTTTCTGCATATTTCCAAGAGAATGCTGCTTAATGGTAGTTCTAAAAACCCTACAATGAAGGGATCAAAACTTACGCTTGACGAGGTTGTTGAGGTACTCCAAAACGTTTAATCATCATTTCAATCTTTCCTACATTATCCTCCATTAGATTTACGGTTTCTTTAATGACAACTTTGAGTGGCATATCACTTACGTCAAGTGAAAAAATAACTCTGTCCATAGAAATTGGTAGCGTAATAGATCTGCCAACGTAATCTCTTTTAACTTGAGGACTTAATGTAAGAATTAAGAATGGATTATATGCATTCATTGTAGCTAGGTTTCTGGCTACAGTATGAACAGTCATGATGTCTGATTCGGGGTATTGGTTGTTAACCAAACGATAAATACTCGTGTATTTTGCTTGCAGAAATTCTGTTCCACCTACTTTTCCAAAATCAAAGTGTCCAAGTTCATATGCGTCAGAAAGTCGTCTATTTGTAGTTCCTATAATAGATAAAGAATTATCAGGCAGTGAGCTAAATCTTTCAGAAACGGCCATATTATTCTTCAGATTTTTCTGCTTCTCGAAGATCTACCAATATTTTTTCTATATCTCCATCCATAACTGCTGGGAGGTTGTGGTATGACTGACCTATACGGTGATCTGTTACACGATCTTGAGGAAAATTATATGTTCTAATTTTTTCAGCTCTCATCCCTTTTCCTACCTGAGTAAGCTTAAGTTCACCCATCATTTCGTTGCGTTTTTCAATTTCTGCTTCCCAAAGCTTTGCACGTAAAAGCTTCATAGCATTTTCCCGATTTTGATGTTGCTGACGTTCTGTTTGGCATGTTACAACAATTCCTGTAGGAATATGTTTAAGACGGACTGCTGTTGAAACTTTATTAACGTTTTGTCCTCCATGTCCTCCTGCACGATATGCCTCAAACTCAATGTCGTCAGGAGAAATGTGTAAATCGATATCTTCAAGTTCAGGAAGAGCAGATACAACTGCAGTTGATGTATGAACGCGTCCACGCTTTTCTGTTTCAGGAATCCGCTGAACGCGGTGAACACCTGCTTCATATTTGAAAACTCCAAATGCGTTTCTACTCTTAATTTTAAAAGCTGTTTCGTCCATGGGTTCAATTGGAAGACGTTTAATTTCTGCATAACGTTTATACATTCTCAAAAGCTCAGTTGCCCAAATTTTTGCTTCATCTCCACCAGCAGCTCCTTTTACTTCGAGAATAACATTACGGTAGGAGAGCGTGTCTCCAGGTTTTTGCTCAGCACTTGCATCAAAAGAAGCGCCACTATCAGCATTTTGCAAGGCTTCCTTTTGTTTTTTAAGATCGTCAATTTCCGCCTGAGCCAAAGGACCCATTTCAGGATCTGAGAGAAGGGTTTCTGTTTCCTTTATGCGAGCGTCAAGAATCTTGATTTGGTCTTCGATGTAGTTATTGTTATCCATAAGGTGATTTTAGCAGAAAGCTTATGGCATGTAGAAAAACCACGTGCCACGGCTGTGCCACGTGCGTATGTTAACGTTTGAGTGCTTGAAGCATCTCGCGAAGAGTTTGAGGTTGTTGTTCTGCTTGTTTCTTTTCATCCTGCTTTTTCTTTTTAGCAGCATAATTCTCAGTTGCTGTTTGTTGCTTAAGCTTAAATTTCTCAATTCTTGAAGCTGTATCAACGAAACGAGCCTGACCTGTATAGAAAGGATGACAGTTGTAACAAAGTTCTACGTGAATGTTTTGCTTTGTTGAGCCCACAGTAAAAGAGTTGCCACATGAGCATACTACTTTTGCGTCATCAAAATATGTTGGGTGAATACTTGCTTTCATGAGTTCAATTATATAGGATTTGTGCTCAAGAAGCAAGCGATTCATTGATGTTTTTACCAAATTTGAACCTGATTCTCTCAAATAGTATAATTACCCCTTATGAGTCCAGAGAAGCGAGTTCAAATACAAGATGTGATTATGGGTGACGCTCTTGCGGGGGTCAGTCGAACAGAGATCTTCGAAAGGCACCCAGAGTATACGAGGAGACAAATTTCCGGTGCGCTTTTGAATCTGAAAAAGAGAGAGAAAATATCTTCTGAAGACGCAAAATATATACCCAGAAAACATACAGAAGAGGAAAAAGAGTATATGCGGGGTCTATTTTCTGGTAAAAAAAGACCTGAGGTTGCTGTAAATCAAACTGAAAAAGAGTGGATTGATTCTGTTTATCCACTTCTTTTGAGAGTTGCCTCAGAATTTGAAATTTCTGATTTGACCGATATTGATAAGCGCAAAATTACCAGAAGCATTCATAGAAGATCTCGAACTGTTTATACTGTTCCTGATTATTATTTTTCTGAAGAAAACAAGAAAGCGCGCCATAATAGATCTGCAACCAGAGCTAATAATACAAGATGGGGTAAAGAAGCAAGTCTTGAAGATAGGGTAACCCTCGCAATTGCGAAAAAGTTGGTTGCGAGTAAGATCTTTGGAACAAACTTAGATAATTGGAATAAGGCAAAAGAAATTCTGACTGAAAATGATGTAGTTGCAAACTTTAATGAACAATTAATTCTTGAGGCGTATGTTAATGCTCGGGAGAAAGCTGATAAAGGCGATAGCTCTTCTTTATTGTCACTAGAGAAAATGAGATTGCAGGCAATTCGTGAAGAAGAGGCTATGAAGAAAATTTCCTACGAAATGGAGCAGGCGCAGAAAACAAAAGAAGAGGCTGAAAGGATAAGTAAGCCACTTGCAGCAAGAGGAGTTGGTTTAAAAGATATTGAAAATTTAGTTTTCAATACAATTCCTAATGCCGATCTGTTTGAGAGCGAAAATCATCTTCATTTTGCACGAAGACTTATTGGTGAAGGTTTCATAGGTATGGATATGCGATACCTAGATTTTGGTAAACAACTGGCAGAGACATATGGTAAAGATTGGTTCTCAAATCCATATTCCCTTGTTGTAACAGAGGCATATATCCGTGCAAGGGTCGAGGAAGCCCATGGAAATAGGGATAAAATGATTCAATATTTTAAGTTAGGTAGAGAAATCGATAAAGAGTGGTTTGAAGGAGAGCAACTGGCTCTTTCGAGAAACTTTATAAAATATAAAGTTACGTCGCTGCAGAACCCCTTCTGAGTAGTTGTAATGGATGCCAATGAAGCCTTCCCTCAGCGATAGCTATTCCTCCAAATACCAATACTGTACCAATAGCAAAAGTTATATCAGGAATTTCTCCAAGAAGAGGAATTGCTACGATAACTGTTACAACAGGATCCATATATACAAATACACTTACTTCTGCCGCAGTTAAGTAGCGTAGTGCGTAGTAGTAAAGATAATATGCCATTGCTGAAGCAAAGAAAGCTCCATAAATTATTCCGATAGCTCCTTGATATGTGAGGTTTGGTAGAAAACCTGTTTGTGAAACCTCAAAAGCAAATAGTGGAAGAAAAGTTAGAGCACCGATTGTAAATGACCAGAAAGCGATTGTTACGGCAACATATTTTTCAAGAA
>CAZXFJ010000017.1:0-21049 GCA_964640435.1 uncultured Gammaproteobacteria bacterium | reverse complement strand
GTGAATTTCCACCAAATAGTATTATTACCACCACGGCCGGAATAATCGCCAAAAGTCGCGTTATTATTCGTCTAATCCATGGCCTTATTTTAATATTTAAAAAGCCTTCCATGATAATCTGCCCAGCGAGCGTACCTGTAATTGTTGAGTTTTGTCCTGAAGCAAGAAGCGCTAACGCAAATAGAATACTTGCGGCTCCAACTCCAACCAAGGGTGACAAAAGTTTATATGCCTCCTCAATTTCTGCAACCTGGTGATACCCTTGGGTATAGAAAGTTGCAGCAGCAACAACCAGTATTGCTGCGTTCACAAAAAACGCTAGGAAAAGTGCTAGAGTTGAATCGATTGTGGCAAACTTAATTGCTTCTCGCTTGTTAGCATGAGTCTTTCCATAGTTACGCGTCTGAACAACTGATGAATGAAGATACAAATTATGAGGCATAACTGTGGCTCCTAGTATTCCCACTGCAACATAAAGCATTTCAGGATTAACTACAATTTGAGGAGATGGAATAAAGCCCGAGATAAGAGGCACGATCTCAGGACGCGAGAACACTATTTCAAGCCCAAATGAAACCGTAATTGTTGCGATAAGCGTTATAACAACCGCTTCAAGAAGTCTAACGCCTCGCGATATCATCGCAAGAAGCACTATTACATCAAATGCAGTTATGATTACTCCCCAAATGAGAGGTATTTTAAAGAGTAAATTTAAAGCAATTGCCGAACCTATGACTTCGGCCAAGTCACAGGCAATAATCATAACCTCTGCCATAATCCAAAGAAAATAATTAACTGGCCTCGGAAAGTTTTCTCGACAAGCCTGCGCTAAATCTTTTCCCGTAACGATTCCAAGCTTTAGAGCTAAGTGCTGCAGGATCATTGCGAAAATATTTGAGATTAAAATAACCGACAGCAATGTATAGCCAAATGCTGACCCTCCGGCCAGGTCAGTTGCCCAGTTTCCTGGATCCATATACCCAACAGCTACTAAAAATCCGGGGCCTGAAAATGCTAAAAGCTTTCTGAAAAAAGAAAGATTGTTTGGAATATTTACTGTTCTGTGGTATTCAGAGAGGGTTACCGATTCTTGGTTTAGGGGTTTTCTGGCCATTTTATTATCATAGGCCTTTCTATTCGCTCTTCTTATGAGCTGAAGCGTTTACCTCATATGAGGTGTTTGTTGTCTCAAAGAAATTAACAAGCTCAAATGTATCGTTTGCTGTTGCCATCCATTTAGCAGGGTTTGAAACCTTGTAATGAGCTCCAAATCCTAGCTCTTCAAGACGTCTGTCTGCTAGGTATCTTACATATTGATTAATGTAGTTTGAGTTAAGTCCCAAGATTCCATTTGGTAACAAGTCTTGGTTATACTGAGTCTCCATTTCAACCGCTTCAAGAATCATCTCTTTAATTTCTGCTGCAAACTCAGGTGTTTGAAGATCAGGGTTCTCCTCAAGAACGGTTAAAATAAGATTGATTCCAAATTTTAAATGCAAACTCTCATCTCGAACGATCCAGGATATAAGGGATGCGAAGTTACGAAGTAGGTTTCTCTGGCGGAAAGATAGCGACACCATAAATCCCGAATAGAACCAGATTCCTTCAAGAATAATATTGTAAGCAATTAAATTGCGAATAAAATCTTGCTTTCCTTCGGTTGTATTAATATCAAGCCTATTCTCTACCATCCGCTTAATAAACTTGATTTCAAATTCTTCCTTGCGAGCCATTGAGGGAACATTAACATGTGACTCATATGCTTGCTTTCGATTTATCGGTAAAGTCTCAAGAACATATTCAAAAGCCATACAATGATTTGCCTCTTCCCACATTTGTTTTGCTAAGTATAGATGTGCTTCTGCTGCGTTAATATAGGGGTAAACTCCAAAGGCCAAGGCCTTGTTAACAATTAACTCATTTGGATTAAAATAACCCATGAGGAAGGTAAGCGCATGCTTCTCCTCATCCGTCATTTTCTTCCAATCTGCTAAGTCTTCTCCAAGTTGTATTTCGTTTGGAAACCAGGTGTTTGCAACCGCTTGATTATATAAATCATAAGCCCATTTATAATGAATGGGCTTAAGAAGCAATCCCTCTGATATTCCAGTACCTAAAATCTTCATAAAATATTATGAGCAGTAGTTATAACCTTTGATAGGTATGTCTGTCAATTGGTAATTGAAAAAATTATTGGCAAGAATCGCACAATAGTCGCTCTTGTGGATCTATAGGACAAGCAACGCCTCCTATTATTTCAACTTCCTGATCAGCGCTAGCAAATGCTGCAAAGCTTTGATCTTCTTGGTCTTGTGATTGAATTTGATTATTCATAAATTAAAGTCACCTCCTAACTGTTATTTTTTGCGACCTGCCCGAACCCGAACTTGGGTCCTGTAGATATAGTTTCTGCTTTATTAACCTTGACAGTACTCTGTTCTGCTGTGTGTCTTGGTTTCATATGTAAGTAATATGTGGTCTTAAGACCTTTTTCCCATGCTGTTGTGTAAATATTAATCATCTCATCAACATCTCGCGTCTCAAGATACATGTTTCGTGAGATTGCTTGATCAATCCATTTCTGAGCTCTTGCTGCTACCTCGATGAATGCTTCAGGCTTAATTTGGAACGAAGTCTTATATATTGGCTTCATTTCATCAGGGATCGCTGGAATGTTTTGGATGTCGCCCTGGAAACGAAGAATATCCTCCTTAACATCATCCCAAAGGCGTCGGGCCTTTAGATCATTTACTAAATTTACGTTAACTTCCAGGAATTTACCACCCGATGTTGCACGTGAGAACATTTGAGAGAATTGTGGATCCATTCCTGGAGTTGTTGCTCCAATAAGTCCAATGTTTGCGGTTGGTGCAACAGCCATCAAGGTTGCATTACGCATTCCCTTTTTAACCTTGCGGCGTAATTTGTCCCAGTCAAGCTTGTGGCTCTTTTTAACCGTTAGCTTTACTTTTCTATCTTTCTCAACATAATCAAGGGTATCAAAAGGAACATATCCCTTTGACCAACGGCTACCAGCAAAATTTGAGTATGCTCCACGCTCACGAGCTAGATCTGCTGACTCATCAATTGCGTGGTATGAAATAAATTCCATTATTTCATCAATTAAATTGTATGATGCTTCTGATTCATATGCGATTCCGAGCTTTTCAATAATATCTGTAAATCCCATTATTCCAAGACCAATTGCTCGGTTCTTATCATTTGCATGTTCTGATTCTGGAAGACCTGAAAGAGTGATATCAACTAGGTTATCAAGCTGTCGAACTGCGAGTCGTACTGATTCCTCTAGCATCTTGTAGTCAATCTTGTCGTTAACTAAGTGTCTTGGTAAATTAATTGATGCTAAATTACAAACAGCAATGTTCTCGCGATCCTGAGGCAAACAGATCTCGGTACATAGGTTTGATAAATGAATTGTTCCAGTGTTGTTGTTTAGCGCACGGTTGTTAATTGTATCTTTCCATGTGAGCCATGGGTGAGATGTTGTCTGTAGGGAAATCAAAATTGAGCGGAATTGCTCTTTTGCCTTGATCTTCTTAAAGGTTCTCATCTTTCCTTCTTCAGCAAGAGCAACATATTCGTTATATCGCTTTGAGAAAGCTGCTCCATAAAGCTCATTTAAGTCTGGCGTATCTTGAGGATCAAAAAGATACCAATCAGCGTCTTCTTTAACACGCTTCATAAACTCGTCAGAAATCCAAACAGCTGTGTTTGCTGTACGAGTTCTTCGATATGGATCACCAGAATTCTCTTTAAGATCTAAGAACTCAGGGAAGTCTAAGTGCCAGTTTTCAATGTAGAAACACAAAGCACCAAATTTCTTACCTCCACGAGATACGGCACGCAACACCGAATCGATTGTATGCATGAATGGAATAGGACCAGTTGAGAATGTGTTGTTTGTTTTAATTGGAGACCCTTGAGCACGAAGCTTTGTAACACCAAGACCAATTCCACCAGTTCCTTTTGTTAGTCTCATAACATCAACTACGGTTTTTCCAATGTGTCCGATATCATCGTGCATTTCTAGAAGAAAACAGTTTGATAATTGTGGGTATGGAGTACCTGCATTAACAAGAGTTGATCCAGCTGCTAAATATTCAAGCGCTGACATCTTATTATAAAAAGCAATTGCTGATTTTGTAGGATTTTTTTCATTGTATGAAAGCCCCATTGCTACTCTCATCCAGAAATATTGTGGTGTTTCCATAAGGACTTGATCGCGTCCCTTCATCATGTAACGGTTAATCATTGCTGAAAGACCAATGTATTTTAGAAGTGAGTCTCGCTTTGGATCGAGTGCCTCAGCAAGCGCTTTAAGGTCAAACTTTTTGTTTGCAAAACGCTTATCAAGCATCTTCTCCTTTAGGCCCTTTTTAATATATTTAGGAAAGCCTGCTCTGTGAAGTCTTTCAAATTCGCGCTCTGTTTTATAATCTCCAAGTACTTTCTTATATATAAGTTTCAAATAAAGGCGGGTTGCGATTGTATCAAATTGTGGATCATCTTTGATATTTTGGACTGCTGTATTAATGAGTGCTTGATCGAGTTGTTCTGTTGAAATTCCATCAAAAAGAGTTAACTCTGTTTCAGAAGCAATCTGCATAACCTTTCCGACTGGGTCTTCAAGATTCTCACATGCACGCTCTAATGCTTGGTTAATAAGGTTTGCGTCATATGGTTGACGACTTCCATCTCTTTTTAAAACTGTAATATTCATATTATTTAATTAATCTTTTTAATTCTTTTTCAAATTCTTCAACGTCTACAAATCTTTTGAAAACGCTTGAAAATCTGATATAGGCAATTTTGTCGATTTTCTTAAGTCTTGCTGCGACTAATTGACCTATTTTCTTTGCCTCTACTTCTACTGACTCTCCCCCAATTAACTCTCGTTCTATCTCGTCTACTATATTATTAATCTGTTCAATTGATACGGAAGTTTTTTCTGAAGATTTCATCAATCCTCCTCGCAACTTCTCGCGATCAAACTGCTCACGCTTCCCGTCTCTCTTTTTAACAATTAAAGTTACATTTTCAATTCGCTCATATGTAGTGAAGCGCTTTGCGCAAGCAACACAATTTCGACGACGCCTTATATTTGTCCCGTCTTCCGAAACCCTTGTCTCAACAACCTCCGAATCTGTGCTTTTACAATATGGACACTGCATAAAAAGTAACCTTTCTAAAGAAATTTTGGCAAATTTTAAAGAACAACTATAGAGTTTTAAGCTTTTTGCTTAACACTCTATTTAGTGTTAAATAAAATAATAGGACACTATATCGGGGTAGTCAACTATAAATAAGTGGATCAAAGTGATCAGGATCATTTTTTAGCCTCAAAACTTTTTACCGCAAAATGTAATAGAAAAACTAAAAAATTGTAAGGGCGAATTGGTTATAATTTTTACTCTAAATAAGCAGATTGCTTATTTTTTTCGCTCTAGTTTATTTGCTGCATTTAGAAGAAGCTGGAGTCTTTCAAGCTCAGAGGAAACAGCATTTTTATAAGTGCCATTTATAGACTTTTGGATCTTTAAAACTTCCTCTTTGTGTTTTTTTATTGACGTCTGGGTATTATGTAAAACTGTATCAATGTTTTGTCCCGCTTTTTTTGCAGCGGCAAGACTTGAAATCGCCTGATCCATATAATTATTACTTTTCGATAATGTTGTTACAGCTAGCTCATTTTTATTTTTATTAGCAAGTACAGTTGCTGCCACAAGTCGCTTGTCAGATGCTAAGAGATCAAACTCTGCTCTTTTTAACTTGTCACTTATTAAAAGACTAACTGCCCTGTCTCTTATTGTCTTTAATATATATAAAGGATTGTCAGGTAGCATCCCTGGATACACAAAAGTATATTCAACTTTAGTTGAAGAGCTTGAGGTTGCTGTTGCACTATCTGTTGCCACTTGGTTCTGGGCCAAAGCAATTTGTGTATTAAACAGAAAAACTAGAATTAAAGATATTAGAATCGAAACTCTTTTCATTTTGTCCCTAATAATATCGCCAAACCCAACTTCTGTCAATTCTTTTTATATATATGTATATCAGGCTCTGTCTCATTGACTTTTTTTAGCGTTTCAAACATACTAAATTTATAAGCGATTATTCGCTTTATTTTGTTATGAAATTAAAGCTGCTCTTATTAGCACTATTTATTTTTGGCTCATTATCTTTAGTAATAACCCCTCAAACACACGCACAGACAACAAATACTTCATCAACTAGCGCTAATACTTTAAGAAATTATTACAATACAGACGCAAATGTCCCTCCTACCCTCAGGACATACATTCAAAGCGTTTTTATAGAGGCGGCTTCTGCCATTTCATGTCAAATAGCAGGATATGATCCTATTAACCCTACAAGTAAGTGTCTTGGGGTTAATCCTGAAACAGGAAAGATAGGATTTGTTAATAATGGAGGCGGAGCAATAGCAGTCGTTGGCTCTCTTATCGTAAGCACTTATGATATTCCTGTAAATACTCATGACTACGCCGTAGATGTAGCCTCAAACTTTGGCGTAGGAAAACAAGCCTATGCTGAAAATGGAATTGGGTATGACTCACTCATCCCCACCCTTGCGTTGTGGCGGGCATTCAGAAACCTAACCTACATGCTTTTTGTATTAATGTTTGTTGTAGTTGGTATGGGAATAATGCTCAGAATTAAAATTGATCCTCGTACTGTCATGACCATGCAGAATCAGATTCCTAAAATTATTATGGCCATTGTTTTTGTTACCTTCTCCTATGCAATAGCTGGATTCTTAGTTGACCTTATGTATGTATCCATCTACTTGGCGATGTCTCTTTTTGCCTCAGCAGGAATTAGTGTTGATACATCTAATGCTCTTGCCAATAATCCATTTGGTGCAATTGGCGGACTTGGTGGAATGAGTGGCATAGCATCAGGTGTTGCAAGTAGCATGTCGGGTCTTGCAAAAGACATTTTCTCAGGCGAAATGGGAACCAGAATTGCCCAGGTTGTAGGAGGAATCCTAGGAATTACAGCGGGAAGTAAGTTTGGAGGAATGCTTGGTACACTAACCGGTGCTGGCGGGGCATTTCTAGGAACTGGTCTTCTTGGGCCAGGACTTGGTACTGCTGTTGGTGCAAGCGTCGGAACAACTGTCGGAACAACCGTAATTCCTGGAATTGCAGGAATAATCGGAGGAGGAGTTTTTAAAAACCAAATGGTTTCAGCAATTGCATCTATTCTTACCTATATTATTATCATTGTCGCCCTCTTCTCGGCACTTCTTAGACTTTGGTTTGTTCTCATAAAATCATATATTTACCTCTTGATCGGAGTTGTCATGGGGCCATTTCTTATTGCACTAGGACTACTTCCTAACCGAGCCGGAGTTGGAAATTGGATAAAAAGTCTTATTTCAAACCTTGCTGTTTTCCCCGTAACAATTGTCATGTTTATGCTTGGTAATGCCTTCATTCAAGGCTTCACCAACCCTCCTGCCGGAACAAGACCTCTTGCTCCACCACTTGTTGGTGATTTTTCAAACCCACAAAACTTTGGTGCAATTATTGGACTTGCAATTATTCTTATGACTCCAGAGGTCGCAAACATGGTTCGGGAGACACTTAAGGCTCCCGACTTTAAGTATGCAAATGCTGTGGGACAAGGACTTGGCATAGCTCAAAAAGGTATTGGTGCCGCAATCCACACACCATATGAGAAGCTTATGGAAAGAAATAGACAAACGGGTAAGGCTGAGGGCTGGTTTGCAAGGAAATTCCTCGGTAAGAATCCAATAACAAGAACCATCTTTAACACTGCCGACTTCACATCACCAAAGCAAAAAGCAGAAAACGAACAAAAGAAAATTGAAAGAAGGAGGCTCAAAGAGCAAGGACGCAGCTCTCTTGGCGCAATTGTGGAACAGCAAAAAATTAACCTACAAAGAGGCCAAATAAACGCGTATAACACTGGTGCTACAAGAACCAAACCAAACGTTGAAGGCCTACAGGGTCCTGACCTTCCAGATCCAAACAATGGCGGTACACCTCCTCCACCTCCTCCACCACCCGCAGGAGGAACCGGAGGCCCAACTGGCACACCACCAGGTGGTACACCTCCTCCAGAACCAACTCCAGTAGGAGAACACGAAGAAGAGGAACACAGCGAAGAACATGTAGAAAATATTCCACATGCAGAAACTACCACCCGAGGTGGCGGAGGCGGAGAAAACAAAGAGTCAAACGAATCACAAGAGGCTTTGGAAAAAAGATTAGATGAGCTTATAAGGATGCAGCGAGAAGGACGTGGAGATCAAAAAGAGGTTGAGTCACAACTCGCAGAACTAGAGAAGAAACTAAAAAATCTTCGCGGAGAATAATCTACGCTTGAAACTGCCGAGACTTAATAAGAACACTTTTTATTTTCCAGACAGTGCTTTTTCAGCGCCAGAGGTTACCAAAAGCGCCTTAATCAAACCAGCTAGAAGACCTGCTCCCCCAGTATACTTTAGCTCCTCTAAATTAACCCAGAAGTCTTTAGAGTTAGAAATATCCTTAATCCAATCCAACTCTTCCTCGCTAAAGAAGAACTTTTTAATATAAGCGTCTCCAGCTTTTCTATCGTTCCAATTATTCTTTGGGTTACCCCAGTCTGCTTCCATTGGTAGAATCTCAAGGAATTCAAAGATTTCATCCAAAATTTTTCCATCGTAGTATTCAGTTGGATTGTTTTTATTTCTGTGGTTTAAAATTTCGGCCATAATATAGTACTTTGTAAATGACTTCCAAACCCATCCATCTCCAAATCTATCATGGTCTAACTCTCCCTTTTTAACATCGAGCATGTAAACTTTCTTTCCCGCTTCTATTCTATCTCCCTTTTTGTGAATAACTGTTCCTTCAGGAACCCTAGATCCAGCCTTGTATTTTACTTCCCCATCTTCACCTAAAATATCTACAGGAGTTATAGACTCGTGAGTTAACACATCTCCCTTTTTGTGCTTAAGCTTTCCGGTTTCTTCATCATATTCGTCCTCTTCAACTATTTCATGATAATTTCTCGCTCTAACATCTTCTTCAACCTCATAATTATAGTTGGTTAATACTCCCCTCCAGATATCTTCATGCGCTACGTAGTCGTTTAGAAGTTCTTTGGTAAAAAATGCTTCAGCCATATATTTTTCTTCATAAATATATTCTCCGTTTTCATCTTCTCCAACAATAACTCTTATCTTTTGGTCCATTGGAACCTCATTAAATATATATCTCCAGTCTTTAAGTGCTCCGAAAAATTTCTCTGCCTTATCTTTATTAAGAATAAATCTACCATTACCAAATGGGCTCTTGTCTCTTTCTATAAAGCTTCCAAAACTCAGCTCCTTACTATCAATTGTTTCGCGGAACCATTTGAAAACCCTTCTGTAGTGGTTATCCGCCAAGAAACTCATAGCGTCTTGCCTAAAGGAAACATTTTCAACCTTGTCATCAAAATCAAATCTAGCAGTATCTCCGCCCTTCCACTTTCTCCCCTCAACAACGTCAAGAATTGACCTGTCATCAAGGGTACGGATAGCATTCACCATGGCCGTTGACATACGAGTAACACCGCTACCAATATGTATGTTTCCAGCAAGCTGACCACGATCTCTATACTGCTTTTTCATATATTGCCAAAAGTTGTCGATTTTTGATTTTGCGCGGAATGCGGCAGCACCAGGATCATTGTCCTGAGTGTTTAGACCTCCAAACGAAGTCCAATAATGAGAGTCTTCGTGGTTGTATCTAGCAGTATCAAAGGCAGTTTTCCAAAGCTCTCTCTCTAATTCAACACCTATCTCTTCCTCTGTCAGCACCTTAATAGATGAATCCTTCTCGTGTTTTTCCCTATCCTTCTCATTCTTTTCTATAATTCTTGAGAGAAGTGTTTCTCTATATTTATCACTAAACTTTTTGTATGCTTTCTCAGCAAGGGCAATAACCATTCTTTCCTGAACAGCCTCCATTGTAAAAATTGGCTTAGTGGCACTATTGAATATATTTATGGTATTAATAAATCTTGCCCTAGCATTTCCAGCTGTCGCCCTGTTAGTTTTTAGCTTATCGTTACCGTTTTCATCCTTCTCGAACCACCCTGCATTAAACTGCTGATCTTCTAGATATTCCATAGCGCCCTTTAGATCTTTTACAAAACCCCGGGCCACCTCTGGAAGGGCCTCTTTAGACTTTTTCTTAAAGAAGGCGCTATCTTCACCGAAGATATCTAAAAGAGCCTTAATATCTCCTAAATGAGCGTAGGCACTGAGTCCTTGTCTAAATATTTGCCCGTCATAGTTATCGTCTAACAGCCTGAGAACTCTTTCTATATATTCCCTAGAGGCCTTATCCATATTTTCTCGTGCCTTTTCTTTTGCCTCTTCTCCAACCGCCTCATCCAGCGCCTTCCGATAAGATCCGAATGTAGTGTTAAAATCATTTTCCGAAATTACTCCAGCCCTAATTAATGCCTGCATGTCTTGCATTCTGTCTTCTTTGCTTTTTGAATTCTTTGCTACCAAAAGAGCTATTCTCTTATTCATTGCCTCGGGAGAAAACGAAAGAGCGTTTGATAAATTAAGTCTAGTTTGAAAATCCAAGCTTCTAATAGGCACGTTATCGTTATAAGCCTTTAATATGTCTCCCTCATGTTTTTCGTCACTTCCGCGGGCTCCAGAATACTCCAGTAGCATGTGCTTTTCTCGATCATTTTGTCTTATCCAAAGATCTGCAGAAAGATTATCTCTTACCTCTCTGTATGCCTCAACCCTTGCTGAATATTGGGCGTCTGTTTCTCCACGCTCTTTGCTTGGTAAAAACAAGGTTGCAGTCTCATCGTAAAGGAGCAAATCCTCAAGAGTAAAAGAGTTATATCCTTTTCTAAATTTTAAAACGCTAAAGTAATTAACAGCAGATCTTGGACTCACTGCTCCACGAGTAATTGCTAGGTCATGAATATATCTTGTAAAGTTTTCAAAATTAACCCTAAAAGCCTTGTTTCCCTTTTCATCAAGCTTCTCTTTTCCATCCTCATCTAGGGAGAAATATAAAAGAGCTTTTTCATGCCCCATTCTATATTCAAGTGGAGCATACTTAGAATTTTCAAATATCAAATCCTCTATAGATGCAGGTAAATCATAAACACTCTCACCTCTTTCTCTTGCCCTTCTTCTTGCCTCTTCTCTTTTTGCTTTTTCTTCAGGCGTCAACCCAGCTTCTCTCTGCTCCTCCATGTAACTCAAAAGGGATTGAAGCTGTGCCCTTGCCATTTTTACGTCTGAATCATTCCGTGCCATTCTTCCTCCAGAAACTGCTTTATCAATAGAATTAATCGCTAATTGTATAATTGACTCATCCACATTCATTCCCTTGTCGTAATTCTCTTTTATTTTGTCTAGGAACCCCTTTACAGAATCGTCTGAAATGCCGAGTCCATCAAGCCAATCAAATGCTTTTTCGGGTAAAAGCTGTATCTCCTTGTCTCTTAAAATTTCCTCAATTACTTCTATGCTCTCTTCAAGAGTTCCACCAATTAGTGGCTCGAAGTCCAAACGAGCATACTTCTCTGCTTGGGCATCAGTTGCTTTTATTGCTTTCCATTTCGCAAAAACCTCTCTATAGAGAGCGTTGCCCTTCTCGGCCGGACTTTCATCATTATTGTTCTCAGGGTCTGGTTCTTCCGCGGGCGAGGGAACATCAACATTATTTGGTGGTCCTTTTCCATCGCCACCACCGTCTGTCTGAGTAGCCGGATCTTGATCTACAAGATTGTTAACATTACCTTCTCCCTGCGCAATACGAGCAGTTTCTGCTTTTGCAAGTTCCAGTATCTTATCCCATAAAGCTTCTGGGCCAAATCTATTTATATCCTCCTGAGAAAAAACTCTTCTAAGCTGCGCAACAGACTCCTCACTATCTTTATCTATCTCTTCAAAAACCCTTTCCATCCTGTCTACAAACTCTGACAGACTTGGCCTCTCAGGGTTTTCAGGAGATTGCGCGGTTTCTACAGGAGGCTCCTTTGGAGGCTGCTTATCATCACCGTTTGTTTCCAATACTGGCGTGTCGTCCTCAGGCTGATCTACAACAGAAGAATCATTTTCGTCATTATCAGATGTGGTAATTTCTACTTCATTACGTGGTATTCCGCTAGTTGACCCCTCAACGGAAAGATATTCTACTCCATCTGGTCCAACACCCAAAGATCCCGTAACTCTAACTGGTAGGTCATTGTCTTTATTTCTCCAAACTGCGTCAACCGGATTTTCCACCGTGGCACTCTCAACTCCTCGAGGACCACCCGAGAGTGACTGATTTTCAGGATCAAACATGCCCTTGTCTTCGTCGTATCCCTCAGGGAAAATACCTTGAGAAATCATAACCTCTATTGCTTCTCGCTCGTCAGCAGACATTGTAGTTGGATCTTTTTCTCCATACCAGGCGGCAATCAGCTTAAGTTCTTTTGCACGAGCTTCAAGTTCATCGCCCAAATCTTCTAACTCCTCTTGTTTTAACTTTTCAATTTTTGACTCGTTTGCTTTACCAGAAGATAGATCCCCCTCTTTACCTCTTCTCTTTGCCTTACCCTGCTTGCTCTTGTCACGATTGCCCAAGGCGTCTTGCTCTGTAAACTGATCGTACTGATCTGTCTCGTCTTTTCCACGAGAAAATTCCTGGTCATCACCATTATTTTCCATACTCTTATTTAAAGGTATTGCGTGGCTTTGTGTCAATAAAATTTCTTTGTTCATGACGCAAGTATAGCCTCGGGTAGCACTATCAACTTGATTTTTGCCTTGCTACAACCTCACAAACAGGCAACAAATTAGATTTATTGACAAAATGAGAGTAAAATTGACCTATGGAACCTACACATTTTGAGTCACTCTATCCTCCGAAGACTCGTTTTGAAGAGATTGGTAAAGTTATTGAAATTCTTCGCGCTGGAAGATCTGCTCAGGTCGTTGGACTACCAGGAGTTGGAAAAAGCAATGTTTTAAGACTGCTTCCATATAATAAAGAGGTTCGGGTTTTACATCTCGGAGAAGATGAATCTTCTTGGCACTTTGTATATATGGACTTTTCAGAGGTTCGAGGCAGAACCTCAACCGATGTCATAAAATTCATTTTAATATCGCTCTCTTACTCGCTTGGAGAACGTGACCTTAAAGAAGAACAAGAAAAAGTAAATGGATTTCTAAAAGAAGCCTTAGAGTTTTCAGATGATCTAATCCTTTTTCAATCGCTTAAAAAAGCTGTCGATTATTTAGCCAAGGAGCGCAACCTATATATAGTCTTTCTTTTTGATAGGTTTGAGGATTATATCCCAAGCATAGATGATAAGTTCTTTCTCAATCTTAAAATCTTGCGAAACCGCGTAAAATATAACTTTTTAGCAGTTTTTGCCGTTACTCGACCTATTGAAGACGAGCTTGATGGAAGCCTGTTGGGAGAGTTTAATGAGTTTCTTGTTGGAAATACGGTATTTCTGCCAATAAAAGACCCAATCGGTCTTGAGTTTCGCTTTGAATACCTTGAAAAAATTACTGGCAAGAAAGCTTCTGAATCATCTAAAAAAGAGATAGAAAAACTAACCGCTGGACACGGAAAACTAGCAAGGCTTTGCTATGAGGCTGTCTTGGCTGGTGCAGAAAAAGACCTTGAGACTGTTTTCTTGTCAAAACCACAAATAAAAAATGCGCTTGCTGAAATCTGGAACTATTTAAGACCTGAAGAAAAAACAGATATAAAAAATGGAGATAAAAATGAATTTTTGGAAAAGATTGGACTCTTAAGTGATGCCCCAAAAATAACTATTCCCCTCCTTTCAGACTTTATCAACAATATTTCTGAGGCGCCTCAAAAACATAGTCTTGAATATGACGAAACAAAGAATGAAATCAAAAAAGGAGAAGATGTTTTATCAGACTCTTTAACCCCATCAGAATTTAGGCTTCTTCGCTATTTGCTCACAAATCGAGGCAAAATTTGCGAAAAAGATGAAATAATTGAAAATGTTTGGAAAGATTCTAAAACCCAAGAAGGTGTTACCGACCAAGCGTTGGACCAAATAATATATAGGTTAAGGAAAAAGGTTGAAGATGATCCGAATAATCCACATTTTATCCACACTATAAAAGGCCGCGGCTACAAACTTGAGGCGTAGCCGTCTTGACTTGAACGATCCATTTACCCTAACATGAATTAAGGTGAAATTTTTAAAAAACTTACTATTTTTTGTGCTTTGGACGGGTATTTTTGCCATAGCACTAACAAGTTTTTCTACTCAAAGCCTTGCGCAAACCGCAACTGACTCAGGCACACAAACACTTGAAGATCCACAAGGAGGAGCTGTTTTTACTACTAACCCAGCGCTTGAAGATATTGATGAATTAACCCCCTACGTTGACGTTACATTTCATGGACTCGTTGATGACAATTACGTTCTTTGTACCGGCAGTAACTACTGTCTTTATGGAGACGATACTACCCCAGTTCAGATTCCAACCCTAGTTTTAAAAGATCGATTGAAAAATATTTCAAGCTCAGAATATCCTGTTTCTGCAAATGGCTCCATGACAATAAGACTCTGTGGAGACGGAAGTCAAAAAGTGAAGCTTTGCAAAGACGGTAGTGGAAATTGGTTTCACGGTGGAAACTTTTATGTTTTTAGTATAGGTATTTCCAATAACGGAGTTTACTCCCCTATTAAAAGGGCTGCTTTTTATGTTGGTCTTTCTTATCCCGAGGTAACTATGTCTCCATCAACAGGAATAACAACCTCAAACACGCTTACCATGAATATTACAGGAGCGAAGAAGAATGGAGGAAGCACAAATAATAATTATCAAATTGTAATTTTTGGGCCTGGGATTAAAAAGGAAACATGCCGAACAATAACATCTTCCCAAAGCTTTCCATTTGGAAACCTTAAACCAGGCGCATACACTTTCTACATAAATGAGCAGGTCAATGATAAAAGCACAGGAAGCACCATTAAAGATGATGTTGGTAGTATTGGCTCGGGAAGCGTAATAAACAGAATTGGAGATGTTGGTAAAACTGTTATCGATGTTACCAAGGGCAAGATAGAAGGCTTTGCCGATATTGTTGATGGGGTTACGGGAACTAACATAACAGACAATTGTCAGGGAGGATTTACATACTATAAAATTTCGTGTAAGGTCACACTTCCAGCAGCACAGGGCGGCAAAGGAGGAAGCTGTACCGATCCTGAAAAAAGCAAAGATCCTAATGGATCAGAATATAGCAGGTACCTTAAGCAGCTTTCAGCACTTGATAAAATTGGCCTAGTAAACCCATTACCCTGCTCTGATCCCGTAAACAATCAAGATCCTGCAACGTGTAAGAAAATAAATACAGCAGTTGGGCAAATCGATGTCACCCCACAGGGATTTATTAATAGTATTTTTAGATTCGTATTGCTTGTTGCCGCATTTGGAGGAATAGTAATCATTGTTTATGCTGGATACATATTTATGATCTCTCGCGGAGACAAAGAAAAACTTTCTGCTGCTCGAGATACCCTCACGTCCGCGATAGTAGGATTATTGTTTATAGTTTTGTCGATTGTTATACTGGAAATAATTGGAGTTGATATATTAAGAATTCCAGGATTCACAAGATAATATGGAAAAATTACTAGCCCTTAGTGTTCCAGGATATGGCTCTTTACAAGCACCTGAAGGCATACCCTCGGGAACCCAATATTCAATTGGCAGTATTGCGACAGGATTTCTTTCTGTCGTAACGATAATTGGAATCCTACTTTCTCTTATTTATCTTATCTATGGAGGACTTTACTGGCTTCAAGCATCTGGCGACAAAACAAAATGGGACAAATCAAGAAGAATTATTGTTTACTCAATTGCAGGATTAATAGTAATGAGTCTTTCACTTCTAATAGTAAACCTTATAGCAGCAGCTCTTGGTGTCACGGTTTTGATCGATGCAAGCAAATAGGATCAGGTCCTTGACAAAGTTTTTTAAACATGCTCTAATTAAATTATGAAGAAGTTATCTGCACCACTCGCTCTTATTTCTTTAGCAACGTTTGCTGTTCCTGCTTTTGCACAAGGCGTTTTAGATGCAAGTATTAAAACTCCTCCAGGAAGCACAATAATTCCTCCTAACACAAGTATCGGATCCATTGTTAGTTTTTTAGTAGCATTTATTATCGTTATTGCATTCCTCGCTGCTCTTTTCTACATCGTTCTTGGCGCATTTCAGTGGATTACATCAGGAGGAGACAAAGGAAAGGTTGATTCAGCAAGAAACCACATTATTGCTGCTATTTTAGGTCTTATTATTATTGCTCTATCATTTGTTATCATCAACGTTGTTCTAGCTGCTCTTGGACTTGGAAATCTTACAGATCTTAGAATCCCAACACTTCAACAGTTTACTCGATAAAATTAGTTGCTTTTTAAAACCTTTTTTCTTTAATATATACATATGCCTAATGTTTTTGGTGCTTCAGACTGGAGCTCTTGTCTATCAAATGGTGACGTCGCAACACTTGCCTGTGTTCCAATTGTTCTTCAGAACATTATTAACTTTTTAATTCTTTTTGCTGGTATTGTTTGTGTTTTCCTAATTGTTTATGCAGGAATTAAACTAGTTACTAGCGAGGGTGATCCAGAAAAAATATCATCAGCCCGAAGAACCCTATTTTATGCAATTGGAGGATTTCTTCTTGTTTTAGCTTCATTTGTTATCCTAAATACCCTTGGGCAATTCACAGGCGTAAACAGGCTAAAACCCCAGTAATAGTTTTCACAATTAAGCAACAATAAGCCTCTAATATGACCCATTTTGATTGACTTGCAATCAAAATTTTCACGTAATACTCTGTACTATATGGAAAATCACCCTATTCCTCAGGATGTTACTGGATTCAAATTTAAGCTTATAGGTAGCGTTACAGTAAAGCAATTTTTATATCTTCTCGGTTTTGGAATACTTGCTACAATAATGTTTGTTCTTCAAGTAAGCCCCTTAATTAAATACCCAATGATGCTTTTATTTGCAGGGATTGGCGCTTCTCTTGCTTTCGTTCCAATCGAGGGAAGACCTATGGATCTTATGATTTCAAACTTTGCCAAAACAATTCCAAACGAGAATAGATATATTTACAGAAAAAGGGGTGTTTCTATTGCAAACTTTGAGGTCCTCACGCCCCCAAATACAGCAGCAACAACCACTACCGCATCGGCAACACCGACACAACAGGCATCATCAAACAGCAAAAAGGTTCTTCTTGAGAGGCGCCTAAGAGATACAACCTTTAAACCAGATGACCAAGAGGCAAAATTTATAAACAACATTAATTCAATTTTTGATACTGGACAGGCAGCTACTCAGCCGGTGGCAACTACAGCTTCTATACCTCAGGCAACAGCCATTGTTGAGACCCCACAAGCTGTAGTACCTGAGCCTGAGAAGCCAAAAGATACACCAGTCGTTTTTCAAGCACCAGCTGTGCCGGACCCAAAAAAAGAAACCACACCTCCACCAGCGCCTACAGTTGATATCCAACAACAAACAACACAGGCACAGGAGTTTCAATTTAATCAAGCAAAGGAAAATCCCGTACAACAGGCTCCAGAAAATAATCCAACTGGAACAACTACTCAAACCGCCATGCCACAAGTGGGCTTCCCAAGCCTTCCAGATGTTGGCAATGTTGTTATGGGAACAGTTTGTGACCCAAGAGGCAAAACCCTCCCAAATGTTTTAGTTGAAGTAATTGACGAAAACAATATTCCTGTTAGAGCATTTAAAACGAACGCTCTCGGCCAATTTGCCTCAGCTACCCCACTCCCAAATGGATCATACAAGATGGTTTTTGATGATCCCCAAAAAAACCACGACTTCCAAGAGGTTAGTATTGAGCTCAACGGAAGCATATTTATGCCACTTCAAATAATGTCAGTTGATGCTCGCGAGAAATTAAGAAGAGAATTGTTTGGTGGCGGTCAAGCCGTTCAAGCAGCTTAAGAATTGAAAAAAAGAACTTAGTAGCTAATAATTATTTTATGGGTAACAAAAAAATTCATTCAACAACTCAAGACTTCACAGAAATCGTAGACATTTCTGATGATGTTGTGTTTTTAAAAGGTGGAAATGCTGCTGTAATTGCTGAGATATCATCTGTTAACTTCTTCCTACTTTCAACTGATGAACAAACAGCAAGAATTTATGGCTACATGTCTCTACTCAACTCTCTCTCATCTTTTATACAGGTTTTAATAGTTTCAAGAAGAGTTGATATTGGAAATTATCTTAAGCTTTTGGACGACAAGATCGCGAGCGTTACAAATCCTAAAATCGCAGAACAACTCGCACTATACAGAGACTTTATAAGAGAGCTTGTGAAAGGTGAAGGGCTACTTGATAAAAAGGTTTATATGGTTATTCCTTTTTCTCAATTAGAGCTTGGTCCAGCAACTATGGCGGCTCAAGCAGGTGGAGGCAAAAACAAAACTCTTACCGTTAATGAGCGAGTTAAATCGGCGCTTTTTGCTAAAAGAAATACGGTTTTGGCTCAGGTTGAAAGAATGGGACTTACAGCAAGACCACTTTCAACAAATGAATTAATAAAACTATTTTATGAACTTTATAACCAAGATTTTGTCACGCTTGACTATAATTCAGACGATATTAAAAACGTGATCTTATAAAAATGTTAGGATTTGGTGCAAAAAAACAAACTACGGCAGCTGCTCAGCCAGCAGGTCAACCTATGGCAACCGGAGCAGCACCACTTAATGCAAATGCAGCAACTGGTGCAACCCTAACTGCTGTTCAAGCAGGAGCAAAACATACTACTGCAAAGACCCAAGCAAAAAGTGGCCCAAGCAAGGCATACTCCGCACTACAACAAGGCTCTGTGTCTGTAATTGATCTTATTTCTCCTTCATCAGTTGAAGTTGACTTTAAAAACGTAAGAGTTGGAGAAAAATTCTTCAGAACTTTTTTCGTTGTTGATTATCCAAGACAGGTTTCACCAAACTGGCTTTCAATTCTTATTGACTACAAAGAAACAATGAACATTTCTATGTTCTCATACCCTGTTGAGTCAAAAGATGTTTTGACAAACCTTCGTCGTAAGATCGCAGAGATGGAAGCAACTATTCAGTCTGATGCAGAACAGGGTCTTGAGACAGATCCAAAAATCCAAGCAGGTCTTGAAGATGCTATGGCTCTTCGAGAAGAATTGGCCCGCGGCCTTGAACGCTTTTTCCAGTTTGGTCTTTATATTACTCTAGCAGCAGATACTGTTGAAGATTTGGACGCAAAAACAAAAGAACTAACATCTCTTCTTGCTTCAAATCTCTTGATTATAAAACCAGCAACTCTTCAAATGGAAGATGGCTTCAAAACTACTCTTCCTGCAGGAAATGACAAGCTTTTTATAACCCGAAATATGGATACTACATCCCTTGCATCAACATTTCCTTTTACGTCGTATGAAATTTCTCATCCAAATGGAATTTTGTACGGAATAAATACAATTAACAACTCTCTTGCGATTATTGACCGTTTTTCTTTTGAAAATGCTAATGAAGTTGTTTTCGGTAAGTCTGGAGCCGGAAAATCTTTCCTTGTTAAGCTTGAGCTTTTGCGTCAAATGATGTTTGATGCTGAAATTTTAATAATTGATCCAGAAGACGAATATAAGGCTCTGTCTCATGCAGTTGGTGGAGAATATATAAACTTCTCAAAATCATCTGAGGTTAAAATTAATCCTTTCGCTCTTCTTTCAGAAGACATGACCGATGCACAACTTGGAATAAAGATTCTCTCGCTTCACGGTCTTTTAAAAACCATGCTTGGGGAAATGTCTGCAACTCAGGAAGCAATTCTTGATCGGGCAATAGTTCTTTGCTACAAACAGAAAGGAATTACTCCTGATCCTGCAACATACAAAAATGAACCTCCTATTCTTGAGGATCTATACAAAACCCTTCTTAATATGGAAGAGCCTGAAGCAAAAGATCTATCTTTTAGGCTTGAAAAATACGTAAAAGGAGGTTTTTCAGGTCTATTTAATGCTCAAACAAATTATGACATTAAAAACCAGATGACTGTTTTTTCATTAAAACAACTTGAGGATGTTCTTCGTCCTATCGCAATGCATGTTGTTTTGGACTTTATATGGAATCGTGTTCGAACAAAACTTAAGAAAAGAATACTGGTTGTTGATGAGGCGTGGTATCTCATGCAGCATCCAGACTCTGCAAGTTTTCTACAGGGCATTGCTAAGCGTGCAAGAAAATACTTCCTAGGAGTCACTACTCTAACACAAGATATTGAAGACTTTTTGAATAATGATTATGGAAAATCTATTCTTTCAAACTCTTCTATTCAAATTTTATTAAAACAGAACTCTTCTGAGGTTGAAACTCTTGCAAAAACCCTCTTCTTATCAGAAGGCGAAAAACAATTCTTAGTAACAGCTCAGGTCGGAGAAGGTCTTCTTTTTGCAGGTCAAAATCATATTACAGCTCAATTTATAGCATCTTCTTCAGAATATGATCTTATTACTTCAAAGCCCCAAGATATAATGAGACAAAACGAAGAATCACAAGATCAACCAGTGGTACCGATTGATCAACCAACTGCACTACAATCAGAAATTACCCAAGCACCAGTTGCTCCACCGGTTGCTCAACCAGTTTCGAGTCCCGTTGCACCAACTCAGCCAGCTGCAGAAACTGTTCCAACAATAGCCGCTGCACCACAACCAACTCCACCAACCCAACCTGCCGCACCAACCCCTCAACCACCCGTTGGCCAACCTATAAACACGGCGCCAAACACCAATGGACAATAATGAACAAAAACAAGAAAAAAGACCTGGGTCGCTCGATTTCGTAAACAGCGCCACCTCTTTTCTTGGTAATGTTATAAAAAATATTCCTGTTATAGGAAGTGCCACAAACATTACCCCTCCAAACCTTGGCTCTCCAGGCGGAATCATGGCCTGG
>CAZXFJ010000016.1:0-21429 GCA_964640435.1 uncultured Gammaproteobacteria bacterium | reverse complement strand
AACATAGCCTCAGGATGGTCTAGCATTAATCGTACAGAATCTTCATTGATGCCTGCATTTCCAACTTTTAAACCCATTTTTCTCGCTGCATTACCTAATGGATAAATAGCAGCAAATTCTGCATATCCCTTAGTAGCAGATATGGCTATGCCTCTAACTCTTTCACTCATCGCAAGATTTTACCATAACAACTTAAATTTAGCTTATCTTGCCATTTGCGCACAATTTGGGTATAATATCTAGATCATATGCCACACGAGCCAAAGAAAAGACATTCGAAAGCAAGACAAGGGAAAAGACGAGCTGCTATAAAGCTTACTCTTCCTGCTGTAACAATCTGTAAAAATTGTGGTTCATCTGTTGCTCCTCACACAATTTGCCCAGCCTGTGGCTACTACAAAGGCGTAAAAGTTGTATAATTTTAGTTAATGAAGACAATCCTTGATCCTAGACATAAAAATCGTCAGGAGGCAGTAAAAGAACTTTTTGCCCAAAGCTTTCACGAACAACCCCAAAAAAATGAGAAAGTTAAAGAAATCCTTTCTAATCTCTCTTCAATTGATGCCCAAATTTCAGAAATTGCTCCAGAATTCCCAATAGATAAGATTAACAAAGTTGACCTTGCTATATTGCGTTTAGGAGTATACGAGCTTACTATTGATAAATCTCAACCTGTAAAGGTTATAATAGATGAAGAGATAGAGCTTGCTAAGGAATTTGGAAATGAAAGCTCAGCAGCATTTATAAATGGTGCGCTTGGCAAACTCATAAAATCAGACACAAATGGACCTACCACAGTTTAAAGACAAAAAATTACTTGATCAGGTTTTTACCCATAGATCTTATCTTAATGAAAATTCTGAAACTCTTGAATCGAACGAAAGACTAGAGTTTTTGGGAGATAGTATTTTATCCTTCGTAGTCTCATCATATATTTTTGAAAAAAACCCAAGTCTTGAAGAAGGACAATTAACAAATATTCGTTCTGTCCTAACAAATACAGAAACGCTTTATTCAATCTCAAAAAAATTAGGACTAGGTCAATTCCTAAAGCTCTCTCGTGGAGAAGAGAGAAGTGGAGGCCGTGAAAGCAAAACACTTCTCGCAAATACTCTTGAAGCATTCATTGGGGGACTGTTTCTTGATCAAGGTCTTGAAGCAGTACGTGATTTTATTCAAAAAGTAATAATATCTGAAGCATCAGAAATTATTGAAGCACAAGGCTTAAAAGATCCAAAAAGCCAACTACAAGAAAAGCTTCAGGAAGTTCATAAACAATCCCCCGTTTACAAAATCATTAAAGAAGAAGGACCAGATCACAATAAGTTCTATACAATTGGAGTATATATTGGTGAAAAATTACTCGCCGAAGGAACAGGATCTTCAAAGCAAGAGGGTGAAAAGTCTGCTGCACGCGCAGCACTTGAGACTTTAGCCTAGATTTGGTAAAATATCGTTTATGTCACTCGTAATTCGTTTTTCTCGTGTAGGTCGCAAGGGCGAAGCCCGATTTCGTCTTGTGGTAAAAGAAAAGAGATCAAACCGTGATGGTGAAGCAATTGATCTAATTGGATCAGTAACAAGACTTCCTGGAAAAAAGATAATCAAAGATATTGATGAATCAAAACTTAAGCTTTGGCAAAGCCGTGGTGCACTTTTGTCACCCGCTGCTGCAAAAGCATTAGGACTTGAGAAAGAAAAGGTAGCTCAAACTAACTAATATGCAAGACTTAGTCCATTACATGATCTCAAACATTGTTGACGGTCCAATTGAAGTCACAACTGAAGAAGAGAATGGTTTCACGGTTTTTCGCGTAAAAGCTCCAAAAGATCAAGTTGGAATGATTATTGGTAAAGGTGGAAAAACAATTAATGCTCTTAAAAATGTACTTAAAATCCGCGCTATAAAAGAGAACGTTCATGTGGACATCCAAGTGGACGAGGCTTAATGCAAATCTCCGTTATTACTCTTTTTCCAAAGATATTTGATCCCTTTTTGTCAGCTTCCATATTAGGTCGTGCGCTCGAAGAGGGTAAGGTTAAAATTAATATAGTTGACTTGCGCGCCTTTGGAATAGGACGCCATAAAACAGTTGACGATAAACCATATGGTGGAGGAATTGGCATGGTTTTAAGAGTTGATGTTTTGGCTGCAGCAATTAATGCAACAAAAACTAACGAAGGTCGTGAAGCAGTTATCCTTCTTGACCCAAAAGGTCAAACATATAAGCAAGAACTGGCCGAGAACTTTACAAAATATGACCACATAATTCTTATTTGCGGAAGATATGAAGGATTTGATGAAAGAGTCCGCAAATTAGTCGATTTTGAGATTTCAATTGGCGATTATGTACTTTCTGGTGGAGAACTGCCAGCAATGGTCATTATTGAGTCAATTATGCGGCTTGTACCAGGTGTTTTAAACAGCGCAGAAGCAACAGAACTTGAATCGTTTAGTCAAAGTCCCGACGGAAGAATATTGGAACATCCTCACTATACAAGGCCAGCAGAATATGATGGTGAAAAAGTACCAGAAGAACTTCTTACTGGTAACTTTGCAAATATCAAAGACTATCGAGTAAAAAAAGCAAAAGAGGTAACCACAAAACGCCGACCGGACCTTGCGAAATAACTACTGCTCCCAAGTATTAAGTTGATTAATTAAATTAACATCTGACTGACTAAGTGGTGGAACATTATCTTGTTTTACAACTGATAAATCAATTGGCTTATAGAAAAATGAGACATCATAATTCGCTTCACCATCGTTCATCTCGACAAGCTTTATTTCTGATAATGGAAGTGCTTGCTGCAAGCTCTGTGCAAAAGCAACAAAACTCTTAGCATCCCCTGTAACTCTAATTTCAACGTCAATCCCAGGTACTCCTGTCACACCACCAGTTTCGACTTGTTCTGCTTTACCATATAGTCCTCCCACTTTGAGAGAAAAATCGTCAAGAGATACACCAGCTTTATTTGCCGTATCCGATAATGCTTCAAAAATTAAAGCAATATCTTTTGCTGTAGGAAGCGCTTTTGTCACAGTCTGTAGATTTTCTTGAGTTTGAGCCGTATTAGCACTTTCAACTACTGAAATTGAATTTTGTAGTGTATTAATTTTTTCATTCGCCGCTGAAATCTGGCTATTACTTTCTCCAATTGCAGAAAGCTGAGGCATGATTACTGCAAATAAAAGAAATAGTCCTAATAGAAAAAGTCCTGAAGGAATTAAAATGTTTTTATATTTTATGTAGTATGGATATAGTTCTTTCATTATTTTCCTGGTGTAAAGTAAAAAGTTGCCGTCATAGAATACAGGCTTTCATCTGTTGAAAATGAGCTCATATCAATATGATTTATTCCTAAAGCTTTATTTTTAGTAAGCTGGGGAATCTTAACCTCTAAAAAATTGTCGAAATCAGCAAGAGAAGAAGATGTCATAGTTATACTCAATTTTATATCACTTGCCGAAAACTCATTTACATTAAAACTTGCAGGAATAAATGACACAATTGCCTGCATTTTTGTATCTATTGGTTTTCTTGAGGACATTATTCTCTTTATAGACCCAAGTCTATTTTCAATAGTTAACAACTTATTCTTCTCAGAAGATAAAACATCTATTTTCGCCTGGAGATTATTTACCGATGTATTTACATCAGATAATCTATTTTTTTCAATAAATGATAGCGCAAGCACAAAAATAGAAATCAAAAACATTAACCCAAAAAAACCTGCAGAAATAATTAGAAAATAATTCTGTTTTTTAACAGGTTTTTTCTCATGAGTACCAAGTAAATTTATATCGTCTTTCATAGTAAGTTTCGAAGAGCAAGCCCTACAACAACGTTAAAGGACGGGGATTCAGCTTGAAGCTCTGCTGGAACATTTTTAATGTTATATGCTGCAAAAGTGTTTCCTACAACAACTTGAGTATTTAATGTATTTGTAAAATAAACATCAATTCCAGGAAGTAGAGCAGTACCTCCAGACAAAATTACTTGCTTCATATTTTCATTACTTTTCTCTCTGTACGATAGAAGAGCTCGTCTAATATCACCAATAATTGATGACAAAATAGGAGAAAGTGCTTGACCAATTTTTCCTTCAAATGCGTCTTTTGCAAGTCCGTATGCTTTTTTATAGTTTTCTGCTTGAGTAATATCTATTCCAAGATCGATTGATATAGCTCGCGTTATAGCAGCGCCACCCAATGCTGTTGAGAAAACCATTTTAATGGTTCCGTTTTTAACGATAGCAACACTTGTTGTAGTTGCTCCAATATGAACAATCATATTAGGGTCTGGTGTATTGATAAGTGGCAAAAGTGCACGATGTACTGAAACAATTTCTGTCTCTACAACTTCAGGAACAAGTCCTGCCATTTCCATTACTTTTTCATATTTTGACAAAACTCCAATTGGTGCAGCAATGATCATAACATCCATAGTTTTTTTACCATCTGATTCCATATGACTTAACACTTCCCAATCTGTTTTTGCTTGATCGAGTGGTAGTGGAACATACTGTTCCATTTCAAACTTCAAAGCAGCAGAGAGCTCTTGGTCTGAAAGTTCAGGCATCTCGATGACTTTTGTGTATACTAAATTCTCAGGAATTGAGAGAGCAACTTCTTTTGTTTTAATGTTTGAAGCCTCAATCATTTTCTTGATTGAGTCTGCAAGATTTTGAAGGTCAACTATTGACTCGGACATTGCACCGTGAGCAGCAGCAGGAGCCACCCCTACCGCTTCCATAATAAAATCATTGCCTTCTTTTTTTACGCAGGCAAATTTAATTGTCGATGATCCAATATCAATACCGATTAACTTTGTGTTCATTGTGAAAGAATAGAATAAGGGAAAATTTCAAAAGGAATCTGCGGATTAGATGAAAAATACCTAACCTTTCTTACAGTTTCCTGAGACGTTCCAGTTGAATCTACAATTTTTCCTTGAGATGGAAGAGCTATGCTTCCCTTTATACCAATTATACTCGATCCATATAGAGGAACAACCTTTGCTATTAAACCAGATGTAAGATTTATTGCAGCAGAATTGTTAAAGTTGTTTATTCCGCCTGCCGTTCCTGATCCACCTGGAGTAACTGCTCCAGCAGTACGACCAGGACAAGGATCAAATACTGTCTTTGTGAGTGTTAAATCAGGACCAGGAATAGGTGTAACAGTAGGCGTCAACGTAGAGGTAGGAGTATTTGCTGACGTTGGAGTAGAAGAGGGCACAGTATATGTGACAGTAAGATAGGGAATAGTAGATGTTGTTGGATTTCCATTATCTGTTCCTGTTTCAAGGGAATATACTTTCGCGAGATTATTTGAAAATACTCCAGCGTTAAATGCTAATGAAAATCTGTTTAAGTTAAGCGCGCTTTTAAGGTCTGAATTTGCTTGAGCTGGAAGCGCTACCGTTTTTCTACCGGTAGAGCCAAACAGGTTTGAAGATGTATATGACTGCAGTGGAGCGGTGTTGTTAATAATTGAAATACAATTTTGACCAGCTGGATCTGTTGACCCACTCCCAGCATATGGCGACAGCTCAGAAGTTGTATCTCCGGCCGTTCTTACGCTATATCTAAGCGTCACCCCAGTTATTGTCGCATTGTCTGGAATCGATGTTGTATTAAACTTCATATAGGATCTGCCTTCGTTCGGTCCCTCTATGTTTAGATTCGTATCGGCTGGATTACAATTACTCGTTGCGCTTTCAACCCACCCATCATAAACAACTGGAAGATTTACTGTTTGTGTTACTGGGGTTGGAGTAGGTGCAGAAGTTGCTCCTCCGCCTGCACCATAAACCTCAAATTCATAAATTCTTGCAATTCCATCAGCACCACCATTTGTAACATTTAGTCGAACGTAACGTGCCACAGTTGGGGTGATATTATTCGTTGTTATATCTGATACATTCCCCGAAGTATTAGAAACCGTAGTCCAATTACTTCCATCCGTGCTTGTTTGGATATTATATGCGCTTGTGTTATATGTAGGGCTTTCGCCACCGGCACCCGCATGCTTTATCACGAAACTATTAACATTATAATTTGCCCCCAAATCAACTTGTAACCACTTTGTGGAAAATGAATTAGAACACCATTTGTCACTATTACCCCCATTTATAGTTCCATTTACTGCTTTAGTTGGTCCTTCAGAAGCAGAACAGGATGAAACTGCTGTTGCTGTTTTATTCAAAGCAAGATTAACCTGCGGAACGCCCGTTGATGTAGGCGTAGAAGTGGATGATGGTGGAGCGATTACATTACCTGAAATTACGCTTACTTCAATAGCCGCTGCGGTATCAACGCCACTACCCGTGGTACAACTGGTTTTCGTACCTGGATTCCATAAAAGTGTTACAGTTCCAGAATATGGAGAGCTATATGACGGATAATTTGCGAGCCATACATCCATTCCGGAATCTTGAGTCACAGCCTCACCACCATTTAGAAGAAAGTCTGTGCCAGATGTTAAGCTCGAAAGAACTGACGTATTATATTTTGAATTGTTAGCAGTAAAAGTAAAGTTTAAGTTACCTGTAGAACCTGACTGAAGGGCTTTTTCGATACCTGCTTCAGCGGCTTGGAAAGCTCTTTGGGATTCCTCATTCTGTTTTGAAATTCTCAGACCTGTAATCGTACGTGACACAACAGAGAGTCCAACTGTTAGCGCGACGATCATAGTTAGAACAACAACAAGTAACATCTGTCCGCGTTGAAACCGACTCTTTTGCATAGCTATTTCTATAATAGAAGAACTTGAAGGTGAGTGTCAAGAATGCTTATGAAAAATTTACACTAAGGGGCATAATTTCTCATAGAAACTGAGGTATTAAATGTTGATGTCCCCGTGAGCTCTACAAAATTACCGGATTTTTGAGAAATGGTAAAACTAATGTCGACAGATGGAATAGAATATGGATCATCACTTTTCTGCCTACATGTAAAAGAACAGTTGGTAATTGAAACTATATTATTATTTACAACAGATACTCCATCTTTTGAAATTGTATTATCAGAACATGCGAAATTGGTTGCTGATCCATCAAGTCTTTTAAGGGTTATAGAGGTTCCAGAGGGACTCGCCGTACAATCGTCTATATCAACGTCATTTATTTGTGTAACACTCCCTGAATCAACAACAGAATTTGTAAATACAGATAGAGCGTAAGCGCCGTTTTGTGAAATTTCAGTGTTAATTCTGGTTTTACCAGTTCCTCGAAGAGTAGAGTATAAAATTCCGCTTATTATCCCCGAAATAATAACAAGAATTGAAACTACTGCTAAAAGTTCAATAATCGTATAACCATATTTTAATTTTCTATCTTTTAATTTATTTTTTTTCATAGGACAGGCGTTGTAGCAGGCGCTTGTTTTGCAAAGCAAGAGATAAGCTCTGATTTATGACAAAGAGTATTGGTTGATGTACATTTTGAGCTTGAAAAGTATACATCGACAATAACTTTTGTCCCACCTCCACAATCAGCTGAATCCTGAGTAAATTCGATCTCCCTTTTGTATGCGTTTGCAACATTGATTGTAGAACAAGATCCTCCAACAAAAGTTGCAGCACAAGAAGTAAGATTAGTATTGAAACAATATTTATCATTGGGTAAAACTCCTTTTGATGTTAAACAAGAATCCTGATTATTTCTTAACTGCCTAATATATTCCATACCTTGTTGCGCGTAACGCGCTGCTACTGTTTGATTTTTTATAAATGTTGAGTTACTTACACTCGTCGTAATGGCAACCGTAATTGCAGCAAGAGTCAGCAATATAGAAGCAAGCGCCACAGTTGCTTCTATTAATGTTTGACCTGATTTATTAAAAACGAATCGTTGCATTTCCATTTTCATCTACAGATAACTGAAAGTATTTTGATCCAGTTCCTTTAACATTTATTTTACAGGGTAAACCAACCGATGCTCCAGTTCTTGCTGTAAAAGTTATACTCTTGCATATCTCAGATGGAGCAATAGCATCAGTTGTCAGGGAAAGTGAGGACAACATATTCTTGCTTGAAACAACTGGCTGAGATCCACAAAGTGCAACAATTTGATAGTCACTTGAACAAGGAGTAGTTGAGTACTGACAAAAATCAAGTCTATAGCCTGTTAACGTATCAGATGTGCCACATTGCCCACTAGGCTTAACTGCTGAAATAGCATTAAAACGAGCCAGATTAATATCCTGTTTAATGTCTTCCGCAGCTTGTGTTACAGTTTGTTGCCTACTATATGAAGAGAGAGAGGCAAAACCAAGACCTGAGATTATAGAAATCATTGATACAACAACTAACAACTCTACCAGGGTAAACCCATATGTATTTTTTTTAAGCTTGATCATCATTAGGGATTGGTAATTGTGAAAGATGCCGGTGTACAACCGCTTTGAAGGGCAGGTGTCCTACTTTGATTAGCGTCAGAATCTGTATCTTTTGTATTCTCAATACATGAATATATTGTGTAACCAGTACAGAACGTCGCCGAATTATCGCATCCTGATGGAGTAGCAGTATAAACATAGCTTGTTGCGGTTGTAGGATCGCAAGGAATTTTCTTCATATATATTGTGGTTCCACTTGTTGGAAATGTGCTTCCACAGGTAGGGAAAGCCGATGTAATTGGATAGGTTCCAGTGTCGGCTCGATAAAGTTCGAGCGCTGATTGCATTTGTCTAAGGTCAGACTTTCGCTGCGCATCACGACCACGTTGCCTTATTCCTACAAAATTTGAAGTGAGAAGTGTGGCAAGCGCTGAAATTATGGCGATAACAACTAAAAGTTCAATTAGAGTGAATCCACTTTTTTTAGAAAAGTTAAAATTAAAACGGGCAGCCATAATTAAATAATAAAGAAAACCGAACTAATAATCAATTTTTAAGGGCTCACATTTGGACTTGAGACACCGAAATTACAAACTTCAGAAGAAGTGTCACCGCATGGATATGTAGCAAGATTCCCAACAACTGTATTCGCTCCAGTACATGCTGTTGTCCCACCAGCAACACAAACAGCAGGGTCACTTGGTCGCTCAAGATGAGCATATATCCAGTACTGCTGTCTGTCTGTAGATACAAAATATCTGTATTTCTGGTTTGCTTGGGGGTCTTTTGGAAGTGAACTTATATATGGAGACCAAGTTGTACCCCAATCATGATTTCCATTATCAACTATATAGCTTGCAGATGTACTAAGTGTGTTACCAGCAGGATATTTTCCATAGTCGTTATAATATGTCTCCAAAGCGCGTTGCGTTTGTGCTAGATCGCTTTTCCTTTGTGCATCGCGCTCTTTTTGAAATTGCCCAAGTGGATTTAAAAAAGTAATTGTAGCACCAGCAAGTATTCCAATTATCGCCATTATGACAAGTAACTCAACTAGTGTAAATCCAAGTTTATTTTTCATCAAATAAAATAGCTAAAAATATTTTGTCCAAAAAAATATGCGATAATTGTACCGATAACTAAAAATGGACCGAAAGGAATAGTATCCCCTTTCAATTTCTTTTTGCCACTCACTATTAGTATTAAAGAAATTCCAGCACCTGTCAAGAATGCAGCATAAAGACCAACAATAATATTTGGAAATCCCAGAAATAATCCAATTACTCCTGCAAATTTCACATCACCAAAACCCATACCTCTTCCGCGAGTAGCAGCAAAAAGAGCAAAAAATAAGCCAAAGGCAACAACACCGCTTATAACATTTGAAACTAAATTTGCTGGATATATAAAAAACATTAAAAGAGATGAGGCACCCATCGCAACTAAAAACTCATCAGGAATAATTCCGTAATAAACATCTGCCATAAATATACCCAGAAGAGAAAACATAACGACCGTAAGAAGGAAAAATTCAAATAGAGATAACCCTATATAAGTTGAATAAATGAAAAGAGAAAGCGCAATTATTCCTCCAAAAGTTTCAATTAGAAAAATGTGTGGTGGGATCTTTGCATGACAAAAAGCACATTTACCAAAAAGCGCTAGGTATGAAACTATTGGAATAAGTTGTTTAGGGCCTAAAGTTTTTCCACAATGGTCACACATTGAATGACCGTGAATAACTGATAATCCTTTTGGCAATCTATCAACACATACACAAAGAAAGCTACCAAACACCACACCCAGAACAAAAATAATTAGAGACGAAAAGATAAATTCCACTAAAGAAAAGTGTATTAAATTTAAAGCCTAATGTAAAGAAAATAGCAATAAAAAAAGGGCCGAAGCCCTTAAGTTATTAGACGATACTGCTTATTATGGACAGTTGAATGCTAGTGTTGGAGCTGCTGCATTGAAACAACCTTTTCCATTTGCATAAACATAGTATGGTGTGCTTGTGTATCTCTTTGAGAGCAAGTTTGTGTAATAGACATATGCTGTACAGGTACCTGCAGCTGTTGTACAAGCAGCAGGATTAGGTAAGTATGTGTAGGTATAACCTGTTGGAGCGGTAAGCGCTGTGTACTTTGTTTCACCTGAAGAGTTAAGATCAGTTACTGAATTTGCAAATGTACCACCAACATAAGAATTGTTGTGGTTTGCACCATATGAATCATTTGCTTTTCCAATTTGTGTAATAGTACTTATTACTCCTGAATCATTTGCTGAACGGATTTTGTCTAGTGGATCAATAACGACAACCAAAACTCCTGCTAAAACTCCGATGATTGCAATAACAACTAGAAGCTCGATTAATGTGAAACCGGCTTTTTGTTTAATTTGGTTAAGGGCAGTTTTCATGTTCATAATTATGATATACACTTTGTAAAATGCTTGTCAATACCCCAATTATAGTTTGTTAATCTTTCCGAAAGTTTTCTAACAATACACGCTCACAAACAAGCCGTGCTGATAAATTATTATTTTTAACAAGAGGGTAGACTTCCGAAAGATCCCTAATTGTTTGCAGAAATGAAATACTCAATTCTCTCGAATTTAACAAAAAATTTCTTAAGAGAAGTATTAGTTCACCAACGTAATCATTTCTTTTTTCAATAAAAAAACTATCTACAAATAAAAGTCTGTCTGTTAAGCTTTTACTTTTTAATAAATATTTATCCACAAGAATTAAGTCAGATTCTGAAACAACAAGTTTATTTTTTAAGTTTCCAAGATTTATTACAAAACTTCGAGAAGTAATAGTAGGCAACAGATTATCATCCATAAAAATAAAAATGCTATTTTTATCAAGCTCTTCTAGTGTTTTTAAAAGAGAGTTTTGAGCTTCAATTGTTGGTGATTTTTCAAAAATAAATAATCTAAATTTATCTTCTTCAATTTTTTGAGATAACTCTTTAATTAACAATCTTGCTTCAGCAATTTTTAATGTGTCTTCGTATCTCTTAACATAGTATGAGGGGATTTTGTTTTCATTTATAAGAGAATCTACATAGGAATTTTTTCCTTCAGTGTCACCTACTAATATTTGTGCCCCTTTCATATTGACATTATAACAAACAATCACGTACGATTAAGGTATAGCAACAAGCGCTTTTGAAGCGTTGATTTTTGTGTTTATAAACAAACTCAAGCGCAAGTTGTTTTAATTTATGAACCCTGTCCAACCAAATAATACAGAGGCACCAAAACCTGTAACAACTACTCCGCCACAGAGTCCTCCAGTTGGTCAACAACCACAGCTAAGTTCCGAACGAAGCGTAGCTGCTATATTACATGCTGAAAAACTTTTAAGTGATGATGCATATAATCAGATTAAGACTGATGCGATTCATAGAGGTGAAAATATTGATAAAGTTTTGCTTGATTCAAAACTTGTTAGCGAAGAGGCATATTATGAAGCACGTGCAAAGCTGATTGGAACCCCATATGTCTCAATCTCAAACTTACCTTTTTCACCAGAAGCACTAAGCTTCATACCAAAATCACTTGCTGAGAGATTTAACATAATTCCTTTTGCCTATGACAAGGACCGTAAAACTCTTTCAATTGCAATGTCTGATCCGCTGGATCTTGAAACTATTTCATTCGTAAGACAAAAAACAGGACTTAATGTTTCATCCTTTCAAGCAATTCCTTCAGAAATAACTACAACAATTCAAAACCAATATACATTTGGACTTCGAGAAGAAGTTAAAGAAGCACTTAAAGAAACAGAAGAGTTTGGAGTTAAAACATTTGACAAGCAAAGTCTCTCACAGGTTATTAAAGAAGCACCGATTGCAAGAATAGTTTCAACAATTCTTGAATACGCTATTAAAAGCCGTGCCTCAGATGTTCACCTTGAACCACAAGAGGATAGGATCAGGATCAGATACAGAATAGATGGTATTTTGTATGAAAGACTATCTCTTCCAGCCGCTGTTAAAGAAGCCGTAATATCACGTATAAAAATTCTTTCTGATATGAAAATTGATGAACACAGAATTCCTCAAGACGGTCGTTTTAACTTTAAATTTGGAGACGAAGAAGTTGATCTTCGTGTAAGCACAATTCCCATAGTTTATGGTGAAAAAATTGTTATGAGACTTTTGAAAAAGTCGGGTGGAGTACCAACTCTTGGTGAACTTGGAATGACAGGTTCAAATCTAAAAGCTCTTGAAGCATCAATCCTTCGCCCTCACGGAATTATTATTGTCTGTGGACCTACAGGATCTGGAAAAACAACAACTCTTTATGCCGTTTTGACAAAACTTAACACAACACGTGTAAATATTATGACACTTGAGGATCCAATCGAATACCAAATGGCAGGAACAAATCAAGTACAAATAAATCCAGACATAGGGTTAACATTTGCTGAAGGACTTAGGTCTTTTTTGCGTCAGGATCCAAATATCATTCTCGTTGGAGAAATCCGTGATAAAGAAACAACTGATCTTGCTGTTCAAGCGGCCCTAACTGGACATTTAATCTTTTCAACACTTCACACATCAAGTGCTGCTGGCGCACTTCCACGTCTTATTGATATGGGAGCCGAAACTTTCCTACTTGCATCAACTATGAATGCAATCGTTGGTCAGCGTATTGCAAGAAAAATCTGCACTCATTGCAAAAAAGCATATAAACCTCCTATGGCGCTTGTTGAAGAGATTAGAAAAACATTAGGAAGTTTAATGACAGTTAAGAATGAGGACGTTGTACTATATAAAGGAGAAGGATGTGACTATTGTGGAGATTCAGGTTACTCGGGACGTGTTGGAATTTTTGAAGTACTACAAGTATCCGAAACTGTTGCAAAACTAATTCTTGAGAAGAGTGATGCAAATACAATAGAAAGACAAGCACAAAAAGAAGGAATGATAACTATGCAGCAAGATGGGTATTTGAAAGTTTTGGCTGGAATTTCTACAATTAATGAAGTAATGAGAGTTGCACAAGAATAAATATGACACTACCTGAAATATTTGATAAAACAATTGAAGCTTCAGCATCAGACTTGCATTTAGTTGCAGGTACTCCCCCAATGCTTCGCGTTGATGGTAAATTAATTCCCCTGACTGCAGCAGGAACATTAACCAGTCAGATTATCGAAGAATTATGTTTCTCAATCATAAGCCCAGCACAAAAAGAATTTTTAGCAAAAAATAGAAGTCTTGATTTTTCATATGGGTATGGTGGAGGAGACTATGGAGCAAAAGGAAGATTCAGAATAAATCTTTATTACCAAAGAGGAACACTCGCAGCAGCCTTCAGACTTTTGCCACCAAAAGTTAAAACAATTGAAGAATTACATTTACCAGCAATTTGTCATGACTTTGCAAAACTAAAACAAGGATTTGTTCTAGTTACTGGGCCAACGGGTCATGGAAAATCCACAACTATCTCATCAATTATTAATGAGATTAATATGACTCAAGCAGCAAACATCGTAACAGTTGAAGACCCTATCGAATATGTTTATCCTGCGGGCCGTAGTATTATTTCCCAAAGAGAACTTGGATCAGATACGCTTTCCTGGGGAGAATCCCTCAGAAGCTCCCTACGTGAAGACCCAGATGTTTTAATGATTGGTGAAATGAGAGATTCAGAAAGTATTGGATCCGCTATTACGATTGCTGAAACTGGACATTTGGTTTTCTCAACGCTTCATACAAATTCTGCTGCTCAATCAGTTGATCGTATTATCGATTCATTTCCGCAAGGACAACAAAACCAGATTCGTGCACAGCTTGCTAACACTTTGGCTGGAATAATTTCACAAAGACTTATTCCAAAAATTGATGGAGGAAGAATAGTTGTTTGCGAGGTTATGATTGCAAATAATGCCATAAAGTCAAATATTCGTGAGGCAAAAACTCACTTGATTGATTCTATTATTGAAACTTCACAAGATATTGGAATGGTATCTCTTGAAGCATCCCTTGCATCGCTTGTTAAACAAGGACTAATAACTCTTGAAGTTGCAAGAAGCTATGTTCTTAGGCCCGATATATTCCTACAACTAATGAGTTAATATGCAATTTATTTATTCGGGTATTGATAAAACGGGAGTAAAACAAAAAGGTAAACTTGAAGCAAATTCAGAAAAAGAAGTTATTGATTACCTAAGGTCAAATAGCATAACACCTCTAACTATTCGCAAAGAAACAAAATCAGTAAGTTTTATTACTGGTAAAAAGGCAAAAACTGCTGATGTAATTCTTTTTACTCGTCAACTTTCCTCAATGATTCTAACGGGTCTTACTCTTATTGAGTCACTTAAAATTCTTGAGAAGCAAACAACCAGTCCATCAATGCATGCAATCATTATTGACCTTATCTCACAAATCTCCGAAGGAACTCCTTTTTCAGAAGCGCTTGAGTCCCACAAGGAATCTTTTTCAGATATTTATATTGCGCTCATTCGTGCTGCAGAAAAGAGTGGAGTACTTGATAAGGTTTTAGTCAGGCTCGCTGACAACATGGAAAAATCTGATGAAATTCAGAGAAGAGTTAAAGGTGCACTTATTTATCCAGGAATCGTTATTGCGGGAATGATAGTCGTTGTTGTTGTTATGAACGTTTTCGTTATTCCACAACTTGGAAACTTATATGAAAACTTAAATCTTCAGCTTCCGTTATCAACTCGCATTGTTTTAGGAATATCAAAATTCTTCACAACATTCTGGCCGATCCTTGTTATTGCTGCAATTGGAGGATTTTTAGGATACAAAAGATTTATTAAAACTCAGCAAGGAATAAAAGTAATGGACAAGATAAAAATAAAACTTCCTGTTGTTGGACCAATTATTGTTCTTTCAACGCTTGATGAAACAACAAGAACTTTGTCTCTTATGATCTCCTCAGGTGCATCTATTATTGAAAGTCTCCAAATAACAGCAAACGTTGCAAATAACTATTGGTATAAATCGTCAATTCTTGCAGCAACAAATCTTGTTGAAAAAGGATTATCTCTTTCTGATGCGCTTGCAAATCAGAAGATTTTTCCTCCAATGGTTGTCCAAATGACAAAGGTAGGTGAATCAACGGGAGCGATGGATCAGTCACTGGCAAAAATTTCAGAGTATTTCGAGCGAGATTTGGATATTCGGGTTAAAACATTAACAACAGCAATCGAACCTATCCTTATTATAGTGCTTGGAATCTCTGTTGCATTCCTTATATTATCTGTTATTACCCCAATCTACGGTCTTATCTCCCAAATCCAATAATAATTACTCAATCCATCTTATGAGTTGGAACTGATATAATTAGCGAATGGGTAAGAACCAAAAAAAGGGTAAACAAAAATCATCTTATTGGGTATTAATCGCATTAATTGCAATTCTAGCTATTGGATTGGGGAAAGCTATATATTCAAACGTGAATAAGCAAGATAATTTTGTATATAAAGAAAATTATAAAATTACTCCTTCTCCTACGACTTTTAAGCCAGAAATAAGAACTGTTAAATTAACTTATGAAAAAATAAATGATCCACAGGAGAATAATCTCAAAACGTATAAAGACAAGGATAATTTATTTCAATTTAAATATCCCGCTAGCTGGGCGAGAATAATAACTGAAGATTTACAAAGTCTAAGAGTTGAAGAATTTTTCGAAGATGATCTATCGCCCGTTTTAAGAGACGCAGATGGAATAGGTAACGATTCTTTTTATATTTCCATATCTAAAAACGACAATACATCCCTCCAAGATATTAAGAAAAAAATTGGATCAGAAAATGTTAGCTATTTAAATATTGGCGGGAAACCTGCTCTTAAAAGTGGCAACACTTATTATATTAATGTAAGCGGAGGTAAGCTTTTTATAATTGCAAGATATCCAGATAGATTTGACTACCAAGCAATTTTTGATTCATTTACTTTTAAGTAATATTAATTTGACTAGATTTAAGATTAAAGAAGTCCAGATTAAATATAGCGAAATCAGCTTCAAATAACGCCCCCCATATTAGGTTTTATTCATGGGTTGAATTCAGCACACACGTTCTGCTACAATAGGTAATCGAATCAAAAATGGCCTCAAATAACGAATATACAGCTAAAAATATCCAGGTACTCGAAGGACTTGAACCAGTAAGAAAAAGACCCGCTATGTACATTGGATCAATCGATACAGTTGGTCTTCATGAATCTCTCCGCGAAATTATTGATAACTCTGTTGATGAGTCACTTGCAGGTGAAGCAAGAAATGTTTGGGTTGTTCTTAATAATGATGGGTCAGCAACTGTTGCAGATGATGGACGTGGAATTCCAGTTGATGAAGTACAGGGATACGGAAAAAGCGCTCTTGAGATGGTTATGACAAAACTTCACGCCGGAGGAAAATTTGGTGGTGGAGCATATAAAGTCTCAGGAGGTCTTCATGGAGTAGGATCTTCAGTTGTTAACGCACTATCCGACAAAATGTGGGTTGAAGTTAGACGTAACGGAAAACTATACAGACAAGAATATGAGCGAGGAATTCCAAAGACTGAAGTTACCGAAATGAAAGTTGCGCAGTCATATTTAAGTAGCATTATTCCTGACGCACGTGTAAAAGATTTAAAAACTGGAACTGCTTCAACTTTTTATCCAGACGGATCAATATTTACTACAACTGAATTTGATAATCATGCAGTACTAAAGCTTATCCGGGAACGTGCGTACATTGTTTCAAAACTATATTTCCACTTCTACGATCTTCGTGAAGGAAAACAAAAAGAAGTACATATGTACTTTGAAGGAGGAATTGTCTCACTTGTTAAAAAGCTTAACGAAGGAAAAGGAAATGTTCATCCAGCAATTTACATGCAAAAAGAAGTTGATGATGTGTTTGTTGAGGTTGCACTTCAATACAATGATGGAATAACAGATAACACAGAAAGCTTTGTAAACGTTATTAACACAGTAAACGGAGGAAGCCATGTAACAGGATTTAAGATGGCCTTAACTCGTGTAATCAATGACTACGGTAAAAAAATCGGAGCATTTAAATCTGAGGGGGACTCAATAACAGGAGAAGATACTCTTGAAGGATTAACCGCTGTTGTTGCTATCCGCATGGAACAAAACAGAATTCAATTTGAAGGTCAAACAAAAGGAAAACTTGGAAACTCCGAAATTCAACCACTTGTTCAAGCAGTTACAAAAGAGGGTCTCTCAATGTACTTTGAAGAAAACCCATCTGATGCACGTGCAATATTGAATAAGGCATACCTTGCTGCAAAAGCAAGACTTGCTGCTCGTGCAGCAAAAGATGCAATTTTGAGAAAAGGTGCATTTGAAGGATCATCTCTTCCAGGAAAACTAGCAGATTGTCAGGAAAAAGATCCATCAGTATCTGAACTATATATAGTAGAGGGAGACTCAGCAGGAGGATCAGCAAAACAAGGTCGTGATAGAAAATTCCAAGCGATTCTACCACTTGGAGGAAAAATTCTTAATACAGAGCGTGCTCGACTTGATAAGATCGTAGAATTTGAATCATTAAAAGACATGATTATTGCTCTCGGTGCGGGAATTGGAGAAACCACAAACGTTGATAAACTTCGATATCACAGAATTATCATCATGACAGATGCTGACGTTGATGGAGAGCACATTGAAACACTTCTTTTAACATTCTTCTTTAGACACTTAAGATTTATTATTGATGGGGGATACTTATATGTTGCTCAACCCCCATTGTATAAGATTCAGCTCGGAAAAGAATCACATTATGCATATTCTGATGAAGAACGTGATCAAGTTTTAAAAGAAAAAGGAAATGGAAAAACTCCATCAATTCAGCGATATAAGGGTTTGGGGGAAATGAACCCTGAACAACTTTGGGAAACAACCATGGATCCAAAAAACAGAGTTCTTAAGAAAGTTACCGCAAATGATGGAGAAGAAGCAGATTCTGTATTTACCATGCTTATGGGTGAGGAAGTACCACCAAGAAAACACTTTATACAAGAGAATGCAAAACTTGCAAACTTAGATTTATAATATGGCAAACGATTTTGGACAAGAACAACATACAAATTATGAGGCTGAAAATAAAGACTATATAAGTTTAGTGGAAAAAAACATTGATCCTCGTGTTGAACGCAACGAAGATTTTGATTATATTGAGTTTCCTGAGAAAGAAATAGGCCAAATAGGTACTGCAACCTTAAGTCTACTTAAACACGCTGAAAGCTATGACTTAGGTAGGACCGCAGATCTAACAGCATTTGTATTATATCCAATGGGTTTAGAAACGATTAAAGTTCTTGATGCTAAAAATCGTGGTCTTTATAGATTAGGTATAGATATAACAAACAAGTTAGCGAGATTTCGCGATACATCTGCATTCGTACATCTCTCATTAAATGGAAGCGCTGATTTAATATCTGCAGAACTATATAATGAAAGCGAAGATGTAGAGCTACTCAGAAAAGAACAACCTAAAGATGGCTTAGATCAAGTTGTAGAAGAAACACACCTAACACATCCATCTTGGGGCTACGATAAAGATATACAAAATCCAAGTGGAGAATTATATATTTCTTATGATCCTAACGGTTCAGAAAATAAAGACTTCTTAGCCAACTTAAAATTTAGATTTCAGTTAAGTCAAAACCCAGGAGGTGAATTAAATTAATGAAAAACTTAGGACCAGGAGAAAAAGCTCCTGAAATAGTAAATGCATATATTGAAATTCCACAGGGTGGAACCGTTAAGTACGAGCTTGATAAAGAAAGTGGCATACTTTTTGTTGATAGATTTATGTTTACAGCAATGTACTATCCAACAAACTACGGTTTCATTCCGGGAACTTTAGGTGAAGATGGTGATCCACTAGATATCTTAGTTATCTCAAGTCAACCAATTATTAATGGTGCAGTTGTACCAGCAAGAGTAATCGGTTATCTTGAAATGGAAGACGAGAGTGGAATTGACACAAAACTTATAGCTGTTGCTCCAGAGAAAATTGATCCAGAATTTGGTGTATATAAAGATATTACTGATGTTTCTGATGCAACAAAAAATAAGATTAAGCATTTCTTTGATCACATGAAAGAACTTGAACCAGGAAAATGGGTTAAAACAAAAGACTTTAAGGGAAGAGAAGAAGCAATGGAACAAGTCAAAAAAGGAATCGCAGCTTATAAATAAGTTGATGATTAGTTGTTTATGGTTTATTAAAGCCATAAACTATTAGTTATTAATTATGGACGAAGATAAGATAGAAGAACAACCAGAAGTTATTGAAGAAGTAAATGGTATCGGTAGATTAAAAAATATCGATATCTCTGCTGAGGCAAAAAAAGCGTATCTAGACTACGCAATGAGTGTTATCGTTCAACGTGCACTTCCTGATGTCCGAGATGGACTAAAACCAGTTCACAGACGCGTGCTTTTTGCCATGTATGAACTAAACCTTTACCCAACTTCAAAGTACGCAAAATCTGCAACCATTGTTGGAGAAACCATGGGTAAATACCACCCACATGGAGACATGTCTATCTACGACACACTTGTTCGTCTTGCTCAAGATTTTGCAATGCGTTATCCACTAGTTGATGGTCAAGGAAACTTTGGATCAATGGATGGAGATTCAGCAGCTGCTATGCGTTATACCGAAGCAAAACTTGCATCAATTGCAATGGAAATGCTCTTTGATATTGATAAAGGAACAGTTGAGCTTATGCCTAACTTTGATGGAACACATCTTGAGCCAATGTATCTACCAGCAAAGCTTCCAAACCTTCTTCTTATGGGAGCAGAGGGTATTGCTGTTGGTATGGCAACTAAAATTCCACCACACAACCTTGGTGAAGTTATTAATGCTGTCACATACACAATAGATAAGATTAAATACACTCCAAGAACTGACTATGTTCGCCCAGAAGGAGAACTCACTGATGAGCAAATTCATTCATTAAAACCAGCATTTGAATTATCAAGTGATGTAACAGTTGATGAACTTCTTGAATATATTAAAGGACCCGATTTCCCAACAGGAGGAGCAATCTATGATATTGAAGAAATTAAAAATGTATACCGTACGGGACGCGGAAAAGTTATTCTTCGCGGAATTGCTGAAATAGAAGATATTGGACAGGGAAAATCAGCAATTATCATTCGTGAAATTCCATATCAGGTAAACAAAGCTGCAATGGTTGCCAGAATTGCTGAGCTTGCAAAAGATAAGAAACTGGAAGGTATTTCTGATCTTCGTGATGAATCAGATCGCCACGGAATCCGAGTTGTTGTTGAGTTAAAGCGCGATGCAACTCCTAAAAAAGTTTTGAATAATTTGTTTAAATTAACTTCACTTCAAACATCCTTCCCTGCAAATATCGTTGCGCTTGTTGACGGTGTACCTAGAACATTAAACCTTAAAACAATTCTTGAAGAATACATTACTCACAGATTTACAGTTGTAACAAGACGAAGCGAATTTGAACTTCGCCAAGCAAGAGCACGTCTTCACATACTGGACGGGTTGCTCATTGCCGTTAACAACATCGATGCTGTTATAGAAACAATTAAAAAGTCAGAAAGTGCTGAAGCTGCAAAAACAAACCTTATGACAAAGTTTGAACTTTCAGAAATTCAGTCACTTGCGATCCTTGATCTTCAACTTCGTCGTCTAGCAGCACTTGAGCGTGAAAAAATTCAGGACGAGTGGAATATGGTTAAAGAAACAATTGACTATCTTGTAGGACTTCTTGCAGATCCAAAGAAAATGCTTTCTGTTGTAACAGAAGAACTTGCGAAGATTAAAGAAAAATATGAAGACTCACGAAGAACTAAAGTATATAAATCAAAGGTAGATGAGTTCTCAGAAGAAGACTTAATTTCAAACGAACCAACTGTTATTACACTTACTCAAACAGGTTACGTAAAACGCCAAAGCATGGCATCATTCAAAACTCAAGCTCGTGGCGGAAAAGGCGTCATTGGAATGAAAACAAAAGATGAAGATGCAATCGATAAGATTCTTTATGCTGAAACTCATGACTACATTCTCTTCTTCACAAATCTTGGT
>CAZXFJ010000015.1:0-21677 GCA_964640435.1 uncultured Gammaproteobacteria bacterium | reverse complement strand
GACTTATCATCATTGTCTCCACTAGCAACCTGGTATGGACGAAGCTTCTGTCCTAAATTCTCCTGAGTCTCATTTATTCTAAAATATGACAAAAGCATTGTGAGGCTGGCAGGTCCACAATTATTAAATGATTGAAAAATTTGTAGTTTTCGTGCGATCTCGTACTTATTTGGAATTTGTATTGAAGTAGGAGATGGTTTTTCGCCTGGATTCAATGTTGATTTTATTATTGATGTGATATGATTATCTGCATTCGCCGTTGTCTTGCGATCTATGAAAACCAAAAAAACCACACCTGCTCCTATTAACAGCAGTCCAAATAAGGCTAGTTTTAGTGCGCGGAAACTCATGGGTGATAATTTTACCATGAAGTGGGCTCTTTGTCTTCTGCTTATCCCCTTCGTCTTTATAGCAGCATATTTTATGCATGAAGAACCTCCTAAGAAAGTAGTGCAAGCGGAATATTGGTTTAAGCTTGCGAGAAAATCAGGTGTTGAATATTTATACAAAGGGGTTCCGGGAGTCGCTTCAGAAAGCGCTTTGATTAAGAAGTTTAAGGTTAAAACAGGTATGACAGGGCGTCCTACACCTTTACCGAAGCTGGCAGGTCGTGATTATTGGCTGATTACAAAGAAATACCCCACAGAAGATAATCTTGAAACAGCTCCATACTTTATTGAACTTAACGTTCCAAACACAATGGAGGCGCCATTCGGTCCGACGCCATATCTTGAATGCGATGGACAGTGTAATTGGGAATTGCCTGGACCTTTTGGCTTGCATGGTGTAGCAGGAGATGAGACAAGGCTTTCAGAGGAAAGCCTGGGTAGTTCTGGATGCATAAGGCATTCGGATAAAGACATTACATATTTATACAATCTGCTTGACCCTGAGAAGAATAAAATTAGATACTATATTGAAGACATATAATGGAAGATAAAAAGCCCCAAGAAAAAAATGTTGATCCTAATCAGCTTCCAAAGCCTGTTGTCGTACCTAAAAAACCAAAGAGATTGTTAATTTTATTGTTGTCTGCGATTCCCATAATAGTACTAATTATTATCGGAGTTGTAATCATTGTTATGCCATCATCAAAACACATGTCGTTAAGAACGGATGATGATCCCGTATTAAACACACCCCTTCCGACACCATTTGCTTTTAAAGAGATGACAATTCCAGGCTTACGTTCACGAGAATACACAGGAAAAATGAATGAACTTGATCAGGTATCTAAAAACGGAAGCTATACAGCATATTCAACCAGTTATGATTCTGATGGACTTAAAATTAATGCTGAGCTTACAAAGCCAACGGGAGAAATGCCAGAAGGTGGTTTTCCTGCAATCGTCTTTATTCATGGGTATATTCCTCCAGCAAATTATCAAACTTTTGGAGCAGCATACTCAGCATATGTAGACTTTCTTGCTCAAAATGGTTTTGTTGTATTAAAAATTGATCTTCGTGGTCATGGTAATTCTGAAGGTGAGCCAGCAGGTGGATATTATTCGGAAGGGTATGTAATAGATACGCTTAATGCATATTCAGCGCTATCAGGTCTTTCCTTTGTAAATCCTAAAAAGATTGGTCTTTGGGGACACTCAATGGCAGGAAATATTGTAATGAGAAGCATTGCTGCAAAGCCAGATATTCCTGCTGTTGTTATTTGGGCAGGAGCAGGGTATACGTATTCTGATATTCAAGACTACAGAATAAATGATAATAGTTATTCTCCTTTACCTTCTGATTCAGGAACTCAAAAAAGAAGAAGAGAACTATTTGAAAAATATGGTCAGTTTGATCCAAAAAGTGACTTTTGGAAGCAAGTTGCACCCGCAAACTACTTATCAGATATAAAGGGAGCAATTGGTCTAAATCATGCAGTAGATGATGATGTAGTAAGCGTAAAATACAGTGAGAATTTGAATAGTTTACTTAATAAAACAAGTATTCCTCACGAGCTAAATATTTATCCATCTGGAGGTCACAACATAAGCGGTGCAAGTTTTAACGCAGCAATGCAAAACACAGTAAATTTCTTCAAGAAATACTTGTAATATTTTTTAATTCGCTTTATTCTAAATAGTACCCATGAAAAAAATTGCCCTTTTGGTTGTAGTATTTGCAGCAATTGGAATTGCATATGCAGGATACAACATATATACCGGGAGTAATGAGAAAATAAGCCAAAGACCAAATTCTCAAGAATCTGAAAACTCAACAATAGTATCAGCTCAAGCAGCAGAGCCAAAAATTAAAAAAACTGAAGTTCATTCAGCCGATGGTGAAGCAAATGCACTTCTTGAAGAAGAAAGTGGGCGATATTCACTTTATTCTTGTGATACCTCAACCTGTACTAATAAATTACTCCTCTTTCAGACAACTGTTCCAGCTAGTGAGAAAATAGAGTTACCATTTAATACATGGTCTCCCGATAATAAGCTTGTTTTTATAGTTAAAAAGGGTGGGGGAATGACAAATTATATGGTTTTTAGAGCTGATGGGGCAGCTTTTGCAAATGGAGAGAAATTTATGGACGTTGCTACAATTTTTGCTCAAAAACAACCAGAATTGTCTCTTATCGATGTTACTGGGTGGGATTCTGACACGCTTTTACATGTACATGCTGCCAAAGATGGTAAAAATGGGCCTTCCTTCTGGTTTGAAATCCCAAGCGGAGCAGTTATACAACTTGCGCATTAGATAGCTTCAGTTGCTGAAATCTTAAGGTCACTTCCGTCATAAACAAACTCGAAAGCAACGTTTTTATCCTTATTATTTGTAATATAAAGGTTTTGTTGTTGATCATTAGCATCAACACCAGGATTTGCATAAATTGAAACTCCATATTCACGTGGAACCTCTGGAACGATAGCAAAATCATGTCTTACAGGAGCATATGTATCAAGACCAGCATCTTTTGCAACCCAATAAATAAGAGACGCTAAATGACAAACTCCATCTCCAACGAGGTACCCGTCAGACTTAAATCCTTCTTGGGAGTTAAAGTGGGCATTGGTTGTCATGTTAACTTTTCCACTATATTTAGGTAAAACGTCATCATGGAAAGCGAATGTTTCACCAGGTTTTAGCACCATCTTATATTGGAATGGTCTAACAACATTATTCCAGTCTACAGTTGGAGTAGGCTTTGTTTTACCCTCTAGATAGTCAATTGTAAGCAAGATATTGTCACGGAAAACATTATTAACGAATGTATCGTTATATCTTTTTTCCAAAGAAAAGCTATGGGTCGCAAGAACCTTGTCAGGGGTAACCGCAAAAGGAGAGAGCGTTGGTATCGCACTCTTTGCCAAAAGAATAGCTATGGTTAAGAAAATAAATATAGGTCTATACATAATAGAAATTAAGGGCAAAATATACCCTCATTAGCCTCAAATTATATCAAACTATAGGACTTATAGTCAAGTAAAATAGGCACAAAAATAGCCTCAAAACTTAGCCTCTAGGCACGATTTTTAGCCTCAAATTCAGGCCGAAGTTGATTTTTTACCACAAAATAGCCTCGTCTAGCCTCAGTTAGGCATACTTTAGGCATGAAAAAGCCCCACCATGATGAAGGTGGGGCTTGGGTTGTCTAGTGATCGTAGTCGTGATCGTGCGGGAATAGATCATTGAGATCAAAACCCTCAAAGGGGCGGTTGAGAATCTCTCTGAATCCCGGACAAATTCTGTCAAAACTCATGGGCATGGTCGGATAATCAGCCAAAATGAGATCTTGAGGCGCCGATGAGGGCTTGCAGCCGATCACGGTAGCTCTCTGAACGATGGTTCCACCCACCTTTTCTGCGTACTTCGCAGCGATCTCAAAGTACACACTTGCAGCTATTCGCTTGCCGTAGTGCTGAGAGAAAACGCTGATGGTCGGAGCCAGGTTGAGTTCGAGGGCATTGTCCCGAAGTGAGGCATGTACAATAGTACCTTCATCCAGGATTTGACGTTCCCAATGGACAGCAGCCAGTTTATCTCCTGGACTCCGGTAGACGGGGACGAAAAGTCCGACGCCAAGCACGGACACAGCCGTTTCAATATCGAGCGGGTATACACTTGTTCTACAGCACATTTTCCGTCTCCTTTACCGTAGTTTTACTGAGAAACAGAGTTCCGCGGAACTTACTCCGTCGAGCTCTTTCACCACCTGGGCAATGTCCCCCATTTCTTGCACACTGTTCGTGTGAGCAATCGCAATGATGTTGTATGGTCCTTCGGTCTTCTCGATAGGCCACATTTTGCCCATTTCTTCGAGACTATCGACAACCTTGTTCAATGCGTTGTCCTCCGTTTTTACCAAGATGAAGCCGTCAATCACTTTATTACTCCTTCTCCGCGTTTTTCGCGGGCTTCCACTAAACAACAAGTCAAAGAACAACTTCCTACAAGCATGCACCGAATAAACGGTACTTATAGGATTTTTTCTAAGTAGCAAATTCTACCATAGGTCATCCTATAGCGCAAAGAGCGTGAAAACTACTTGTTTTTTGTATAGGGTTTACATAACATGAATATATGCCCAAAAAAAAACAAAAGAGCAAGGTAAAATCCTCAAAGAGGCGATCCACAGGCAGTTTCATAAAAGCTCTTTTTGGTTGTTTTGTTCTGTTGTTTAGCGCTGGAATTGCATTTGGTTTAATTAAAAATACAGATCACGTATGTGCAAATTCCATTTCCTGTATAAGAAATCTTAGTGGAGAGTATGAAGCAGATGCAAAAGGTTTATATTTAGGTCAGAAAGTTGAACCACCACCACTTGTTGCGGCAACAACGTTCGGAACAAGAGTTTTGGGTGAGTCTACCTCTTCAAAACATATTTATGTAGATTTAACTAATCAAACACTTTATGCATACGAAGGAGACAATTTGGTATATAAATTCTTAGTTTCAACTGGTAAATGGAACCATACACCGACCGGAGACTTTAATATTTGGATAAAGCTTAGATATACAAGAATGAGTGGTGGATCAGGAGCTGACTATTACGATCTTCCAAACGTTCCATATACGATGTTCTACTACAATTCAAAAGTTCCAAAGTCTGATGGATATAGTATTCACGGAGCATATTGGCACAATAACTTTGGTCACCCAATGAGTCATGGGTGTGTAAACATGAGACCAGAGGACGCTCAAAAAATATTTGACTTCGCAAATCCTATAACTCTTGGAAATGTAACCTACGCTACAGCAAAAGATCCAGGAACAGTAGTAACTGTATATGGAGAAACTCCTACTTACTAAACCAATTTCATTTGGTAAAATAGACCGATGCCTGAAGTACTAACTAGTATTCATCCTAAAAATGCTGAGTTTATATATGATCTTTCGGAAAAAGTTCTGAATGAGCTAATTAGTTATACTGATAAATTAATCGCACAAGGTTCAGGTGATTTTGTTAAGCGCTCCGAAGTTGAAGAAGCCCTGGAACGCATGGATCCAAAGCAATTGTTGAAAGACCGTCCTGAGGGTATGAGTGAAGAAGAATTTGTTGGCGCATACAAGCTTGCTGCATTGACCGAAACTGCAACAGATTTATATGCACGTGCCTTTACGGACGCTGGAACAAAGTATGGGCAGGAAGCCTGGCTAAATAGATTTACAGAAGAAGTTTGGGTGCCTGATGAAAAAACACACGATATCCCGTTTGAAGGTGTACTACTGAGATTAGATGCTGTATCAGAGGAAGGTTTTAGAGCCGAAATGAAACAAGCGCAAGAGGCGCAATTTGATTATGGAAGGAATTTTACACCAGTTGGAGTTGTTACTTTTGGTGGCATCCAAGAGGTTTTAACGGATCATTATCATGGTTTACTCGGTGATGCTGCAAAAAAAAGCCCTGTTAATGTACCCTTGGCAAGGGAAATTATTCACGTTAAAAAACGAGAGTCAGCACATATTGGGTATTATGGAAAGTTTGGGATTATACAAATCCGTGACATGCTAGAGCGTGGTAATCGCGATATTCCTCAGCAAATAGCCCAAGCTGGAGCAGAATTTACACTTCCTGGTAATGTTATTGAAGTGATTAGGCAGTATCAAGAGCAAGCGCCAGGATATCTTGAGAAGTTTGGCGCTGATGTTCCGGATCTTGTAAGTAGAATATTGAGAACGACGGCAAATATGGTTAATAGAGATCCAGTTCTCGCTGGTCAGACCATGTTAGATGTTGCTGCCCGAAGAGAGATGGAAATTTTACCATTTCTTCCAGCAGCCTGGCTTAATGCAGCACTCGATTATGAAACTAAGAGTGGAAGAATCAATGCAGGTTTGGAATGGGCATCCAGTAGAATATATGGCTTAATAGGTAGAGGAATGGTTGAAAGTACTAGAAAGAGGCCTGAGGGAGAGCAGCCGGATCCAAAAGGATTTGGAGAATGGATGGAGCAAAAAATTGCTTATAAAATTAGACATTCAGATATTTTTGGTGGTAAAGCTGCTTAGTTTTGTAACTGAATAGGATTGATTGAGATATTTTTCCCCGGATTTAACAAAAACCTCGCGAGTATCTTGTAAGTATCTAAATCAAATCTATAATCATTTGATAGATTTTCAAGATCTGAGTCTTGTTTAACTCGTCCAAGTAGGCACCATTTATCAACTACAAACCCTTCGTCTCGATCTCCTTTTTCTCGAATTAAAATTGGTCCATCAAAAAACCATTTCTTTATCTTGTACTTATAAAATGCTTCTTCAAAACGAAGATTGTATTTAAGGTTTAGTTCTTTTTGAACACATGCGCCTTTACAGTATTTAAGACCATAATAGAAGCATCTACCTTTGCCTTTCTCAAGTCCTAATACTTTTGGGCAAAGGTTATATGCTTTAGAAATTTCATAAAGTATATCTTTAAGTTGTTTTTGAGAACGAAACGTTCCAAGTAATCTTTTTGTATCTTCGACATCAATTCGTTCAATCTCTTTTGCCTCAACAGATAAGTAACCATCATCTGTTTCTTTTTTTAGAAGAACCGTCATCTTCCGAGCATATCGAAGCATTCGGTTGTATAAAGGTTGTTGTTCTTTAATAAGACTTGATTCCAGAAGAAGGGCGGATAATTCTCCCGCGGTTTCTATATACTCAATTGACTTAATTTGTTCTGCTATCTCCCGATCAACTCCTGATACAAGATCATTGGAGAAATGAGAAAGAACTCGATCTCGAATATTTACGCTCTTACCTATATATAGTGGGAATTCACGGTTGTCTCCGTAGAAAATATATACGCCAGGTTTTTCGGGAAGGTTGTCTATTATCTCAATTGGAATATTAATTGGAAGTGAAGGGCGTTTCATGCAAAAATTTAGTGCCGACTCAAACTCAGCAGGGTCAATTTGTTGTTGGGCAAGTTGGAAGAACTCAAAAATTGCTTTTGCATCATCAAATGCTCTGTGACGCCTCTCACATTTAAGTCCAAAACGTTCAATAATGCTGTCTAGATTGTGAAGACGGTGATCAGGGTAAAGTCTTCTTGAGAGTTTTACGGTACACATATGTTTTGAATTGAAAGTTTTTTCGAAACGCTTAAATTCACCTTTTAAGAATCCATAATCAAAGCGGACATTGTGGGCAACAAGTATTGTATCTTTTAAAATTTCTTCGATATCACTTAACACTTCTCGAAAAGTGGGAGCATATACAAGCTGTTCATTAGTAATCCCTGTGAGTTTTGTTATGAATGGATCTATTGCTTGGCCAGGGTTAATGAGTGTCTCGAATTTATCGATAATTTTTTCACCGTCAGTCTTAATTATTCCTATATCAATTACGCGGTCAAAGCGTGAACTTCCACCAGTTGTTTCTAGGTCTAGAAAAGAATAGGGCAGGTTCATTTTGATAACTATACTAACATAAAGGAGTTGAGGTTGAAAAGCAATTAGTAATTGACAGAGTGAATAAAAAAACGATACATTTAATATAGATTTTATTTCATGAAAACATTTGGATTTTTTAATATTATTCTTGTAGTTCTTCTTTTCATAACTCTAATAACATTTCCATTTTTCAAAGTTATAAACTCAAACTTTAGAGATGTTCCGAGCATGCTTAATTTCTTATCTCGTGCAAATGTATATAACAATGCCAGTCAGATCGTAAAACTTGAGGTCCAAGCATATTATCCCGAGAGAATTAAGAATAATTTTGTCCTTTATGGTCTTGCTAACAAACTTGTTGATTATGTAGTAACTCCTGGTTTAATCGAAAAAGCAGCAACTCCAGCACTTCGCGCTACAGTTGCATTTGCTCAGGCTCCAACTTCCATAGTTTCAAATAAGGTAGTCGTTCAAACAGCACCATACAAAGCACAAGCAAGTAGTACGATTGGAGAACTTGGTTTACCAAGGATCCTTGTTAACACAATTAATCTTGCAATTAACTCTGTTCCTACTCAGCTAACACTTGTGAATCTTGAGAAGCATCCAAATAGTCCGCTTGCAATGATAATTCGGGCAAGAACACTTCTACAACACAATGAAACACTTCTTGTTGTAACGACTTTTGCTATGTTTTTCTTGTGGGTGGTTCTAATTGTGTACAACATGCGTCACATCAAGAAATTATTTGAGGCAATTTGGCTATCTCTTGGTAGCGCCTTTATTCTTGTATTGATACTATCACTTCTTATCCCATGGGTAGTAAGTATGAATCTTCCAGGAGGAGCCAATGCGCTCGGTGTAGCACAGAATAACCTGGTAACTGACATTGTTAATTATTTTGTTAATCAGATTCAGGCGATTATGTGGTGGTATGCAGGTTTTGCTGTTGTAAGTTTTGTAGTATGGAGATTTGTGAAGTTTGAAAAAATACAATCGAAACTTGATAAGTTTCTTAAAAAACTCCACATCCCAACGGTCGAAGTAAAAATACACGAAACTAAATAATGGGAAAAATTTATCAGGCAAAAATGATTATTACGATGGATTCATCGCATCCTTTTGCAACTCATGTTGCTATTGATGGAGATAAAATTGTCGGACTTGGAGATGAAGAAGTAAAAACACTTTTTCCTACATTTGAAATAGATAGTCAATTTGCGGACAAGTTTATGCTGCCAGGATTTATTGAGGGACACGCCCATCTTCTTGCTGGTCAAGATGGACTGACTCCATATGTAGGATATTTTGATAGGGTATCTCCTGAAGGAACAGTTTTAGAAGGGTTAAAATCAGTTGATGAGATAATAAGCTATCTTCAGGAAGTTGATAAAAAAACTCCCGCAGGTGAACCAATCTTTGCCTTAGGACTTGATCCAATATATTTTGACGGACCTCGAATTAGCAGAGCCGAACTTGATAAAGTTTCAACAAGTAGATTGGTTGTTATTTACCATGCAAGTGGACATCTTATAACTGCAAATTCAAAAGCCGTTGAGTCAATTCCTGAAGACAAACTAAATTCCGTTGATGGGATAGTAAAAGACGATAGTGGAAAACCTACAGGGGAATTTAGAGAGCTTAAGGCTATGACCTTAATATTTGAACTACTCGGTCCCTTATTTGCTAAGTTTACAGATCCGAAGGTACTTTTTCCAAGATTTGCAAAGCTTGCCCAAATGAGAGGAGTTACAACAATTACCGATATGGGAGTTGATTTAAATCTTGATGATCCAAATACGATAAATACATTAGTCGAAGTAACAAATAATGGACCGATTCGTCTTGTTCCAATGTATTTTATTCCAACCACTACAAAAAAGCCTGAAGAAATTCCCGACTATGTTAAATCTCTTAAAGGTAAAAATACAGAAAAGCTTCGCTTTGGACATGTAAAAATGATGGCTGATGGTTCAATTCAGGGCTATACCGCAAGACTAAAAAGCCCTTATGTAAATGGAGTAGAAAATGGAATTTGGAATCAGGATCCAGAAAATCTAAAAATGTTTATGAAACTTTTTAATAACGCAGAATTACAAGTAAACTGTCATTGTAATGGAGATGAGGCGTCAGAGGCATTTATTGAAGCTGTTAAAGAGGCATTAGTTGAAAAACCATGGTCCGATAATAGACATACAATCCAGCATGCTCAAATGGTTGATGAGAAGCAATTTAAAGAAATGAAGGATTTGGGAATGTGTGCAAATATTTTCACTAATCACATTTACTATTGGGGGGATCAGCACGTTGCGAAAACAATTGGACCTGAACGAGCAAACAAAATGGATGCAGCCAATATTGCTTTAACTTTGGGTGTTCCTTTTTCTCTTCATTGTGATGCAAGTGTTACACCGATAGATCCATTGTTTGAAGCATGGAGCGCAGTTAATCGTATTACTGCGTCTGGAAAAGTTTTAGGTGAGGAATACAAAATTCCGGTTGAAGATGCGCTTTATGCCATGACAATGGGTTCAGCATACTTATTGAAGATGGAAAATGAAATAGGAAGTATTACAATTAATAAAAAGGCGGATTTTGTAATTTTGGAAGAAGATCCATATACAATAGATCCAGTGAAGCTTAAAGATGTTAAGGTTGTTAGTACAGTTTTAGGAGGAGTAGTTACAAACTAATTATGTGTACATGTTTTTTAGTAAAAGCAAAAGATAATTCAGTAGTAGTGGGACGCACGATGGAATTTGGAATAGATCCAGGAAGCAAACTTACTATTTTCCCAAGAGGATTTAAATTCCAAGCACTTGGTGCAAATAATAAGCCTGGCTTTGCATGGGATGGGCAATATGGTTTTGTTGGAATGGATATGTTTGGTTTGCCAATGGTTTCAGACGGAATAAATGAAAAAGGATTATATGTTGGAGATCTATATCTTCCAGGTTTTGCAGAATACCAAGACGTTCCAGCTGGTCAAGAGAATAGGTCAATTGCCCCAATTGATGTTGCAGGATACTTGCTTTCTTTATGTACTAATGTCGAAGAAGCAAAGCATGCAATACAAGATGTCTTTGTATGGCCATGGTATGCAGATCAAATAAAATCTATTCCACCATTACATTTTGCAGTTCATGACGCAACTGGTAAGAGTGCGGTATTTGAATATGTAGGTGGAAAACTTAATATTTATGACAATCCAATAGGAGTACTTACAAATTCACCTACATTTGATTGGCACCAAATAAATCTTCGAAATTTTGTCAATTTATCTGCGACAAATGTTCCACCATTGAAGCTTGATGGAGGTACAATTACACAGCTCGGTCAAGGAACTGGAATGTTAGGGCTTCCAGGAGATTCAACGCCACCATCAAGATTTGTTCGTGCAGTAGCATATTCTCAATCGGCTTTAAAACCTGAGAACGCTGAAGAAGCAGTAAATACGGCGTATCACATTGTTAATAATTTTGATATTCCTAAAGGTTTTTGTCGTGATTCAAGCAGTGGTGAAGCTCATTATGATTTTACTTTCTGGAGTACACTTTCTGATTTAACAAATAAAGTATATTACTATCGTGGCTATCAAAATGTGAAAGTCTTTCGAGTCTCACTTTCTAAACTTGATTTTGCAGGAACTGAAACAAAAAAGATCGACACCACAAGCTCTGATTGGTATCAGGAGGTTTCATAATGGCTGAAAGAAGCGTAGCCGTTGCAATTTTTCATGACGACAAAGATATTGTCGTGCAAATTAGGGATAAGAACTCAAAGCTAGGTGCGAAATTTGGATTTTGGGGTGGAGGAGTCGAACCCGGTGAGACACCCGATGAAGCAATAAAGAGAGAGCTCAAAGAAGAACTCGCTTACGAGCCAGACGTTCTTAATTATTGGACGGAGCATAATTTCTCAACTGATAGTGCGTCTTATAGATTATTTGCTTACGTTTCGCCAATTACGGATAGATTGCTTGCCTCACCATTTTATGAGGGAGAGGGAATGGAGAGAATTGGACTTAATCAAGCAATTTTAAGTGGAGATTTCTCCAAAGGTGACACGGCTTTATTAAAAAAATTTAAACAATATTTAGAAAAAAAATAATGGATCAACATATTGCAGACGTTTTACCATATGCAGCAGCTGTAGCATTGTCCCCTTTGCCTATTGCAGCACTTGTTTTAATGCTTCTTTCAAAGAGAGCAAGGATTAATAGTATAGCTTTTACAATTGGTTGGATATTAGGTCTTGCTGCGCTTGTATTCATAGTTAAATACTTAGTTGTTTTATATAGTGGACAAGTACATCATGAAACAGGTATTTCACTAAAAACAATAATACATTTTTCTCTAGGTTTAATTTTAATCGCACTTGCTATAAAAGAGTGGAAGCTTCGACCCAAAAAGGGTCAAGCGCCTAAAATACCGAAGTGGATGAAAGCAGTAAGTTCCTGTACGCCTGCAAAAGCTTTAATGATTGGTTTTTTACTCGCTACATTAAATGTTAAGAATACACCAATGGGAATTACAGTTGGAGTAGTTATATCTGATGCCGGAAGTTCAGCGGCCGTTGTATTATTTGCATATTTACTAACTGCTTCATCATCGATAACTATACCAACATTTGGATTTTTACTTTTCGGGAAGAAACTGGAGCGCAGCCTGGAGAGTCTTAGAGGTTGGTTAATCGAAAGCAATGCAACAATAATGTTTGTTCTCTTTTTGATTTTAGGATTAGTTCTTCTAAGTAAATCTTTCGGAGGCTAGTTTGGTAATTTACTAGTATTCTGATAGAATAAAATAATGCAAGAGGCAGAGCAATTGCAGCATGATTCCTCCGATAGCAAACCAGGTTTGCTAAATTTTGTCCTCAAATTAGCATCTAACGCTTTTTATATGATGGGGGAAAGAATTGCGCTAGTTGCTATACTTCTTATCGCAGCATTCCTTCTTTCAACTCAAAATTCCATTTCTGTATCTGCGGAGAGTAAAGTGGATCAACCCATTGTTAGACCCAATGCTGTAACAATTGAGAAAGAGCATATTGAGAGCCCAACTGTAAATGTTACTTTTACTCCAACTCCAATTAAATCTGAGCCAAGTCCAACTCCAAAAGAGGATAAAGTTTTAGCTCAAGCAGTAACATTGACACCAACACCCATTAAGTCAACGATTACATCAGTTACTCCAACTCATACACCAGTTGAAGGAGTGGATTATGGATCCCTAAATGAGACAGAGGAGAATTCTGAAGACCCATCTATTACACCTTCGCCAACAGTGACTCCTGCTCCAACTTCGGCGCCTGCACTTGCGGCAGCAGTATCCGTTGATCCAGGAGACAATGCAATTTGGGAAAAACTTGCTGATTGTGAATCACATCAAAATTGGAGTATTGATACAGGAAATGGTTACTACGGTGGACTCCAATTCAGTCAAGGCGCCTGGAATTCAGTAGGAGGATCAGGTAATCCAGCACAAGCATCAAAAGATGAACAAATAATGCGAGGAAAAATGCTTCAATCACAACGCGGATGGGGACCATGGGGAGGCTGTTCCAAAAAATTAGGCCTTCTTTAAACCCTTTTTATTTTTTACCTTAAATCTTACCTTTTTATTATTCCCATAAAGCAAAATGTAGCTAGTGAAAGAGAAATATATTCCATGTATGTTAAAGCCAGATAAAGTATGTCCTATCGATTGTGTGAATCGTGACTTAGCAGTTGAAATAACTGAGAGAGTAGATGGTAATGAAACACTATCTCTATATAGGTCCTTTGCGCCAGCCATGCAAGAAGTTTTTGTTAATCAGAATAAAATATGTTTAACTTCAATGGAAAGAAGTGAGAATGATTGTGAATACAATAAAAAATAGCACAGACAGCCAATAGCTTTCATATAAATGCTTCTGATAAACTTATCAGATGGAGAATGCTCAAAAGTCAAAGACTATAAAAATAATTACCTGCATAGTTATTTTTTCTGTTCTTGTTTTATTTATAACAATTCCTGCGGCAATTGTAGGAAGTTCTTATGAGCAAATGACGGATAGGGCAGCAGAGCACTTAGATAAGCTCGATAACAGTGATAATTTCACCCCAGGACAACAGTCTGGTGATTCAATGGGTCAGAAAGCTATAAGTGCCTTTAATTAGGCAATCTTATTATCGGTGAGAAGTATTTTTTTACTACATTTGCAGCCTTTCTCGAAGTTAGATCTTTATTAAATATTGGAGTTGTACCTCCAGTACTTACCCAATAATTAACACCAATTATATCTTTTCTTTGTGCCAGATATTTTAGAATCTCTTCAACAAACGCAGCTTGTTGTTCCTCGGTCATTTTCCCATTCTGCGTCGGTATAGGAGCTCCAAATTCTCCGATTAAAATTTTCACGCCCGGGAATTTTTTACTAAAATAATTGAGTCCGTCGTCAAGTTGTTTTTTATCTTTTACAAAGTAATCAAGTGTAATAGTATTTCCTGTTTTTTCTAACAACTCTTTATCGTAAATAAGCTTTGCTACATCCGGATTAATAGAGAACCAGCTTACGTTTACATCTTTTCCAGTTTCTTTAAATGCTTGTGTCATTTCTTGATATTCGTCAATCATGAATTGTTTAAAACCCTCTACGTCTCCAGTTTTAATTGGACTTCCTGGTCCACCGTATTCACATTCTGGGCATGGCGTAAAACTATCTCCGTTTTTAAATAAATCCTGATGAGAGTTAATAAAGTCGACGGTTTTTTCAATATGTTGGGTACGTGTTAATCTTTTTGGATAATCATTCCAGCCTTCCCAGCCAGACCAATTACCACGAAACCAAACTTTCATGCCAAGTTTATGTGCTTCGTCTGTCCATGTTTTAAGGTAGGGATAAAATTCTTCGTCGTAGGGGGTGTCGATTGCTACATAATTTGCGCCAAGGTCTTTTATTTTTTTAAGTTCGACCTTGTAATTTACTTTTTTAAGTCCATTTTGCGCTTCATCTCGTGAGGTTTTCATTGTGTCAACGCTTTTTATTAACCATCTATTTCGTAAAATTTCATCTGGACTCAATTTGTCATATACGACGTAGTTATCTTTTGTGTAGACAATTTTATAAAAATCATGGATGACTTGTTTTCCAGAAAGTGCTGCATGAACTTTATCATTCTGTGCACCAAGCTCAGATCCCATTATAATTCTTGAGACATTTTTCTCTGGGTGTTTTAAAGCTTCCTTCCAGTATTTTCCGTTACCTTCATAAACAATTTTTTTAATATCCATTCCTGAGTCAAATATTACAACCTCATTTGCGCCGGCACTTATTAATGTTAATCCGTTCGTGGGGTTTTCTTTAAGCCATCTTCCAAGGTATTCGCGAGTAGAGCCCTTGGTTTGGGTTATGTCTTTAAGTAACACAATTTGTCCAGCATTATAGAAAATATAGAACTGAAAAAGTACGACCGCAATAACAATCGGTACAAATAATCTTTTTTTAATACTCACTAAATATGCAATTAAGATCACAATTGCAGGGAGTGCTTGAAGAGCATATCTTACGTTGTAAAGCTTGTAAGGTGGAATCCATTGAGACCACATAACCGAGTTTCCGCTGAATAGTGAATAGATGTTAAAAATAATTGGGGATAGGGCGAATAAGATAATCAAAATTTTTGGCACAGATATCTTTTTAAATAAGGATGAGATTATAAAAACAATCAATCCAACTGCACCTAGCAATGTTATCCATGCTCCAACAATATCAAAAATACTATAACCATATATCTGAGAAGAGATTAAGATGTTTCCATCAGTAGGTAAATTTCCTCTCGCTGCTTCAAATTTTGCAAACCATTTTGCTGATCCTTCACCCCTTAAGAAATTAAGAGGGTCTCCAAAAATTAACGCATTATATGCTATCCAGGAAAGTATACCGATAAATGATGGTACAAGAAAAAGTAGTGTATTTCCTTCTATTGTTCCTGGCATCCATTTTCTATATAAACCATAAATAATAATGCAAACAGCGCCCATCGCAGGTAGAAACCATCCGTCATATCGAGTAAGTGTTAAGAAACAAATTAATAGTCCTGTTATACCCAGGAGGAAAAACTTATTATCTTGTGACATCCATCTCCAAAGAAAATAAATGGACATTATAAAAAAGGAAATAGACATTGATTCAGTCATCGGAGTTGCTTGAATAAAGAGTAGATTAGGGTTGGTTAAGTATATTAATGTACCGACGAAAGCAGCAGTTTTAGAATTGGTAAATTCATCAATAAACTTAAATAGAAAAACAGCAGAGATTATAAAGAAAAATGCTGAGGGAATTACTCCGGCAAGTCCAGTATGCCAGAGTGAGTTATTCCATACAAACAAAAGCATGAAGAGATGGGGTATGGGAAGCCATATGCTTCCAAGTTGCGCGAGTCCTGGTGTTAAGGAGTCAATAACACGTCTGGCAATATCTAAGTGGGCCCGACCATCTTCCATCGCCAAAACAAGATCATGCTGATACATATATATTGCTGAAAGAATGCTAATGCTTGACGCCAGAAGAAATATAATTAAAGTTGAGTATTTCGATAATAGTTTGTTAAAAACGTTTGACATATCATTTTATTTCAAAATATGGTTTTTTTATTTTCTTAAATATTTTTAATTGGTTTTCTTGATAAACAAGCTTGTATTCCCTTTCTAAAATATCTTCTCTATTCATATGTCTAGCTACATTATCTGAATTATGACCATAGTCTATAACAACCCATTGTGCGTATCTAGAAGGGTTATCAATTGACTCCTTCCAGTATTTATTTGTACCTTCGTGTATGAATGTTTTATATGGAAACCCCATTAAAAACATTTGATCTTCTTGAGAACCGGCACTAATTAAAATTTTCCCCCCATCATAATTCCTCTTAATCCAATCGACCATTTTGGAAAAAGGTTTGTCATAAATTTTTGCTGGGATTTTATAAATCATTGTATATGTTGGAACAAAATATGTATAAACTTGAAAACTAAATATTCCAGTAAGAATGATAAACAAGAAGCCTTTAATAAACTTATTAGGCCAAATAAGAAGATACGAGCACATTATAGCAACCCAGGGAAGCAGAAGCAAACCATATCGAATATTAAATCCCGTTCCGTAACTAGTTGTGCCGGATAATATATTTTGTAACGATAGTATGGGTTGAACAATAGGCGTGTTTCTTTGAAGGGTAAGAACCATAAAAAGAAAAATTGCAAGTGGCATTAATAACACTAAAAAATCCCACGATTTTCTTTTTATACATATCGTAAACATTATTAAAAGTCCAAAAAAACCAAATATAACCGGAATAATTCCTATCATCCATGAAAAAGATGTGAAATATTGCCAAACAGCTGCAGCGAAAGGCTTCGCTTGGGTGAATACTTTTTCAACGCCTCCAGTAGCCTGTGGAGTAGCATAGTAATCCTTCCAATAGAGGGGGTTACCAAAAATTACAGTAAGATAAAGTGTCCAAAGCCCAAAACCTAGACATGCTAAAACTCCATAAAGAATCGTATTTCCTTCTGCGATTTTAAATCTTTTTTTAGAAGAGCTGACTATTGAGTAAAAAAAGACAAGGGGAACAGATGGTAATAGAATTGCTAACCCCTCATATCTAATAAGTGTCATAAGTGAAACGGAAAGAGCTGCGCATAGTAAGGAAGCTTTGCTTTTTGAATGAAACCAGTCGAGGAAAAAATATATTGTTGCAGATAGTGAAGCTAAGAATATGGATTCTGACATTGCAGTAGTTTGTAGGTATAGTGCATTGATATTGAAGGAATAAATAATAACTGAAAAGAATGCTGCCAAATCTGATTTAGTGAGAAGTTTTGCGGCTTTGTAGATAAATATTCCAGCAATCAAGAAAGAAATTCCTGACATTATATACCCTGCAATCCCTGTGTGCCATAAATGGTCACTCCATATAAAAGGAACCATTAGCAATTGTGGTAGAGGAAGCCATACATTACCCACTTGTGGTAATCCTGGAGTAATGTTGTCAATAATTTTCCTTGCTATATCGAGTCTTGAAATTGCATCAGCATATATAAGATTTTTACCATTACGTGAATAAATAATAAATGAAAAGGTGCTTAAGAAAGTCATTAATGACAAACTCAGGTAGAACAAATTATATTTCTTTATTATTTCTTTCATTTAAAGATAATGTTTCTTAATATTTTCGATGTTTTTTCGCGGATAGATCTGGGTATTACTATTCTAGAATACCATAAAAGTAAGCTTAGATTATAATTTGGATATTCGATATGATATTTTTTGACAGCTTTGATTGTATTTCTAACTTGTTGATTGTAATTTGTGTAACCAACTCCATGATGATTTATTCGATATCCAACCATGTATTCGGGTATATTTCCAATTTGCCCTTTTTTTGAAACTTTGAGCCACAAGGCGTAATCCTCAGCGTGAGTAAAAACATCATCATAACTTCCCATTTCAACAATGATTTTCTTTTTAAAAATAACAGAACTATGTATGAAGCAATTCTCAAAAAGAATATACTTTTTTATGTCTGAATCTTTAGTGGGGTATTTGAGTGAAGAAACTTTAGTGCCTCTCTCATCAATTTTATATCCCCAAGTGCCGACTAGAATTGCTTTAGGATTTTTTGTAATAAAATCGATTTGTTTTGTGAGTTTATCTGTATTTAGCCAAATGTCATCGCCATCTATGCGACCAATATATTGTCCCGTCGATAATTTAATACCCTTGTTCAAGCTCTTTACAAGACCTTTCCTTTTAGCATTTTTTATATATTTTATACGTTTATCACTTTCGGTGTATATTTGCAGTACTTCAGAAGTATTATCTGTGGATTGATCATCGATAACGATTAGTTCCCAATTCGAATAAGATTGTTTGAGCACACTTTCAACTGCCTCCATAATATATAAGCAATTATTACGAGTAGCCAATATTATTGATACTTTGGGCATTTTCATTATGATTCAAACTTCCCTATCAAGCTTATTAATTTATATTGATTGTTTTTTATAGAATCATGTCTTTGGTTTAGATTTTCCAAAAATGAAGCTTTGTTTTTTATAATTTTATCGAACATCATTTGTAATTTAACGTATGAAAAATTTTCTATATCGATATTCCACTTAGTTAAATTAAGGTGCTCAAGGAGGCCTATGGTTTTGTATTCATAAGATATTGTGATAAATGGGACTCTAACTATTGTAGATAAAATTGCGGAGTGCATTCGTGTGCAGATTGACACATCGGCATTTATTAATATTCTCTTGACTTCATCAACTTTTGTAACAGACGTTATCTTAAAAGAGTTTTTATTTCTTATGTTTTGGAATATTCTTATTGCAACTCTTTTGTCATCCTCTTCTTCTTTATTCCAGACCATTGGAATAAAAACTGTTGTAATTTTATATTTCTCCCAGATGAAGTCAACGAATCTTGCAAGGTCTTTCTCGTATCTTTCTTGTTTTGTTTTATTCATCCAAAGTCTTGCAGTTAAAACTATATATTTTTTATTCGATTTTGATTTTTTAAGAGATGATGAGTCAAGTAGTGCGAGATCGGGGAAGATGAAACTATTCTTATTTCCATTTTTATGCTTATTGAATTCTTTTGAACTTTTTGTGTCTCTAAAAATTATTACATCATTCTTTATTGTATTAAAAGTTAAGTTATCATGTGTTTTAGATGCAAAATTTCCATAAGACATTGGCAGGAAGAGTATTTTCTTTCCGAATACATGAGCAATATGTATTGGCAGGAGGGTTAATATAAGGCCAAAATAGTCTTGATATTTACTCTTTGTTCTCAAGTATCCGCCACCTATCCCAATGATTATATCTGATGTTCTAATCGATTTTATATACTGAAAGTCTCCATGTGTGGGAATAATTTTTGGATACAACTTGCCAATATATGTATAAAACATCGATAAAGAAATGACCTTTACAAAGCGAAATATTTTTTTGATATTTGAAAGGGGGCCCTTTTTTGTGACAATTGCAATTCCATATGGATTTAGAATCACTTTGGATATGTTGTCTGCGTTTTTTTTAAATCTTGTGGAGGTGTGGACATCTATGGAGTTATTTTTTATTGATTGATTTATAATTCTTAGAGCGCTATCAAATATTGCGCCATCGCCGATGTTTTTATAACCATAAAAGCATATTATTGATATTTTTTTCATATTACTTAAATTTATTTGTAGACAAATCTTTAGTGGATTTTGCGATATCCCATACGACGGGGTTTTTACGATTAATGTATATGTCGTAATGGCCTAGAATTTTTGCATACGCCTCAATCATCATGCCTCCTGTTAACCAGACCAAGTGCCAAAAGCTGTACATTTTGTAATCAAATAATAGAAGCTTAAAGCTTGATTTTGTCATGTCAGAAATGTGAACATTTTCCTCTTGTTGGAGCCTTGCATGGCCATTAAAAATTCTTCGTCTTTGCTTAATAATATCGCTAATACTTTCTGATCCCTTGTTATAAACTTGCGCTTCATCTATATGAACGATTTTGTAGCCAAGTTGTGCAAATTTAGCCTGGATATAAGCTTCGTCGACGGCAGTTCTTGGTGAAACTTCTCCTATTATATTTCTAAACGCAATAATTTCTCCAAATCTGGGAATATGTCTATGAAACCACCACCAGGTATGAATTACATAACCCAAGAAAGTGTTTCTATCATTTACAGGTATTGGTGCACCACCTGTCATTCCAATATGCTCATCAATTAGGAAAGGCCTACATAGCTTTTCTATCGTATCCTCTTTGGCTAAGGTATCAGCACTTTGTACAACGACAACATCGTGATGAATACGTTTAAGAAATGAGTTTATGGCGACAGCTTTTCCATATCTATTATGCTGTTGCACTAAATGAATTTTATTTGGATATTTTTTTATAAGATTAATGACAATTTTATCTGTCCTATCAGTGCTTGCAGATGAAACAACAATTATTTTGTCAATCTGAATGAGATCAGTTTTTTGATTGATTAGTGATTTTAATAGTTTGCCAATATTTTTTTCTTCATTATACGCGGGAATGCATATTGCTATGGAAAGGGGTTTGCTTTTTAAGTTTTCAAAACTGGCAAATTTATTTGTATCTTCCTCGTCAAGATATTGAGAAATGTCTTTATAAAAAACGTGTAAAAGAGTATTTGTTGCAAGATAGATATAGCTTGAAATCAGAACAACATTTACAAACTCATATATATTTGAGTGAAATAAGAATATGCCAATTGCTACTGTGGAAGTTGCAAGAATTCCATTATAAGAAAATATGTATTGTTGTTTTGCCAAATGATATGTGGTAAAGCTTGTTGCAAGCGAGAAAAATCCCATCGCAATTGTGTAGGGTATTAAATAAGGCAAAATTACTATAGCTTTTTCACCCCAGAGAAAGGGGATAATCCATTTTCCCATTACGCCTAAGGTAAAAAAACAAAAAAGAAGTATTGCAGCGTTTATTGAAAAAATTTTGTAAAAATTATTTGTTGAGTTTTTATTTATTCCTGTATCTCGACTTGCGAAAGTTAAAATAAATACTCCAAATAGAGAGCCAGAAAAGAAAATCATTGTCCCAACTAATGATAAAAGCGAATATGCTCCTGAAAGGGTTGGATTAAGAAAGTGTCTTGCTAGAAGAAGGTCCATTGTTAAAAATGCTGTATTTCCCAGCGCCGTTAGGGAAGTGGCGAACAATAATTTTTTTGGATAAGAATATGTATGGGAAATATCTTCTTTGGGCATTTTTTTGAGAAGAATGATGGCAGCAACAAAAGATAAGGTTATTGAAAGT
>CAZXFJ010000014.1:8362-22155 GCA_964640435.1 uncultured Gammaproteobacteria bacterium | reverse complement strand
ACTGTTGTTATAGTTGCTGCTGAACCACCACCAAGGGAGAGAGATGTTGCTGAAACTGAAAGGTTTGCAGCAGATGTAATTGTTGCCAAGTTTCCAGCTGTTAATGTTGCAAGATTTGCTGCGTTTAGAGTTGTTGTGTTTAGAGCAACTGTTGCAGCTGTGTTAAGAGTTGCGAGTGATGTTGCATTCAATGTTGTTGTACCTGTTAGGTTTGCAGTTGTAGCATTAACCGTGAAGATTCCTGTTCCGCCAGTTGCTGATACTACAACGTTTCCTGTTGTTGAACCTCCAAGTGTTAATGTTTGATTGTTTGTTGTTGCTAGGTTTCCAGCACCTGTTATATATGCGTTGTCACCTGTTGTGCCAGCTGAGATAGAAGCTGTTGGAACGCCAGAGTTAACATTGATGAATGCAAATTTAGCTGAAGCTGTAGCACTTCCACCTACAAACAAATCGATGCTTGTGTTTGTTGGGTAAATTGCGCCGTTTGCAAGTGTCCAGTAGTTGTTTGATGCTGCTCCACAATCAGCCCATGTTGGGGTTGTTCCACCAATCAAACATTGGGTGTTTGTACCTGCTGTTGTTTGTGCAAGTACTCCACTTCCATTAGTGTATAGAACTCCACCATTACTTGTGAATCCTGAAAGAGTAAGACCAGCAAAAGTTGGCGTTGCTGAAGTGTTGATATTTTGAATTGTGTTAACTACTCCACTTGATGCTGAGAAGTTAGTTGAATTGAATGCTGCGATACCCTTTGTTGTTCCGTCTGCTGCTGCGTTGTCGATTGTGATAGCTGAACCCGCTGTTGTTGAGTTGTTAAGAGTTAATGCTCCAGCAATTGCGCTACCACCTGTACCACCCGCGATTGAAAGAACACCTGTGTTTGAAATTGTTACTGTTCCACCAAGTGCTACAGGTGAGCCTGAAACACCAATTCCTGAACCATTATTTACTGTTATTGTTGAGTTTTGAAGCTCTGCGTTTGTAACAACACCTGTTGATAGAGCTCCATTGTTTGCATGTACTACTCCTGTTCCGATACCGAATGCAACGATGCTACCGGTTGTGGATGAACCAAGAGTTAATGTTTGTTTGTTTGTTGTTGATAGTGTTCCATCTCCAGTTAGGAATGTTGAATTTGCTCCATTGTTTGCAGATATTGAAGCAACTGGTGTTCCTGCTGCCATATTTAGAACTGCAAACTTTGCAGAAGCAGTTGAGTTACCCCCTAGAGCAAAATCAAGAGTTGGGATACCTGTGTAGATCATTCCGTTTGTAATTGACCATTGCTCTGATCCAAGCTGACATGTTCCTGTTCCAACAACGATACCGTTGACTGTAGTTACACAAGCAGCTGTTCCTTGTGTGATACCTGCTTGACCATTTATTGCAAGGCTTCCAACATTAAAGTTAAGTGATCCTGTTCCACCGGCTGGTGTTATTGCAATGTTTCCTGTGCTTGATCCACCAAGTGTTAATGTTTGAGCGTTTGTTGTACCAAGGTTACCAGCACCGGTTAAGAATGCATTGTTGTTAGCGCTTCCTGCTGAGATTGATGCTGTTGGAACTCCTGAATTTACGTTTATAAATGCAAATTTAGCAGCTGGTGTTGATACGCCACCGATTAGAAGATCTGTTGTTTGGTTGATTGGAACAATTGCACCTGCAAGCGTTGTGAATGGTGAGCTTGTTACACCAGCAGAACATGATGTCCAGCTTGGTGCTGCACCTGCTCCATTTGATGTTAAACATAGGCCAGTTGAAGTTGTTTCAGCAACTCCTAGTGCTCCACCTGCACCTGCATATAGAACGCTGTTATTGTTGTTTAAGAATGTTGAGAATGTAACTGCTCCTGAAACGTTAAGTGCTCCAGTGATACTTGTGTTATCGAGAAGTGAGATAAGACCAGAACCTGAATCGATAGTTATATTACCTGTTGTTGATCCACCCAAGTTAAGAGTTTGTAGGTTTGTTGTTCCTAGGTTTCCAGCTCCTGTAAGGAATGTATTGTTACCTGTTGTGCCTGCTGAAATAGAAGCTGTTGGTGTACCGCTGTTTACGTTTACAAAAGCGAATTTAGCAGCGCTTGTTGATGTACCACCTAGAAGAAGGTCTGTTGTGTTTGTAAATGGTGACAATGCACCACTGTTTAACTGCCAGTAGTTTGTACCAAGCGCAAATCCACAAGCACTTGATCCTTGTAGACAAACAGTTCCTGATGCATCTGGGAATGTTATTGTTCGAGCAGATGTTGCAGCAGATGTTAAAGTTGTTAGGAATGCAGTACCACCCTTAAATTGTAGGTTGCCTGTACTACCTACTATAAACTGTGTTACTCCACTCTTTGAAGCAGATAAAATATCTTGATTTTCAATTTGATCAAATACCGCAAGAGCTTTTCCTGTAGCGCCCATTGATAGTGGCCTTGTTACTTGAAGCTGAGAAGCTGGAGCAGCTGTTCCAAGACCGAGTTTTCCTGAAGTTATTCTTGCAACCTCTGTGTTTACGCCATTTAGAAGAGTGTTGAAGACTAGATCTCCAGTCTCAGATCCTGGAGTTCCATTGCTTGCTACTGATTGAATTTGAGCAAATGTGCTGAATGCAGCAGCTGCCATTGTGTAAATTATTCCACCAGTTCCTGAACCTGCGAAAGCTTGACCTGTTGATGTATCACTTGAAATTCCATAAACGTTTGCTTGACCTGTTGCGTAATTTACAGACCAGTTACCAGCAGTTGTACATGAACTACCAGCTGTACATTTTGCAATGTTTCCATTATCATCACCGGAATAAACGACACTGTTTACTGGTTCATAATAGACTGTGTTAAATACTGCGTTTGGATCGTAAGTTACGTGCCAGTTAGCATTTGAAGAACAACCGCTTGTACAGTACATGATTCCAAAGTTGTTTGTTGTGCCTGCATATACGATTCCATTAACCGTATCCGTTGTCATTGATGTTACCTGAGTTGCACCTGATGGATCATATGTTTGAGTCCAGTTAGCACTACTTGTACAGTCAGTTGTAGCATCACAAGTGTAGACAAAACCTGTGACTGAACCTGTATATACCCCAGTTCCAGCAAGCATCATGTTGTGAACTGGGTCATATGTAAGACCTTTAAATGCTTCATCAGCTGCGCCACCAGTAAGTGAGAATACTGTTGTAAAGTCACCTGAGTTGTCACAGTTGCTTGAAAGGTTACATGCAAATAGTGATCCATCTCCACCACTTAGCGCACCACCAGCGTATAGAATTCCATGTGTTGTATCTGTTGTAATTACGTTAATGTTTGTTTGTGTTGTGTCGTATGCTGTTGTCCAATCGCCTGACGTGTCACAACCAGTTGATGTTGCACAGCGAAGTATTAATCCACTATTCGCTGTTCCCGCATAAATTACATCGTTTGCTGCATCAAAGTATAATGCTGTAATTGATGCCTCTGCTGTGTCGTATGCTGTTGTCCAATCGCCTGATGCATCACAAGAAGTTGATTCATCACAACGATAAATTATTCCACCTGTTGAGCTTCCAGCGTATGCAATGTGATTTTCTGAATCAACAGTTGTTGAGAGAATGTTTGTTTGTGTTGTGTCGTTTGAAATAGCCCATGATGGTGTTCCCTTTGCTCTAAAATCAATTGAAGCAAAGTAGCTTGAATCAGGTAGTGAGTTGTATGAAAGTGAAAGTGTTGGCTTTGTTGCGCTTGTAAGATCAAGAAGGGATGCTGGAGTAGTTGTTCCGATTCCAACGTTTGTTCCATTGTCGTAAAGGAGAGAGTCTGCAATTGTGTGAGCATCTGTGAACTTAGCAACAAAGTTTGCACTTCCTGTTCCAATTATCCCTCCACCAGCACTTGCACAGTTACCTGTTACGTCACAAACCTGGTTACCGTTTTGGTAAATTGTTTGACCATAAATGTTTCTGAATTGTTGAACTGCTTGTCCAAGATCAACTTGATTGTTTGTGCTTGGTGCAACATATCCACCTGCTGCACCGTTTTTAGGAGCAAGGATTATGTTTCCTGTTGTGTCTCCTCCAAGAGCAAGTGTGCTATTTTGAAGTGATTGAATTGTTGAATTTGATGCACTAAGAACTATTCCGTTACCATTTGTACTAGCAGCGAGTGTAGCAACTGGTGTTCCGCTGTTAACTCCTGTTATTGCAAATTTCGCAGCAGAAGTTGATGTTCCACCAATAGCCAAATCTACTGTCGTGTTTGTTGGGTATAGAAGACCATTTGCCTGACTCCAGTATGAACTTTGGTTATTTGCAATTGTGATAGAACCTGAACCATTTGTTATTGAAATTCCAGCACCAGCTGTTAGGGTTGCAAGGCTGTATCCTGAACCATTTCCAATGAGAAGTGTTCCGTTAGCAGCAGCAGAACCATCAACTCCTGTACCACCATTAGCAGCAGGTAATATACCTGAGATGTATGAAGCGCCACCGGCAAGATTAAGTGCTGAGGATGATAAGAATCCTGCTGCGTTTGTTTGTACTACTCCAGCGCCAAATCCGAAGATTCCAATGTTACCTGTTGTTGCACTTCCTAGTGTCAATGTCTGCTTGTTTGTTGTTCCAAGAATTCCGCCTCCTGTAAGATATGCATTATTTCCTGTTGTGCCAGCTGAAATAGAAGCTGTTGGAACACCAGAGTTAACATTGATGAAAGCAAATTTAGCAGCCTGAGTTGATACTCCACCAACTAGCAAATCAACTGTTTGATTTAGAGGGATAATAGCACCATTCTGAACTGTAAATGGAGAATCTGTTCCACCTGTTGAACATGAAGCCCATGTAGGTGTTGCTCCACCGATCAAACATTGAGTATTTGTTCCACTTGCTGTTTGTGCGATTACTCCTGATCCATTTGTGTATAGAACTCCACCAGCGTTTGTTAGAGTTGAAAGAGTTAAGCCAGCAAATGTTGGGGTTGCTGAAGTATTAATGTTTTGAATTGTGTTAACAACACCTGAGCTCGCTGAGAAGTTAGTTGAATTGAAGGCAGCGATACCTTTGGTTGTTCCATCTGCTGCTGCATTATCGATTGTAATAGCGCTTCCTGCTGTTGTTGAGTTGTTAAGGGTTAATGCTCCAGAGATAGCACTTCCTCCTGTACCGCCTACGATTGATAGAACTCCATCGTTTGTGATAGTTACTGCTCCGCCAAGTGATACTGGAGAACCTGAAACACTGATTCCTGTTCCGTTGTTGATTGTGATTGATGAATTCTGAAGCTCTGCATTTGTAACAACACCTGTTGATAGAGCTCCATTTACAGCGTGCACTACTCCAGTTCCAATACCAAATGCAACGATGTTGCCTGTTGATGAATTGCCAAGAATAAGTGATTGCTTATTTGTTGTTGCGATTGTGCCGTCTCCTGTTATGTATGTGCTGTTGTTTGATCCGGCTGAGATAGATGCGGTTGTTACTCCACTGTTGATATTTAGAACAGCAAATTTAGCTGAAGCGGTTGAATTACCACCTACGAAAAGATCAACTGTTGTGCTTGTTGGGTATAGCGCTCCGTTTGCTTGTGTCCAGTAGTTGTTAGCAGCTGATGAACAATCTGTCCATACTGGTGCTCCTCCACCGTTTGAAACGAGACACTGACCAGCGATCCCTGCAGCGGTTTGTGCCAAAACTCCTGATCCATTTGTATATATAAGACCACCGTTTGTTGTGAAATTTGAGAGAGTTAAACCAGCAAATGTTGGAGTTGCTGCGGTGTTAATGTTTTGAATTGTGTTAATAACACCTGAGCTCGCTGAGAAGTTAGTTGAGTTAAATGCTGCAATACCCTTTGTTGTTCCATCAGCTGCTGCATTATCGATTGTTATTGTTGATCCTGCTGTTGTTGAGTTAGCAAGGGTTAGTGCACCACTTATTGCACTTCCACCTGTACCACCTGCAATTGAAAGAACACCTGTGTTTGTGATTGTAACAGCACCTGTTGATTGATCAACGGAAATACCTGTTCCTGCTATGTTTGAAGTCACACCAGTGTTTGTTATTGTTACTGCTCCACCAAGAGCAACTGGAGAACCTGCAACTCCAATTCCTGTTCCAGGGGTTACTGTTATTGTTGAGTTTTGAAGTTCTGCATTTGTTACCTGTCCAACTGACAAAACTCCGCCTGTTGAGTGAACAACGCCCGTACCGAGGTTACCGATAACGATGTTACCAGTGCTTGATCCACCAAGTGTTAATGTTTGTTTGTTTGTTGTTGAGATCGTGCCGTCTCCCGTGATGAATAGATTATTTCCTGTTGTTCCAGCTGAGATTGATGCTGTTGGTGTACCGCTGTTAACGTTTACAAAAGCAAACTTAGCAGCAGCGCTTGATACGCCACCGACTAACAAGTCTACTGTTTGGTTTAGAGGAACGATTGCTCCGTTTTGAACTGTAAAAGGTGAGGTTGTAACACCTGATGTACATGATGTCCATGATGGTGCTGCTGCTCCGTTTGAAACAAGACAAGTACCAGGAACACCTGCTGCAAGTGTTCCGTATGTGTTTGTTGATGTTGAGTAAAGAAGTTCCCCAGCGCCTGCTGCTGTAACGTTTGCACCTAGTCCTCCAAGTGTTGTTGGGAGTTGTGCTTGAACACTCCAAATACCTGAGTTGATTGTTGGAACGCCAGTTGCACCACTTGTGTCAATTCCTGTACCACCGTTTGTTGTTGGGAGAAGACCAGTAATTTCATTTGCACCACCTGCTAAATTTACTGCTGACGATGACAATGTTCCATTGCTGCTGCTGTGAATGATTCCCTGACCGAAGCCAAAAAGTTGGACATTGCCACTTGTTGCGGATCCAATTGTGATTGTTTGTCTGTTTGCTGTTGTGAGCGTTCCATCTCCTGAAAGTGATGTTGCTCCTCCACCATTCTGTGCTGAAATTGTAGCAACAGGTGTTCCTGCTGCCATATTTAGAACTGCAAACTTTGCTGAATCAGTTGATGTTCCCCCTAGTGCAAAGTCAAGAGATTGTATGCCCGTATATATCATTCCATTGGAAACTACCCACTGTTCTGACCCCAATTGACATGTACCTGTTCCAACAACGATACCTCCAACTGTGGTTACACAAGAGGCTGTTCCTACTGTTGCACCTGTTTGTCCAGCAGCATAAAAAGTTTGGCCATAAATACCGTTAAATCCCTCAGAGAGGGATCCTAGGTTATATGTGCCGCCCGTGGTGGGCCCAATATCGCCCTCCACAGTTAACTTGAACAACGGGGTTCCCGCCCCTATAAGAACATCGTTTGCGGTATCAACTAGACTTACTGTTCCCGCCCCATCATCTTCCCAAGGACTTGTTACTCCACCTGAAGAATTAATTGTGATTGTTGATGTACCAGTATTTGCTGACAGTGTTATTCCTGAACCGGCAGCAAGTGTAAATGCTGAATCTTGTCCTCCAGCTGAAATAACATCTGATCCAACATTGATTTTTCCGAAAGAATTACCAGCTTGTGATGTGTTTGTGATAACATTACCAGCTATAGAAATGCCGCTTCCAGCTGTGTATGTTGTTCCAACGGCTGTTGAGGAGATAACAGGGTTTTGGCCAGGAGTAATTGATATACCTTGACCTGCTGTGATAGAGTAAATAACATTTGATGCTGTCAATTCACCTGTTCCTGCGTTGATGTCAGCGTTGTTTGTAAGAATTCCTCCGTTAAGAGTTGAAAGGCCTGCTACCTGGATTGCCTGTAGGAAATCTGTGTCTTGCTCGAATGTGCTTTGTGCGGCGAAATTAAGCTTGAAAGAAGGAGAAGCAACTGCTGCTTGTAGAACCTGTGCGCCTGAGATTGCCTCTGCTTGTGCTACTGGAAGATCTGAGAGTTCTGAAGAAATTGTTTTGCTTTGATCTAGAAAGAATGAGTTTAATACTGGTCTTGCAACATAAACTGTGCTTACCATGAAGATTAAAATTGCGAGAGCACTTACGCTTCCGAAGAGAACGATTCTTTGCTTGTGAGCAAGTCTAAATGAAGCTCTTATAGCTTGAATCTTTGATACTGAAGAAGATGTTTGAGCAGCTGTAGAAACTGTTGAAAAACCTTCTGAAATTTGCTCTGCAATTTGGTCATTTTTCTCTTGCTCGTATGAAGTTGATGGAGCAAGTTTTGACAAGAATTTTTGTCTAATTTCTACAGGTGCAAAGCCGATTTTTTCTGTTAAATTTACGCCACTTTTCTCTGAAGAATTTACATGAGTTATGCTCTTATCGTTCTTAAGTTTTTGAGCGAATTCTGTAATTTGAGCGAGTGTGTATCTTCTGTGTGCGCCTGTTGTTCTTGAAGGTGTTAATATTCCTTTTGCTTCCCAGCGTCTTAGTGTTTTTGTAGATACTTTAAGCTTTTTAGCAGCTTCCTGAATACTTAATAAATTCTCTTCCATTTGGGCAGTGATAAATAAGATCTGGAAAGATGGACATTTAGCTTCAGTTGTCCAATTTTTTCCTTATATAAGTATATTACTCATATTTTTCACGTCGTGTCAACAAGTATTTTGCCTTAAATCGTGCGTAAATGTCTAAGTTTATCGAGCAGTTTTATTATGGGGTAAATTTTATGTAAAAAATGGGTATGAAATTTTCACAATTTTTAGGGTCCTGGTCACGTCATGAAAAATAACGTTTCATGATGTTGGCGATTAACTAGTCGTCGATGATAATTTATCGCCAAAAAACGGCATTTTAGGGGCAATTTTTTTTGGAGAAAAAATTGGACATTTAACAAAATTCTTGTCTAAAAAAATCCACATTTTCTACCCCACTTTTTTGTCTTTAAAAACTATTAAAAATTGGCATCTTTAGCATGATCTTTTTAACAACACTTTATTACAAAAATAAAAACACAATTTTTAAGACACAAATTAATAATTTTTGGTAAAAAAATCGTGTTAGATCAGTATGTAATTGATTGTTATCTTTTACTATATTTTGATACCCCACTTTTCCATCCCGTTTTTTTTGTTTTTTTGTCGATTTGTAAAATATTTTGTTGTACTTTGAATTTGTATATCAATTTATAAATATGTATTTATTAATATATATAAATATATCTACTTTTGTTGAAATAATGTCGAATCAAAATTATGGTGAAAACTTGAAACAATTTTTTATTAACCAAAACACCTAAAGCTGTGTTTTTTTGTTGTTTTAGCTTCAAATGTCCAAGTTTTAGCCTTATTTTTCTGTTTCCAATTATTGACAAGCCAGCTTCGATTGTTTACGCTAATTGTATGAGGCATATATATTATATAAGTACACTACTCATAATTTTCCTTTTTTCCTCTCTTTTTTTAAGTAATTCAGTCTTTGCTCAAGAAAATCTATCAGGAGGAGTTGGAATAACTGTTGAGATCCCAGGAAAGAACGTTTCCCAAGGATCTATTATTTCAGCGACATCTAAAGGATACGTTCTGAGTTCTATCGAGTATGACCCTAATGCTTTTGGAGTTGTCGCTGATAAACCAGTTATCGGAATAATTAATATGAATATGCAAAAACCATACTATGTTGTTTCAAAAGGTCAGTCATATGTAAAAGTATCGACACAAAATGGGGAAATTAAAAAGTATGACCTTTTAACTACCTCATCAACTCCCGGAATTGGAATGAAAGCGGTCAATAATGGATTTGTTATTGGACAAGCCTTTGAAGACTACAAAGGAAAAGGCGTTGGAGTAATAATGGCTTCAATTGATCCACGCTTTAGCAACAGTGCGCCTAAGCTAACTGGTAACATATTTAATATCATCAAATCAGCTGGAGATTCACCGTTCTTATCTCCTCTAGAGTCCCTTCGTTATCTGATAGCAGCCCTCGTAGCCATGATTTCGTTCATTCTAGGCTTCGTATACTTTGGAAGAGTTGCTCAGCGTGGAGTTGAAGCTGTTGGGCGTAATCCTTTGGCTGGACGATTCATTGAGTTCTCAGTTGTAATAAACGTGCTACTTACCGGTCTTATTGTTATTGTGGGTCTGGCGATTGCTTACCTTATTTTGATACTATAATAGATTATGATTACTCTGCCCTTAACAACATATGCATTTCTTGTCGCAGTATCTGCGGCACTCTTCATTCTTGTCATCTACTTTATAGTCCTTAACTTTTTAAACAGTAAAAGGGTCGGAAAAACAGAAGATGAGATGAAAAAGCTAAAACGTGAAACAGAAAAACGCCAAGAAGAGATACTTGAGCGTGCACGATATGATTATGAAGCGATTATTACACACGCAACTGAGAAAGCGGAGGAAATAATCAATGGCGCAAACACAATTCACGATAGATCATCAGGCGTATTAGACAGCGACTATGACAAGCTTCTAACTGAGCAGAGATTGAAGCTAGCTGAGTCCTCTGAAGAGCTTAAGCGCAAGTATGAAGACCAGATTGACCAGATAAATAAGCAAAACGTTCAACTACTCCAAAGTGCATATAAAGATATCATTGAGTACTCTGCAGCAACTCTTGGTATTTTTAAACAAGATCTTGAGAAAGAAACCTTTGAGTCAAAGAAACTTGCTGATGAAAAAATACAAGCTGAATATGAAAAGCTTGATGCAGAACTTGAGCAAAAAAAGAAAGAAGCCATCGAAAGAATAAATCAAAATATATCCAAAGTGTTACTTTTTGTATCAAAAGAAGCATTTGGAAAGAACATAAAAGTTGAAGATCAACAGCAACTAATACTTCAGTCCCTTGATCGCGCTAAAAAGGAGTTACTTGTCTAAATGAACGATATTGTAAAAACAATCAAAACACAAAAGCAGTTAGATGACTTTACTCATCTTCTAGACATCTTAGGTGCATCTTTATACAAGAATACTGATGCATTTGAAAAAGCACTCACTAAAGATAAATCTACTACTGCTCAACTTCTAGTTAGTGAACTGTCAAAACCCGAGGTCGTTAACAGTCCTCAGCAAAAACAAAGACTTCTTGATGATTTAGGGGCAGAACTCAAAACTCTTAAGACAGTTCATTTAACGATAGCGATTCCAGTGAGCGAGGATATAGTCCGCCTTGTCTCTTCCTGGGCTGAGAAAAAACTAAAAGGGAATTATCTTTTTGATATTCAATATGACCCAACAATAATTGGAGGCGCCCAAATATCTTTTGAAGGTCGCTACATGGATGACAGTTTAATTCGAAGAATTGAAGAAGTGTTTAAAAAAGATGAACAACAAATAATTCAACTTGTAGAAGGAGCTCCTAATGAAAACGTTTAAAGAATACATTGATGAAGTTGGTGAAATAGGTTTTGTAACTGGCGTTATGGATGTCATCGCATATATCGATGGTCTTCCTAGTGCTGCAATTCATGAGCTAGTTCTATTTGAATCAGGTGAGCTTGGACGTGTTATGGCGGTAAAACCTAAAAAGGTTGAAATACTAATACTTTCAAGCAACCCAATTAAAGTAGGAACACGTGTTGCAAGAACACATGAGTTTATTGAAATTCCTGTCGGTGAAAGCCTACTTGGTAAGGTTATTGACTGTTTTGGAAACTCTATTGATCACGAACAAGTATATGAAAAACCAACTGAAACTCGAGCTATTGAAACTCTACCAACAGGTATTAGCACTAGAAAAACTATCACAAAATCCTTTTACACAGGAGTTACAGTTGTTGATCTACTTGCACCTCTAGGACGCGGACAGCGAGAACTTGTCATCGGAGATCGTAAAACAGGTAAAACAAGCTTTCTACTCCACTCTGTAATTTCAGCTGTTGAACAAGGAAACATATGTATATATGCTGCAATCGGAAAGAAAAAGCTTGATATCAAGCGTATAGAAGAGTTTTTCAAAGCCAACAAAGTGCTTGATAAGGTTATCATTGTTGCATCAAGTCCTGAAGATCCACCCGGAGAAATATTCATTACCCCCTACTCTGCAATGACAATAGCTGAATACTTTAAGGATCAGGGGATAGATACTCTATTAATCCTTGATGACTTATCAACCCATGCTAAATTTTATCGTGAGATATCTCTTCTTGCTCGCCGTTTTCCAGGACGTAACTCATATCCCGGAGACATGTTCTATGTCCATTCAAGACTACTGGAGCGGGCAGGAAATTTTGCCGGTAAAAATGGCGATGTTGCAATAACTTGTCTTCCTGTTGTTGAAACTCTTGAAGGAGATTTATCAGGATATATTCAAACAAACATCATGTCTATGACTGACGGACACATATACTTTGATCACAACTTATTTACTCAAGGAAGAAGACCTGCTGTTAATCCATTTCTGTCAGTTACTCGTGTAGGAAGACAAACTCAAACAAATGTTAAAAGGAATACAAGTCGAGAGCTGTTGGCCTTCTTAACACTTTATGAAAAGATGCTTGCCTACTCTCACTTTGGTGCCGAACTTACAGAATCAGCAAAGGTAACAATTGATACTGGAAAGAAAATTCTTTCTCTTTTTGATCAAGATATACGGGTCACAATTCCAAACAGCGTACAGATGATACTCTTTTGTCTTATCTGGGGCCAGATCTTTACTGACGCACAGATTGAAAAACTAACGGATATTAAGGTGCAAATGACCAATTACTATAACAAGGATGCAAAATACCGAGAGTTTGTTGACAAAATGATTGAAGAAGCAAAAACACTAAACGAATTACTAAATAAGGTAAGAAATGCATCAAGTCAACTTATGACAATTAAATAATATGATTACAAAACGACTTATCGTTCAGGAAACAGACGGTTTAAGAAACCTTAAAAACGTTGTTGACTCTTATGAGGAAATCGCTGCTAACAGACTACGTCGAACTCGTGATTCAGTTCTTCGCAGCCGTAACTTTCTTGAAGAGTTAAACACTATCTTTTCTGAGGTTAAAAGAACATACAGAAACCGAGTTGACCTTATGATGAAACTTAAAGGTACACCAGATAAGAAAAAGTTCTCATTTCTTGATCGAAACGGTAAGACACTTTATGTTTTTATATCTGCTAACACAGGTTTTTATGGAGAAATTATCAGAAACACGTTTGACCTTTTTATTAGAAACGAGAAGATGCGCAATGCTGACATTGCAATCATTGGAAAAGTTGGACAAGAGATGTATCAAGGAAGTCACATGAGCCGCCCATACAAATACTTTGATTTCCCAGATCAATCCATTGATAAAGAAAAGCTAGTCGAAATCATTGATTATCTTGTTGAATACCAAGAGGTTGTTATCTTCTATGGACAGTTCCAGAACTTAGTTCTTCAAACACCACGTATGGAAGATATCTCAGGAACTGGAGCAGACCTACCCGAAGAGTCAAAAGGAAAGGTTCTAAAGTACTTGTTTGAACCACAACTTGATAAAATTTTGGAGTTTTTTGAAAAAGAAATCTTCTCAACAATTTTTGAACAAACAGTACGCGAATCTCAACTTTCAAAGTTTGCTTCTCGTATGGTAAATTTGGATACAGCTTCAGAAAACATAAAGGCAAGACTTTCCTTAATTGAACTTGAAGGAAGAAAAACGGATCACAGACAAAATAACAAAAAACAAAACCAGACCTTCGCAAGTATGGCTTTGTGGAATAAATAATTATGGAAGACAAACAGAAAAAAACAACTAAAACTGAGGGTGGTCGCGGAAGAGTTATCTCTCTACAAGGACAAGTTGTAGAAGTAGAATTTGGACAAGATAGCGAACCTAAGATTCGTGATATTCTAGTTCTTGCAGAAGACCCTACAATTAAGATGGAGATAGTCTCCTCTTCTGATACAGGGGATTCCACTTTTTACTGCCTATC
>CAZXFJ010000014.1:0-8262 GCA_964640435.1 uncultured Gammaproteobacteria bacterium | reverse complement strand
GGGTCAAAAATTGGATTCTTTGGAGGAGCTGGAGTTGGAAAAACACTTCTTCTAACCGAGGTTATCCATAACATTGTTAAATTGTCTGACAAATCAAGTGTTTCTGTTTTTGCCGGAGTTGGAGAACGTGTTCGTGAAGGAGCCGAACTTTATGAAACACTTGGTCTTGAGAATGTCTTGCCATACATTTCCCTAGTCTTTGGAACAATGGGTGAAAATCCTGCAATACGTTTTAGAACTGCATATACTGCGGCAACCTTGGCTGAATACTTCCGAGATGAAGAACATAAAGATGTTCTTTTCTTTATAGATAACGCTTTCCGTTTTGCTCAAGCAGGAAACGAACTTTCAATGCTTATGGATACGATTCCCTCAGAAGATGGATACCAGGCAACTCTTGCATCTGAAATGGGAACATTCCATGAAAGACTCACTTCAAGTGAATCCAACGCTATTACTACGCTTGAAGCAATCTACGTTCCAAACGATGATCTTTTTGACCAAGGTGTACAGGCAATATTTCCTTACCTTGATTCAACAGTCGTTCTATCACGTACCGTATATCAAGAAGGTAAACTTCCGGCGATTGATCTTCTCTCATCGACCTCAGCAAACCTTTCTCCTGAGTTTGTAGGACAGGAGCATTATGATACTGCGCTTAAAGCACAAAGTCTTCTAAAACAGGCTGTAGGACTTGAAAGAATCGTATCACTTGTTGGAGAGTCAGAATTGTCAGAGGCGGATCGTACAACCTATGAGCGAGCAAGAAAACTTCGAAACTATATGACCCAAAGCTTCTTCGTTGCTGAAAAACAAACAGGAAGAACTGGTAAATATGTACCTGTTAAAAAGACAGTGGAAGACGTACGAGCAATTCTGGAAGGTAAATATGATCAACTTGAAGAAGATAAATTCCTCTTTTTAGGAGATCTTTCTGAAATTAATCAACCCCCAACGCCAATTGTTGCACCTGCACCAGCATCAACAACTGTAGTTCCCGCTCTTGAAAACAAAAATCAAGCAACACCCGTTCCGGCACCTGCAGCTCAAGCTCCAGCGCCAGCAGCAACACCACCCGCTACTGCTCCAGAAGCAAAACCTACTGAAACAAAACCAACAGAGGCTAAAAAATAATGAAAAACGACTCAACAATACATGTAGTTATAAAAAATCAGGATGGAATAATACTTGATAGTAACTTCACAGCACTCTCTTCATACAATGAGGTGGGACTATTCGATGTATTACCAATGCATACAAACTTTATTTCCCTAATTCGAAATAAAATATTTCTTCATAATAATCGTGAGGTAAAAGAAATGCCTATTGGCATGGGAATATTAAAAGTTGTTGATAACCAGGCCACAGTTTACCTTGGATTTACTGAAATTGAACTTGAGAAAGATAAAAAGAAGAAACCTTTTACAGAAGGCTACATTCACGATCCAAATTCTTCAAAAATTAGCTAATTACTCAAAAACCTCTAGGTAATCAAAACCCCGCTGAGCAACTTTATATGGGGTACTCTTGAATGGTTCTTCGTTCGAATCAAACTCTCCTCCATTTATGGTTTTTCTAGCATGAACAAAATCGAGCTTTTCAGCATAAGGAACTGTTCCGTGCATTACAAAATGTGAGACAGCAGCTTTTGAAGCAGGTTTAATCTGAAGCAATAAATCTGGATCACTTACTAAGTCGAGCCCTATATCCTTTCCGGTTGTTTCATAATTTGGTTTACCAGTATTCATTATGAGTCCTCTCCCAAAAAAGTCTTCTCCACCAGGGTAGTTGTACTTTATGGCCTGCTCACGCCCATCTATCTCTTCCATGGGCTTAAACATTGATTCATGTTCTACTGTTGCAAGCATATATGCAAATACCGCCTTTGAATCAACTCCCCTCTCCTTTAAAGCCTCCGCAAGAGCTGGTATTGTAACTTCAGCATCTTTTTTAAATTTCTCTGGCACTACTTTAAGCGCATTTTGTATATCTGATTCAGTTATTTCATTACGAGCATTGGGATGGGGATCTTTTTGTTCTTGCTGAACTGTACTTTTTTCATCTTGCGTAACTTGAGGCTGCGACTGCACCCCTGCGACTTCGGAAACTCTGTTATCCCGGAATTTAATCTCCTGACTTGGCATTGGATTCTTCTGCTCAACCCTTGTTTGTCCACCAAGATTTTGATGGTCAACATGAGAACCTTCAGCAAATGCCTTATGAGTCCCAACTCCCATACCAGTTGCTGCAACAAGAGCTAAACCTAAATCTACACCTGGCCTTATCACTCTATTCGTGAAAGGAATCTCAACGGGTTTCCAACGAGGTATCATTCTTGAAAAAACTCTCTCCCTAACAAATTTCTTTGCTGGCTCAACGACATCAGGCTTTTGAGGCGTCAGGACATCAATATCCGCAGATGCTTCCATAATAAAATCATATAGGATTACTCGCTTGAAAAGAAAGAGGGAATGTTGTAAGTTTTTAGCATGAAACTTCCAGATCTTTCTCACGAAATACAATTATGGAGTCAAGGCTACACTATTATTGGGATTGATGAGGTTGGTCGAGGTGCATTTGCAGGCCCAGTTTATGTTGCTGGTGTTATTTTTGAACCTACAAAAGATGACAAACAAATAAGAAGGCTTCTCTCGCATGGAATAAATGATTCAAAAAAGCTGACTGCTAAAAAAAGACAAGATCTATCAAAGATTATTAAAAAAGAAGCTCACTCTTTTAAAATTTCTTTTAAAAGTGTTTCGGAAATTAACAGAATTGGAGTTGGCAAAGCAGCATTCTCTGCAATGCGCGAGGCAGTCTACTCACTTGTTAAAGAAGCAAAATTTAAACCATATATTCTTGTTGATGGTTTTAATATCAAATACATAAAAGGGATAGGACTACAAAAACAAAAAGCCATTATTGGCGGTGATGGAATCTCTCTTTCTATTGCTGCCGCATCAATTATTGCCAAGGTGGAACGCGATGAACATATGACAGAACTTTCAAAAACAAATTCAAACTACTTCTGGGATAGAAATAAAGGGTATGGAACTAATGCACATAGAGAAGCGATTACTAGACTTGGAGTATGTAATCATCACAGGAAAGCTTTTGTGAAGAATTTTATTCAGGCTTTCTAACTTTGTATGATCCGTCTTCTGATCGAGTAATGATGTCTGCCCCTAATTTTTTTCTAATTTTACTTATATATACGTGAATAGCATTCTCAGTCAAATCACCTTCCATATGACTTAAAATACTTGCAGTATTAAGGTTTGGATAAATAGCCATTAATCCGAGTATTTCCGCTTCTCTTCTATACAAAGCTCCCTCTACATCTATTATTCTACCCATCTCAACTGCACTGTCGCTCTTACGAAGCTTTGGCTCAGAAGGAAATTCACTTACTCCTGGGATTTCTAATGCCTTTCTTACCATTATTTCGAATTCTCGAGGATTTAGACCATCAAGGCAAAAATTTGATCCAGCTTGTAAAACACCAGCAACATTGTCTCGATTAAAAACCACTGAAAGAAGAGGAAGATATGGTAGATTTTCATGAAGCTCTCCCACTGCTTTTGGTTCAGGATCATGCAGCAATGCTAAATCAGGTAAACGCTTACCTGATCCACGATGTTTTTTAGCCATCAGGTCTTCTGCGCTTCCAAGCATAGACTCTACGCCCATATCGCCCAGCATTCTGCCATAAGCTGCTCTTTTTGCCCCAACTATAAATGCGCGCGGCCTATAACCTAATTCACTACCTTCAATTTTCATAAAACAGATTGTACTATTATAAGCTGCTAGAATCAAATTGAGTTAGATTTTCTTGTTTGGTAGAATATATGAATGCCTCAAGAAGATAAACCTCACCATCACAAACCTACATTAGTTCAAAAAGGAATTAAACTACTAAAAGAAAAGACGAGTTTTATTATCACAGGAGGAGTTCTATTAACCCTCTTCTATACCTTCTCTTTCTTCTTTGCAAAAGGTGGAAAACTTGATCAGTTTAACTTTAATATGACTGTTCGAATACAGGATAAAATACCTGTAAAATTTGATCCATATCTCTCTACTCTTTCGCTCATTGGAAGCTTTGAGGGAACAAGTATCATCTTGGCAATTGCACTTATTGTAAGGCGTAAGATTGGGGGAATTATCGTATTTGGAATGTTTGGCTTTATGCATGTGGTTGAGATCATTGGTAAGGCTTTTTTGGACCATCCAGGAACTCCTTTTCGCTTTCATAGATATGCTCTAGACTTTGTTTTTCCATCAGGGTATGTTCAGCCTGGAGGATCCTACCCTTCGGGACACGCTATGAGAACTGCTTTTTTGGCAATAGTTATTAGCTATATTATTTCCAAAACTGGTTTAAATAAGTATACAAAGCTTGCATCATACATTTTTATCTTCTGCTTCTACTTAATAATGATCATTTCACGTGTTTCCCTTGGTGAACACTGGACATCAGACGTTATCGGAGGCTCACTTTTAGGAGCAGGTTTTGCCTTTTTAGCCCTCATTTTCATATAACAACAGCGAACATAAAAAGTGACCGTTCGCAAAAAGACCCCTTGAAATGCTTAAACTATAGGTGTATAAGAAATTATGGTAGCAATTGAACTTGGCACACATTTCGGGTATAAAGAAAGACCAAAACCAAAATCTCCTTCTGAAGTTCTTGCTGAAGATGTTTTGCGGTGCCAATCAAACCCTGTAAGCCTAGATACCTTTAATCCAATACTCGGAGGTAGCGAAAATGATATTAACTTTTACCTTCTAAACCACTGGAGAAATGTTATAGAAAATACAGCAGAAGGATCAAAGCTTCTCAAAGACTATAAACAGATTAGAGAAAGAGATGCATATGCCGTAACACGAGCAAGAGGTCTTGATATTGACCACTACTCATGGGATGACCAAGATATACAAGTAAATGATGATAAATCAATAACTTACGGAGTTGTACATAGAGACTGGAGCACTAAAGGACTTGTTTTTGTCCTTCACCATACAATTGCCCCACTAGGAGATAGATCACTTCAAATTTCACAAAGAATTCGAACAGTACGAGATGATAAATTACTTGCAAGACCCGTTAGATATCAAATGGATGCGACTTTGAGATACCCTATTACGCTTCTGGAACAACCTCGAGGATAGAAGAATTATTTGAGCTTATCTATTTCTTTGTGCTCTGTTACTTTGCGGCAAATTTTACAGAATTTCTTAGGTTTTAGCTTCTCTGGAGTATTTAATTTATTCCGTGAGGTTATATATCCGCGTGTTCCGCAGACTGTACAAGCAAGTCCAACTGTTATAACTCTTCCGTCTTTTTTTGCCATAAGAGGTATTTTATCAAATCTGAAGCAAAATTAAAAGTACTGAGCCTCGACTGGGAATCGAACCCAGGGCCTAGTTCTTACCAAGAACTCGCTCTACCACTGAGCCATCGAGGCAATTTGAATTTAGATTTTACCAAGACAGCAACAAATATACCAGAATTACTTTGCCTGAATGAACTCTTTAATGAATTTTTTGACCTGTCGTTCAAACTCTTTTTGAGTTCCATTATTTTCTATTTTAAAGTCTGCAGAACGACCAATCTTGCCTATTGCAACCTCAGTTTTAGCCTTTTCTTCCTTCAAAAATTGAGAATATGATAGATTACTCTCTCCTACTTTTTCACCTCGGATTTTCATCCTTTCGAAGCGGATTTTACGCTTAGCAATAATATATACCAGTGCGTTTCTTTTAAAGGAGTGGATCATGGGGACATCTGAATCCCAACGTACACCTTCAACAATTACGATATCGCTCTTGTTTTTAGTAACTGCTCCTTCTGTGGCGCGCGTTAAGGTGCCTGATCCATATTGCTTGTCCATAATTATGGATAGATTTTGAAGATTTGCGCGAGTTAGAGGTAGATTCCAAAGCTTAAGAGTACTAAATAGTATGTCGGAGAATTTTAGTCTTGTTACCTTTAGGTCAGGGTTTAAACGAGTTAAATACTCTGAAAAAGATCCCTTACCAGCTCCGTTTTCACCTACTACTCCTATTACTAGTTTCACAAAGCTATTATATCAGAGCGGTTATTTCATTTTGAGGCAAAATTTTGTAAAATAGACACTGACCTTTAAGTCTCTTGCCGAGATGCCGGAGTGGTCAATCGGAACAGACTGTAAATCTGTCGCCCGTTCGGGCTACGTAGGTTCAAATCCTTCTCTCGGCACATTACCTTAGAAGATTATTTACTGCTCTTGCCATAAATTCCTCATGACTCATAAAACTTTTACCCTGACGAGTTAACTCCTCAACCATTTCAACAGACCTTCTAACTAGAGCTGCTGTATCTACTGCTGAGCTCATTGATTCATACATACGCGCGCGATTAAATCCCAAGCAATATCCAAAAGTTAAAACAATTGCTACGTGGGAAGGTACCTCTTCTAGCTTATACACATAACTTGTATCCGCTGCTTGAGAATCTAGACTTAGAACACTTATTCTACCCTGAGCATGGTGTTCATTAAATCTACCCGTTAGCTCGGGATCGATAAACTTGTTATCCGGATCGCTAAAATGCGATAGTAAAGTACCAAATACCTCTACATTAAGCTCTGCGTACTCTTTTGCAAAAGGGTTTTCGCTCATTTCAGGGCTTGTCATAGGAAGTGATTTTATATAAAAGCTCTTAAGAATACAACCTAATCGTAATTAATATAAAAAAATACTCCCAACTAAATAGGTAACGCAATTATATGTAGTAACGGGGCCCTAGAGGTTTGCCATTGATACAAGGGCAAAAATACCCTTCACTTCTGTAACAATTTTTTCAAAAAAATTAGGGGATTTTTTAAGTTTTTTTATGTTCTTACGGACAGCCATATATTAAATATATACAAAGTCTAATATGCTTGTCAACAAGGAAAATAATCTTATCATAATTGCATCATTTTGGGCGTTTCACAAGCTTTTCAGCCTCGTTATTTTCATTAAGTACTGGACCTTGATTCAAAGTGTGAAAAAAGGGCTCGCAATGGGTATACCCGACTGATAATATGTCCAACTTTTTCCCTACAATACTGCTATAATATTTTTATGATTAACTTCTCCTATACTGTTTCACCTACTGGTAAGTCAGAACTTGAAAACATTGAAAAGAAGCGCCGAGAATTACTCCTTTTCTTAATCCCTCCAAGGTCTGAGATAAAGTTGCGGTTTGAAAATGAGACACAGGTCATCTCCTCCACCCTTTTTATAACAGGTAAATCAATAACTGCACGCGAGGTAGGCAACATCTTACTTGGTAAAACACGAACTCAGCCTGCTGAGGTTATAAATCTAAAGGATGCTCATGATATTTTAAAAATGGATTGGCTTCTAACTGATCGAAGAATAGATTATGACGCGATTAAGACACTCGTTAAGAGCCTGAACAAAGGTGAACTGAAGCTAGAACGGTCTGAAGTTGAGAATATCCTTCAATTTATAGAACATGGAGAACATCCAATTGTCCAAGTTGCATTAAGTTTCATACTCTTCTACAACATTTTACCTAAAAATAATAACCGTGTATTAACGTCACTTAATATATCAAAAGGTTTCGCATATATGCATGGTTTTGACTTTCGAGGCATGATAAATTTTGAAGAATATCTAGGAAATGACCTTATAAGTTTTGAGAAATTAATTAACTCATCCCTATCAAGCCACAGTCTTTCAGACTTTATAGAATACTTTATCCAAACCTACGCTCTTGCTGCAGAAAAAACATTGCCTAGAATTCTTGAAAATATAAAACCGGCAGCATATGTACCACTATTAACAAAAAGGCAGGAAAAAATACTAGTTATGCTTGATGTACCTAATGCTAGAATTACTAATCGAGAGGTCAAAAAAGAATTTAATATCTCACAAATTACAGCATCACGCGATCTATCACTTCTCTACTCATTGGGTCTTATATTTAAAAAGGGTAAGGGAAGATCAGTTTACTACGTTAAAATGTAGGAGTATTTGATTCTCTAAATTGCATGACTTTGGAATGAAATCCTTTTAAGCCTTCAGATGAATTACCGGAACGATCAAGATATGAATCGTTTTGTGATGTAAAAAAATGCAAGTATTTTTCACCTGCTGGCATGACTAGAAACTCACGAGGCTTATCAATTGCTTCTCCTCTTAAAATCAATACGACTGTTTGAGCAGGCTTATTATCTTCTTGTGGTATATCCCTTCGCTGGCTCCATG
>CAZXFJ010000013.1:0-24800 GCA_964640435.1 uncultured Gammaproteobacteria bacterium | reverse complement strand
CAGTTGAGAAGGAATAGCTAAATAAAGTTGAACTTACGAACAAGCGCGACCGCAATCCCTCGAAAGTTTAAAAGAAGGTCTTTCATAAATAATGAAAGCCAACACACACAAGACAGCGAGTATAAGCTTCGATCAGTCTCTTGTCAAGAACAAGACGCTATTTAACTACGAAAAGAATCTTAAAATCTTCAACCTAAGAGTACAAGGTGAATCATATAACTCTATAGCAAGACAAGTTAATTTATCTCCTCAAAGAGTTGCTGAGATATTAAAAGACTACAAAGAACACTATAAGGAGGTAGAAGCATGAGCTACCGCAGAGGTTCTAACCAATTCAAGAAAAAGGAAAGAAACAACCTTTGGATGATTCCAGCATACTTTGCAGTAATCATCATCCTTGGAATAATTTGTACTCTTACTCGATATGACACAGTTGAGAAGGTTTGGGCAGAACAACCAATAGTATCAGCTTATGTTTCTCCTACTCCATATAAAGCAATAGCTCTTTCACCAACTCCTACAGAACTAGAGAACATTGTTACATATATCACTAAAGTCTTTGAACCAGAAGGTAAAGATGTAGTAGTAAGAGCTATTAATTGTTTCTACTCAGAATCAGGATTAAGAGCAAATGCTGTAGGACAAAACACAGACGAACATCAATCAAAAGATTATGGAGTTGCTCAGTTAAATGGTTACTGGCACAACCTCTCAGATGCAGAAAAGACAACTATCAAAGCGAACATAGACAGAGCTTACAAGATATACAAAGGCCGTGGAGGTAACTTCTCTGCATGGTACGGAAAGGGTTGTAAATAATGAAACACAATTGTTATTGCACGAAAAAACACAAAGACTCAACATTTTTCGATACATGTAATGAGATCTTACCTAAAGAGAAGAAATACTGCGACACGTGTCTTAAAGAACACATGGAGGTAAATTATGCAAATTCCTAGTTACGAAATATTAACATCAGACATTTTAAAAGCAAAGCTTTACACAAGCATGAAAGATAGAAACTTAATGCTTGAGATAGTTGCTACTGCTACAGGTCGTTGGCTTGAACCAGTAGATTGTTCAGAAGCATTTAAAGATAACGAAGAAGCAGACTTATTAGTTAAGAAAAAGTACGGAACTATCAAGTTTTTGGGAGGTGACAACTAATGGAAAAGAATTATCAAACAAGTTACACAAACTCTCAGGGCCAGATGTTTGTAGCAAGGGCAGATACATTTGAAGAGTTTAAAAAGATTTGTGAAGACATGGGGATTTCATACAGGGTTGAAGCAACTCGCTATGACAATAGACAAGAAGCAAAACCTAATCCTGAAAAGGCAGCACAACAAAGTCAGTTTTGTACTGTACACAATACAGCTATGAAACAACGTGAATATGATGGTCAGACTTATTACGACCACAGATCACAAATTGATGGAATTTGGAACAAGTGCAGAGGTAAAGGATGGAAGGCTGATAAACCGAGAAGTGAGTTTGTCAGTAACTAAAAAAGTAAGCAAGAGTTGGCCTTCTCTCTACAAAAGAAGGCATAAACAATGAACATAAAAACAAAAATTAAAGAATTTTTAGGACTTACTGATTATTGTCCTAAACATAAGACTAAATATTACATTCACGGATATGAAGATTTAAGAGAATGTTCAAAGTGTATAAAAGAGAAATTTATAGAGATTAAAAGTAAAAAACTTATTTAATGCCCAAGCTTAATTTTGGGTTAAGCATATGAACAAATTTAAATCAACAGAAAACAGAGTACGACAAATAATGAAGGATAACCCTTCTACAAGATCGAGCAATGACGAACTAGTAATAAAGACTTATGAGTCATATGGTCTTACTCTAACTCCAGAGCAAATTGCACTTTTAAAACAAGCGCCTTCCTTTGAGACTATTACAAGATGCCGAAGAAAGATTCAAGAGAACGGCGAATTTGAAGCTACAGCCACAGTACAGGCACTCCGAAAGAAACAAGAGCACGTTTATATAGATTATTCCAAATATCGAATTACAGACCCTATTACTGGAAAAGTAGTTTAGCTTGTGTCTCGCTTTCCTTCCTGTACTCACAAGCTCAGGAGGGGAAGGGGGAGCCGACTACCCTTCTAGCAATAGCTAACAATGCGGCCGACCGTAAAAGGCTCATTCAGACGCATAACATTGTAAAGACACTTGGCCTGTACAAGTAACAACCTACAGGCGGGAGATGAAAGACAATGCGGAGAATAGACCTAACGGGGGGAGGGGGGGGAAGTATTCAAAAGAAATGAATGATAGTGGTGAAGAGTTACAAAAGTTAAGAATTGAATGGAAGGATGCTTCACTCTTTAAAAGGGAAGTATTAAAGATCAGGGCAGCAGAACTTAAGAAAGAACCTATTAAAAAAGACCATGTACATAAAGCAAGTATGAAGACAATATTTGACGGACCTAATGTGATTTTTATTTGTAACTGCGGTGAGGAGATAGGAAGAGATGTTTTATTACCAAGATGAGAATTACACAGTCAGAAAAACAATTATTAAAAGAACTAATAGGTAACAAGATTAAATGGCTTACTACCCGTTACTTTGATGCTGAGAAACAGATACTAGGAGATAACAAGAAGCAGTGGCTTAACGAGATACAAGAAGAGATAACAGAACTTAAGTTACTAAAAGGAAAGATATCGTAGTTTGTAAATCCACCTAGGTTGCATAACAACGTGGGGGGCTTAGAGATTAAGAATCGAAATTATGAAAACTTGTTGTAAATGTGGAGAAACAAAACCATCTGAACTATTTGAGATTGATAGACGTAAGAAATATGGTCGTGGTACTCGCTGTAAAGATTGTTTATATAAGATTGTAAAAGTAAACAAATACAGGGCATGTAAGAAGTGTGGACTGGTACTTAAATTATTTCCTTATTTGAAGTCTAAAAGGAAAAGCAGTATGTGTACAGGGTGCGATGGTACAGAGGAATTTGAAGAGAGTTATTACAAGAGTTCAATGGCAATATGAAAAAGATAACAAGAAAAGGATTAATTAAAAAGTTAGATAAGCTATTTAGCCTTAAGGTTAGAGCTAGAGGTTGGTGTCAGCTACAAGGTAAGGACAGGATTAGATGCAGTACTGTTTTACAATGTGCACACATAATCGGAAGAGGTAGGCACATTATACGCTGGAATGAAAGAAATGCACTCTGTTTATGCTCAGGTCATCATGTGTACTATACTAATCACCCTCTTGAATGGCATGAAATGATGCTTAGATTCTACCCTGAACAGTATGAAGATATGAGTAATATGCGAGAGGAAACATGGGATAAGGACTTAGATAGAGTGTTAGAACAACTATCAGGAAAGGAGGTTTAATATGGAAAAAATAGTAATAATCATTTCAATAGTAGCAATAACCTTTTTAATAGTTTGCACTGGAATTGCTATATATGACTCTGGGAGATTAAGTAATTTCTTAAAAGAATGTGAGTCACGAGGAGGATTTGCGTCACAGGTTACTACGGGATTTACTCTTAAAACTTACTGTGTTGAGAAGAAGTAATTTGCAACTAGCCAGTCGGTGTTCAGGCAGATAGCCTACCATGGACACCATCTGAGTAGATTACAAATATATGAAAGATAACTTTAAAACAGAGATTCAACAAATTATTTGTAAAGATAAAGATTGTTTGGCTCATCAACAAATTGTAGACCAAATACTTAATCTCTTTTCAAAGAAAGTAAAAGAAGCAATAGGAGAGGATGAAGTATGGGAGACACCTTTAGACTTTTCAGGACATGAGGAAAAAGCTCAAATAATTGGTAGAAATATGCTCAGAAAACAACTCAGAGAAAATCTATTAACTGATTTATGAAAGAATTAACAGAATCATTATTATTACTTGTTAACGCAGGATTTATTCCCCCAAAAGTTGCGTGGAGAATAATAAAAGAGGCAATACATGTTAAATATGGAATTGGATACCTTTACCTAGATGAGCCATCCACTGTTGGTCGTACACAGGAAGGATATACCGAAGATAAAGTTCCTAATAAATCAATTAAAGAATAAAGAAGAATATGTTTGAAGATTTTTTATTTAATATATTAGAAAAGTTATTGATCTATGTGTTCTTGCCACTATTTTTAATATTTATGGTGGTATTTGTAGTTGCGTTACCTTTTATGGTTTGGAATAGTATTCAGGAAGCAAACCATTGTGCTAAATGGGAAAACAAGATAGTACATCAGGAGTCATACTATACCTATGTTTATACAGGTAAAGTAATGGTGCCAATATACCATCCAGCAGGAAATTACGATAAAAGTGTTTGTGTAGAGATAAAGAACTAAAAGAGAGAGAATAGCTTATGGAAATACAATTTTTATGGTAACTATCCCTTAACGGCAGGTAAAGCATGAAAGATACAGGAATAATAATCGCTTTTGGAATAGATGCCTATTGCGTTTTGGGAAATACAAGAAAATTCCGAGATAGAGTTCTGGGTATTTGGAAGCCATTTTTGATACCGATTTATTTTATCCGAGTAAATACAAAGTTATGAAAAAAAGAGAGTTAGTATCACGCATTAAGAACATGCTGAAAGATAAAGAAGATGGCTATTATGGTATAGAGGAGATTATTGATGAAATATGGAGTTACATTCTTATTGAAAGACGAGATGTTGCCCAACAAGCAGAAGATATTATGAGAGATTTTTATGTGGGAAATATCAGCGTAGCCCAAGCATTAAGGAAAATATCAAAGCTAAAATAGCGTTGAAATACCTGTTATGAGGGAATACTTACCAAGTTTAATAATCTATATGAATAAAGACACCTTTATATGAAAAAGATATATTTAACAAAAAAGCGAGAAAAAGAATTGCATACAGCTCTTTCTATAGATGATATTCTTTATCGCAAGTTTGAGCAAATGCAAGAGCGTATTAGTAAATATGCAAGGCATTTAGATAAAACTTACAAAAATGTTCTTGAAGTAAGAAGGCAAGACATTGAAGGAAATATCTACATTGAGCAGATAATAGATGTAAAAAAAGTTGATGGAGAAGGATTAATAATTACGATACATGATTGGAAATAATTATGACTAACTCAGACACCTTTATATGAGAGAAATTAAATTTAGAGCTTGGGATAAAAAAGAAAAGAAAATGTACGAAGTTTATGCTATTGATTGGTCTCATGGTGTAATTGTTACAGCTCATTTATATGACGGTGAAATTAGTAGAAAAACTTATCCTAACGAACATTATGGAGACAGAATTGAGTTTATGCAATTCACAGGTCTCAAAGATAAGAACGGAAAAGAGATTTATGAGGGAGATATTATAGAGTTTGAATTTAATGGAAAAAAGGAGAGGACTTACATCAAAATGCATGATGAGAATGGCGATGGATATTGCTGGTGGATGTCTTTACCTATGGGGAAAAGGGAATTTGAAGTCATAGGTAATATATACGAGAATGGAGATTTACTGAAATGAAAACTAACTCAGCCACCTTTATAGACAATAAAATAAAAGAATTTCAAGAAAGATTTACTTTCGGTGGTATAACGGGAGTAGTTGCTTTCAAAACTGACAATGCTTACGAAGTAGCTAAATTTGTTGAACAATCCCTCCAAGATGCTATAAAGTATGGGGAGGAGAATCTAAGAAATGAGGTTCTTCAAATGAAAGAGATTTTATGTAAAAAACAAGACGAAATGCACCTACACGATGAGAGAGATAGAAATGAGCTTGCAAGAAATCCAGACTCTATAAAAGCATTGAAAAAGGTAAAACTAAACGAAGGCACAACTGCTCACTATCAAGCTGGTAGGATTATGGGTTCAATAGAGATATTAAACGATGTTTTAGCCAAGCTCACCAAACCTAGTGAGGAGAAGAAAATATGAAATGTCCAAAATGTAAAAAAGAAAAACCAGAAGTAGGTCATAACTCAAGAGATTATACAAATATGTGTAGTGACTGTTTTGCTAAAGGATTTGTGGAAAGCATTTTCAGTAAAAAAGAAGTTAGTAAAGATTCTATAGCAGACCATGAAAATAGTTAAAACAAAAGAATTTAAAGATCATTATGATGGTGTCTACAAAGACAGCAATTTTAAAGATTTAGAGCAGTGGCAAAAGGAAAATCCTAGTATAAAAATACTTGATACTAAGATTAATCAAAAAGTCTACACCAGCTATGAAAATTATCTTGTTGTAACTTATGAGGAAGAAGTAGCAGACCATGAAAGATAATAAGAAAAGCACTTTTATATCACCAGAAGAATTTAAAGCTATGGGTGGAGTTATACTTCATCGAAAGTTAAAGAGTGGCAGAAGAAAATATGCAAGCTATCAACTGTCTGCTATTCAACAGGCACAGCTAAACCAATCGGTGTTAGGCGGTATCAACCTTATGAACATCTTTGAGTAACGGTAATATGCAGAATAAACAATCTAAATTAAAAGAGGAGAACTGTAAGCACGAAAATATAACAATAGCTTGGGGATGGACTAAGTGTACAGACTGTAAAGAATTACTTTATTGTGCAGTTGATCCTAACCTAATAAATGAGTCAGTATCATTCGATTCAGTAGTAATTAATAAATATGAAAAATAAATTAAAAGAGGAGCAATCTCAAGATACTTGGGAGGATAAAAAATGAATTGGAAAGGTAATAAAGCTAGTAAATCAGCAGTCCACAAATGGATGAACTTTCATTATGGAAAGCCTAAATTTTGTGAAGGGTGTGGCGTAGAAGATCGTAAGTGGTATGATTGGGCAAATATATCAGGTGAATATTTACATAGTAGAGATGATTTTTTACGTTTATGTAGAACTTGTCATAGAAGATTTGATATGACACCAGAAAAGCGAACAAAAGCTATCAAAAATTTAATTTGGTTTAAAGGAGAAAATTATGTCTGATAAGTGGATCAAGGAGTTTGATGAATTATACCCTCCAAAAGGAAGAGCGGTTAAATATATAGATGTTAAAAATCTTGTAGTTTCAGATTCAATTAAATCCTTTATTAAACAATTATTAAAGGAAGAAAGAGAAAAGTATGCCAAATAAAGGTTATAAACAAACTGATGAGCATAGACAAAAGCTAGTTAAAGCCCATACGGGTTTGGTAGTAAAACATGGTTTAACAGGAACTAAATTCTATAGAGCTTGGCAAAATATTCAATCGAGGTGCAACAATGAAAATCATTTTCTGTACAAAAATTATGGTGCTAGAGGTATTAAGTGTGAATGGGAAAATTTTGAGAGTTTTATGAATGACATGTTAGTTTCATTTGAGCAACACGTTCAAACATATGGAAATAAACAAACCTTAATAGACAGGATTGATGTCAACGGGAATTATTCTAAAAAGAACTGCCGTTGGCTTACTGCGAGTGAATCCAGCAATAATCGCAGAGATACATTTTATATTATAGTTGGAGAAAGGAAGTATCCTTTTACTGAATTTTGTAAGCTCTTTGGTGTAGAAGATGAAGGACAAATTTCAAAATTTAGGACTCGTGCGAGAAGAGGTAAAGATGTACTTTCCGAACTTATAGCTCTTAAACTCTCCAAACAACAAGAACACTTCTTGGAGATAGTAGAGAATATGAAATTTTATTCAGGTGATGGTGATCCTGAAACAGATGAGGAAATAGAATTAGATGTTACTCAAGAATTTGTAAGACAAGAAATTATAGCTAAGCTAAAGGAGGTGGAGAAATGACAGTTAAAGATTACCTAGCTATGTTAGAGAATGGAATAGACCTAGTAGCAATTCACAAAATACATACAGATAGAAAAAAATTAATTAATTGCTCTATTTGTGTAGAGGAAACACGCAAAAGACAGGCAATTGCGACTAACTAAAGGAATCTTAAGTATTGAGAGTAGGGTTTGCACAAAGAGTAAGCAACGTAAGGCATACTCGTGTACTAATGTTGGTTCTCCAGCAGGGTCGTACAATAAAACACGCCCTACTCTGAGCACTTAAGAGATTGTATTCTAGGGGTTAAGCGGTTAGCTCCTAGGATAGAGTTTCTTAAGAGCTCTAAGAAAATATGAAAGAACTTAAAATAGAAAATAGAAATTTAAAATTTACAATACTAATATTGTTAGTAAATTGGATTACGTTAATTATTTATGTATTGTTAACCCAAACCAAATAGTATGTGGAAAATACATCATTTAAAATGTGGATTTACAGAACCTTATGTTGATTATGTGTTTAGAGGTAATAAGTGTATATGTGAAATAAAGAAAAGGAAAAGGAAGACCCAAACCAAATAAGATGAAATATTACAGAATTGAAATCCAAAATAATAAGATATTTGTAGATGGAGAACAGATTAAGTTAAAGAAGGGTCAATTTATGAGATGGTACGTACAATCACAAGACAATCCATTTGACGAGTTAAATACTTTAAAGACAAATGATTAACATACTTTTAGGTTTAGGTTTAATATGGATGGCAGTAAGGAGAATGAAATGAAAGCAGTTGATGATATTGATTTTATTATTGATGAAATTAAGGAATTAGCTCAGAAATTTATTAATACTAAATGGGAGCAAGAGTTATTTAATAAACGTTTAGATAGAATATTTGAAAGAGAATCAAATATTAGATCAAAGGCTTGACAAAAATTATTATAAGCTATATAAAAGCAATTGATTACTAGAGACATAACGGAGGGGAAGCGCAACTCTAGAGCCTCCCCGCTATGGCAACAAATAAGCAAAAAAAGGCTGCTGAGATATTGGCGGAAAATGGTGGAAATGTATCTCAAGCAATGAAAGATGCTGGTTATTCAGACCAGACAGCTAAAACACCTCAAAAATTGACAGAATCTAAAGGATTTAGACAACTTTTAGTGGATGCAGGGTTAGACGAGAATAAACTTCAAATAAAGCTATCTGAATGGATAGATGCAGTAAAAATACATTCCTCACCTACTGAGGGAGATAAATTAGTTCCTGATTATAATACTCAGCTTAAAGCAGGAGATATGGTTGCTGAATATTTAGGTATTTCAAATAAAAACGTACAGATACTAAATCAGGGTGAAATGAATGTTAAGTTCGAATGACTATTAAATTACATGGTACACAGAAAGACGTTGCAAACGATAAACACAGATTCAGAGTTATATGTGCAGGTAGACGTTGGGGAAAGTCAGTTCTTAGTCAATGTATTGTCCTTAAATGGGCTACTGAAAGTGTTGGCACGTATTGGATTGTCTCACCCACGTATCGTCAAGGTAAACAAATACATTGGAGAGGGCTACAACAACTAGTCCCTCAAGATTGGATAGCAAAGAAGAATGAAGTTGAATTATCTATCACACTTAGAAATGGGTCAGTTATTGAACTTAAAGGAGCTGAAAATCCCGATGCATTGCGTGGAGTTAAACTTCGGGGCCTTGTCATTGATGAAATCGCAAGTATTCGTAATTGGGATTGGCTTTGGGCTGAGGTATTACGTCCTACGCTTACAGATTACTCCGCACCCGCACTCTTTATTTCGACTCCCAAGGGTTACAACCACTTCTATGAGCTCTATTCCATGGGCCAGCAATTGGGAATTTCAGAAGGTAATGAAGAAGGAAATTTATATAAGAGTTGGAGATTTACGTCATACGATAATCCCTATATTCCAAAAGAAGAAATAGACAATGCAAAAAAAGAACTTACAGAAGACACATTCTACCAAGAGTATATGGCAGACTTTAGAAAATACACTGGACTCGTATATAAAGAGTTTTCCCGAGATACCCACATCATTGATCCATTCGACATCCCTGACGGATGGCAAATTTATAGAGGAGTTGATTTTGGCAGTACGAACCCTACAGCTTGTCTATGGGTCGCCGTTGACTTTGATGATAATTGGTTTGTTATCTCAGAACATTATCAAACAGGCGAGACAATTGACTTCCATGCAGGAGTCATCAATTCCAATCCTTTCTCTAAGCGAATTACTCAAACGTTTGGAGACCCATCAGGGGCCCAATGGATCAACGAATTTCAACAAAGAGGAATCTATATCACCCCAGCAAATAAAGAAGTCGGAACAAACTTCAACTCATGGGTACGATTTGGAATCGAAAAAGTATCAGAAAGACTCAAACAAATCCCTGGAAAGACAACATCTGTGCCAATATCGACAAGGAGTACACAAGATAAAGGAGTGCCCTCACTATTTATTTTTTCTATATGCACTCAAACCATTAGAGAGTTCGAAACCTACAGGTGGAAAGAAAAGAGTGTCACACAAGCCCAAGACTTAAATGAACCAGATGTACCAGAGAAAGCTAATGATCATGCTATGGATGCCTTACGTTATTTTGCAGTCTCCTATATAAAATCTGACCCTATGAAAACGCATCAAACTATTCAAAGAAATAAAGATAGATTAAAAGCTTGGTCAATATGATAAGAGGAGTTAAAAAAGGAACAAAGTACGAAATGAAAGATAAGCAGCGTACTTGTGTTACATGTAAAAAGACTTTTATTTGTCGTGGTATGGCTAAATATTGTTGGGAGCACAAAAAGATATGAAGGTTAAAGAAAGAGGTTATTGGGATAAGTCTCACTATGTATCTAAATCAAATACTGGATTCTGGACTAAATGGGGTGGTGGTCGTTATGTTGAGGTGATTGATCTACCTGAATGGAGTTGTCAGGCATGTAATGATCCTCAAGTAGACGTTTTACCTTCTTACTTATTTCAATACCCAGAAGGTGAGTATATAAAGATTTGTGCAATGTGTCGATATGTAGTTATAAGATACGAGCTTAAATCCTTTAAAGAGTTATTATCCAAAGTTAGGCATACAGATCTTTTCTCCATGATTGCAAACCTCCTAACACTCCCTGTAATTTGACTTCATGGATAAAACTCTATCAGAAGTTACCTCTCACTATCGAATGTGGACTGAGGACAACGAAACAAGAATGTCCCGTAAGAATGGATGGAATGATGTAACTGATGCTTATTGGGGAAGACTACCAGAAGATTGGCCATATATCTCAAGAACGGTTATTCCTTTACTCCGTACTTCACTTATCGAAAAGAATGGCCGTCTTCTTAATTCTAAATTACAAGGGCGATTGCTTCCTCGTGAAGGTGGAGACATGATCTCAGCGCTTCTCAATAACGCAATTCTTGACTATCAGTGGGATTCAGCTAATGACAACGGATCAATGTTAACTAAGTTTGAGATAGCAGATATGGATACACGTTTGTATGGTTCTAAATACGCCTATATTTATTGGAAATATGAATGCGATGAGAAGGGAAACGTACTCTTTGATGGTAATGAAATGATGCCACTTGATATTCGTGATTGTGGAATAGAACCAACATCTTCTGGAATTAAAGATGCTAAATGGTTTCAATTAAGAACATGGGAAAAGCTAGAAGATTTAGAGAAAGCTTCAATTGGTGGTAAGCCAATGTATAAGAATCTGCATAAATTAAGAACTGCTTTGGAAGGTAAGAATGGTAAGAGTGCAACACGACCTGAATATACTCCTCGAGTTAAACAACTTGAATCATTAACTGATCGTATGGGGGAAGATAAAGCATTCCCAGTAGTTAAGATTGTTACAGAGTTTAGACGTGATCGCTGGATTACTTTCTCACCAGATGCTGATGTTATTTTAAGAGACATTAAAAACCCATACAACCATCACAAGATTCCTATTGCACAACTTAGATACTATCCTATTCAAGATGAACCTAATGGTGAAAGTGAAGTAGAAGCAGTATTACCACTCTGGATTGCAATTCAAGCAACAGTTTGTGCATATATGGATGAGATGATTCTTAAGATTCGTCCTCCTCTTAAGATTATTGAAAATGCTGCAAGAATTGAGACTATTCAATATGGCCCTGAAGCCCAGTGGTTAGTTGATAGACAGGATGCAATTGAAGAGATGGGAATGAATCAAGGTACTCTTCAGTACTTTCAAACAACTTACCAGGTACTTACGAGTGCATTCAGTCTTGCTATGGGTGATCTATCTCAAGGTACAAGTCAATTTGATCCATTATCTCAAGAGAAAAAGACAGCAACTGAAATTAAAGCAACTATTACTCAACAAAACTCTCGAGATCAGAAGAATCAGAACGATTTAATTGAGTTTATTAAAGATATTATGATGATGTGGGTATCAAATAACAAACAGTTTATATTCTCTGATCCTACACAGATTGAATACTTACTTAGAATAGTTGGACCTGAGAAGTTTGCAAGACTACAGGCTGAGGGATTGGATGATCATGTTCTAGTACCTGGTGCTGAAGAATCAATTGCTGACATAGTTGAACAAATGGGTGGAAACATCTCTGATGCACAACTTCAAATGATGTATGACTCTGCACAAATGCCTAAATTCCCAATAATCATGAATCCAAAAGAGAAAGATCCTGAGAAGATTAAAATGAAGCCAAAAATGGAAGTGAACGGGGAGATAGCTGATGTTTCAATCGTTCCTGCTGATCTCGATGGTACATTTGATTATGTACCAGATGTTAAGTCTATGGCACAAGGAGCAAATGAGAATATGGTTAATGCAAGACAGCGTGCAATTGAGACATTGACAGGTAATCCAGTTGTGTTACAATTACTACAAGCTGAAGGATATAAGCCTAAAGTAAAAGAGCTTCTATCAGATCAGTTTGAAGGGACAGGAATTTCAGATGCAGGGAGATACTTCGAAAAAATTACAGCTGTTGAAAACGCAGCTAGCCAAATGGGAGGGACTGGCACGCCTATGCAAGGACCAGGACTACCAACAGTACCTCAAGCCAATACTCCAGGAGGCATTCCAGAACAAATGGCTGGACCCCAGCAAATCCCAGACAACGGAGGAGTTCCACAAGCAGTACTCGGAAATGTGGGGCAAAGCAATGGCTTTCCAGGAGCTTTTTAACTTAATAGAAAACTCAGATACTTTAGCAATTAATTTAGCAGAACAAATTAAGAACCCTGCAAAAGACTACTCATATGGCCAATCTACCACCACTAAATCATAAAGAAGACGTTGAGCGTTACGAAGCTTACGAAGAAAAGAAGAACGTAGACTTTAAAGGTTGTAAGCATAAAGAAGTTTCATTTTTTCAGGACAAACACGAACTTAGATGTGTATGTGGTGCTTCATGGACTGGTGCAAGATTACACGAGTTATATAAGGCCTTGACAAAGAATAGCCTATAATTCTATGATCCAGTCATGGATGATAAACAACCCCAAGTAAACGTTCCAGATGATCAGAATGATCGAACATCAGAACAGTTTGAAAAGTTAACTACTTCTAATAAAGAATTAAAAGAAAAGAGTGATCTTGCTGAGGCAGAGAACAAAGTTCTACAAGAAGAGCTTGAGAAGTATAAAAAGCTATACGAAGCTCCAACTAATCAAGTACCTGATCAAAAACAATTCTCAAACCTCAACCAGCAACAGGTTAATCAAACTTTTAACTCAATGGTTGATGAAAATGGTTTCTTAGATGGTAATAAATTAATGTCTACTCTAAATGAATTGGATGCAAAAGCAAGACAAGCTGAAGAGAGAGCACAACGAGCAGAACAAACAGCACAAGAAACAACTAAAAAGACTCAAGAAAGGGAAGAAAAAGAAGCTCAGAGTAAAGTATATTCAAAATACCCTCAACTAGATCCAGAAAACAAAGAAGCATTTGATCCTAAAATGTGGAGAGCTGTATATAATGCTCTCGCAGTTAAAGCAAGGGCAGGTGATAACCCCACTGAAAAAGATTATATAGAAGCAGCAGATCAAGTATATACTGACTTCTATTCAGATAATGATATGAATAAAAAAGATTTAGAACAAAAAGAAGAAAAAGAAGAACAAAAGCAGCAGATTAACGCAATTAAACCTACATCTAACATGCAAGCAGGATACTATTCAGACTTAGAAGAAAAAGACTTAATGAGTAATGTTAATCAAGGTAAGCGTGGTTCTGTTGCAGAACTTCTTAGACGAAGAGGACAATAACTCATTGCAAACCTCCTTTTAACTCCAATATCCTACCAATTGCTAGATAACGTAGTCTGATGCTCAGACTTTAAACAGAGCACAACCTTTCCAATCGTTTCTAAGTATTCAAAGGAAAGGAGGGAACAAATTATGGCATTTGGTAAACAAACATATGACGCTTCAGGAAAAGAATTAAGAGAGTCCGTTTTGGACATTCTTAAGAATATTTCCCCAAACGAAGATAATTACTTTACTTCTAACTTGGGAACAGCTCCTGCAGCTACAAACACATTACATGAATGGAATCTATTTAATGAAGCAAGGGCTACATCAACATCTCCAAGAATTGAAGGTGCTGATACTACTTTCCCTGATCTTCAAACAGAAACTCGTTCTAACAACAGACTCGAGATTCTTGATGCTCCTGTAAAGCTTTCAAGAACTCGTGCATCTATCGCAAATATTACAGGTGAAGATGCAATGGGAGTTGAAAAAGAACGTGCACTTGTACGCCTTAAGAACTTAATGGAATACGACACTATAAATGGTGCTATTGCTGCTGGTTCTTCAGGAGTTGCTCGTGGAATGGCAGGTATTGACGGATGTATTTCTACAAACGTTACTGCCTTCTCATCTGGACAATCATTCACAGAAACAATCTTGAATGATATGGTTCAAACTTCATGGAATGCTGTTGGATCAAGCTATGTTATGGATGCAGTAGTTGCTCCTGTTGTTATTAAGAGGAGAGTTGCTACATTCGGTACAAACTTGACAAGAAACATTCAAGCTTCAGATCTTAGACTTACAAAGGAAGTACGTGTCTATGATTCAGAGGTAGGACCTACAGTTAAGATAATTGCTCACAAAGACGTTAGAAAAACCGCTGGTACATTAACAGTTTATGGTATTCGAACAGACATGTTTGAGCATGCTTTCTTAGTTGGTTCAGGTGAACCTCACTGGGAAGATCGTGCTGTTTCAGGAGATTACAAAGATTCAGTTGGTACATATATCACTGAGTTCACACTTGTATCTTACGGACAAGCAGCTTCTTTGAAAGCTACTGGTTTCCAAACTGGATTATAAGGTTAACACCTATAAACAGTACCAAAACCCGAAGCCGATCACTTCGGGTTTTTTGGTGGCTTGACGAAGATTTTGCTTAACTTTTATACTCCGAGATAATGAAAGGCATTACTATAGGTAAAAACTCTGTCAAGATGGATGGAGAAGACTACGAGATAATACGCCCCGAAGCAGTACAGACTTCAAAATACGTTGTAGATATGTGGTTAAAGCTTGGTAAACCAAAAGATCCCTTTTCAGACCAAGGGAAAAAACTAGTAGAACTTATGATTGCTGGTTGGGAATACTGTTATCCATTTGAAGCTCGTGAATGGTATGAGATGAGAAAAGAATACCAGGGTGCTGAAATGTCAATTCATGATCAAGTTAAACAAAAAACAGGACGTTCTCTTGCTTCATACCCTTATCCTATCTACGCAATGATGACTGCTGTATTTAAGGGTTTTGATCCTGCAGAGCGAAATAACTGTATAAAGATGGTCAAAGAATGGCCAATGTTTAGGTTTGCAAACAAAGTATGAAACTTGCCCTATGCCTTATTGTTGAGGATGATAGTAAGCTAGAAAGCCTTAAAAAGGCTGTTAGTTCAGCTGTTGGATATGTTCAATCGGTTCATATAACAGCAAATCACGAACCATATACTGAAACTGAGAAATGGTGTAAAGAAAATAACTACGACTTCTCTTATTTACCCTGGGGTGATGATTTTGCAGCACAAAGGACATTTAACTTCGCTCGTGCTCCAAAAGACGTTGATTATATAGTATGGATGGATTCGGATGACTATATTATTGGTGCTGATCTACTCCCTAAGATAGCAGATATTGCACGTAAACAAGGTCAAGACGTTGTCTTCTTTGATTATTGGTATGGAGCAAAGTTTAATGGTGAACCATCTCCTGAGACTTTTGTTGAGAATGAATTAGTACAGAAAAGAGAGCGACTTATAAATCCACGTAAAATGCAATGGAAGAAAAGAATACATGAGACACCAGTTCCTTTAGATGGACAAAACTTTCAATATACAGCAGTTCCTTATTCCAAAGACTATCCTATTGCTTGGATGCACTTAGGGGGAGATCGGGATATGGGGGAAGAAAAGATGCTGGCTAAAATGAATAGAAATAAAAGACTTTTAGAACTTGAACTTAATGACGAAAGAATAAAAGGTAATGCTGATCCTCGTACGATTCTCTATTTGATGAAAATATATGCAGAGCTTGAAGATCAAGAAACTTTAGAACTTTGTGTTGAGCTTGGAAAAGAATATCTACTTAAAAGTGGTTGGGATCAGGAAAGAGCAGTTTGTCTTGAACTAATGAGTAAATGTATGGGTAAACTTGGTAATCACGAACAAACAAGAGATTTATTACTAAATGCTATCAAAGAGTATCCATACAATCCACTTCTTCATCTCTATTTAGCAAGAGCTTACTTTAACCTCGGAGACTTCAGGGCTATGGAGTTCTGGATGAAGATAGGAATGAATCTTGAAATGGATGAGACTAATGCTTCTATGGGAAATATCTTAGAACTCAAAGTTCTTTCTGCAGAACTCATGCTTGAGTTTAATTTAAGAGGTAAAAGAGATGTAGTTAAGGCCTATGAAGCAGCTCAGCTTCTAAATAAGGTTAATCCTACTCCAAATAATGAACAGAATGAGCAGTTTTTAAAGAAAATGTCAGAACTTGATCAAGCAACAGGTCATGTTCATAAATTACTTGATTGGTGTGTTGCTGAAAAGAAAGAAGATTTAATTGAAAAGATAATAAATGATTTACCACAAGAGATTTCAAATCTACCCTTTATTTTAAATTACAAAAACAGATTCTCTAAACCAAGAGTATGGTCAGCTAATGAAATTTGTTATTTTGCTAACTTTGGCCAAACACATGTAGAGAAATGGGATGGAAACTCAGTTAAGAAGGGAATTGGAGGCTCTGAGACTGCTGTTATACGTTTAGCTGAGGAATGGGCTAAGAAAGGTTGGAAAGTAACAGTTTATGGTGATCCAATACAGGAAATAACAGTTAACGGTGTTAAGTATGTCCCATTCTATAAGTTTAATCAAAAAGATCTCTTTAATATTTTTATTCAATGGAGACATCCAGTGATGGCTGGGAGAGTTACAGCTAAGAAATTCTTTGTTGACCTACATGATGTAACCCATTCATCTACATTCACAGAGCTAATAAATTCAATAGACAAGATATTTGTTAAAAGCGAGTTTCATAAAAAACAGCTTGTGGATTTACCGCAGGAAAAGATCGAAGTAATAAGTAACGGAATATGAGCCAAAAACAAGCTAAACAAGAAAGACAATTAGAAAAACAACATACCCTATTCTGGGGTAGTTCATACGATAGAGGTTTAGACCATGTTCTATTCATGTGGCCTGATATCTTAGCTAAATTCCCTGATGCAAAGCTAAACATTTGTTATGGATGGGATTTGTTTGATGCACTAAGAGGAGGAAATCCTGAAAGACTTGAATGGCAGAGTAATGTTAAGAAATTAATGCAACAAAAAGGTGTTGTACATTGGGGTAGAGTTTCAAAAGAAAAGCTTAAAGAAATACGATCTACGTGCGGAATTTGGGCATATCCTACTTACTTTCCAGAGATTAACTGTATTACAGCACTTGAATGTCAATCAGATGGTGTAGTACCTGTAGTTATAGATGACTTTGCATTATCTGAAACAGTCCAATCAGGAGTTAAGGTTAAAGGTAATATTGAGAAGTTTGAAACCCAAGAAGAGTTTAAAAAACAGCTTATTGATTTAATGGGTGATACTAAACGCTGGAAAGAAGAGCAAGAAAAAGGTAAAGAGTTTGCTAAAAACTACACCTGGAATAATATCTCTCCTAAATGGGAAGAAAAGTTTAAGGAACCTGTTAAAAATCCTCTAGTTTCAGTAATTACTATTACTATTCGTACTGGATTCTGGAATATTATGGCTGAGAATCTATCCAAACAGACTTATAAGAATTTTGAGTGGATAATTGTCGATGATTACGCAGAGGATAGAAGTGATATAGCCAAAAAGTATGCAGAAAAGTATGGCCTTAATATTCGATACTTCAGGGGACTTAAAGATGATCCTGAATACAAAAGGTTATATGGATTGGTAGCTGGAAACAACATTGGATGGAAAGAATCAAAAGGAGAGTTGTTAGTTTATATTCAAGACTTCATTCTCATTCCTGAAAATGGAATTGAGATGTTAGTGGATGTGAATCGCCATCATCCTAATGCTTTGATTGCTCCAGTTGACCAATACTTTAATGCAAAAGAACCTAATCGAGATAACAAAGAAGATTGGTGGGACGGAGAGACTGATGTTTTAACAAATATATCTTGGAGAAACCCAAGAGTACTTTACGAGGGTTTAAGACCAACGGATAATCCATTTGACTTTGAGATGAATTATGCTGCTGTACCAAAGCATATTTTAGATTATCTAAATGGTTGGTGGACATTCATGGATGATGGACTTGGATACGATAATACAGAGCTTGCTTTAAGAGCTTTACAGGCAGGATATAAGATATTTATAGATGATCGAAATATAGCAAACTGCATCAACTTATGGCCTGTAATAGGTGGAACAGGTGAGAATATATTAAACCGAGAAAGACAACTTAATCCTCCACGTTATCAATGGTTTGTAAATCAAATGAAAGAAGGCAAACTTCCAGTAGTACGTGATTTAGAACTTGATAAGAAAATATCTTTACCTTTTAAAGTACCTGATGATTTGCCTGATGAAAAGTGTTCTGAATGGATAACTCAACATATGGAGGAGATTGTAAGGAGCTGGAAATGAAAGTAGGAGTATTAATAACGGCATTTAACGAGCCAAACATAGTTAATTTAATTAAACACTATAAACCCTATGTGGATGATATTGTTGTGACAGTATCAAAAAAACCTTGGAAGGGTGACATGAAGGCAGATGACACATACGATAGAGCTAGAAGTGTAACAACTAATGTAATTAATAAACACTGGCCATTTGAACACCAACAGAGAAATGAAGGAATGTATCAATTAAGAAAGATGGATTATGTAATTGTTTCTCATTGTGATACCTGGTTTACGGCAGAAGACTTAAAAAAACTCAAGGAAATGGAGTTGTCAGATCGTCATTACACTTGTAAGGTTCTCACTTACTGGAAGGATTTAGATACAGTTATCGATCCAGATATTTCACTTCCAACTATAGTTATTAGAGCAGATCAAAACTTTGAAAACTTAATCAATATTTATAATATGTTAGCTGCTCCACAAGAGCTTCCAATTACCTGTTACCATTTGTCCTGGGTTAAAAGCGATGATGAATTACTTAAGAAGATAAGTACATATTCTCACGCTGATGAAATTTCAAGGGAGTGGTTTGATAATGTATGGAAAAAAGATAACAAAAATAATTTAGGACCAACTATTGCTTCAGATTACAAAGGCTTAAGAAAAGATCCATTGCCAGATGAGATAAGGAGGTATTTATGAAAATACTTATAACGGGTGCAACAGGATTCGTAGGAAGTCACCTACTTGAAGAGTTTAAGGGATCAGAACATGAGATACTTGCTGTTGGTAGAAGTGAAAGAAATCTTATAGCAGGATTTGATTATAAATTTGTAGATCTTCGAAACTTTGAAGAAACTGACAAGGTCATAGGGGAGTTTAAGCCAGAGGTTGTATTTCACCTCGCAGCCAACTCAGCAGAGTCTACTGGTGAACATTCCCCTATTGAAATGACTTCTTGTGGATATAATACTTTCTTTAATGTTATAGCAGCTTCATTAAGAGCCAAATCTTTAAAGAAGTTTATCTACGCCTCTAGTGCTGCAGTGTATGGAAACCTTGATACTCCATATCATGAGGAACAAAGGCCAGAACCAAATGATATCTATGCTGTTACTAAGTATGCTAACGAGTTAAGTCTTCAGATTCTTGCTTCAACTTATGGATTTAAATATGTAATTGTCAGACCTCACAATATTACAGGGGAAAGACAAGATCCAACAGATCCAACTCGTAATGTAGTTCCTATGTTTATGCAGCTTTTAAGACTCGGAAAGCGTCCAAAGATTTATGGTGATGGATCAAGTGTGAGGTGTTATACCTATGTTAAGGATGTTACTCGAGCACTAGTAGGTTGTTTGAATCTTGAAAATCAAATTATGAATGTAGGTTCAGATAAGGCTACTTCCATTAAAGAACTTTACAATACAATTGCAAACCTTTCAGGTATTCACGTAGAACCAGAATATCTACCACCTAGGAGACAGGAAGTAGAAATTAATACAGTTGATCATAAACATGCAAGAGAACTCATACATCCATACCTTGAAACGTCTTTTGAAGAGACTATTAAAAAAACTTGGAGTTGGGTCGATAAGCAGCCGCTTAAAGAATTTATTGTAAAAAAAAAGGAGATTGAATGGAACCAATAAAACAACGTATTGAATATGGAGGAGCTATACTCTCTGGTGAAGAACAAGAGGCTATTTTTCGTGTAATTTCAAGTCAAGGCGGAAGAAGGTGGACGCTAGGTGAAGAATCTCTCTTATTTGAGAAAGAACTTGCCTTAATGACTGGAGTTTCACACGCTGTCGTAGTCAACTCTGGTTCGTCTGCCTTACTTCTTGCAATTGCTGCCCTTAAACTTCCCAAAGGTTCTAAGGTTATTATCCCAGCACTTACCTTTCCAACGGCTTATTCATCCATATTACAAGCAGGACTTGAACCTCTAGTTGTAGATTGTGATGAAAATTTAAACATTAATCTTGACGATGTTAAAAATGCAATTGAGATGTTTCCTGAAGTAAAAGCAGTTGTAGCAATTCATATAGCTGGAAATGTAGTTGATCTTCCTAGACTTCGTGAAATAGTTGGAGATAGGATTATTGTTTCAGATAACTGTGATGGATATGGTGGAACATTAAAAGGACAGTTTATTGATACTTATGCAGATGTTTCTTGTATTTCCATGCACGCAGCTCATATTATCACGATGGGAGAAGGTGGAGCAGTACTTACCAATGACGTTAGGATAGCAGAAACAGCCCGTAAAATGCGGGAGTGGGGTAGAGAGTCAGGTTCTGATCAATTAACTAAATTAGATGGATTTCCTCCTGATTATCGAGAGCGTTATGTGTTCACTGAAATTGGATACAACTTGAAACCTTTAGAGCTTCAATGTGCTATGGGGAGAATCCAGCTTACAAAGCTTAAAGAGTTTAAAGATACAAGACGTAAGAATTATTTTAAATTAAAAGAAGTATTTAAAGATTATCCTGAGTTTAGAATAGTTGAGAATAATGTAAAAGGCGCTGAGAGTTGTTGGTTTGGTTTTCCTATAATTTGTGAAGGAATTGAGAGAAAAAAGGTTATGGATTTCTTTGAATCACTTAACATTGAAACCCGAACTATATTCTCAGGTAATATTTTAAGACATCCTGCATATAAAGGTACATCTAGTGGTCAGATAGGCATGCTGTCAAATTCAAACATGGTTATGGAAAAAGGAATGTTTATCTCAAATCATCCTTCTCTTACAGATGAGCAAATAGAATTTATAGGGAAAGCTCTAAAAGAACTATGCTCGTAATCTACAGACTTTGTAATGTTAAGTCACCATTATCTGCTAAACCTCCTATTTTTCAGGATGATATATTCAAACTCAATGAACTTTGTTTAAGATCTTTTTGTCTTGCTTTTGGAGATATTAAACCTAAAGTTATATTCATTTGCGATAAATGTCCCGAAGAAGAATATAGAAAACTTTTGGATGCTGTTCCGTTTGAAAAAGAAATAATGTTTACCAATCTTGGTATTAACGATACATGCCTACTTCAATATGAGCTTGCTAAGAATGAAAATGATCCTATAATACTATTTGCTGAGTGCGATTATCTCTGGAGACCACTATGCGGACAAGAAATTAACAATGCTATTGAAAAGTTTGGTTTAGTCTCACCATATGATCATAGGAACTTCTATATAGATCGTTCAATTCATTCAAGAGAGTGTAAGATTGACTTAATTGGTGAACAACACTACAGGACAACTGAAAGAAATACTATGACATTTGGTTTAACCCGTGAAGTACTTGAAAAACAGTTTGATATTTTAAAAAAGTACGGCTATCTAGATAATGATGTTTGGCACGAGATGAGAGCAAATGGTAATGAGCTTTGGGTTCCTATCCCAAGCTTCGCTACTCATATGGTTAAAGATTTTCTATCACCAGCCTTAGACTGGAAAAAACTATGGACACAGCTAACCCAAATCTAAAAAAATATAAATATACTGTAGGGATACTTATCTTTCACAGGACTCAAGAATTAGTTGATATGGCTATTGAGTGTCTTGATTCAGTACTGCGAAATATTAATCGAGATGAGACTGAGGTTATTATCTGTGATAATGGTTCAACTGTTAGAAGTGATATTTGGGAGAAGAATGCTGATGTGTTTATTAGATTTGATAAGAATATGGGTATTTCTCATGGATGGAATGCAATTCTTAAGCTTGCTCGTGGTAAATACATAAACATTCTAGGAGATGATACCCAAGTAACAGAAGGATGGCTTGAGGCAATGCAGGAGGCTATGGATCAACCACAGGCTGGTATTGCAAACATTCACGTTCAACATTTACCTCATGCAATTGGAGTTATTGAGAATTATAAATGGTTTTCTCATGCTTGTTTTATGTTGACTCAGAATACTATTGATAAAGTAGGCTATTATAGAGAGGATTTATATTTCCCTTGCAACTTTGAAGATCATGACTATATAACTCGTGTGTATAAAGCTGGACTTAAAGCATATGTTAACTATAAAAAAACTATTAAACATTTAGAAGGTCAAACTCTTCATGCTCCCGATTTATCAGCTCATTTTCAAAGACTACATGATGTATTTAAGAGTGAACATGGATTTGATAATCAAAAAGTATTTTGTGGGGTAGAGGATATTCATCAATACTTGCAAACCTCCAAATAGCCTTCATATACTGCCTTCATGAGTCAAAATAACTCTGATATTTTAAAAACACTTAAAGCGATAGAAGCAGGCGGTGGTGGAGGAAGTAGCGGAGGGGCTTTAGGAGCTGTTTATTATCCTACGCCTCCAAGTTTAGCTTCAGGTGCTTCAACTAGCTTAATTACAGACCAAAATGGTAGTTTGAATGTTTCACAAGCTACTCTTCTTGCGGGAGAAGATTTAACGAATAATGTTTTGAGGGTTGAAAGATACTACTCAAACACTTATGTAACACTTGCATCATTAACTGTTATTAAATCTGCAGCTGGTTTTATACATGATATTACTGTAGGTCATACAAGTAACCCAACGCTTACTATTTATGACAATACTGCAGGATCAGGCTCAGTTCAACAAATATTTGGAGCTGGTATGCCGATAGGTTCATACGTTTTGGATGTACCAACAGCTACAGGTATATCGTTTGTTTTTCAGCCAGGTATAGCTCCAAGTTTAGGAGTGGGATGGAGATAAATATGTATGCAATTAGCTTCTGTCAATCTTCAATTAACGAATAGGAGGTTTTATGCCTCGATTTAATGTATACGATTTTGGAACGTGTCTATCCTTTAATGGTAGTAGCTCAAAAGTAATTGTTAGTGATAACTCAACTTTAGAAGGTATGGCAAATGTGTCAATTTCTTTTCGTTTTAAAATGGGTGTTCCATTTAGTGGTAGTTCACGAAAATTGTTTTATAAAGACAATGTCTATGATATAGGGTTTACAAGTAGTGGAAGTATCTTTGCAGAAATAGTTGGTGTTAAGAATTTAGGAATAATCAACTCAGTAAATTACGTAGACAATAAATGGCATCACTTTGTAATAACTTACAATGGTGCAAATTGTGTTGCTTATATGGATGGATCACAAATAGCAACAGATAGTGTTGTTGGTGCGCCAAGCGTAGCTACTTCTTCTGCTAATTTAGGTTTTGGACAGCATGTTCAAAATGGTAATGAATGGTTTTTAGGCTTAATGGATGATGTTAGGATATATAATCGAGCTTTATCTGCAACAGAGGTATCTGACTTTTATTATTGTATAGAACCATCTACTACTGGTTTAGTATCGTGGTGGAAATTTGATGAAGGATCAGGAACAAGCGCCGCGGATAGCATTGGTAGCAATACGGGAACTATAACTAATGCTACCTATTCTACGGATGTATTTATAAAACCTCGTACTTCAGCAGGACAAAGACAAGTAGTTAGAGATTTTGGGACGTGCCTACGCTTTAGCGTTGCAGATAGTAGAGTGGTTTTTACGGATTCAACATCTCTTGATATTGCAAATACTATAACAATATCTGCATGGATTAAGCCTTCATCGTATGGTGAAAGTAGTCAAGGAAGAATTGTAGATAAATTAAACACAACAAATGGATATGCTTTGATGCTTAATAATGCTTCAAGTGTTGGTGGATTGAGAGCATTTGTAAGCGGAACCGCAAGAACCTCAAACAATAATGTTATTAAATTAGGCGTATGGCAACATGTAGCTCTTACATACGATAAAGATGCAGGAGCAAATAATTTAATTTTTTATGTAAATGGGCTCGCTCAAGGAACAGCAACCGAAACTGGTGCCATTGCTAATACAACTTCTAATCTAACAATTGGATCAAACGCGTT